>JAXFND010000012.1:0-18394 GCA_034181285.1 Porphyromonas sp. | reverse complement strand
TACCTCAAGTCGCATCGTGGGGTAAGGGGATGGTGGCTACATATTGATGTTGTGCTGTTGCTTTTTACTGAAAGCTGCTACTAACGACTCATAAATCTACCCTTAATCGTGTATTGGATGATAGTTGCGGATTTTAGGCTTATTAGTTACGCACTTGGATAGTCCGAAAGCACAAAGTTATTGAGTATCTTTGTTGCCTAATTGCGAATTTACCAACTACAAATATGGCAAAGGATATAAGAATCAAGAAGGGGCTTTGTCTTAATCTGAAAGGCAAAGCCCCCGAAGAGCGTCTGAGCCCCCTCCTCCCAAGCTCAACCTACGCGGTGGTACCAGACGATTACACAGGTCTGCTACCCAAGGCTATCGTACATGTGGGAGATCGCGTTTTGGCCGGAAGTCCACTGATGCACCACAAAGGTTCGGAAGAATTGCTATTTACTTCTCCAGTGTCAGGGGAGGTAGTGGCAATAAACCGAGGAGCCAGGCGAAAGATCCTCAGCATTGAAATCAAACCGGATACAGCAATCGAGTACGCTGCGTTCGAAACTGTACACCCGGAGCAGGCAACAGCAGAAAAATTGCGAGAGCTACTGCTCAAGTCTGGTATGTGGAGCTTACTTAGGGAGCGGCCGTTTGATCGAATCGCCGACATCAGGAAGCCCGCGCGAGACATCTTTGTAACGGCAACTTTTACAGCTCCTCTAGCTCCAAATTGTCCCTATATAGCAACTGACCGGGCAGCTGATCTGCAAGCTGGGCTCACAGCTCTTTCCAAACTCACGACGGGGAAAGTCCATGTGGGCGTAGCCCAAGGTTCATTTTCTCAGTTGAAAGATGTGGAGCGGGTAGAGGTTTCGGGGCCACACCCCGCAGGGCTTTGTGGCACACTTATCAACAAGATCGCTCCAATAAACAAGGGGGATGTTGTATGGACGCTCAAAGCCACAGACGCGATGGTAATTGGAAGGTTTTTACTCACAGGCAAAGTGGACTATACTCGTACGATAGCTATTACAGGAAGCGATGCCCTACAACGGGGTTATATCGATGTACTCCCAGGTGTGCGCGTTGCGGAAGCTTTTAAAGGGAAATTGACAGACCACAATGAGCACAAGCGCGTGATCTGTGGAGATGTACTAACAGGACGCAAAGTAGACGATGCCAACCCGTTTTTCCCCCAGTCTTGCGATCAAATCACTGTAATTCCCGAAGGAGACGACGTAGACGAGTTCTTAGGATGGGCAACACCCGGGTTTGGGAAACTCAGCAATAGTCGCACGTTCTTCTCATGGCTAAGCCCTAAAAAAACGGAATATGTGGTGGACGCTCGCTTGCATGGAGGGAAAAGGCCCATGATCATGAGCAACGAATATGACAAAGTCTTCGCTCTCGATATTCTGCCTGAGTATCTTTTGAAAGCAATGATCGCATTCGACATTCCCAAGATGGAAGACCTGGGTGTCTACGAGGTGGCTCCGGAAGACTTTGCTCTCTGCGAGTTTGTAGATACATCCAAGATCGAAATACAGCAAATCGTGCGAGATGCTCTGGACATGCTATACAAGGAAATCAACTGATCGTGAACCCTATAAATGATCTTGCTTTGAAAGCTCTAAGAAAGAAATTAGATGAGATGAGGCCGGCCTTCGAACCAGGTGGCAAGTTCTCTGCTCTTGGTTCGGTATTCGATGGGTTGGAGACGTTCCTTTTTGTACCACACACGACATCAAAGTCCGGGGTACACATCCACGACGCAGTGAACTCCAAGCGGGCCATGTCCGTTGTGATCGTAGCACTGATACCGGCTCTTCTTTTCGGTATGTACAATGTCGGATACCAGCACTACCTATCCATCGGTCAATTGGAAGCGACTGGCTTTTGGAGTCTTTTTGTGTTTGGCCTCTTAGCCGTGTTACCCAAGATTGTCGTATCCTACGCTGTCGGTCTGGGAATCGAATTCGCCGTGGCTCAAAAGAAACACGAAGAAATTCAGGAAGGCTTCCTTGTTTCGGGTATTCTCATTCCAATGATCGTACCTGTAGACACTCCCCTTTGGATGATCGCCATAGCCACAGCTTTAGCCGTGATCTTTGCCAAGGAAGTATTTGGAGGCACCGGCTACAATATCTTCAACGTGGCGTTGGTAACGCGTGCAATTCTTTTTTTCTCCTATCCAGGCAAGATGAGTGGAGACGAGGTGTTTGTACGCACAAGTTCGAGCTTTGGGATTGGAGCTGGCACGATAGCCGATGGTTACTCTGGAGCAACTCCGCTCGGGCAAATTGCAGTATCGACCGATACGGTGAATCCTATCGCTAACCAATTGCACGACATCATGGGGCATCCTCTTGACCTGTGGCATCAGTTCCTCGGCCTCATTCCGGGGTCAATTGGCGAAACCTCCAAAATTGCAATTCTCCTCGGAGCTATAATCCTGATTTGGACAGGCATTGCCAGCTGGAAGATCATGTTGTCCGGGCTGGTCGGAGCTTCCTTTATGGCCTTCGTATTCAACTGGATTGGCGGCACTGCATCCATGATGGTTAGCCCCCTTCAGCATATCATGCTTGGCGGATTTCTTTTCGGCTTGGTGTTTATGGCTACTGACCCTGTCACCTCATCGCGGACGGAAATAGGTAAGTGGATTTTTGGCTTCTTAGTTGGCTTGATGGCCGTCTTCATCCGTGTTCTCAACCCGGGTTACCCCGAGGGGATGATGCTAGCCATTCTTCTGATGAATGTTTTCGCACCTCTAATCGACTACTTCGTGGTAGATGCCAACATCCGGATGCGCAAGCGCAGACTTCGGAAAACCCAACAAGCGACAGCAAAGTCCTAATCAATGCTCATTTGAATCATGAACAGAGAAAGTAACTCATATACGATCATCTACGCTACAGTGATGGTCGTGCTCGTGGCAGTGGCATTGGCATTCACGGCACAAGCACTCAAGGAGCCACAAAGCAACAATGTGAAAATAGACAAGATGCAGCAGATCTTGCGTTCAGTAAGAATCGACGTGCAAGACAAAACGTCTGTCATTGGCAAGTACAAGCAAGTCATCAAAAAAGAACTTTTGGTGCGACTCGATGGCTCCATCCAAGAGAGTTTTGAAGGAGATCTGATTGCTAACAACAAAGCGTTTGATCTCAATACTGCCAACATGTACAAGGAAATGCACAAGCAAGGCAACAGCGAGTTGGCGATGCCTCTCTACGTTGCGGAAGTCGAAGGCGATACAAAATACATCGTACCTCTCAACGGTGCGGGTCTTTGGGGGCCAATCTGGGGCTACATCTCCATTAACGAAGATGGCAATACCGTTTATGGGGCTGACTTCGGACACCAAGGCGAAACTCCAGGACTTGGGGCTGAGATCACCACGGCCAAATTTATCGGTCAGTTTGCTGACAAACATCTTTTCTCCGAAGAGGAATTCCTAAGCATTGCTGTGGTAAAACCAGGGAAAAAACCAATCAATGAAAATCAGTCCTATGTGGACGGGATCTCTGGAGGCACTCTCACCAGCAATGGCGTAAACAACATGCTGCAAGATTGCATCAAGCCTTTCGTGGCATTTTTATCCAAACGGCACCAATCTTCGGCAACCTCCGATGTCTCCCCACAAGGAGAAGAAGTTGTAGCCGACTCCCTGCAAATCGAAAAAAACTAAGGCAATGGCACTCTGGAATAAAAAAAACAAAGAAATCCTTCTCGGGCCGCTAAGCAAAAACAACCCCGTAGTCGTGCAGATGCTTGGTATCTGCTCCGCTCTGGCCGTGACAGCCAAACTTGAGCCTTCGATCGTAATGGCTATATCGGTTACCATCGTGGTGGCCTTTGCCAATGTCATTATATCACTTTTGCGCAAAACTATTCCTGCTCGCATCCGTATCATCGTGCAGTTGGTGGTCGTAGCGGCGCTGGTGACTGTCGTAAATGAGTTGCTCAAGGCCTACGCTTATGATGTAAGCAAACAACTGTCGGTATTCGTTGGTCTGATCATCACCAACTGTATCCTGATGGGGCGTCTAGAGGCTTTTGCCTTAGGTAACGGTCCTTGGGAAAGTTTTCTCGATGGCATCGGCAATGGGGCCGGTTACGGACTTGTTTTGATCGTGATCGGTTTCTTTCGAGAGTTGTTCGGGTCAGGGACTCTGCTTGGAATGCGCATAATTCCCGAAGCTTGCTATGAAATCGGCTATGCCAACAACGGTCTGATGGTAATGCCTCCGATGGCATTGATCTTAGCTGCCTGCATCGTATGGGTTCATCGCTCTCGCAACAAGGATTTGCAAGAAGAAAAATAAATAGAGGCGCCTCACTCTTATAAAAGCTAACTACAGATTATGGATTACATCAGTTTGCTTGTCCGCTCGATCTTTGTGGACAATATGATTTTCGCCTTCTATTTGGGGATGTGCTCCTACTTGGCCGTCTCCAAAAACGTGAAGACATCTATCGGACTTGGTATCGCTGTAACATTCGTATTGGTTTGCACACTCCCGATCAACTACCTGCTTGAAAATTATGTCCTCAAAAGCGGAGCTTTGGCTTCGTGGTTGGGCGACAGCTTTGCCGGTATCGATCTGAGTTTCCTTTCGCTCATTATTTTCATTGCCGTAATAGCATCGTTTGTTCAGCTAGTGGAGATGGTGATCGAGCGATTCAGCCCATCGCTGTACAACTCCCTTGGTATCTTCTTGCCATTGATTGCCGTAAACTGTGCCATCCTCGGAGGCTCCTTGTTCATGCAACAGCGCGAATTCCCCAACATCGGAGCCGCTGCCATTTATGGTTTCGGTTCGGGGATTGGCTGGCTCTTGGCCATCGTGGGCATGGCTGCAATCCGCGAGAAACTACAGTATTCAGATATCCCCAAGCCTTTGCGCGGGCTAGGGATTGCGTTTATTATTACAGGTCTGATGGGGATCGCTTTCCTGAGCTTCTCCGGCGTCAAGCTCTAAGACCCGAATAAGTCTAATCCATAAGATCTGTCCAAACCGATTATGATGCAAATAATAATTACGAGTGTAGCCGTCTTCGTACTCATTACACTTATTCTGGTGGTCGCATTGCTATTTGCCAAGAGTAAATTGATGCCATCAGGTACTGTAAAGCTCACTATCAACAGAGAAAAGGACGTGGATGTACCCATCGGAGGGACACTCCTAAATACACTGCAGTCCAACAACATATTCCTCTCCTCGGCCTGTGGAGGTGGGGGAAGCTGTGGGCAATGCCGCTGTAGGGTAGAAGAAGGAGGCGGCGAATTGCTACCTACCGAGCTACCACATTTTTCCTACAAGGAGCAAAATAATCATTGGCGACTGGCTTGCCAGACCAAAGTGAAGGAAAACATGTCCATCCAGATCCCCGAGAGTGTCTTTGGAGTGAAAGAATGGGAGTGTGAGGTGGTATCCAATCGCAATGTATCGACTTTCATCAAAGAGTTTGTGGTACGCCTTCCGGAGGGCGAATCTCTCAACTTCCAAAGCGGTAGCTATGCACAAATTACAATCCCGAAGTACGATATCAAGTACTCGGATATCGCAGTGGAAGATAAATTCCGGGAGGACTGGGACAAGCTCAAGATGTGGGATTTGACTTCACGCAATGATGAAGAAACCGTGCGGGCCTACTCAATGGCCAATTATCCAGCCGAAGGGAATATTATCACCCTCAACGTACGTATTGCCACGCCTCCCATAGACCGGAATACTCGCACATGGGCTGCTGGGGTCCCGGCCGGGATCTCATCCTCTTATATTTTCTCACTCAAATCGGGAGATAAGGTGCGCATGAGTGGTCCCTATGGAGACTTCCACATTCAAGACACTGATGCAGAAATGCTCTATATAGGTGGTGGGGCTGGTATGGCTCCCCTGCGAGCACACATCCTGCACCTGTTCAAGACACTCAAGACAGGGCGCAAAGTATCTTACTGGTATGGAGCCCGATCCAAAAAAGAGATCTTCTACGAAGAGGATTTCCGTGAGATAGAACGTGAGTTCCCCAACTTCGAGTTTCACATTGCCCTCTCCGATCCTCAGCCGGAGGACAACTGGACTGGCTATACGGGCTTCATCCATCAGGTAATCCTGGACAACTATCTCAAGACACATGAGGCTCCCGAAGATATCGAGTACTACATGTGTGGTCCGGGTCCGATGGCGAATGCCGTAAAAGCAATGCTTGAAGATTTGGGTGTACCACGCGAACAACTCTACTTCGACGACTTCGGCTAAGCCGTTGCCCTACCTATTTCTGTTGCGACCTCCTCTTGGCTACGATTGAGCCGAGAGGAGGTCGCTCGTTTGTAGCCGCCCTCTCACAACGCATCTCTGCCCTCCCAAATATCGACTACGACCATCCCTGCAAATTCACTGAAGGCCAGGCTTAAAAGATCTCCCATCGTACATTTTGCTCCGACGCGTCGGAGTTTTTGCTCTCACGGGAAAGAAATTTTGCTGTCACGGGAGAGAATTTACATGCTTTTCCGAAGGAACAAAAGACCTCTGTATGAAGCCATTTCATCCAATCAAGCAAATCAACCTGTTTTCTAATTAGAATTTTCTACCTCGGATTTGTCGGAATAAAAACTTTGCCTACATTTGCTGTGTATTAGTGCAGCGTATCACCATAACTGACTAGACAACTGCGCATGATTACAAATTGGCCCAATACAGATAAACACCCATAAACCGGAAAATTTATGATCAACATTCAAAACATTTGTTTCCGCTATCGGAGAGGTCGAGACCTTTTTGAGGAGCTCAGCCTCAGCCTACCGAAAGGATCTATTTGCGGTTTGCTCGGAAAAAACGGAGAAGGAAAAACGACCTTGCTCAAGTTAATTGCCGGCAGCCTCATTGCCAAACGAGGAGAGATCAGTGTCCTGGGGATGCCGAGTTCCAGCAGGAAGCCGACACTGCTCCAGCAAGTATTCTTGCTACCCGAGATTGTCTCCACGCCAACCATTAGTGTGGGGAAATATCTCGATACTATGGGGCAGTTCTACCCCCGTTACGATTCTCGGGTGGCTGAAGAGGCTTTGCGGACGCTCGACGTCTACAAGGATATGCTCCTCGGACGAATATCACAGGGGCAACAGAAGAAAGTCGCAATCACCCTGGCCTTGGCCGTGCGTACACCACTCCTACTAATGGACGAACCGACCAATAGCTTGGACATTCCTTCCAAGGCTGCTTTTCGTCAATTAATGGCCAAATACATGGATTCAGATCAGACAGTCCTGATCAGCACTCACCAAGTGCGAGACTTGGAGTCTATGATCGATCGGATTGTGATGCTGGAGCAAAACCGAATCGTATGCAATGAAACCATTGAGCGACTGAGCCAAAAATTTCGCTTCGCCCTTTGCAAAGAAGAAAACGAAGCTCCTCTCTACAGCGAGCTTACCCCCATGGGAACAATGGGAGTGTACCCATCTCATGAAGACTGCAATATGAACGAGTATTTCTCCATCGAGCTATTCTTCAACGGCATGATCAGCAACCCGCAACATTTTGCCGAACAACTAAGGAAGCCCTAAGCACAGAACTCGGATTTATCAACCCATCCTCACAAACATGTTCACTATGGAAGCAATCCAACAAACTAACTTCAGAGACGGATTCTTTGCCCGTATTGGCAAGCTCCTCTACATGGAAATATATTGCAACGCCAAGACATTCCTCACCCTCAGTCTCGTGGTGGTCGGGCTCATCTTCGGTGGCAAGGAGCTATTCTTCCTCACCTCCAACTATGTAGAGCCCATGCACTACGACCATGTCCAATACCTGCTGTTTTGTCTCTTCGTCTTCTACGTAGCATTCACCTACTACCTCAACAGAAGAGTAAACACTACCAATCCGATGGCCTACCCCATCGTACCGGCTTCTACAGCGGAGAAATTCATCAGTATCTGGATTATCGGCTTCATCTATCTCATCTTTGCTCTCCTGGCCAACCAACTGGCTTACACTCTCCTTTGGATAGTTAATGGCGGCTCTGTGATCTCATATGGTACAGGCACAAACGGCTCCTCAAGCTATGGCATAATAGACCTTCTTTCGTTTTCCTCAACACTGAATCCACTAAATCCCATGGCCTTCATCGCCTACGAGTTGTCTACGGCCTTCACTTGCTGTATTGCCTTTCGCAAATACATTGTGAGTGCTCTCTCTTGGGTTGGGATCATGGGGGTGAGCATCCTCGTTCCTATGAATGTCTTTTCGGTACTCTTCGCTTCGGTAGAAAACCGAGAAACAGAAATAGAAGTCTTTGTAACCACCTACACCAACTGGACAATCGCGTGTCTCTGGGTACTCGTCCTATTCTTCTTCTGCCTATCCTACTATTTGCTTAGACGAAAACAGATATGAACATCAAGGATATACAACATATCAACCTATTCACTCGTGCTGCCGAACTGATCAAAGACCGTATCATGCTCGGGGAATACCAAGTGGATGAGCGCATCCCCTCCGTGCGAGAATTTTCGGCGGAGTTGGAGGTAAACCCCAACACCGTGGTGAGAGCTTTCGAGAGACTCTCGATGGCTGGAATCATCTACTCGAAGCGAGGAATGGGCTTCTATGTCTCATCCCAAGCTGCCGAGCTTATTGCAGCTGAACGCAAGAAAGCGTTTGTCGAAGAAATCCTACCGGCCATCTTCGGTGAAATGAAGCAACTGGGTATCGGAATGGAGGAGGTAATCAAGCTCCACCAACAATTGGAAGCAAAAGCAGGCGAACAGTAACCAAGCAACCGTCGTATAAAGGCCAAACAAAGCGGAAGCAACAAGCAACCGGCCCTCTTGGATTGAGAGTGCTTGTGGCTTGTCGCTTCTTTGTGCTATTTTAGCTGTCGTAAAGTGGACCAACAACCAATCGAAACGGACGTATGGAAAATGAATTTCTACAAATAGAAGAAGACATAGTAGGAATGCTCAAGACTGTCTACGACCCCGAGATACCGGTCAATATCTACGACCTCGGGCTCATCTACAAGGTCGAGGTTAAAGAGAATGGTGCAGCCCATATTACCATGACCCTCACAGCCCCCAACTGTCCAGCGGCAGACTTCATTGTCGAAGATGTGAAGATGAAAGTAGGCAGTGTCCAAGGAATCCATGATGTGACTGTAGAGATTACGTTCGATCCGGAATGGAGCAAAGAAATGATGAGCGAAGAAGCTCTGCTAGAATTGGGATTCCTTTGATACGACAGTCCTCTCCGGACCAATCTGCATGAGAAACAAAATATACTTTGTCTCAGACGCCCACTTGGGATCGCAATTTCACGGAGACCCATTAGCCGTTGAGCGAAAGCTCGTTGCTTGGCTCAAGCATATCAGCCCTGAGGCAAAAGCCATCTATTTCGTGGGAGATATGTTCGACTATTGGTTCGAATACAAACATGTCGTACCCAGAGGGTTTGTCCGATTCTTGGGGCAATGCGCTACAATGGCAGATGAGGGCATCGAGCTCCACTTCATGGCCGGCAATCACGACCTGTGGATGACGGATTATTTTGAGAAGGAGCTGGGAGCAAAAATCCACCATCGTGCTATCGAATTCGAGGATAGAGGTAAACGATTCTTCCTCTCACATGGAGATGAGGAATACCGATCCGAACGAAAAATCAACGACTTACTCTACCGCATATTCCGCATCCCGTTCCTCCGAGGGCTGTATGCAGCAGTCCACCCTCGTTGGACCGTCGGGATAGCTCACGCCCTCTCTCTGCAATCACGTAATAAGGGCCTTCGGATGCACACCGAAGGACGCGTGCCACACAGCTACATCAATGACTATTTTGAGGTGGAAAACGAATGGCTCATCCGGAAGGCAAAAGAATATTCACAGCTCCGACCTCAAATCGACTTCTTCATCTTCGGACACCGACACCTGCTCGTAGATATGCTGCTGCCAAACGAAAAAAGAGCTTTGATCCTTGGAGATTGGATCCAGTACGACTCCTGGGCAGAGTGGAACGGCAACCAGCTAGCTCTCCGCACGATGGAAGATTTTCAACCCTACCACAGGACAAACGATTGATTATTGGATTTTTTCTATACATTTGCGGATAGCATTCTCATGGGATCGAGTGAGTTCGAATGCTGGCATTCCGTGTTTGACCCGGCTTGGGACCAAGAAGCTACATTGTTTAATGCACAATCAACATTGCGAAAAATGAAACATTCTATGCTATTTAGAATCGGAGCTTTCCTCTCGGGGGCTTTGCTGCTTTCTGCCCAGGGACTTGCCCAAAACCCTGCCGACAAGTACAAAACGGAGGGTATGGTGAAAGTCGAATTGACCTCAGCCTACGGATTGGATCCGAATGAGCCGATCCCCTCAATGGAGCGAGATTGGAACATTCAGGTACTGACCAATATCTTGGAGAATGGCTACGAAGGGAATTGGATTGACCTCAATCTCAACGGCACCTATGAGGTGGGAGAAGGTCTCTACTCCGGTCCAAACATACAGCCAAAGAAGAAGCAAAATCTTAAGGCGAATATGTACCTCTTCCCCAATGTGCGAATGCTGAAAGTCGTTTGCTCTGCCCTAACGGACATCAACCTCGGGGATTTGGAAAACCTTACAACGTTGGGGTTGCAAAGAAATAACTACCTGACAAAACTCGATCTCTCAAAGTTGGTACACCTCCACTTCCTATACCTGTCTGACAACAGCCTGATGGATGTGCGAATGCCTGCCAAGCAACTCCCGTTGGAAGCAGTGGATTTGGCAAGAAATCGCTTAGATGCCAACGCAATGCATCGCATCATACTTGCATTGTTCAACCGCAATCAAGAAGACATGAAACCGGGGTCGATCCAACTGGGAGACAATTCGGGAGAAGATCTTAACTATATAGCCAAGGCTTCCCTCAAAATACTCAAAGATCGGAGATGGGTTCCTGAAATTTATGACAACATTAGAGGAGTGCTGGTAGATCCAGACGCAGATCCGAACAATCTCGACAATTGGGTACTTAACGCTCCGGAAGGGGAGGGTACGGCCACCTACGAAGAGTGGATGAAGAAACATCTTGTGGATGATCCGACAGACTTGGCGATCGAAGAAATTGAAGGAAACCTGCCAAAAGCCTATCCGACCGTTGCAAAAGATCAAGTAACTGTGGAAGCTGCAGGCATTCAGAATCTGGAGGTGTACAACATCAGTGGAGAGCTTGTACATAAAGCTTCTTTCGAGGGAAGCTACAGGTTCGGAGTTCAAGACTTGGCCAACGGTATGTACCTAATAAGGGTAGCAAACCGTACTCTTCGTATACAGGTAGCTCACTGATAACCGACATCTCGAGGGATTGATATTGCGAGAGGTTTGCCTCCTTGATAGGAGACGGGCCTCTCGCTTGCTTTTCTTTCCTTGTTATACGGAAAATCGGTCCACATTCGCCGCACAACTATCTCAACTCAAATCTCCCTTAATCTCTTACCTTTGTTCTCGCAAGGGCAAAAGTTAGGATATATCTATGTTTGGAAGCCTCTTCCAAACAAATGCGTCAGCCAAAATGAAAATCAAGATTGTGAACAGAAGCCATCATCCTCTCCCTTCCTACGCTACAACCCTATCGGCAGGAATGGATTTAAGGGCATTCTTATCCAAACCCATTGTACTGGCACCGATGCAACGTAAGCTCATCCCTACTGGGCTGTCTATCGAGCTTCCCCCTGGCTATGAAGCACAAATACGCCCTCGATCAGGCTTGGCTCTTAACCATGGCATCAGCCTCGTAAATACTCCCGGAACCATAGATGCAGATTACCGCGGGGAGATTGGATTGATCTTAATTAATCTCTCCGACTGCGATTTCGTGATAAACGATGGAGACCGAGTAGCACAAATGGTTATCTCCACCTACCACAAAGTCGCATGGGAGCCTTGTCTGGAGCTAAGTGAAAGCGAAAGAGCTTCGGGAGGCTTCGGGCACAGCGGTAATAGTTGACCGCTCCTATCACTAAAAAGGCCTCCTCTTTCTTCCCCTTTGAAGCTGAGAAAAAGATCTACTTAGGAGAGAGGCAATCATGTTCTCAACAGTGTCAATAAAAAGGACCAAGGACTAAAGCTGAGCCTCCTCATCACTCTCTCCCTACCGGAGAGAAGATAGGTTTTAAGGCTTCCGAAGAGCCAGTATCCATTTTGAAAGCTCGGGATTATTCTTTTTTAAGTAGCAAATTGAACTTTTTCACATCAAATCTGTATTTGTAGTACGGAAACATACGAATCAAGTCAAATGAAAAGATTCTATTGGAACATTCTTTTGGTAACCTCTTTTGTTTGTCCCCTCTCTCTTTGGGGGCAAGAACGGGAAGAGATAGCTCATGAGGCAGACAGCCTCCAACTCAGTCTTGCAGACGCTTTACACATCGGCCTCAGTGAAAATACGTCTGTGCGCATAGCTGATATATCCGTGGAAAAACAAGCCTATGCACATCGAGACAAGATTGCATCGCTCTTCCCTAAGATCGATGGCTCGATCTCATATAGCTACACGTTTAAGAAACCGGTCATCTTCTTGCAAATGCCTGGAATGCCGGAGCCTCGCGGTATAGAAATGGGACAAACACACAATTTGCAGCTTTCGGCTACCGCAGCAATGCCTCTCATAGCTCCGCAACTATGGGAAAGTATAGCCATGAGTAGTTCTCAAATGTCACTCAGCCTAGAAAAAGCTCGCTCCGCCAAAATTGATATGGTAGAAGAGATACGCAAAGCCTATATGGCCGCACTATTAGCAGAGCGATCCTGCGAAGTCCTCTTAGCTAGCTACAACAATGCTCGCGGTAACTACAAACAAATCGAGGATCAATTTGCACAAGGGCTGATTGCGGATTTCGATCGCTTGCGCGCTGAAGTACAAGTCATGAATATCGAGCCAAATTTGCTCAAAGCCGAACAGAGTAGCCGATTGGCCAAGAAACGACTGTGTGTCCTACTTGCCATAGATCCAGACACACCCATCGTTCTCACCGAGCATTTGAGCGATTACGCCAACCGGCTTTACCAAGCCTATTTCAATAGAGACACCAACTTTGACAACAACTCTTCGCTCCGTCAGTTAGCGATCCAAGACAGCCTTTTGGTGAAGAGCAAACGCATCAAACAGTGGGAATATCTCCCAACGTTATCTGTCGCTACCAACTATAGTTATGGATACATGAACAATGAATTTAAACTATCCGAGAGCAAACTTTGGACACCCAATGCTGCGCTGAACTTCCAACTCTCAATCCCCATTTTCAGCAGTGGGAAACGATATTTCGGGGTCAAGCAAGCGGATGCTGATCTCACGATGCTACGGTTGCAGCGAACAGACACGCAAAGACAGATTTCCCTAGCCATTGATCAACAGAATGATCGAATGGAAACAGCTATCAAGAGCTACGGAGCAGCCCACAAAGCTGTAGGAGCAGCGGAGAAGGGTTACTCAATCGCTCGCAAAAGATACGAGAGCGGAGCCGGTACCCTACTAGAAGTCAATGATGCAGATCTGCAGCTACTACAAGCTCGACTCAACGAGGATCAGGCCGTATATGAATTCATGACGGCTATGTTCGCCTTGGAAAAGCTAACAGGGAAAGGAATCCCTAAAGAATACAACGAGAGAAAGGACTGAAATATCAACTGAATAATATCCATCTTAGTCTCATGAAAAGTCATATCCTCAAGGCTATTTCCTACATACCGCTCACCATTGGCCTAACGACTGCTTGCGGGAGCGGAGCATCCAAATCTACAGATACAGACAATCAAGCCTCCGTACACATTGTAGATACAACCTCAGTCATCCGCTTAAGGATAGATGTCACGGAAACATTCACAGCAATCGTGCAGTCCAAGGTGAAGAACAATATCTCTCCACAAACACCTTTGCGTATCGAGCGCATGATGGTAGAAGTGGGTGACATCGTAAAAAAAGGACAGGTATTGGCCAAGCTGGACAACAGTAATCTGGATCGGCTAAAAGTGCAATTGGATAATGCTGAACTTGAGTTTAAACGGACAGACGAGTTGTACAAGGTCGGAGGATTGGCAAAGGCGAAGTGGGACCAAAGCAAAAGTACTTTCGACATTGCACGCAGCCAGTACTACAGTATGCTGGAGAATACGATATTACGCAGCCCCATAGGTGGCGTCGTCACTGCTCGCAATTATGACAACGGAGATCTGTCCTCCCCACAACTCCCCATCTACGTGGTAGAGCAAATCTCCCCGGTCAAACTCAAACTCAACATCTCGGAGGGCTACTATAGACAAGTAAAACCTAAAATGCCTGTGGATGTAAGCGTAGAGGCTTTCCCAAATGAAACATTCGATGGGCACGTGTCACTTGTCTACCCAACCATCGACCCGACAAGTCATACGTTCGGTGTAGAAGTGGAAGTCTCCAATAATAAGCAATTGATACGCCCTGGAATGTACGCTCGTGCCAATCTACACATAGGAGAAAAAGATGTATTGGTCGTACAAACAAGCGCCATCAATAAGTTAGCCGGAACAGGAGAGCGATTTGTCTACGTACTCAACGACGGGAAGGCTGAGAGACGTTCAATAGAAACAGGAATACAACGAGATTCCTTCACCGAGGTCACTCATGGATTGAAGGAAAAGGACATCGTCGTAGCCCATGGAGCTGCAAACCTCAAAGATGGGCAAGAAGTAACAATAAAAGCGAGGTAAAGCCTCATGTAACTCGGAGCAAGTATGAGTTTATACGAAACAGCCGTTCGGAAACCAGTCACCACAATCCTGGTTTTTGTTGCTCTTATCATTTTAGGAGTTTTCAGCTTGGCCAAGTTGCCAATAGACCTCTACCCAGAGTTTCAAAGCAATAGCATTATGGTGCTCACGACCTACTCGGGAGCAAACTCTTCGGATGTAGAAACCAATGTAACCAAGCCTCTTGAAAATGTGCTCAACGGGGTGAGCAACCTGAAACACATCTCCAGTAGAAACAAAGAGGGCATCTCCATCATCTCACTTGAATTTGTAGAAGGTGTAGACATCGCCGAAGCAACCAATGATGTCCGAGACAAACTCGACATGATAGCTAACCGCCTACCCGAAGATGTAAGCAAACCCTCCATCTTCCGTTTTGGGGCCGATGATATTCCGATCATGATCCTATACGCTGAAGCTAATAGTAGCATCAAGGCATTGGACAAGATTCTCGAAGACCAAGTAATAAACGAACTCGCCCGCATTGATGGAGTGGGTGCCGTGTCCAAAGGAGGGACAATAGATCGCGAGATCCTCATCAATTGCGATCCGGCCAAACTGGAAGCCTATCACATTTCCATTGAACAGATCAGCCGTGTGATCATGGCTGAGAATAGATCCATATCTTCCGGTCTTGTGGATATTGGCCAAGAGACACTATCTCTACGTGTACAAGGAGAACTCAAGGACCCTGAGGAAATCAAGGACCTCGTGGTTACGAGTATACAGGGACGAAACGTCTATGTAAAAGACCTTGCCCAAGTAATTGACGGGACTGCCGAGAGGCAACAAGAAAGCTATGCTAATGGCAAGCGAAGCGCAGTCCTCGTCATAAACAAACAAAGTGGGGCCAACTCGGTACAGATCTCACAAGACGTAAAGAATCGACTGCCGGAAATATCGCGGACACTACCCTCGGATGTCAAAGTAGGAGTCATCTACGACACTTCAAGCTACATTGTTAATACAATCAACAGTCTCAAAGAAACGATCTACATCACTTTTCTTGTCGTATTCTTAGTTGTACTACTCTTCTTGGGACGATGGAGGGCTACTTTCATCATTGTCCTCACTATCCCCATCTCTTTGGTAGGATCCTTTGTATACCTGTATCTATCCGGCAATACGCTCAACATCATATCGCTCAGTTCTCTCTCCATCGCCATCGGTATGGTGGTGGACGATGCCATTGTGGTTTTGGAGAATATCACGACCCACATAGAGAGAGGTGCCTATCCCAAGCAAGCAGCTATCCATGCGACCAATGAAGTGGGCATATCGGTAGTAGCCTCCACCCTAACGATGCTGGCCGTGTTTCTCCCTCTCACCTTGGTGACGGGTATGACTGGTATTCTCTTCCGACAACTCGGCTGGATTGTCAGTATCATCATGATCGTCTCCACGATTGCGGCACTGAGCCTGACCCCCACCCTGAGCGCGCAACTCCTCAGACGCATCCCTAAGAAATCCAAGCTGCAAGAAAAGCTCTTCGGGCCGGTCGAGCGATTGCTCAACCGATTTGAGCAGATCTACGCACGCACACTGCGTGCCGTTGTACGCAGGCGAGCTATAGTCATCGTATCTTCGATGCTCCTCTTTGTAATCAGCCTTGGCCTCTTTCCCCTGTTGAAAACAGAGTTTTTCCCCCAACAGGACAACTCTTATGTAACAGTACAGGTAGAGCTGCCGGTAGGGGCATCCGTATCCGAGGCTCGCAGGCTGGGCAATGAACTCTACGATCGATGGGCCAAAGAAATTCCGGAAGTAGACCTCTGCCAATACTCTGTAGGGCAAGCCGATGCAAGCAATGCATTTGCGGCAATGCAGAGCAACGGCTCGCACATCATCAACTACAACATACGCCTGACAGAGCCTCAGGACCGAAAGAAAAATATGGTAGAGGTAGCTGATGGGATTCGAGAAACGCTCAAAGACTATCCTCAAATCAGAAATTACAAGGTCACTGCCGGAGGAGAACAGGGAGGAGGAGCCGGAGGCCAACAGTCTGTGAATGTAGAGATCTACGGGCACGATTTCGCAAAAACCGATGCCCTGGCTCAAAAACTGAAGTCTCAAATGCTGAGTTTCCCCTCCTGCTCCGAAGTCCGCATCAGTCGCGAAGACTATGTCCCCGAATATCAAATAGACTTTGATCGTAGCAAACTCGCAGAGAACGGCCTTAACCTGAGCACCGCATCGAGTTTCGTACGCAACAGTATTCAGGGTAGCAAAGCCGGCTTCTTCCGTGAGGACGGAGACGAATACAATATCCGCGTACAGCTCGCTCCCGAGTATAGAAGATCACTGGAGGATATAGAGAATATCCTCATCTATACGCCTCAAGGCAAAGGAATCCGTCTAGGCGAGCTAGGCGAAATCGTAGAACGATTCATGCCTCCGATGATCGAGCGCAAAGACCGGCAACGCATCGTAGTGGTAAAAGGATTGGTAGCTCCGGGCAAGGCCCTTAGCGATCTCTCCAACGATACAAAGGCAATGCTCAACAAAGAAACGATACCCGAAGGAATCAACTACAAGCTCGGAGGAACGCTTGAAAGCCAACAAGAAAGTTTTCGCGACCTTGGCGTCCTACTCGTATTGATCATCATGCTGGTCTTCATTGTAATGGCAGCAGAATTTGAGAGTCTGAGGGATCCTTTCGTCATCATGTTCTCTATCCCATTTGCCATTACCGGTGTCATTTTGGGTCTCCTGATCACCCATACAAGTTTCTCTGTAATGTCCTTCATCGGATTGATCATGCTGATGGGGATTGTCGTAAAGAACGGTATCGTGTTGATAGACTACATCCGTCTCGGGCGAGAGCGTGGTTTAAGCATCCGTCAGAGCATCCTACAAGCCGGACGCTCTCGCCTACGACCGGTGCTGATGACAACGGCTACGACCGTCTTAGGAATGTTGCCATTGGCTCTCGCTTTGGGCGAAGGATCCGAAATGTGGAGACCAATGGGGATCACCGTTGTCTTCGGGCTCTCATTCTCCACGCTGATTACCCTCGTCATCGTACCGGCCATTTATGCATCGTTGCTAAAACGCACGATCAAACGCGAACGGAAACAAGTCCACCGCAAACTGGATCAAAAAAAGAGAGCTTTCGGAGAAGCCCAATGAAGCAAAAGAAGGAGAGCTTCATCAGGCGATCCAAAGTAATTCAAATGCAACCATTCAACAACGCAAACCTATGAAATCGGTAATGATCACATACAACCAAGCCTATCGAGATATCATCGTTCGTACTCTAGAGCGACTCAATCTACGAGGCTACACCCACTGGGATGGTGTCCGCGGTAGGGGAACGAAAGACGGGGAGCCACATTTGGGGAATCACGCATGGCCAACGATGAACGAGGCCATCATGACGATCTGTGACGAGAGCAAGGTCGAGCCTTTGCTATCCGCCCTCAAAACGTTGGACGAAGCTACTCCCAAGCAAGGGCTTCGCGCCTTTGTCTGGACAATTGACGAATGCATCTAAGAGAGGACTCAAAGCCCTCTGCATAAAAGGAAACGACCACACCGGATCCGGTGTGGTCGTTTCCGTTTATGCCTACACCCGTAAGGCCCCGAGACCCGGCGAGAAAACTTTTTATTTGGCATATCATAACGAGCGAGTTT
>JAXFND010000007.1:0-101189 GCA_034181285.1 Porphyromonas sp. | reverse complement strand
TCCAAATCTTACCCAAACTTTTTTTCAATATCCTTCCCAATAATACCCTATAACCCCTTTAAACCAAATACATACACCCCCTCATTTTTTTTTCGACCAACTCCCAAAATAGATCCCAACCAACACAATCAATGCCCCCACGGAGCAGATTTATGCCCTTTGCCAACAAACTTGTCAAGGATCCTCCATTGTCGTTACGTACGCCAAAGCAAGATGAATCTCACTCATCCATTCTAATATGTGTCTCGGTAAGTATGCTAACTTTGCGGCGAACAATAATGATGCTTAACTCAATGCAGAATTCTTCCAACATCTATGCTGCTGCAGCTACCTACGGTCTCCTTTTCGGAGGCTACTGGGTTGTGAAATACATCTTCCTAATGTGTGCCTTCTCCGCTCCTCTCCTAGGCCTTCTTTACTTACCTCTTACCTTGGCCGTGCCTTTTGTGGCCTATTACCTTGGCAAGCGATATCGGGACCATCGAGACGACAGGCGCATCAGTTTTGCTCAAGCGTGGTTATTCGGATCTCTTCTGTATTTCTTCGCCGCTATATTGGTTTCTCTGCCGCACTTTTATTTCTACCAAACCATACTACCACAGCATATGCCAGTGATGTTGGAGCAAATGGAAGAGGTTTTGCGACCGGTGATAGATCCCAATACGTGGGACCAGATGAAGTATGCCTTAACAGCTACTGAGCCAATCAAGCGTGTAGTGAACGATCTGTGGAGCAATGTGGTATGGGGAGTAATCTTCTCACTCCCTGTTGCGGCGATACTCCGGCGTAATTGATAAATCATTCCAAACGGTACTGGATCTCTTTACCCGATACAATCATGGTGGACATATCTGTAGTCATTCCTTTGTATAACGAAGCCGAATCTCTTCCTGAGTTGGAAGCATGGATCAGGCGGGTGATGCAAGAAAACAACTTGAGTTACGAGGTCATATTTATAGACGATGGAAGCAAGGACAATTCTTGGCAAGTAATTGAGCTCCTGAGCAAAGGAAATCCGGCCATTCGTGCAATCCGATTTCGGCGCAACTATGGCAAAAGCCCAGGGCTGCATTGTGGATTTGAGCGAGCAGAGGGACGCGTTGTCATTACGATGGACGCAGATTTGCAGGATAGCCCCGACGAAATCCCCGAGCTCTACCAAATGATTACCGAGCAGGGCTATGATCTGGTGAGTGGTTGGAAGAAGAAACGCTATGACCCCAAACTAAGCAAGAATCTCCCGTCCAAGTTTTTCAATGCTTCAGCTAGGCGCATCTCTGGGGTTCGCAACCTACATGATTTCAATTGTGGTCTCAAAGCTTACAGGCTGGATGTAGTCAAGTCCATAGAGGTCTACAACGACATGCACCGCTATATCCCTTATCTGGTCAAGGAGGCTGGCTACACAAAGATTGGAGAGAAGGTCGTGAAGCACCAGGCGCGTAAGTATGGGAGCTCGAAATTCGGTGTCAGCCGATTTTTTAACGGCTATCTGGATTTGATCACGCTGTGGTTCACCTCAACTTTTGGCAAGAAACCGATGCACTTTTTCGGCTTACTCGGTTCGATCGTATTCCTCATCGGTTTTATAGCTCTTTTTGCGGTGCTTGCGATTAAGTTCGTAGCGATTGTCAACAACTCTACCTCTCATTTGGTCACGAGCCGGCCCTACTTTTACATCGCGCTCACTGCGATGATCATCGGGACCCAGCTGTTTCTTGCAGGTTTCCTCGGGGAATTGATCAGTAGGCAGGCGGGGGATCGCAACAACTACAGGATAGCACAAGAAATTTAACCCATGAGGCTTTGGAGAGAATGATCTCGCCGAAAGTGCGCAAAGCCTCATTTGCGCCACCGGCAACCGATCAAACATGGACGAACCTTAGAATGAAGAACTAACATGACAAGACAAAAAGAACAGAGTAAGATCATACTGGCCAATATCAGCGGCGTAGACCGTCCCGGGGTAACAGCCCAACTAATGGAAGTTTTGGCCAGACACGAAGCCTTGATTCTGGATATTGGTCAAGCCGATATCCACAGCCATCTGAATTTGGGTATCCTTTTCCAAACGAAGGATACCAGTTCTGGCGATTTGCTCAAAGACTTGCTTTTCAAGAGCTACGAGCTCGACGTTAATATCCGTTTCTCTCCTATCAGTGACAATGACTACTCTTCCTGGGTCAATCTGCAGGGGAAAAACCGCTATATCATCACAATTGTGGCTCGGCAAATCACAGCCGAGATGATCGAGGCTATAGCTTCCATCAGTGCCAAGCAGGGACTCAATATCGACTCTATCAAGCGTCTTACGGGGCGTATCCCCCTGCAAGAGACCGAGCGACGTCCTCTGGCCAGTGTGGAGTTCTCCATGCGGGGAACGCCGGAGGACAAGGAGATTTTGCAGAAAGCCTTTGTAGATATTTCCGGCAAGCTGAATGTCGATATTTCATTCCAGAGAGAATCGATGTTCAGACGCATGCGCAGACTTATTTGCTTCGATATGGATTCAACCCTTATCCAGACCGAAGTAATAGACGAATTGGCCATGCGTGCTGGTGTAGGCGATAAGGTCAAAGCCATTACCGAGAGTGCCATGAGAGGGGAGATAGACTTCACGGAGAGCTTCAGACGCCGCGTTTCGTTGCTCAAGGGGTTGGATGTTACCGTGATGCAGGATATAGCTGAGAATCTGCCCATGACCGAAGGAATCGGTCGACTGCTCCG
This sequence comes from Porphyromonas sp., assembly GCA_034181285.1. Taxonomy (GTDB): domain Bacteria; phylum Bacteroidota; class Bacteroidia; order Bacteroidales; family Porphyromonadaceae; genus Porphyromonas. The sequence goes on along the minus strand of JAXFND010000007.1, from coordinate 98,462 downwards.
CACACTCAAGATGGTAGGGTTCAAGATCGCCATTCTCTCGGGGGGCTTCACCTTCTTTGGGAACTACCTCAAAAGCAAATACCCTATCGACTACGTCTACGCCAATGAATTGGAAGTGGCAGACGGCAAACTCACCGGCCGATATGTAGGCGAAGTGGTAGATGGGAGGCGCAAGGCAGAGTTGCTGAGGCTCATAGCACAGGTAGAGAATGTGGACTTGATGCAGACGGTGGCTGTAGGTGATGGAGCAAATGACTTGCCGATGCTCTCGCTTGCCGGTCTCGGGATCGCTTTCCATGCCAAGCCCAAGGTGAAAGAGAGTGCCTCACAGGCAATCAGTACAGTGGGATTGGATGGCATTTTGTACTTCTTGGGCTACAAAGACTCATACATAGAAGATCATACGGGAGATGCCACTTTCCACGCGGGAGAGGTAAGTGGGATGTGGGGCAAATAAGCTCCGCATCGATTGGCTATCTCTCATACGAGGTGGGAACAACTGGTCGGATCTGGAGGTTTTCACCAAGAAAAAGGGGCCAGTGGCCTCTGCTAATTAACCACACTAACCCAACAAAGCTATGCTAAGACACATCGTACTCTTTGCGCTTGACGGCTTCCCCACTCCAGGGGATAAGCAACGTCATTTACTTCGTATCAAGACGAGTTTGGAAGTTCTACCCAAGGAAATCGAAAGCCTCAATTCTTTGACCGTAAGGCTCAACGTCAATCATGAAGAGGAGTATGACTTCGCCTTGGAAGCTGACTTTAATTGTGAGAACTGCCTCAAGGCTTACCAAGAACATCCCCTTCACCAGCGTGTAATAGACGACTTCGTGAAGCCATACATCAAAAGCCGTGCTTGTGTAGATTATATCTATTGATCGCCCGATGAAATTCGGTCGAGAGGGCAACATCACTCCGTTGGACAATAAACTTTTTGACTTATCCGATAGCTATCGGGTCGTCAATAGCGGAGTCGTGTTGCCCATGTCTGTTTATGTGCAGCAGTATCACAGACCTGAGACTTTCATCGAATACTGTTGCAGCTGTCCGCGCTACGGGCTTACTTGGTCTTGTCCCCCGTTTCGTTTTGCTACGGAGAATTACCTCAGGCCTTATGATGCCCTGTGGATTTTGGCTACGCGCCTCTACCCCGATCCTGAGCTTAACGAATGGATTCTCTCCGGACGAACACAGGCCAAGGAACTCTACGACGGATTAATCCGATGCCAACGGCAAAAACTTGATCGCCGCTTGCTCGGTCTGGAAACCACGTTCGGTGGGGCAAGGGCTGCTTTTGCCGGGCATTGCCATTGGTGCCCTCCGTCTCGATGTACACGTTCCCAAGGCAAGCCCTGTCGCTATTTGCACAAGATGCGGCCCTCTCTCGAAGCCTTGGGCTTTGACCTCTGTGCAACCACAACACAACTCTTGGGGATTGAAATGCAATGGAGCGAGAAGGGTTTGTTGCCGGAATACTATTGCCTCATCAGCGCATTGTTTCTTCCTCCTTCCGCTCATCCACATTCGTCAGATCTCCTCGACCGAATATAGAGCCAGCTCTTGTCTTTCTTTTCAGTCCATCCGAATTTTATCAGACTCAGGATAGAACAGAAATTCCGACCTGTCAGAAAATTTCTTCCGACGCGTGGGAGCAAAAGTTCCGACGCGTGAGATTTCTGCCTTCTCCCTGCCCTGTTTATTCGACAAAGGAGCATGACCTCACTTTTTCTCCTGTGCATACCTTGAGCTGCCATGGCATAAAGATGAAACCCTGTGCCAAAGCAGCAAATAGAGGGGTCTTCGGAAGTTGATTCTCATTGTATACCAAGGCTGAACTGGATCTCTTTGGCCGAGGGTTCCTAACAGATGTAAGTTAAAAACGAGCCATGAATTCGATGAGGAATTTGTCTTGCTCGGATCGCTTGACGATGGCACCGGGGCGATAGAAATACTTCTCGTAGTTGATGCGGATTTCTGAAACAAACGGCTTGGAAGCAAGTCCTAGGGTGATCCCTGCTGTGGCTCGATGTCGCGCGTAGTCGGTTACATTCAGTTGACCGTTTTCATTCAGTTTGCCATTGCTGTGATCGTCCATGTAGTCGTAGCGCGCCAAGAATGAAATCCGGCGGATACGCTGCTCCAGAGGCAGACTATAGGAAGCAAAAATATTATAGGCCAACACGGGATCGAAAGCCCCACCTTGGTAATATTTTCGGAGGCACTCAATCTCTGCATGCCATCGGTCATCGCTGTAAGAGAATGCGGCATCATACATATACATATCCGTGTCGGTCGGTCTGCATTTCTGAGTGGATAGAGACAGCTTGAGGCCAAGTGGGAGAGAGCTTTGTAGTTTGGCGGCATAATTGATTCGATCTGTCCAGAAATCCTTGTGGAAAGCAAATCCTGCTCCACTGAATAGGCCAGCTTCTATCACCAGTGGAAATTTTGTTTTGAGGTTGTAGCGTATTGTTGCGCCTACATCTCGAATACTCCCTACTTGCTTAGCGATGAACGAACGATTGGCAAAGTAGAGCAAATCGGGTGTGCGATGTGCGTCTATCGTGAAAGGAACTCGCATAAATCCCATCTTCAAATCGGTGTTGCCGATCGGGCCAAGCCGTATATGCGCATTGAGCATCTTCATTTCTCCCTGATCGAAAAGATCTCCTTCCACTTTGTAGCTCATCCAATCGGAAACGAGTCCGGTTGCTGATAAACGAGCGTTACGTACTCCGATGCGGACCTGCCGAGGAGTTGGCTGGTACTCAAACTTTGTTCGTATAGTTCCGTTTATCCGCGGGCTGTATGAGGTCTTGGCCTCCGCCTGTGCGTGCGCAACAAAATTCTGAGAGAGTAGAAAGGCAACGAGCCCCCATTTGAAAAATGCGATTACAATGCCTTTACACATGGCTTGAGGCGATAGTTAAGATTGGATAGAATTGGGGTTAGAGATCTGTTGTCGATATTGCGAAGGTGTGCAATCCATGTGTCTCTTGAACATTCGAGAGAAGTAGGACGGGTCCGAGAAGCCCGAGAGATCCCCTACTTCATAGATGCTCTTGTCTGTTTCTCGCAGTAAGTTGCAGGCGTGCGAGATCTTCCGATGAAGGATGTAAACAGCCGAAGTCATACCGCAAACAGCCGAGAGTTTCCTATTGAGTTGGGAGATGCTCACGTGCATCTGCTTGGACAAGGTCGCAGAGGAGTAGCTCGGGTTGCCCATTTCTTGGGAGATAAAATCGTTTACCTTGTCCAGGAATCTCTGCTGCTCCGCTTCTCTGGTCATTTTTTCCAGCTCCTCGACAGTGCCTTGTCGGAGTTTTTGCGCATATTGGTCCTTGAGTTTCTTGCGACCGGCTATGATGTTGTCTACTCTTAGCTTAAGCTCGTCGGCAGAGAAAGGCTTGCTCAGATAGTCTGAGGCCCCGCACCGAAGTCCTTCGATGCGCTCTTCCTCGGATGTGAGAGCCGAGAGAACGACTACCGGTATGTGGTTGAGTAGTTCGTCAAATTTGATCGCCTTGCACATCTCCATCCCATTCATCACCGGCATCATCACGTCCGTAATGATCAGATCGGGTATCAACTCTCGGGCTTTCTCCAGACCTTCGCGACCGTTGGCCGCCAAGACGACATTGTACTTATCCTCCATGAGCAACTTTACAACCAGGCCCACATCTTTGTTATCCTCTACCAGCAAAACTGTGGGCTTGGATTCGTGGAGATTTCTTTCGTCGTCTGTCTCTTCGTCTTCGGGTATCCCCATGTAGACCGTTTCGTCATCCAGCACAGTCTCTCCCTCTACCCAAGGTTTGATTTGTCGTATGGATGTATTCTGTGTCGGCAGGCTTACATAGAAGCAGCTCCCCTTGCCCTCCTCACTTGTTACCCGAATCTTGCCATTTAGGTTGCTTACCAATGTCCCGGTAAACGAGAGTCCGATCCCGCTACCACCTTTTGTGCAAGAAGATGGGCTTTGGAAGAAAGGCTCGAAGATCCTCTCCAAATCGTCCTTGGCTATTCCCTCACCCGAATCTTGGACCCGTATGAGCACCTGCTCGCTTTTGGCCGGCTCCAAATGGACCGTAATCCTGTCTCCTTGCGAGGTGTGTTTGATCGCATTGGAGACGAGGTTGGTGAGAATTTTCTGCAGGTAGGCCGGCACAAAGTCCACCGATAGGGATTCAACAGTCGGCGAGAAGTTTAGCTTTACACCCTTGTTCTCCGCGTATAGCTCGAAAGGTTCAAGTAATATACGCATGAACATCACGATATCGCCGTGCCGCCACTCGGGAGTTGCTACCCCCTTGCGTAGCTTGGAAATATCCAAGAGCTGATTGACAAGCTCCAATAGCTGAGCTCCCTGCCGATGGATAACAGAGCGAAATTTCTCAATATCTGAGGGAGAAAGATCAGCCGCATGACTCAATTGCTCGTTGAGGCCCAAGATGACCGTGATCGGTGTACGAAATTCATGAGTGATACCGGCGAAGAAGTCGGAGCGCATGTTGTCCATCCTCTTCAGCAGGCGATTGTTTTTTACCCCTTCCCGGTAGGCATATCCGATCAATAGGATGAAAACGACCAGCATACCGATAGTGAGCCAAGAAGAGTACATGAAGGCTTCCTTTTCTTTCTCCTGACGCTTGGTGATCTCTTTGAGCTGTACAATTTCCCTATTGCTGCGATTGCGCTCATAGTCGATACGTACGTCCATCAACCGATTCTTGCTGTTGATGCGGTCAATCTCCTCACGAATATCATTGCTCTTCTTGAGGCTCGATAAGGCTTCTTCGGGCCTGTTTATGCTTAGGAAGTAGTCGCTTTGCAGCTTGTACAGGGATACCAAATGTTCGTAGCTGCTGATCTGTGTAGCTTTCGCCAAAGCCTGATCGATGTAAGTCTTGCAATCGTTGAGCTTCCTTTGTAAAAGAGAGATACGAGCCATAGGAATACAAACATCCAGCCAATGCCAGATGTCGTCTGTGTCCTTCATCTGTTGGTAAGCAACCCAGTAGTATCGAGCGGCCTCTTCATATCGTCCCTGCTTTTCCTGCAATTCGCCCAAGTAGGTGTTACACAGTCCTATACCGATCAGATTTTGAGACAAGATGTTTTGTCTCAGAGAGAGCAAGTAGTATCCGTGAGCTTTCTTGTATTTGTTTTGTTGCTGGTATAGATTCCCCAGATTGGCGTAATTGATGGCTTTCCCTACGATGCTGCCGAGTTTTTCCTCTCCTTGCAGGGCTTCTTTGAAGTTAGCCTCGGCTTCCTTGAAATACTTTAGCGAGAGATTAATATTGCCGAGACCATTGAGCGAGACGACTCTGTTTTTCACCCAGGTGGAGTCGTCTTTGCCGATGTTGTCGATGATAGCCAAAGCCTTGTAGTGGTACTGAGAAGCGTTGACTAAGGCTCCCATACGTCTGAAATCCACACCCACATCATTGAGAGCCTGGACAATCTCTGCTGAGTCTTTCAAGGAATTTGCGATACTCAGTTCTCTGTGGTGATGCTCCAAGGCCTCAGCATAGCGAGAATGGTCGCGCATGTAACGACCGATGTACCGATTGAGGTAAAGTTGCTGCAGATCTTCTTTTGGGGGATTGCAACACTCGAGTAAGAGAGGGATCGAATCGAGGGAAGCTTTGTAGAGGGCTTTGATTTTCTCTTCAGTCCTTCTCTTTTCTTCCTCATACCCTTTGTCCATGTATCGAGTGGGCTGCTTGGTACAAGCTACAAGCTGTAGGAGGCCGGCAATAAGTAGGATCCAGTGTGCGAGTCCACATATGCCGATTAGGATCGGCTTAGGGATGACATTCTTTGTGTGACACAGCATCAAATTATCCCTTGGATTGATCTATTTTTCCCATCTCAGTAACTCTTTCTTAGAGTCGGCAGACAAGGCCCCTGACGCAATTGCTTTCAATATCTCGATTTGGGGAGGAGAAAAACAACGAGGCCGGAGGTGCAATTGTTACGACTTCGCAAACGTACAAAAAAAGAGGCACAAGGTAATTCGCCTTGTGCCTCGCACCGCTTTCTCCACACTCAGATCCCACTGACTCCCCGCAGGGAGAGCAGGATCCAAATGCTCTTCTTAATAGTCGTTCTCAACCCGAGTTTCTCCTGTCCTTCCCTCTCGGGTTTTTCGTCCTCTCTGTGAGTTTCCCTACACTATATGGTTCCGTAGGCCTTTGTTTCATTAATGTGGAAGTCGCTCTTGCCCAATTAGGCAGGAAAACGCCTCCCGTTTTCTTTGCGACAAAAGTATGGGTGAGCGTAGTTTGTTGGGTAGTACAATCCAATCTTTTTCTGGTATTATCTGCGCATATAGCCCTTTTTGGTACAATTTCGTCATGCCAATGCGCAGATAATACCAAGCGCGAGGCACTACAGAGACTGCGTGAGAGAAAAAATGGTCGCATTGGCAATTCAAAAAGACTTCCTATCGGGGTAAAATTTCCGACGCGTGAGAGCATTTGTTGGGACGCGTCGGAGATTCTGCTCCGACGTGTCGGAAATTTTCGTGTCATGCATCAGCTTCTGAGCCTGAAATTGAAGAAAATGATTTTGCATGGATAGGAAGCTTTCGTCTGCACCCTTTCTTTTCATTGATGGCAGGGAAGTATGTCGGACTTCTTGTTTGGAAGAATCGTTTTGCTTCCTTCTTGAGTAGGCAGGAGTAATTATTTACCTTTGTACGGTCATCCCACAGGAGTGGGACGATGTCCACAGTACACCGAAAAAGACGAGTATGCAGCAGAAAGAACTGGTAGTAGACCTCAAGGGGATTTGTATTCGCAGGGAAGAGAACGTAATCCTTAGCAATTTTAGCTTGCAGTTGGAGTCGGGAGATTTTGTGTACATCACCGGTCCTGTGGGTGCGGGCAAGAGTTCTTTGCTTAAGGCTCTCTATGCCGAGATGCCTTTGCAGGAGGGTGAGGCTCGGATCGTTGGGTTCGATTTAAGGCGGGTTAAGCGGTCCCAGTTGTGCCGCATGCGTCGTAAGATCGGGATCGTTTTCCAAGACTTTCAGCTTCTCTACGACCTCACGGCTGAAGAGAATCTTGATATTGTGCTCAGGGCTATCGGAGTGAAGAGCAAGGAGGATAGGCGGAAGCGGATCGGTGAAGTCTTGGAGCAGGTCGGTATGAGCAACAAGGGCTACAAGCGTCCCCACGAATTATCCGGGGGGGAGCAGCAACGCATAGCGATAGCTCGAGCTCTACTCGGACACCCTGAGTTGATTCTGGCCGATGAACCTACGGGAAATTTGGATCCAGCTACGGGGCTTGAGATTACTCGCTTGCTGCATCGAATGGCAGCACAAGAAGGGGCAGCAGTCGTCATGGCGACGCACAACCGATTGGCGATGGAGCAACTGCCGGCTCGGCATGTCTGTTTGGGAAAGAAGGAAGACTTTGCTTCGCCCAAGGCAACGGTTTTGAGCGAGTGAGCAGGTCGGACTAAATACGCGATAGAGATTGAAAGTACTAAAGTTTGGAGGCACGTCGGTTGCCTCGGCCGAAAGGATAGACAGTGTAGCACAACTGATCAGTGCTGGGAGTAAGCCTGTGCTTGTCGTGCTATCGGCAATGGCCGGCACTACAAATGCATTGGTAGAGATTGCGCGCCTCTTGTTGCAACGAAAACCCAAGGAAGCGTCGGAGATTATCGAGCAGCTCTACAGTAAGTATCAGACGGAGCTTAAACTCCTCTTCCCTCGTGAGGCGAGTAGACGAATAGCTAGTGCTGCGGTGGATTGCTCCTTCCGGTTGATGCGCCAGATGTGTCGGCGAGACAACTTCTCCCTGTTTGAGGAAAAACGGATTCTGGCACAGGGCGAACTTATGAGTACAGCCATGATGCTCCGGCATTTGCAAGACATGGGCAAAAGGGCGGTCATCATACCCGCTCTGGACTTCATGAAGACCGACAAGAATGCCGAGCCGGATATTCCTTACATCACCTCCCACTTGCGGCCTCTCATGCAGGCTGCACCTGGGGATACGGAGATCTACATCACCGAGGGGTATATCTGTCTCAACGCCTACGATAGAGTGGATAACCTCAGGAGAGGAGGGAGCGACTATACAGCCTCTTTGGTGGGTGTGGCCATCGGGGCCGAAGAGATACAGATATGGACGGACATCGATGGTTTGCACAACAATGATCCTCGCTTCGTCGATAAGACCACTCCAGTGCGACGCCTGCATTTCGATGAAGCGTCCGAGCTCGCATATTTCGGGGCCAAGATCCTACACCCCACTTGTATCCAACCTGCCCGAGAGCACAACATACCAGTGCGCCTACTCGACACACTCAACCCCTCCCTTCCCGGTACATTTATCTCTCTTGATACGGAGAAAGACGTGATCAAGGCTGTCTCCGCAAAAGATGGTATCATCGCTATCAAAATCAAGAGCAACCACAAGCTTGTTTCTTGGCATTTCCTCCGGCGAGTTTTTGAGGTCTTTGAGCGCAATGCGACTGTCGTTGATATGGTGACGACCAGCGAGGTGGGATTGTCTCTGACGATAGACAACAACGAGAAACTCGACCAGATAGCAGAGGAATTGCGACAGCTTGGCTCCGTCTCTATAGAAGCAGGGCTCACGATTATCTGTGTGGTAGGAGATATGAAGTGGAACAATATCGGTTTTGAAGCCAAGGTGATCGAGGCAATTCGGGATTTCCCCGTGCGAATGATCTCCTATGGTGGTAGCGACTATAATGTCACAGTATTGATAAAGGAGAGTGATAAGCGAGATGTCTTGGTTGCCCTATCCCGACATCTCTTCACTGCGAATCAGGATAAATGACACCTCTCCCCCCTTCTCGCCTAGCTCCCTGGCTGAAGCTCATACGTCCCTATACACTTACGGCATCGCTCAGTCCCGTTTTGGTGGCGGTGGCCTATGCCGTTAGAATGGGGCGAGTCAATTGGTTAGATTCACTACTTTGCGCCATTGTGGCCGTGTCAGCGCAGATTGCCAGTAATATAGTCAACGAATATTTTGATTACGTCAATGGGAGTGATTCGGCCGAGAGTCTCGGTCCCAATCATCCCCTGTCTCTCGGTTGGTTGAGCAAGCGGCAGGTCTTATCAGCTCTCGCTGTCAGTCTGTTTGCTACGGCTGCAGCCGGCTTATTGTTGGCCTGGCTGCATGGAGTGGCATATCTACTTGTAGGCTTGGCTGTCGGACTCGGGCTTTTTGCTTATAGTGCCGGTCCTTGGCCCTTGGCTAAACATGGGTTGGGCGATTTGGCCGTCTTTGTTTTCTACGGTCTCGTCCCGACTTTCTTTACCTACTACATTCAGTCGGCTTGTTCCGATCGGTACATTTGGATGTTGTCGGTTGCGATGGGACTTATATCTGTCTGCATCTTGGTTGTGAACAACTTCCGCGATTATGAGGAAGATCGGGCAAGGAAAAAGCGAACTACAATTGTGATCGTGGGGAGGAGCTTTGGTCCTTTCCTTTATGTGGTCTGTGGTGTCGTTGCAGTGGCTTTGCTGGCCCCTTTTTATAGCCTACTCGGGCTCTTTGCCCTGCTGCCTTTTGTCATGTTCTTTGCAGATAATTTCCGATTGCTTCTTTCATGCAAGGGGCGGGAACTTAACCGCGTGTTGGCTCGCACCGGGGTCATGGTCCTACTCTATGCTCTGATGACTTCTGCCCTAATCCTTTTGAGTTAATTCCTGTTGAAGGGGCAGCCGCAAACAAAATCTGTGGGATAACGAGTTTTAGCGTCTGTAGTCTCTTTCGAGTCCCCAGAGCTTTTCCCCCGTCTGCCTCTTGTTTGACGAAGTGAAGACAGAGGGTTTTCTGTATCTTCCGCAAAGAGGATGGAATCGAAAGCAAACATACACAAGTTTTCTGCCCTTTTGTTTACCTTTGGTCGACTTCCTTGCTGATCTGTGTACGCGCCAGGAGGGCTTTTCTTCACCAACACAAAAGTCTTTTGTTCATGAAGCATGATCTCGGCCCTTGGGGCGCACCATCCAGACTGATGGCAATTGGTAGGTCTTTTGCCCTACTTCTTTTGCTTTTAATTCCACTGCAGTTAGTCGCGACACCGATTGACAGACAAACCTCTGAGCGCATTGCCGAGCGTTATTTCAGGAACGAACAATTCAGGCGGTTCCCTCAGGGACAGATGGCTGAACAGATGGAGCTTGAGCTTGTTTATGCCCCGTCTATCAAAGTCTTTGCAAATAACAAGAAAGGAGTTACCTCATCTTCTTCCGAGCAAGCCGCATTCTATATCTACAATAGGGGAACTGCGGATGGATTCGTGATCGTTGCCGGTGATGATTGCTTGCCGGAGCTTTTGGCATACTCCCCCCAAGGGCATTTTGCAAAAGGGGAGATACCGGATCATATTGCTGCTTTCTTGGATGCCTATAGGCGGTCGGTGGCCTATTTCATCGAGCATGAAGCAGAGAGAACGAGGAGTCTCGAGCTTTCTTCTTTCGGATCATCCGAACCACTTGAAGTGGCTCCTCTTCTTGGGAAGATACAATGGAATCAATCTTATCCATGGAACTATCGGACACCGCTGAGCCCCGCGGGAAAAAATATGCCGGTGGGCTGTGTCGCGACAGCCGTCACACAGGTGATGCGTCAGCACAAATGGCCTGAAAAAGGTATGGGAAGCTACGAGTACACCGAGCCGGCAAGCCAACGAACTCATCGAGTAAACTTTGAGGAAACCTCCTACGACTGGAAATCTATGCCAGAGAGACTTTTGCTTCCCGATTTCGCTAGCAATAAGCAGCGAGACGCCCTCTCTCTGCTGGCCTATCACGTGGGCGTGGCTGTCGATATGAATTACACACCCAAGGGGAGCGGCTCTTTTATGCCCAACGTTGTACGAGCCTTAAGAGAGAATTTCCGTTACGACAAGTCTCTGCAGCTGCTCCATCGTCTGTTCTACACCCAGACCGAGTGGAATAAGATCTTGCGCCATGAACTTGCAAACGGCAGATCTGTCGTGTACGCTGGCTATGGAGGCAACAGTGGCCACGCATTCGTCTGCGATGGCTACGATAGCAAGGGTTACTTCCATATCAACTGGGGGTGGGGTGGCACCTCCGACGGTTATTTCTTGATCAATATGCTCAATCCTTCAGCTTTGGGTATCGGCGGAGGTTCCGGAGGGGGATTCAATGTAGACCAACAGATGCTTGTGGGGATCAGACCGGACAAAAATGGCGACAGCCACGAAGCTATTCCTATTGTTGCATCTCGGAGCCTTAGCTATCGATTGAGTGAGAACGGCTCTATTGGTTGCACGGTATTTGTTCCCGAGATCTTTTCTGATAAAAAATACGACGGTTCCTTTCGACTACAGATCCGATCGGAAGATGGCCGAGAACTGATCAAAGAAGGCGGTATCTCCGAGAGGATTAGCCTACGCTTCCTCAAGGAAGGTGAGGATGTTGCAGTTCGAATCCCGTCCGTGAAACTCAGCAGTTTTAGTTCGCTTGAGAAGGGTCCCACACGCTACCTCGTATGTGTGGCATACGAGACGTCGAAGGGGTACCTACCTCTGGGGCATCTGCAGGCTGTTGAATCCCGAGCTATTCTCTCCATTGATGCCTCAGGCAAGGCCGAACTACACGAGGAGGGTGTTGAGGGCCGGGTATCACTGGTCGAAGGGAGCTTCAACGCTCGGCTCTTCGGTTTTGAGAAGAGCTCGATTTCGTTCCGCCTCAAAAATGAGGGCACCGATGAGTTGCAACGCGAGCTACGGATCTTGGCCAAGGCTGTTGATCGAGAGAATTGGACACCCGTCTACACAAGCATGGAAATGATTGCAGGCCAATCTGAATACGAGGTGAAGAAAGATATCGGCCGATTGTTGCTTTTCCCGAACAAGCAATACGACTTTTGCGTGCAGTTGGGGGATGACTCTTTGGAGGGCGAAGGCAAAGCCATTCGCATCCCTCTGGCAGAAAAAGTTTGGGTCACTGAAGCTGACAAAGTGGCTGTGGGCATCGTCGTTGAGTACAAGGGGGAAACAACGGACGGTAAAATTGTAGTAAACGAGAATGCTCCCAAGATCCCTTCTCTTAAAGTTTCCAATGTAGGGACATCCAAGACGGATAATCTCCTTCTCTATATCTACTTCACGTATATGAATGAGCTGGGGGAAAGAAAGCTCGTTGTCCAACAGCAATATGCCAGCTTGCAATTACCAGCCAAGGGCCATATGGAGTACACGGCAGTCGGCTGGCAAAAAGAACATTTCCAAAACCTCCCCGAGAAGGTAAAGAAAGAGGGCATCCAATTGCAGTTTGTGCTACAGGATGTGTACGAAAAGAAGTTCCGTCCACTTTTGGTGGATGTTCCTCCCATCGTTGTTGTCAATGAACCAGAATTCCAATTTGAGCCTGCACCAATCACAGGGCCTAGGATAAAATTGCAGCGATTGTCTTCGGAAACACCTCTCTACCTCCAAGCAAAAGGCCGTACAAATAGTCTGTGGGTAGACCTTAACTGCGATAAACAATATCAGCGAGGTGAAGAGCTTCTCTACAAATCCTCCATCCAGGAAAGGACCGTCCCAACCCAATATTTCGGAGCAGGGAAGGAATTGTACGTCTATGGAGATATGATAGAGTTTTCCGTCCTTAACAGTGAGGTCTCATACATAGATGTAACCACACAGCCAGAGCTTGAAGCTCTGGCTTGTCCAGAGAACTCGATTGATCGGCTTGAACTTGAGGCAAATGAGAAACTTGTATTCCTTGATTGTCGAACGAATCTTCTGCAAGAATTGAGCTTCCTTCACAACAAAGCCATGCAAGTGCTCCTTTGCTCTGGTAATAGAATCAAGGATGAGGCAATGACCCGGATGATCCGGTCTCTGCCGGACAGGAGTGTTCAGGAAGAAAAGCCTGGATTTGTTTTCCTTGTGGACAAGCATGATCCAAAGTCCGATAATTATGCGATGGCATCAGATATAGAGGAGGGCAAGCATAGAGGTTGGCGATTTTTCGATCTCAATGGAGTATCTTCTGATAGTTCGAGGAAGCCGATTCCTTACGATGGCGAGCATTTTCCCGAATCTCTCGCAGATGCCGACTTTTTGCCACGTATCTTCCCCAACCCCTGCACGGACGTGCTACACATTGAGGGGGCTCCGGCCAACAAGCCATTAAGGATCTACACTGCGGATGGACGCCTGGTAGCAACTGTTCATACCGATTCCGAAGGTAAGGCCTCCATTGATCTGCACACTGCTGCTATCGGTGAATATCTTGTGCAAATAGGAATGATAACTCGCAAATTAACGCGTCGTTGATCTTCTTCTTGAGTAGAGATAAATCGAGGGGCTATTGCAATCGGAGGGTGCAGCAGCCCCTCTCTTTTTTGAGGACAAGTAGGAGGGCTCTCACCCGGAGCATTTAACCTACTAACAGACATCAAATTACAAGGTTTTGAACATGGAAAGATTAAGCCTTTCATACGTTTGGAATATTTCCGACGTGTCAAAGCGATAATTCTTTCCCGCCGGAGCTTTTGCTCTTTCCCGTTAGCTTTCTTTGTCTCACGCGTCGGAGTTTTTGCACTGAGTTGAGTGCAGAGTGGGGAGGTAGGCAGAATTGGTACCGAGCGATGAATCAATAGGTTCGGCAGGATTGGATGTGTCTGTAATAGGGGATAGTCTCACGCCCGATTAGGCTTTATTTTGTATTTTTGGCCCTCAAGTATGAGATCATCGAATTGCAACCGTAACTGAGCATGAAGATCCAACCTATCAAGCGTTTGCATTGGTATATGTTGCGCACGTTTGTGCCTTTGTTGCTAATGACTTTCGGGATATGCTGGTTCGTTGTCTTGATGCAGTTCCTTTGGAAATACGTAGACGATATGGCCGGCAAGGGTCTCTCGTTGGACGTCTTGGGACAAATGCTCTTTTACTCGGCTATGCAGCTTGTGCCGATGGCCCTTCCTCTTGGGATTCTATTGGCTTCGTTGATGACTTTTGGCAATCTAGGAGAGCGTTTGGAGTTGCTTGCTATGAAGTCAGCAGGTGTGCCTCTGCATCGCATTATGCTGCCCCTTTTCTTTGCTGTCTGCGTTTGCGCTTTTGGTTTGTTGATGTTTCAGAACAATCTGATAGCAGTTGCCCAGGTGAAGCTCTATACAATCATTTATTCGGCTCGCAATGCAACACCGGAGTTGGAGATCCCTGAGGGTGTTTTCTACAATGGCATTCAGGGCTACAACGTCTATGTGAGTAGGAAAGATCGAGAGAGTCACACACTGTACGACATGATGATCTACGACCACAGCCAAGGATTCGAGACCTCTCGCATCATACGGGCCGATTCCGGTGTTTTGGCGATGGATGAGAGCAAGACCTTTCTTACGCTGGATTTGTATTCGGGGCGTAGCTTTCAGATGCTACGCAGTCAAACTTATAGCCCGACACCTCAGCCCGTACCTTCCTTGGATGAGCGTTTTTCTCAGAAAAGGATCATCATCCCTTTCGATGCGAATTTCAAACTTGAGGATGAAAACGATATGCGTGCCACCTATGCCGGAAAGAATCTTTCCGAACTGCAAGTGGTGGTGGACAGTGCTCTAATGGGGATCGATAGCATGCATCATCAGCTTGCCCCCAAACTGGAGGCCGATATACGGCGTTCTTTCTTAAGCGAGTCTTCACTCCTATCGCTGAACCGGAGTGAAGAGGCAAGGGGAATAAGCGAGGCTCTGTGGCAAAAGGCTGAGGAGAGCCCCAGTGATGTAGACAGTCTGTGGCAGAGCGCATCCCTCTATACCCGCTCTCTGGCCCTGAACAGAGCCAGAGAGCATTTCTCCATGTTGCGAAACGAACTCTCCTTCTCTACTGTAGAGTTGCAACAGGAGCAGTGGCGTTACCGCATGCATAAGATGGAGTGGTTTCGACGATTTGCTTTCCCAGCAGCCTGTGTCGTTTTCTTTTTCATTGGGGCACCGTTGGGCGCGATTATTCGCAAGGGAGGTCTGGGGACTCCGATTGTTGCTTCCGTGCTCCTTTTTCTGGTCTATTACATGCTGGATACATTCGGGCGAAAGATGGTTAATTCGGGCGAATGGCCCGTATGGCAGGGAATGTGGCTCTCGACCGCTGTCCTTTTACCTCTGGGTATCTTCCTTACTTACAAGGCTTCGCGAGATTCGTCGACACTCAATGTGGATACTTATCTGCTCTTTGTCAAGCGACTTTTTAATCCCAAACGTGTGCGCAAGGTCGAGTACAAAGACGTGATCATCGTAGAGGCCGATACCAATAACGCTCATCAAGAAATAAATGAACTGAGAGGTTTGATCAATCAAGTGCGAAACTGCCGCTTGATCTCTTGTCCCTGGCCTCTAATGTGGTTTTACGGGAAAGAGCAAGTACTGCTTGGTAAGTTGCATTGGCAGACAGAGCGAGTGGTGGATTACCTCCGAGACTGCCCCAAGCGTTTGGTGCAGGCCAAGTTGATGGATGTGCCTTTGCTTCCCAAAAGTATTAGCCGGTGGATTCCTTCGTCTCGTTCGTTGAGTTGCTTCATGATACTTTGTCTGCCTTTATCGCTACCTTTGAGCCTGTATTTGGGCGTCAGGCGGAAGCACTTGATACGAGACTTCAATCTCCTTGAGCCAGTGTTGGAGGAGCTGGACTGTTTGTTGGATGCCGATTACAGCGAATAACATATATAGGTGCAGGTAATGGATATTAAATTGAATACTATTGAGGAAGCCCTCGAAGACTTCAAGCAAGGGAAGTTTCTGATTGTAGTAGATGACGAAGATCGCGAAAATGAGGGCGATTTCATCATCGCGGCAGAGAAAGTAACGCCCGAGAAGATAAATTTCATGATGCGTTATGGTCGTGGTGTCCTCTGTGCTCCAATTTCGGAAGAGCGAGCTGCTCAGTTGGAACTCGAGATGCAGGTGCCGAACAATACTTCTGTGCATGAGACTCCGTTCACGATTACGGTTGATCGTCTGGGTAATGGCTGTACGACAGGTGTATCCATGTACGACCGAGCACAGACTATATTGGCATTGGCCGATCCCAATACATTGCCGACCGATCTGGCTCGCCCAGGACATATATGCCCCCTAAAGGCTCGCTCTCGTGGTGTACTGAGACGAGCTGGTCATACCGAGGCCGCGGTCGATTTGACTAAACTCTGTGGGATGCAACCGGCAGCGGCTCTGATTGAAATCATCAATGAAGATGGTACAATGGCTCGCATGCCCCAGCTTGTTGAGGTGGGGAAGAAATGGGATATCAAGATCATCACGATCAAAGACCTGATTGCATACCGCCTCAAGAGGGACTGCATTGTGGAGCGAGGCGTAGAGGTTAAGATGCCCACCGAGTTCGGTGATTTCAAACTCGTTCCTTATAGACAAAAAAGCAATGGATTGGAACACATAGCTCTGTTTAAGGGAGATGTATCGGGCCTTGATCCTTTGTTGGTACGCATGCACTCCAGTTGTGCGACCGGAGATATCTTCGCCTCTAAGCGTTGCGACTGTGGCGAACAGCTGCATCATGCAATGCGTGTGATCGAACAGGAGGGACGAGGGTTGATCGTGTATCTCAACCAAGAAGGGCGTGGCATAGGTCTGATGGATAAGATGAAAGCCTACCGGTTGCAAGAGCAAGGTATGGATACGGTTGATGCAAACTTGTGCATCGGACACGAGGCCGATGAACGCGATTATGGCGTTGGGGCCCAAATCCTACGTGACTTGGGTGTGAGCAAGATGCGCCTGATGACCAACAATCCGATCAAACGTGTAGGCCTTGAAGCCTATGGCTTGGAAATAGTAGAGGTCGTGCCGTTGGAAGTTATGCCGAACCACTACAACGAAAACTATCTGAGGACCAAGCGTGATCGGATGGGGCATACGCTACGCAAACTTAAGTAGGGTGATGTTGTTTGATTGAGGCCTTCTTTCTTTACCCGGGGAGAGGGCTTTTGGTCGCTTTCGTGGTCGAAAAACAAGTCCCATTCCCTTATTATCCTGATTTTTATGGAGCTCAAATCCCCTCTCTCAGGGCGTAGCAATGCTCTTCTTGCGGATATCGTGCTTTTGGTAGTCGGCTCCTTCTTGGAAGCCTTTGCCTATGCTGCTTTTTGTCTTCCCAATCAGATTGTCCCGGGAGGGATATATGGCCTCACGATTGCTATCAATCACCTGACAAAGGGTGTGCTGGGGTTTGCCGATGGGTTCCCAATCGGGGTTACGGCCTTGTTTTTTAATGTGCCCCTCTTTATGTTGGCATGGAAGAAGCTTGGCTTATCTTCTGCCGGTAAGACCCTTGCTACTTTTCTGATGATTTCCCTTTTCTCCGATCTCATTTCCAATTTCATGGCTGACACTCATCTAGCGCAGGGTGACACCCTCCTCTCGGCCTTTTATGGTGGTGGTATACTTGGGTTAGGTGTTTTCTTGGTCTTCAAAGCTGGAGGTACGAGTGCTGGCACAGACATTTTGGGTAGAGTCTTGACTGTCCGGCGGAATGTGAAGCTCAGTACGATGATTATCGTCATTGACTCCTGCATAGTCCTAGTTGGCTTACTTGTTTTCAGAGATTGGACTGTGCCCCTTTACTCATGGATCACGATCGTTGTTTACGGACAGATTCTCAATGTATTCATGCCGGAGAATCCCCAGCGTGCCGTTTTCATTATTTCCTCTAAACCCCACCGTCTGCGAGATCTTATTGTCAATCAATTAGGATTAAGTGCAACCTATTTGCATGGCAAGGGGATGTACAGTGGCGTGGATAAGGAAGTCATTTTTATGCTTGTGGAGCGTAAGGACTACCGTAGATTGCAGCAGTGCATCCAGGCTGAGGATCCCGAGGCTTTCATTACCACGACTTCTGCCGCCCGAGATGTGTTGGCGCAGCTAACCAAAACGTCATCCGTAGTACAGCAAGGATCACAAGAGGAATCCGAGTAGGAGGATTCTTGCAAGGGGGCAATTGTTTGCAGGGCTATTACTCTTTTGCAAAGGGATGGGCTTTTGCAGATTTCTCTTGGAGGCTGGTTTGAGAGTAGGATCTGTAGAAAGACTTACCTTTGCCTATACAAATAGGGTAGACCGTGAGAGTAGTCGTACAGCGAGTGAGTAGAGCGTCTGTCTCTATTGATGAGACGGAGATCAGTCGAATAGACAAAGGTCTTTTGGTGTTGGTTGGGATAGAAGATCTCGATACGGAGGTCGATGCTGAGGCTTTGGCTGAGAAGATTCTCAAACTTCGGATCTTCGATGATGAAAATGGAGTCATGAACAAATCTTTGCTGGATGTTGGTGGTGAGCTTTTGGTGGTGAGCCAGTTTACCCTCATGGCTTCTACAAAGAAGGGGAACCGCCCCTCCTACATAAGGGCTTCTCGGCCCGAGACTGCTATCCCCCTATATGAATGTTTCTGTCGTTGCTGTGAGAGGGTTTTGTGTAGGCCTATCTCTACGGGGCATTTTGGTGCTGACATGCAGGTAGACTTGTGCAACGATGGTCCGGTTACTATTCTCATTGATACGCATACCGAGCTATGACAACATCGGGTTCGCTTCCGCTTCCTTTGGGGCAGTCTCCCGAAATAGGCATTCGGGAAATGCAGGCATGTATTGATGGTTGGATAAAAACTTACGGGCAGCGTTATTTTCATCAGCTGACCAATATGGCGATTCTCACCGAAGAGGTCGGAGAGGTAGCTCGCTTGATTGCCAGGATTTATGGAGAGCAATCTTTCAAAGAGTCCGATCGGTCACAAGAGTTGGCCGATGAATTAGCCGATGTTTTGTGGGTTCTCCTTTGTTTGGCTAACCAATGTGGCGTAGACATGAGCGATGCCCTCAGAGCTAACTTGGAGAAAAAGACCCAACGAGACGCAGACCGACACAGAAACAATTCCAAGTTGAAGTAAAATTTATACCCCATATAACTATGAGTAAGTACAACGAGGCATTTGCCAAATTCCCATCCGTGACGGATGAGGCTGTAAAAGCTGCTGTAGAAAGAATCGTAGCAGACAACTATGCTACATGCAATACCAAAGAGGTGATGAAGTTTCTGATCGGAACGATCGATCTCACCAGCCTAAATGGAGCTGATACGGAGGAATCCATTGCCCGATTTGTTCAGACAGTAAATGAGAAGGATGGCAAAGATCCTACGATTCCATCGGTGGCAGCGATTTGTGTCTACCCGAACTTCGTGAAAACGGTACGCGAGACGCTTACAGCTGGTGGTACCAAGGTTGCATGTGTGAGCGGTTGTTTCCCCGCTTCCCAGAGTTTCATTGAGGTCAAGCTGGCCGAAACGTCTTTGGCTGTTCGCGATAGAGCAGACGAGGTTGATATCGTATTGAATATGGCGGCTTTCCTTGCGGAAGATTACGAAACGGCATCCAATGAAATAGAGGAGCAGAAAGCTGCTTGTCAGTCTGCCCATCTGAAGGTAATCCTTGAGACAGGGGCGCTCAAAACGGCCGAGCAAATTCGTCGAGCCTCTATCCTATCGCTTTTCTCTGGAGCAGACTTCATCAAAACCTCCACTGGCAAGGAATATCCAGGGGCAAGCCTTGAGGCAGCCTATGTGATGTGCTCTGTACTCAAGCAGTACTACGAACTTTATGGAGAGCGCCGGGGCGTGAAATTCTCTGGAGGCATTCGCACGACCGAGGAGGCCATTAAGTACTATACCATCGTTCGCGAAGTTTTGGGTGAGGAATGGCTTACCCCCGAGCTGATGCGTATAGGAGCTAGCAGTCTGCTTGGGAACTTGGAAAAATCCATAGCGGGATAAAACGAAGAAAATTTCCCGTTTTAGGGTGCGTCAAGCGGAGAGACGGTCTATCAAGTGACCCTCTCTCCGCTTTCTCGTACAATGTGGCTAAGGGTCCTTATTTACAGAGCCGATGTGCTTCTTTGCGCACTTCATCGGGAAGGGTGATCCCTCGTTGTCCAAGACTGAGGATCCACGGTCTAACGTCTTCTGGCAAGAGGGTATGCAATATCTCTGCAAAAACGGACCGGTCTTTGTCTGTGTACTTATTCGGTGGAGTACCACGGTAAACGTCCAGCTCCTCGTCGTCGAAATAGACGGGAGTGATCGATTGTTGCCGTTGTGACAGATCATGTTCGCAAATTTCGTGTTTCCCACAACAATCGGCTGGTCGTTGATAAAGCTTAGGCTCATCAGGAGGCAACCCTTTGGCAATACGTTGTCGGTGTTCTCTCCGCGAGAAGAGAAAAGCACTTATGGCTAACAGCAGAATACTAATTAGAAATATGAGAATGGCATTGGTCATGGCTCGACAAACTGTGCTGGTTCAAAATGAAATCCACATTCAACGGCTACGCTTTCAAAGTTGGGAAAAGATTTGTTCACAGCCTCGATCCCATCGAGGGAAATCCCTTTGCCAAATCGCCTGTCGGCCGCAACCATCGCAAAAGCCATTGCAATGCGGTGATCGTCGCAACAGTCGATAAGCGGCATCTCCTGCCTCTCATAGGGAGTTGATGCCTGATACACAAGTCGCTCTGAACCCTCTGCGAATCCGGTAAATCCCAATTGTGCCAAACCCTTGAGAACGGCTGAGATACGATTGCTTTCTTTATGTCTTAAGGTGGCGATACCATCAGCTACGAATGATTGCCCCTGCAAGGTGGCCGCAACAACCCAGGCCGGTAACATATCCGGGTGGTCGGAGAAGTTGACTTCGAGCATCGGTGACGGATGGTGGGCAGGATTGTAGTGTATCTCTATGCCACCTGCCTGCTCTCGGCTGTAAACTCCCAATAGACCGAATTGTTCAATGGCGCATTTATCCCCTTGGATCGAGTTGTTTGCGAGACCGTGCATGTGATAGATGGAGTGAGGATCTTTTCGGATAGCTACAAGGGCATAGAAAAAGGCCGAAGCACTCCAGTCTCGCTCCATATAGGCCAAACCCATCCGATAGGGTTTGGCTGCAATGTGGTAGAGTCGGCCATCAGCTGAGACTGTTACTTGTGCTCCGGATCGTCGCATCTGCTCTACGGTCATGGTAATGTAGGGGGCAGATGGAGGTGCTGCCATTAGGTGTAAGTCTAAACCTTCAGAGAGGTATGGAGCGATAAGCAAAAGAGCCGAGACGAATTGTGAACTGAGAGACGCGTCAAGCCTAACAGGGCCCGAAAAGAGAGAGGATGGGCTTATCAGCAGTGGGGCAAAACCATCTTTTTCGAGGTAGCGAATTTCTGCTCCCATCTGTCGAAGGGCGTCTACGAGAGGGGCGATAGGTCTTTGGCACAGCCTTGCCGTTCCTTTTAGTTTTACTTCCGCTTGAGTCTTCAGACAAAGATAGGCCGTTAGAAATCGAAGGGCAGTACCGGAGGCTCCGACATCGATTGTAGCTGTTTGAGTAAGATCTGTACAAAGGGCAGAGGAAAGTACTGCTAGGTCATCTGGTAATGGCCAGTCAGATTCGGTTAGTGCTGGAAAGCTTTCTCCACTTAGTGCAGCGATCATCCACTCACGTGCGCAGATACTTTTTGAGAATGGTAGGCTAAGCGAATAGATTTGCCTATCGGCTCCTCGGGGGGCGAAAAAGACGTGCTTACAACTCACTGCTAAGAGACAATGGGGGCACGAGGTTCTACCGGATAGACTCCTCGCTGAGCAGCTTGCTCCATCATGTAGTTGTACGCAGCCCCGTACTCATTGGGGATCAGGCCATCGAGGATTGCATCTTTGATTGCATCTTTGATCTGACCTACGAGTTGGGAGGGAGACAGGCCGAATATGCGCATAATGTCTTCACCTGTGATAGGTGGTTGGAAGTTGCGTACCCGATCCTTCTCTTCTATTTCGTGCAGTTTGCGACGCACCAAACCGTAGTTGTCCAAGTAGCGTTTCACACGAGCAGGATTCTTGCTCGTGATATCGGCTTCACATAGTACCATGAGATCGTCAATGTCATTGCCAGCTTCGAAGAGCAGGCGGCGTACAGCTGAGTCCGTAACGCCTTCGTCAACCAATGCCTGAGGGCGCATATGTAGCTCCACGAGCTTTTGCACATACTTCATCTTGTGGTCCATCGGTAACCTCAGTTTGCGAAAAATCTGAGGTACGATCTTGGCTCCTATGTAGTTGTGGTTATGGAATGTCCAGCCGGTACCGGGGACGAACTTTTTCGTTTTCGGTTTGCCGACATCATGCAAGAGAGCTGCCCAGCGTAGCCATAACTTGTCTGTGCGTTTGCTGATATTGTCCACCACTCGAAAGGAATGGATAAGATTGTCTTTGTGTCCGACTTCGTCTTGTGCGCTCTTGAGTGCATAGACCTCCGGCATCACGCGCTCCATCAGTCCACTCAGAGCAAAAAGCTCCAGCCCCACCGAAGGCTTAGGCGATAGCATGATCTTGTTGAGCTCATCTGCTATGCGCTCTTTCGATACGATGCCGATGCGTGGAGCCATTGTGCAAATACCTTCCCATGTCGTGTCTTCAATCATAAAACCGAGCTGGGAGGCGAAGCGTATGGCTCGCATCATCCGCAACGGGTCATCGCTGAACGTGATTGCGGGATCAAGAGGCGTAGAGAGCAAACAGTCGTACAAATCAGTAATTCCATCGAATGGATCCAACAGTCGGCCATAAGTGGATGCATTCAATGATAGAGCCATGGCATTGATTGTGAAGTCTCGTCGCTTTTGGTCATCCTCCAAAGTTCCATCTTCAACCAGAGGTTTGCGACTATCCGGTGCGTAGCTCTCTCGTCTGGCTCCCACAAACTCTATTTCGCAGTCTTTGTGTTTGACTTGCGCTGTCCCGAATCGGGCAAAAACAGAGAGATGGGCCGCCTTTCCCAACTTCTTAGCCACAGCTCGGGCTAAATCGATACCCTTGCCCACGGTTACGATGTCAATGTCTTTCGAGGGGCGGTGCAGCATCAAATCGCGCACGTAGCCTCCGACAACATAGGCTTCGAGTCCCAATTCATCGGCTGTGCTACCGACAAGGCGAAAGATGGGTTGGTCTATGGCCTCGTAAAGCTCTTGATCTGTTAGCATACGGCAAATATACGGAAAGAAACGAAGGGTCTCTGAAGCACACTTCCTTTGACCTAGACCGATAGTTCATCTCTTATGTGGACCTCACTTCCCTTAATATCTGAACTTCACTTCCAAGGAATGTGAATCTCATTTCCCGAGAAATTGTACCTCATTTCCAAGGAACTTAGACCTCATTTCTTGCATAATTATTGGGGTGTATCCGAGTAAAGGTTTTCACTCTCTCAAGCTCTTTTTGATTGAATTTTGTCAGGGAGAAGGAGGAGAGAGTTGAGCATTTTTATTGCGTCAGAAAAGGCTTTTCGTTGCGACGCGTAAGGATTTTTGTTTGCACGGGAGTGAGATTTTGCTACGACGCGTAGGAATTTCGGTTGTGACGCGTGGTAACATTAGGATGATTCCCTTTTCCCTCTTCCTTAGGTCCCATATGGAAGTTCTTAGGGATGCCTTCGATCATGGTTGGGTAGGCTTTTGATCATGTCCAAACTTTCGTGAAAACATCGAGCAAGGCACGACAGGAAAATAAAACTCGGTGACCTCAGAAAGAAATCCGACGCACTCTCCAAATAAGATCCGATAAGTCATGAAAGAGTTTTATGTTGGAAACTTAAATTTCATAGAGCCTTTTGCATGAAATATGTGAAGGATTGCCCGAAATGAAACTTTACTGGGGCAGAATTAATGAATACCGAAGAATAAGACTATCTTTGCCCTCGGACAATTCAATCCAACACAAACAAACATTCAATTATTAGTGAAAATGAAAAAACTTTTCTCCCTTTTCCTGTTGGCTTTGATCGCTGTCGGAGCTACACAAGCCCAAGAGTATGGATTCCCCAAAGAAGACCAGCATGAGCACAGCCATGGCAACTTTACATTTATTGGCGGTGCGCTTTCTTTTTGGAAGAACAATGAATTGAAATCCACTTCTTTTCGCCTTGAGCCGGAATTCGGTTACGTTTTTAACAACACGTGGGGGATCGGTTTGATGCTCGGCTACAACTATGACAAAGAAACGCATGCAGCCACAGCTGAGCACAAAGAGCATGCACACACGACCAATACCTACAGCATCACCCCTTTCGTGCGTTACTATTACATGCACAGAGGGCCTTTTAACCTCTACATGGATGCAGGTGTAGGATTCAACTATGCCGACTACGGCAAAAAGACGAAGAAGGGTTTTGAGGTAGGCTTGAGACCTGGAGCTTGCATCGATCTGACAGAAGGTTTGTGTCTCTGCCTGCACATGGGCTTTGTCGGTTATAGAAGCAATTACTTCTCTTCACACGGCGATGGCATCAGTAGCCACGCACATGGGGAAAACGCAGAGGCTTTCGGGCAAAACGGCTTCGGTCTTCATTTTGCACCTGAGGAAGTCTCTATCGGATTGGAATTTGAATTCTGATCAAGGACTGATCGTCTGATCATCCTTTGGTCTTGAGAGACCAGTGTTTCCACAAAATTGGAGATTGCCGAAGGTTGCCACGCACTCACTGTGCTGCGTGGCAATCTTCGTTTTTGTACGATTGCTCAATCAGGGAGTATGGTATGTTCTATCAATCGATTAGGATCCACTTTTCCCCTATTCGCGATAAATAATCGATATAATAGCTACTTTTGTGAGGCTGCATCTCGTAAAAACTTTTCGGTAATCCTTTCTCCTTTCCGAGCAAATCCGAAAAGAAAGGTAGAGAGCGACCGATACTTCGAATGATTCTAGGCTAAGTAAGGCGATGGATAAGAACGTAGAACTTGATAAGCGCTATCTGCGGATGGCAGCTATCTGGGCCGAAAATTCCTACTGCGAACGGCGCAAAGTGGGAGCCCTGATCGTGAAAGACAAACGAATCATCTCAGACGGTTACAATGGGACTCCCTCGGGCTTTGAAAATGTATGCGAAGACGAGAGTGGATCAACCAAGCCTTACGTACTCCACGCAGAGGCCAACGCAATTACCAAAGTTGCAGCTTCGACCAATGATAGCCGTGGAGCTACGATCTATATTACCGATTCTCCATGTATCGAATGTGCCACACTCATCATTCAATCGGGTATCAAGCGTGTCGTTTACGCCAAAGAATATCGCTTGTCCGATGGAGTGGATTTACTTCGGAGAGCCGGCATACAAGTCGATTTCGTGTTGATGTCATAAGACCTACACTTCAGGAAATGGAACATAACAACGAGCAGCCTCTTGAGTCGGCCGATCAAGAAATAAACCCTGCAGAAAAAATTGACCACGCAACCGAAGAAAAAGGCCATCTGCACCCCAAAGCTCACCCTCATTTAGGTACAATCGCCTACATCCTCGTAGGTCTCTTGGTTGCCGTTTTGGCCATCTATTCCGGCTATTATCTCGGTAAGCGCGCAGGAGCTTTGGGTCGGTACGCCAAGCTCAATGCCGTACTCGATCTCATCGATGAGGTTTACGTAGACGACATCTCCTCCGATTCGATCCAAGAAGTGGCCATCCCGCAAATTTTGGGACAGCTTGATCCTCATAGCACATATCTGGAGCCTCAAATACGGCAAAGTGAAACAGAGCGTCTCGAAGGTGCTTTCAGCGGTATCGGCGTACAGTTCAACACCATTCTGGATACAGTGGTCGTAGTTCATGTGATCAAGGGCGGACCATCGGCTCGTGCAGGTATTCGATCTGGAGACCGCATTGTAGGGGTGTCTGGCTATGACCTCACTCAACAACCACTCAACGAAGACAGTATTCGCTCACGCCTCAGAGGGGAAGAAGGTAGCATTGCAGACCTGAAGATCAAGCGACAAAACAAGGACCTCAACATTCGGGTCGCCCGAGGCTACGTGCCGGTCAATTCGCTTGAGGTTGCCTATGAAATTGCCCCCGGAATCCTATACGCCAAACTCAATGGTTGGGGACGCACGACACACAAAGAGTTCTTAGCAGCCGTCTCGCCCATGCTCAACAAGCAACTCAAGGGCATCATTCTTGACCTGAGAGGCAACGGTGGTGGTTACCTTGAGGCTGCAGCGAAGATGTGCAACGAATTCTTGGAAAAAGGGCAAGAGGTCCTCCATGTAGAGGGTAAGGCATATCCTCGTGAAACACTCTTGGCTGATGGGAAAGGGATCCTCAAAGACGTGCCACTAACAGTGCTGGTAGATGATTTCTCAGCCAGCTCCAGCGAGATTTTCGCCGGAGCCATGCAAGATCACGACAGAGCTACCATCGTAGGGCGACGCACCTTTGGCAAAGGGTTTGTACAGCAACCGTACGACTTTGCCGACGGCTCCGAGGTACGACTTACTGTAGCTCGCTACTTCACACCATCCGGCCGCTGCATCCAGAAAGCTTATGAGTTTGGCAATAGCTACGAATACGAGATGGAGTTGCAGCACCGATACGAAAACGGTGATTGGGACAAAGAACCAGAAGGCCCTCAAAATCCGGAATTACTCTTTCGTACTGCTGGGGGGCGCGTTGTTTACGGAGGCGGGGGGATTTCTCCTGATGTTTTCATCCCTAGAGATACAGCAGGTTTCACAAATTACTACCTGCGGTTATTAGATCAAGGGGCAATATCCAAATTTGCATTCGTATATGCCGACCGATACCGTGCAAAGCTGCAAGCATACAAGGGTCTGAACAAACTGCGCAGCTACCTCTCAACACAAAATTTACTCAGTCAGATCGGCAACTATGGACACAAAGAAGGCGTACCCCTAAGGCCAAACGCCTTGTACACATCGAGAGACCTTATCCTAAGGCAAGTGTATGCGCTAATTGCCGAGCAGGTATTAGGACGGAGAGCCATGTGGATAATCCTCAATGAGTCGGACTACAGCATTCTGAAGTGTGTGGAAATCATTGAAAACCAAAGGGCGTACCCTCTATCCCGAAATAGGGAAGAATAATGCGCCCACGATGTAGTGCCAAATGAATAAACAGGAAATACGTAGAGAGCTTCGCCGCATAGCCAAAGAACAACTGTCCATTGATCGGATACAGAGAGACTCACAAGCTGTCGTACAAAGGATAGAACAGCTAGATCGCTTCAACTCAGCCAAACATATTGCTCTGTACCACGCATTACCGGACGAGCCTTGTTTGGAGAGATTGCTGGAGAAACATTGTCGCACTGCTTCCCTCTATTTACCTCGTGTAGAGGGAGATGACATTGCTTATTATCGCTATCGAGGACCACAGGATCTGCAAATAGGAGCCTACGGAATTGAAGAACCCAAAGCTGATCCCAGTGAAGCTTTTCCTGCGAATGAGATCGATCTGATCTTTGTGCCGGCTACGGCTTTTGACAATGCCGGCTATCGTTTAGGGCGTGGCAAGGGGTACTACGACCGATTTCTCCCCCTCGCTCCAAATGCCTACCGCGTAGGGGTCACATACGAGCTACTGGAGATTGCCCACCTCCCCATTGACCCCTGGGACACCGCCATGGATGCTGTTATCACCCCAAGGGGAACCCGATATTGCAAATAAGGGGGGGAGATCGGCCCGAGGAACTTAGCGAATATTGCGTCCGACGAAAAAGAGCAAGATCAAGAGGTTAAGAATGAGGAGGGCGGCTCCCATCCACACGATCTGCAACTTGGCCCCTTCAAGCACAAGCGCAGAGACCCCTGCTCCTATCAGGATAGCAACGATCAATCCCAACACGACGTAGTTGAATAGCGTTTTTGGTCTGGATTTTTGCTTGTTTATCATGCCTACAAAGCTATAGTTTATTTTGCTTCATTCCCATTCTTCTCGGATCTTTCTCTGCATTCTCTGCATCCTCCTCCGTGGCCCGTTACTTTGCCACTCTTTGCAGGCTGGAATATCAGATAGCACTCGCAGCTATCGTCCTCGATTTCTAGCTCCACGTTTCTATCGTCTTGCTCCTCCTTTTTCTTCCCTCGCTTTTTCTGCTTACCGCTGTCTGGACACTATTGATGCCAAAGTTGATCGGCTCTTCAACGATCTCTCCGATACGGTGAGCAGGCATCAGGAAAGTAGCGAAGAAATAATTGCTCGAATGGGACAATTTCAAACTGCCCAATCAATTCTTCTGGGACGCAATTTCGACCTTGATTCGACCCTGATGATAGGCGTAGACGGCTTACTTTTTGCCTTTCCGGAGGTGAATGATACCGACGGTTTATGGGCCGGATACGAAACACTACTGGCCTACAAACCGCAGCAAGGACAAGCCTTACAACTGAGAGCGAATACCTACTACACGACCAAGCGCAGAAAGATGGTGTGGCATAGCTACCTGAGCTGGCACTATGCTCCCAAACGTGACGCTCTCTTGCTTGTTGGTGTGGGCCAGTCGAGCGGAGAGTACAATCTCTTGAACGGTCATCAGTCCTACCTCTCCGATTATGTAGAGCCTGCTCTCGGCAACGAACCCATACGTCTCTACACACGGAACTGGGCTCTGCTGCGGCATGAAGTTGAGCTAACTCCATTTTTAGGTTTGGACCTAACGGCAACCTACGAGCGACGCAGCCCAATCTCCACAGCAGCACTCTGTGGTCCCCATAGAGCTTTGAACTCAGAAGTTCGACTTCGCATACACCCACTGAGCAAAATACAATACTCTACGGCTGGAGGGGCACACTACATTCATCCTCTTGGGATGCTTATCCCAGAAATTAATCTCGGTTATCGCAGAGCCTATCCACTGGGTGGAGACATCCCCTCTGCAGACTATCACCGCATTGACTTGGTACTTAGGGGTGCACTACCGATCGGTAGCAAAAGTTACTTGCAATATGTAGCAGGGTATGGTCGCTACCTGACAAAAACTTGGCGTAGCGAACAGGATCTCAAATACATCGCAAACAACAGTACCATTTCGTTCAAACATTTGTCCGATCGATTCCAAACCATCTCATTCCCCAAACCCTTAGGAGATGAATACGGAACTCTCTACCTGAACTTTTTTACCCAAGCCCTACCCCTATCTCGTGCCATCTACAAGGCAAGTAGGTTGTCCGTAGACGAGGCATTCCACCTGAGGGTTCTTGTCTCAGATAAAGAATGGAGTTTCCCTCTTTTCGATTCGGATAGAAACCATGAAGCAAAAGGAAGACTGTCTGTTCAACAAGTAGAAATCGGCTACAGCATGGGAGCCGGAGATCTCTTTCGCATAGGTGCCTTTTGGGGTTTTGGAAGTGGGAAATACGATTCTTTCGTCCTACGCATCGCGTTACCGATATTTCAACTTTCTCGCTTTTGGAGTGAGCGTGATTGATTCTGTGTTGATCCTCCTATTAGAGCAATACAGACAAACATTGGACCGAAGAAATAACATTGTTATCTATTACTTCTGAAAAATGGTGTTGGCCATCCCTGATCTTTCTGATGAAAGGGAGATTTCTACTTCTTTTCTGTCCCGATCTAAGATTCCACCGGTCAGCCTTAAATTTTCGACGCGTTGGAACAAATTTTCTCAGGCGTGGAAACTTTTTTTTCGACGCGTGAGAATAGATTTGGTTCGAAATAGAACATTTGTAGCTCAGAGAAATCAACCACAAATATGAGAGAAAAGTACTCTTCTTACGGCTCCATGAAAATTGAATCTTCTGGCCTCTCTGTAAAACTTATGCCTACTTTTGCAGCGAAAGCAACAGGAGAAACTACAGATCGGTTGCTGCTGCAAAGCTTTTTTATGGTGGAACTGTAATCTATTAACTCAATGACAATGAAAAAGATCCTACTAATCCTCATTTCAGTCCTTGCCTTAGCAGGGATGGCAAAAGCCCAATCAATCACATTCTCCAAAGGGACCGGTATGCTCAATGCTGGCCTTGGAATGGGTAGTACGCTCTATTCAAGTGGTCATAGTATGCTGATACCGCCAGTATCCGTATCCTACGACCACAGCATTCTAAGTGGTTTCATCGATGGCAACGGCTCGATTGGCCTGGGAGGTTATCTGGGCTATACCGCTGCTCGCTACAAATACAATGAAAATAGAATTGATAGCAACTACCTGATTTTAGGGGTACGGGGTACTTTCCACTACGAGTTCGTACCCAAGTTGGATTCCTACCTCGGTCTCATGTTTAGCTACACGTTCTCTAACTCCAACATGTCCGGATTTTTGGGTCCTAAGCCTGATTCTGATACCACTTTCGGTTACAGTGGATTCTTGGGCCTGCGCTATATGTTTACTCCCAGATTTGGTGGATTTGCCGAGTTCGGTTACGGGGTTTCTTTCGGTAATATAGGATTATCCTGGCGATTCTAATCAAGGCTGGTCTTCCATCCTTTCGGCAAACAAATAAACTAAAGAAAAGGGAGCTTAGAGACTGTGTCAATCCGTCTCTGAGTTCCCTCTTTCGTATTTTTGTCTCAAATGGAAAACGATACTTACTACACGATAGCAAGGCCTGTGGAAGCCGTATTCACCGAAAAAAGAAGCCGCTTCCTCTCATTCATTATCCCCGTCAGTACCATTGAAGAAGCCTTAGCTATTGTGGCCGACTTTCGGAAGAAATACTATGATGCACGGCATGTATGCTGGGCTTACCGTATAGGCAAAAGTACATTGGAGAGGAGCTATGATGACGGGGAACCATCGGGGACAGCAGGTAAACCCATCTTAGGACGCCTCGTCTCAGCCGAACTAAGCGATGTATTGGCCATTGTAGTTCGGTATTTTGGGGGTATTAAACTCGGAACTTCCGGACTGATAGAAGCCTACCGTAACGCCACAGCTATGGCTATTGATGAGACCGATAGAAAACCCGTGGTACAGAAAGTAGAATTTGATATTCATTTCGGCTACGACTTGATGGGTGAGGTGATGCGCCTTCTCAAGGATGCTTCAGCAGACATTTTGGAGCAAGATTGTCAGCAAAGCTGTAAGTTGAAAATCTGCATACGCGCCAAAGACAGCGAGACACTGAACGGACGACTTAGCATGCTCCATGGCTGCAAAGTTACCTCTATCCAGGAAGAAAAGAGAGATGAGGAAAAAGGATAATCTCCCTCCTTGTTTGTACATTCGTTTCCGATAAAACAAAGTAACCTTCAAATCGTACGCCCTATGTCGATGGATAGTATCAAGCAAGTGTTTCGTATCGGTCACGGACCGAGTAGTAGCCATACGATGGGACCGAGTAGGGCTGCCGAAAAATTTATGCACCGTTGTCCCAATGCGGAGCACTATCGTGTCACACTCTATGGAAGCCTGGCCGCAACAGGGCGGGGTCACCTCACAGATGTGGCTATACTGGATGTATTGCAACAGGTTGCCCCCACGGAGATTGTATGGCAACCGAAAACTGTATTGCCGTTTCACACAAATGGAATGCTTTTCGAGGGGCTCGACAGACAAGGCAATGTAATCGACCATCTAACGATCTTCAGTATAGGTGGGGGAGTATTGGCCAACGAAGAATTTAATGAACAACAATCGGCAGCAATCTATCCACTTAGTACCATTACAGATATTCTCAATGATTTGGATGCACGAGGCATGAGCTTTTGGGAATATGTGGAAGAGAGTGAAGGATCGGAGATATGGGACTTTCTGGCAGAGATATGGCTAGTGATGAAACAGGCCGTACAAGAAGGTTTGGAGGCAGAGGGTGTATTACCTGGCGGCCTGGGCTTGAAACGAAAAGCGGCCAACTATCATACACGAGCTTCGGGCTACCAACCTACAATGCGGAGCCGTGGAAATCTATTTGCCTACGCATTGGCCGTAGCTGAGCAAAACGCAGGAGGAGGCATTGTTGTCACAGCACCAACTTGCGGGAGCTGTGGTGTAGTCCCAGGTGTCTTGTATTTCCTACAAGAGCAACGAAACTTCTCCGACAAACGGATCCTGCATGCTTTGGCAACAGCAGGTCTTTTCGCTAATGTAGTGCGAACGAATGCTTCGATTTCCGGCGCCGAAGTCGGGTGCCAAGGTGAGGTAGGAGTTGCATGCTCCATGGCTGCCGCAGCTGCCGCCCAACTGTTTGGTGGTACTTTGGCACAGATCGAATATGCAGCAGAGATAGGTCTGGAACATCACTTGGGGCTTACCTGTGACCCCATGGGAGGCTTGGTACAAATCCCCTGCATCGAACGAAATGCATTTGCGGCAGCTCGAGCCTTGGATGCCAATGTCTATGCCAATTTCAGTGATGGCAGACACCGAGTAAGTTTTGATCAAGTGGTGGAGGTAATGCGTCAGACAGGAAAAGATCTTCCGAGCCTCTACAAAGAAACCTCGGAAGGTGGCCTGGCTATTGCCCATTCATTCTGCCGTAAAGGCTGCCCAGGGTGTAGCTAACTAGTAATCGGAAAACAAAGCGACAGGCTATCAGATACCGCATACTCCCTTTTATCTTCAAAGGAAAATGATAAAAGGGTAGGGGGAAAGCCGTCTTAGCGAAAGACAATATCAGTGACAAGATTCGCCTCAATACGAGTGTTGATACGATAAATGAGCTGTGCCTTTTGCAAACTGAGTGCATGCCGTACCGAGGCTGAAGAGATGCTAAGAAAAAGAACTCTATTATAGACATTACAGCCACGCAGATGCCTGGACAAATTACCAAGGATCTCGGGTATGATACGCTCTACTTCGACAGAGAGTAGTTGCTCATACATCTCCGGTTCTTGATTCATCCACTCCTTGATTACATCCCCAATAGGACGTGCCTGCTGTCTCTTCATGATTCCTCTTGCAGCACCTCGCCGTGTCGGATTATAAAAAGACGGTAGTCGTTGTATTGCTTGGCTATCATTTCATCAAGATGCTTACGGTTGGTATCGGTGATGAATATCTGTCCGTAATTATTCTGATTCACAATAGACATAATGCGCTCTACCCGTCTGGCATCAAGTTTGTCGAAGATATCATCCAAAAGAAGTAGGGGACGCTCGGTAAGCACTTGTTGCATGTGATCGTATTGAGCCAACTTCAAACTGATCAGATAAGACTTCACTTGTCCCTGTGAACCTACTTTGCCAATGGCCCGAGTACCGAGGCACATTTCCAGATCATCACGATGAATTCCAGACGAAGTGAACTTGAGAACCATATCCCTGCCACGAGCTTCAGCCAAAGTTGAGGCATAAACTTCGACACTATCACAATAAAGCGATGGACGGTAGCTCAAAGAAACTTCCTCGCTTGCATCACAAATACATTCATAATGCCGCGCAAAAAGTGGCACGAAATAAGAGACAAACCTTTCTCTTGCTCGAATAATCTCTACAGCCTCAGTAGCCATTTGCCACTCATAGATCTCAAGCAGTGAAGTCTCTACCCGACCGTCTTTTAATAGCATATTACGATCGCGCAAAGCTTTGTTATAGCGCATCAGTCCATCCATGTAGGTAGCCGATTGCTGGCACAAGAACTGATCTACAAAGCGACGTCTTTCCTGGCTACTACCCTGTACGAGGAAATAATCTTGAGGCGAGACTATAACCAACGGCAATCGACCTATGTGTTCGGCTATTCGGTGATAATCTTTGCCATTTCGCCTCAAGATCTTTCGTTTGGTAGGGGCTATTGATAAAACAATCTCATCAATCAGTCCCTCATCACTTAGATACTTACCTTCCAAGATAGCCTGTTCCGTCCCCTCCTGTACAGCCAAACCATCAGTAATGGACAAATGTGAACGAGTAAAGCTCAAGTAGTGCAAAGCATCGAGCAGGTTGGTCTTGCCCATCCCATTAAGCCCGAAGAAACAATTTAGTTTGGGAGAAAAATAACAATCGGCTGCAGCAATATTTTTGAAATTATGCAGTCGCAGACTTTGAGCAATCATATTGGGAAAGGCCTTATTGTCCGGTAGCTTATTCTTCGAATTCGCCCACAGCTTTACCTCCGAGATCCATTAGATAGGCCTTGATGAAGTCATCTATATCTCCGTCCATCACTGCATTGACATTGGAAGTCTGCCAGCCTGTACGATGATCCTTGACCCGCCTATCATCAAAAACATACGAGCGAATCTGTGATCCCCATTCAATTTTCTTCTTACCGGCCTCAACTTCAGCTTGAGCAGCACGTTGCTTTTCCAATGCTTTGTCATAGAGTTGAGAGCGGAGCAATCGCAAAGCATTTTCTCTATTATTGAGCTGCGAGCGGCTTTCGGTATTCTCAATCACAATCTCCTCCTCTTCGCCGGTATCCGGATCTTTGTAGAGATAATGCAAGCGTACACCTGTCTCCACCTTATTGACATTTTGGCCACCTGCACCGCTGGATCTGAAAGTATCCCAAGAGAGATTTCCTTGATTGATCTCTATCTCAATGCTATCATCCACCAAGGGCACAACAAAAACAGATGCGAAAGAGGTCATTCGCTTACCCTGCGCGTTGTAGGGAGAGACACGTACAAGACGATGCACTCCATTCTCTGATTTGAGAAAACCATAAGCCAGATCTCCTTCTATCTGCAAGGTAACAGTTTTAATACCGGCTTCATCTCCATCTTGCCAATTCGTGACAGTGACCTTATACTCGTGCTTATCAGCCCAACGTTGATAGAGACGCACAAGCATCGAAGCCCAATCTTGGCTTTCCGTACCACCTGCTCCGGCATTTACTTTGAGTACAGCACCTAACTTATCCTCCTCGGCACGAAGCATGTTTTTCAGCTCAACATCTTCGATTAATTGCAAAGCATGAGTGTAGGCTTCATCCAATTCAGCCTCCTCCGACACCCCCTCTTTGCAAAAGTCATAAGCCAATTGTACTTCCTCCACTGCTGAAACAATGTCGTCATAATAGGTAAGCCAGCGTTTTATATCCTTAACCTTACGCATTTGCAGCTCTGCCCTCTTCTGATCTTGCCAGAAGTCGGGATCCTGCGTCCGAAGTTCTTCTTCTTCTAATTGAATACGACGTCGATCGACGTCAAAGATACCCCCTCAGCGCATCACGGCGCTCCAACAGAGAGTTCAGTTGGTCCATTGTAATCATTATTCTACTTATTCTTTTGATTCCTATTCGGTACAAAGGTAGCAAAAGAGAAAGTTTGCTTTTCTGTAGCCATCGCATGAAGTCATGCTCCTACAGGTGACATCTAAAAAGGCGACGCGTCAGAACTTTGGCTTTCACGCGTCGCAACAAAACCTCCCACGCGTAGGAAATTTAGACCTCTACATACACCCCAATTTTGTTATTCCGGAGTAGACAATGATCTAACTTCCTCCCCGCAAAGGATATCTTCTTTTTATTTATTCAGTATAGAGAATATGACTTTGTTTTCAATCCTATAATAAGAAGACTTGTGCATATGGTGCATAATCTCTGATGGGTTGCTATTGAGTGTTGAATAATACACTGTGTAAACATGGCTTATCGATAGAATATTGACCGGCTTATACAAGGCTTATGCACAAGTAGAACTCTTTTTCTATCGTATGAGTAAGGATTTATGAACCTGTCCATACGCAAATGGTGTCATTGTCATCCACTATTTATCTTGTTGAGCTTGGGTATAAGTTTTGGAAAAGAAAATCATAAGTTTTTTGCCTTGTATGTTGTAATTTTCCTTTCCATTTTCGGTAGAAGAATTTTCCTGAGGAGCAAAATAGTTAGCTTAAATTTATCTACCGTCAAATCACAACTTATTCACAGTTTATTCACAGACAAATTTTCTTTCAATGAGCTTCAAGCCAATTATGTCCTACGCCTATATCGGCGATAAGTGGTACAGATAGATCGGGAAAGACCCCTTCCATTCCTTCGCGTACGATCTCACGGAGTACTTCTATTTCGGGATTGAAAGCGTCAAAGTTCAGTTCGTCGTGTACTTGTAATATCATGCGTGAGCGTAGTTTGTGCTTTTCAATGTTCTTGGCAATGCGTATCATCGCTAATTTGATAATGTCTGCTGCTGTGCCCTGAATGGGCGCATTGATGGCGTTGCGTTCAGCAAAGTTTCTCACGGTAGCGTTTCGACTGTTGATATCGGGGAGATAACGTCTTCTCCCGAATAGGGTTGTAACATAGCCGTGCTTACGAGCTTCTTCGATAGCACTATCCATATATTCCTTTACTTTCGGATAGAGACGAAAGCATTCATCGATGAGTTCTTTGGCTTCCGTGCGCGATATATTTAGTCGTTCGGATAAACCAAAAGACGATATTCCATAGATGATACCGAAGTTTGCTGTTTTGGCTTTTCGCCTTTGATCTGAGGTAATGAGTTCGATCGGAACACCATAGATTTTAGCGGCCGTTGCCGCATGAATGTCTTGCCCATGGGTAAAGGCTTCGATAAGGTTTGCATCCTGACTTAGATGCGCCATTAGGCGAAGTTCGATCTGGCTGTAGTCGGCAGAGAGAAAACTATATTTTTCGGATTGTGCCGTGAAAGCTCGTCTAATACCTCGACCTTCTTCGGAGCGAATAGGAATGTTTTGTAGATTGGGGTTGGAACTGGATAATCGCCCTGTACTGGTCACACACTGATTGTAGGAGGTATGCAGTTTACCATCTGCATGTAGGAGGGATGGAAGAGGTTCTATGTAAGTGTTGAGTAATTTACGATCAGCTCGATAGTCCAAAATAAGTTGCACAATGGGATGTTTATTTCGGATTTTCTGTAGGGTCTCTTCAGCTGTACTGTAGACTCCTGTCTTGGTTTTCTTGGGTTTGGCTATCAATTGTAGTTTTTCGAAGAGTATTTCTCCCACTTGTTTGGGACTATTTACATTGAAATCCTCGCCGGCGAGCTCTTGTATCTTTTTTTCGCGTTGTTCTATACGGAAAGCAAGTTCGGAGGCTAACTCTTGAAGGACGGATGTGTCGAGCCTGACGCCGTCTCTCTCCATTTGAGCCAAAATAGGCATGAGAGGGATTTCTATCAGGTTGAGTAGGTTGGCAAACTCTTCTTGTTCAAATTCGGGAAGTAATTTTTGGTAGAGTTGCCAAGTAATGTCTGCATCTTCGGCTGCATAGCAACATAGGGTATTGAGGTCCGTGCTGCGTATGTCGTCTTTTTTCTTAGCCGTAGCCATGAGTTCGTTGTAGGTGATGGTGCGATAATGCAGCATGGTCTCAGCCATATAGTCGAGCCCGTGACGTCTATCAGGCTCCAGTATGTAGTGGGCAATCATGGTATCGAAGAAGGGTCCTTCGCTTTTGATATCGTAGCGCTCGAGCACTTGTAAGTCGTATTTAAGATTCTGTCCCACTTTCAGGTGCTTACTCTCATTTAGCAGTCGTTTGAGCGGGCGCAGTAATTGCTTGACTTCTTCTTCATTCTCGGGCATTGGGAGGTAATATCCTTCTCTCTCCTGCCAAGAAAAACTAATTCCTACTATTTGGGCTTTGAGAGGATCAATGTCTGTAGTTTCTGTGTCGAAAGCGAAAGCGGTCTGTTTGCTCAAATTGCTCCATAGCCGATTGAGTGCTTCGGGAGTATCTACCAACTTGTAATGGGATTTTACGCTGATATAGTCTTCCAAAGTAGGGAAGAGCTCTTGCACGTCTACTTGTTGTGTTTCCCTCGGATTCAGTTTTGGAGTTTTCTTTTCTTCGATTATTTGGCCAAATAGATCAGTATCTGTGCATTCTTCTCGCTTCGGAGTTTCTTGTCCGAAAACGCGTTTGGAAAGAGAGCGAAACTCCAGTTCATCGAATAAGCTTTTGAGTTTATCTATATCCTTTTCCTTTCGGATATAGTCTCCGGCTACAAAGCAGATAGGCACGTCTGTGCGAATGGTAGCTAAATAGCGAGAAAGGAGTGTGGCCTCTTTCCCTTCTCGGAGTTTCTTTGCTACAGATCCTCTTATCTCGTCTATGTGTTTGTAAATATTGTCGATCGACCCCCATTCTTTGAGAAGCGAAGAAGCAGTTTTTTGTCCGATCCCTTTACAGCCTGGTATATTGTCGCTGGAGTCTCCCATAAGTCCTAGGTAATCAATGACTTGATTTGAGCTATTCAGATCCATGTGGGCTTTGACTTCTTCTTCCCCCCAGATTTCATAGCCCTTTC
The DNA here is from genome assembly GCA_034181285.1 of Porphyromonas sp. Taxonomy (GTDB): domain Bacteria; phylum Bacteroidota; class Bacteroidia; order Bacteroidales; family Porphyromonadaceae; genus Porphyromonas. Next base: position 60,435 of record JAXFND010000007.1, on the reverse strand, counting down.
CTCCCTTGCTTGGTCGATAGATCTTACAGTGCTTGCTGACCAACTGTCCGTAGTCTTTGTCTGAAGTTACCATGCGCACTTCATAACCTTGTGCCTCGGCTTGTTTAGCGAGTGTACCGATCACATCATCTGCTTCGAAGTCGGATACTTCTATTGCTGGTATGCGGTAGGCTTCCAATAGATTTTTGATATAGGGAACAGCCAGTCGTATTCCCTCTGGAGTTTCCTCGCGCTGTGCCTTATATTCGGCATATTCTCTGTGTCTGAATGTGCCACCCGGGGGATCGAAGACGACACCGAGTAAATCGGGCTTAGCTTTCTCCAAAATATCTTGTAATGTGAGTATAAAGCCGAATATAGCACTTGTGTCTCTGCCGGCGGAATCGCGTCGAGGTGCACGAATGAAAGCATAGTAAGCCCTATATATCAGGGCATATGCGTCTAAAAGGTATATTTGCTGTCTCATCGTAGGCCTAAAGGTACACTTAACTATGATTATATTTGTGCCACTATGCAAGGAGCAATGGATAGACTGACCCAGCTAAGAACTTATGTCGGAGACTTCATCAGCGAGTTCGATGCAGCATTTTCTCATTCACTTGCTTCCGATACTCGCTGGTTGAAACAAGCAATTGATCTGCTTAACAAAGCAACGGGCAAGCAGGTACGTCCGCTCCTTATAGGATTGATCGCTAAAGCTTGTGGTTATGAGCCAACGAAGAAAACAATTGAGGCAGCCGTCTTACTGGAACTCATTCATACTGCAACGCTCATCCATGATGATGTGATCGATTCCTCTGGCCTCAGACGAGGACAAGCTACCTTGAATGCAATCTTTGACAATAGGGTGGCAGTATTGATGGGCGATTTTGTTCTTTCTTCGGCCATGATGCGTGCAATCGAATTGGGTGATGTAAATATCATGGCCGTCATATCCTACATTGGTCGAGAGCTCAGCGAGGGTGAGATTCATCAGTTTGAGGTGGCCGATGAGATTGTATTGGATGAGGAGGTTTATTACTCAGTAATCAAACAAAAGACCGCAACTCTTTTCAGAGCTGCTGCCGAGTTGGCTGTAATCTCCGTTGGTGGGGACTCTTGTCAGAGGGATAAATGTGGCCGCATCGGTGAGCTCTTGGGATATGCTTTCCAGATACGGGACGATATATTCGACTACTATGCAAATGATGTGGGTAAGCCAACAGGGAACGACATACGAGAAGGGAAGATTACTTTGCCCCTTTTGTATGCTCTAAGTATACCCTCTGTCAAACAGAAATATTGCTTGGACCTAATTAGTAAGAAACAGTTCGAAAAAGAAAATCTGAACCTTCTCACTCAATTTGCGATTGAATGTGGAGGTATCGACTACGCGACCGCAAAAATGAATGACTTCCTGGGGGAAGCAGCGACACTTATAGATCAATTGCCAAATCGGGAAGCTGGATTGCAATTACAATCTCTTGCCAAATTTATCTGCGATAGGAGGGTATAACCTATTGTATATAAGAGAAATAAATCTTTTTGTTGAGAAAATTTTTGGCAGCTTAAGTCTTCATTATTCAAATTTTCCGATCGATCTGTAGTGCCGATCGGATTTTTTTTGCTCTTGATGGGCCGACAATCTTTGCTATCTCCTCTTCTTTTGCTTCTTTGAGGCGTTTGACAGACCCAAAGTGTTTGAGTAAATCTGATTTACTTTTAGGACCAATACCTTCTATACTGTCCAATTCACTTTTTATTTGCGCTTTTGAACGGGAGTTCCTATGGAACGTAATTCCAAATCGATGGGCTTCATCTCGTATTTGTCTCAAGACACGGAGACTTTCGCTATTGAAACCCAAAGTCAAAGGGATGGGATCGTGTGGATAATAGACTTCCTCTATTCGCTCGGCCAGTCCCACTATTGGAATTTGTCTGGCCAATCCTAGTTCCTCCAAAGTCTCGTAGGCTGCTCTGAGTTGCCCCTTGCCACCATCTACTACGATCAAGTCTGGAAGTTTTTCGTTTGTTTTTTGTTCGCTTAGTATGCGCCTGTAGTGTCTTGATACGATCTCTCGCATCGTTGCGTAGTCATCCGCTCCGACCACCGTTTTCACGTGAAACTTTCGATATTCGCTTTTGAGCGGTTTTCCATTTCTGAATACTGTACAAGCTGCTACTGGATTATTCCCTTGTATATTGGAGTTGTCGAAACAGTGTATTAGTCTCGGTTCACGATCCAGGTGCAGGTCTTTGACCATTTGTTTCATCAGGCGAGACGCAGATTGCTCAGAGTTTAGCTTTTCATTTTGTTTCAGTCGATCCGCTTTGTATTGCCGTACATTTTGTTCAGACAGATCTAGTAAGTTTTTTTTGTCTCCACGCTGTGGTATTGTGAGCTTGCAGTTCTCCTTTATGCCCCAACCTGGATCAAATGGAACAATGAGTTCTCTGGCTTGGCTCTGGTATCGTTCTCTTAGTTCGCGAATTGCCCGAGCGAATATTTCTGAAGCCTCCTCGTCTGTTTGTCTTCGGTACTCTACAGTATTTGTTAGCCGGATCATTCCCTCGCTTACTTGCATGTAGTTTATGTAGGACAACTGGGCATCTTCATCGTAGGAGAAGATGTCCACGAGAAGGATTGCACGAGGTGCTACCGTATGCTTGGCCTCGTAGCGTTTGAGCAGATCTATTCGCTCTTTGTATAGTTGGGCTTGTTCGTATCGAAGCTTCTCGGCAGCTATTTGCATTTCATCCTTGTAGAGTTTGGCCAGAAAGGATAGATTTCCTTTTAGGAGCTCTCGTGCTTCAGCTATTGATTGCATGTATTCGTCCTCTTCTACATACCCAACGCATGGAGCATTGCATTTTTTGATATGGTAGTTGAGGCATATTCTGTACTTTTTTCCCGTGATTTTTTCTGGACTAAGGTTTAGCAGACAAGTCCGAAACTTGTACAGATCCCGTAGCAATCCAATCATATTTTTCGCTACGAAAGCATTTGGGTAAGGGCCAAAGTATTCAGATCCATCTTTCTTTATGTCTCGTGTGAAAATAACCCTTGGGAAACGCTCTTTTGTGATGGCGATGCTTGGATATGTCTTCCCATCTTTGAGTAAGACATTGTATCGAGGCTGATGTGTTTTAATTAGGTTGCTCTCCAAGATAAGAGCTTCCGCTTCGGAGTTTACGACCACATATTTTAATCCACGAATCTTGGAAACGAGGATTTTGGTCTTCCGGTCGGAAATATCTTTTCGGAAATAGGAGCTAATCCTTTTGCGTAAGTTTTTTGCTTTCCCTACGTAAATGAGACGCCCCTCTTCATCGAAGTATTGGTAGCAACCGGCCGATGTAGGGAGAGTAGGGAGGATAGCTATGAGCTGTTCTCTCGTTAGTTTTGGAGGGCTGATGTATATATGATTGTTTTGTTCCACGTGAAACTTTTGCCCTTTTATCTGCCACAAATAACGAGTAAAATGCTGATGTCGTGCGGAGAGATCCCTGGGATTCGGGCAGCTTGCCCGATCGTGATAGGTCTTATATGCGAGAGTTTTTGCCGTGCTTCTGTAGAGAGTTGTAGTAGCTCTTCATAGCAAAGCTGAGTTGGTATGCGGACTTCCTCGAGTCGTCTGAGCTTCTCGGCTTGCTGTTGCTCACGCTTGATGTATCCCTCATATTTGAGTGCAATTTCTACGGATTCGGAGACTTCTTCTCGTAGTTCTTTTAATTGCTCGATGCGAGTACTTAATGCTGGTACATGCATGGCAATGTCAGTTATATTCAGGTTGGGTCTTAGGATAAGCTCTTTTAGCTTTGTTTTTTGCCGGATGGGTGTATCGGAAATTTGTTCCAAGTAGCAATTGATATTTTCGGGGAGTACTGAGTAAGTTTCTGCGAAATGGATGAGTTCGTTGCAGGCCTTACTCTTTTTGGAGAAGATCGTGCTCCGCCTTGTTGAAGCCAAGCCAAGCTCAATTGCTTTAGGGGTCAATCGATAATCCGCATTGTCTTGTCGAAGCAAAATTCGATGTTCTGCTCTTGAGGTGAACATTCGGTACGGTTCGTCGACACCTTTAGTTACCAGATCATCGATGAGCACACCGATATAGGCTTCATCACGGTGCAGAATAAATTCTTTTTTATAGTGGTTATTTTTCAGATGAGCATTGATTCCAGCTAATAGTCCTTGTCCTGCCGCCTCTTCGTAACCTGTTGTTCCGTTGATTTGCCCGGCGAAGAATAAACCCTCCACGATCATTGTTTCGAGAGTCGGGTTGAGTTGGGTCGGGTCGAAGAAATCGTATTCGATTGCATACCCAGGTCTGAAGAAACGCACGTGGCGCAAAGCCGGAATGGCGCGCATGGCCTCCAACTGGACTTCGGGAGGGAGTGATGAGGAGAAGCCGTTGACATAGTATTCTGTTGTTGTTTCTCCTTCCGGCTCTAAGAATATTTGATGAGCGGGCTTATCTGCAAATGTGACTATTTTCGTCTCTATACTTGGGCAGTAGCGAGGGCCAATGCTTTGTATTTGTCCATTATACAAAGGAGACCGATCCAAAGCTTTTCTCAGAATTTCGTGTACCTGTTCATTGGTGTAGGTGATGAAGCAGGGACGTTGAGCAAGTTTGGTTTGCTGCGTTGTGTCGAGGAAAGAGAAGCGATGAAAGTCATCCTCTCCATCTTGTCTACTACATTCTTCAAAGCAGATGGAGCGAGCATCAATTCGGGCGGGAGTTCCGGTCTTCATCCTGTCGGTAGAGAATCCGAGATCAGAGAGTTGACGGGTGAGTCCCAGTGAGGCTGGCTCCGATATGCGTCCTCCGGGTATTTGTATTTCTCCGAAATGCATCAAACCACCAAGAAAGGTGCCGACCGTAAGAACAACGCTTGGGGCATAGAAATCTGTCCCCAAGAGAGTGCGCACTCCTCGTACTTTTTTGTTGCCTTCGAGTAGGAGTTCTTTTACTTCGTCCTGATAAATTTCCAAGTTTTCTTGTTGCTCAAGCTCCTGTCTCCAGGCTTCCGAAAAGCGCATCCTATCGTTTTGTGCGCGAGGGCTCCACATGGCAGGACCTTTGGAGCGGTTGAGCATTCTGAATTGGATGGCGGTGCGATCTGTAATTAGTCCCATTCGACCTCCCAAAGCATCTATCTCACGCACAATCTGTCCCTTGGCTATTCCTCCCACTGCTGGGTTGCAGGACATTTGTGCTATCCTGTTCATATCCAATGTGATAAGTAGAGTTTTTGATCCCAACTGAGCAGCTGCAGCTGCAGCTTCGCAGCCGGCGTGTCCGGCACCTACCACGATCACATCGTATCTGTAGTTTTGTGTGTATAGCATTGTCTTGACTTGTTCACTTTTGTGTATAGCAGAGGCCTCCCCTCCCAGCTTAAGTACAAAGATACTTGATAGATTGGCATCTTTTGTTTGCCTATTGTGTCGGTTCCATTGTGTAAGGAGGTAGGATGGGAGGGAGAGATGGGTTATTGTGAAATTGGGACGAAAACTATACCTTTGCGAGCGCAAGGCGAGAAATATGCTGTTGCAGGTCCTATAGCTCAGTTGGTTAGAGCACCTGACTCATAATCAGGGAGTCCTTGGTTCAAGCCCAAGTGGGACCACGTAATCTAAGGATGAGTAAGAAAAGGGTGAGAGCTGCGAATTTTTTCGTGGCTCTCTTTCATTTCGTCCGTCCTACTTGTGCCGGATTTACTTCGCGGTAAGTATTTATCTTCTGATGGTTATTTTCTTGTATCCTGTTTTCTTAAGAGGATTTCGGTTTTTCTCTTTTATTGCATTGCTGTTGCTGTGTTGCTTTTTCTTCGTTGTGGAGAGAGGGAAAAATCTCACGCGTTGCAAAATTTGCTCTCACGCGTCGGAGATTTGTGTCTTACGTGTCGGAAAAACAGAGGTCATACGTGGCCTTGATTTCCCAAAGTATAGGGGAGATAAAAACCTGTGGAAGGAGATAATATGGTATGGAGGCCGGGGGATTGTCTGGTTTGTTTGGGTAACCTTTGATTTGGTATTGTAGTAGAGGTTGCAGGCCTCTATCGAACTTAGCCCCGAGCATCCCTTGAAATTTGATTTGGTATTGTAGTAGAGGTTGCAGCCACCATCTCGTATTTGAAGAAGGAGCAAGGAATACTTAGCTTTGGGAAAACAATTGACAATCGAAGATGAAGGAGGAGAAAAAGAAAGCGAGAATGGTCGTCCTCACCGGTGCCGGTATGAGTGCTGAGAGTGGGATTTCTACTTTTAGGGATAGCAACGGACTGTGGGAAAACTACCCTGTTGAAGATGTTGCTTCTATCGAGGGTTTTCATCGTAACCCTCAATTAGTTTTGGATTTCTACAATGCGCGCCGCCGTGCTTACAATGGTTGCGAGCCCAACGAGGGGCACCATATATTGGCTCAAATGCAGGAAGAATATGACTTACATATCATCACCCAAAACGTTGATGACCTGCACGAACGTGCTGGTAGTCGCTCTGTATTGCATTTGCATGGTGAATTGATGAAAAATAGGAGCGTAAATACCGATCGGGAGCTGTACGATGTAGATCCGGCAAATCCCGACTTGCATATAGGAGATCTTGCTCCGGACGGATCACAATTGCGGCCGTTCATTGTTTGGTTTGGTGAGGCTGTTCCAATGATGGAGCCTGCTATCCGTTTGACGCAAACCGCGGATATTTTTGTGATTGTGGGAACTTCTCTTGTAGTCTATCCTGCAGCTGGGCTTCTCAACTATGTTCCTTCCGGCATTCCTGTCTACATAATTGACCCTCAGCCTATCCCGAGTTTGGATCAAAGGGGAAGCATTCGTCACTATTTGGAGAAAGCTTCGGTGGGTCTTGCTCAATTGCGTACAGAGTTGCTGAGTAGGCGGTAGCCTATTCGGCAGCTCAGGCAGCGGTTTTCTGCGCAGTAGCGTTTACTCAGTTGTATCAGTGCTTGGCTCTGCGCCATGTTGGCCGCTGTGATTTCGGCTGTTGCAAAGAGCTTGGTGTGCTTGTTTTTCTCAGGTGGCATCTGTCGGAGGAAGGACTCTGCTTTCTCTCGAAAGTGGCTGTCTTTGCGCTCGTGGCTGTAGGCAACCAGGAGTGGGCATAGAAGATTGGCGATTATACTGTGTCTCAACTCTCGACTTACCTCTACATTGCCTTCGTGGGGACGGGGGATGCCGAATGCGTAATAGCTATGCCAGTAGGTCGAAACATCAAGGCCATCGAATATGGCCTCAGCTTCGTGTAGGCTTTGGGCTTGTATAAGGCGGCTGAATAAAAATTCGTGTTGATAAAGAATTGCCGATAGAATAGCCAAACGGATGGTAGGGAAAGCAGCGGGCCGAATACGCAGCATGCGAACGCAGGAGGGGGCTAACGCTCTTAACCCATATTTGTGGGTGAGAAAGCGTGATTCTCGGTCCAGTTTTTCCACGTAGCTGCGTGTGATTTCGTCTACCTCCGACAGAGTATCGAGCTTTGGGATCAGTCCGGCCGAACCATATATCATGGCCTCAATTTGCAGGAGGGAACCGCGTTGCTTGCGGATATAGGAGTAGGGGAGTAGACGTGCCATTTGCTCAAAGGCTTCGTTATTGACGTTGCCTCCAAGGTATCGTGCAAGGTGGATGTAGGTCAGTTCGTTCCAGTCTCCTTTTAGTTGCATCAGTTGCTCGCTTAGAATTGCTGCTTTTTGCGTCAATCGTTCATTGGCTAATACTGATAACCAAGTGTCCCAATCTTTTTTGTTTACCACACTAAGTCTTTCGATACAGGCAGGCGAGGAGGAGCGACTTTCCAGCTCTGATGCAATGTGTTGCATTCGATTCGGGACCGAGATCACGGCTGTGAGGAGTGGCTGTCCATCGCTGCGATAGACGGGCCGATCATCTTCTAAGACAATATGCAGTATCACCCCATCGTAGGCCGGATCGGAGTCGTGTCTGTGTAGGTACCAGTCCGAGCTTTTCAGGTGCAGCTCTATACATCCAGCCAGGGTCGTGTCTCCATAGACGATCTTAGCATTGAAGAAGTCTGGTCCGGCATCGGTATTGAACTCCCCTGCCGATAAAAGAGAAACCGACTGCCCTACATGCTCACCGTTAGTATAGATGAGCGAGTCGAACAGCCGGTATCGGAATGCATAGTGTAGAAGTTTCTCTTCCACGTTTGTTTATGCTGCGTAAAGAAGTCTTGGGCTAACTTTAATTGTATTTGTCTCCAAACTGCAATGCCGCATCGGCCACGAAGTGTTTGATACGTTGTTCTTGATCCTGCTTGCAGATCAGCAACACATTGTCGCTCTCGGCTACAATGCAGTTGTCCACTCCTTGCAGCACAACAATTCGCTCGGGGTCATCCACGGCTACGAGATTGCCAGAAGCTTCGTAGAAGAGAGCTTTGGATTTGAGCGTAACGTTCTTGTCCTCATCGGGAGTCCCCAATTCGTAGAGAGCTCCCCATGTACCGAGGTCGGCCCATCCGAAGTCCACTGGCATCACTAATACGTTTTCAGCTTTTTCCATGATTCCGTAGTCGATCGAGATGCTCGGACAACGGGGAAAGCGATCCTCGATAAAAGCTTTCTCTTGGTCTGTAGCGTAGATTTGCTGTTCGTCCAGCTGTGAAGCGATCTCCGGCAAATAACGGGCAAAAGCTTTCGTAATGGTCTCGATATTCCACACGAACATGCCGCTATTCCAAAGGAATTCTCCGGAAGAGAAGAAGAGTTTGGCCATTTCAATATCCGGCTTCTCCGTAAAAGTCTTTACATGAAGTAAATGCTCGGTGGCCGGTGCCGCGACTTGGATATACCCATAGCCGGTTTCCGGTCGGGAAGGACGGATCCCCAATGTAATCAGCGAAGGAATATCGCCCACGTACATCAGAGCTCTCTCGACGGCCAGTGCAAATTCTGTCTCTTTCAGGATTAAATGATCGCTTGGGGCTACCACTACATTCGCTGTCGGGTCTATTGATCGGATGTAATACATCGCATAGGCAATACAGGGAGCCGTATTGCGCCGGCATGGTTCGCCGAGGACCCGCGAAGGGAGCATTTCCGGTAGTTGCTCTCGCACTTTGTCTACATACGCTTCATTGGTTACAACAAAGATGTTCTCTTTGGGAATGAACGAAGCAAAGCGGTCGAAAGTCATTTGCAAAAGCGAACGTCCCGTACCGAAAAAGTCTAAAAATTGCTTGGGCTGTTCCTCTCGGCTGAAAGGCCAGAAGCGACTACCGATGCCGCCACCCATTATTACACAGTAGTTATTCATCGTCAGTTTGCAGATTGAGCCTGTCCTGTTCACAAGCGGTATTCTTCTCCTAATCTGTGGCAAGTGCTTTGGGCGGACGTAGCTCGGTTCATTGGGTACAGAAAAAAGTGGAGAAAGATGTCACCCACGACGCCTGCCAGTTAACAAGTTCCAAACAGTAAGTAGTACGATAGCCCCCACTGTGGAGACAAGCAGTTGTGGCCAAAAAGACTCCCCGTGGTAAAAACCTAAAAGGCGGAACAGAGAACTTCCAAGGAGACTACCCAAGTAACCCACAAGTAGGTTCCACAGACACCCCAAGCCTTTGCCCCGAGTAACAAATCCAGCAATTGCTCCGGCCAAGATCCCTATAATAATTGTTCCTATCCAGCCCATTAGAATACATCAATTAAGTAGTGGATAAAGAGAGCGGAGATCGAAACAAAACCTCTCCCCTCTCGCCAAAGGTAGGCGAATAATTCGATTCCCGGCTTACGCTCTCCGAGGCTCCGCACATCATGCAAAGTTGAGCATTCGCTCGATTGGCAGGATTGCTCGACTTCGTATCTCCTCCGGTACGATCACTTGATGCCTGTCGTAGAGTAGCGCATCTCGCAGATCTTCCAGGCTTGTCATCTTCATGTATTCACAGCAGTGATCGGTGCTGATAGGTATGAATAGCTTGTCGGGATATCGTCGGTTGAGTTCGGCAAGCGTGTCCGGTTCGGTCGCAATTACAAATGTGTTCTTGCTGGACAGTGACGGATGCTTCATGATACCGGTCGTAGAGCCTATAAAGCATCTCGGGTGCGACAGGATTTCCGAGTTCGAGCATGCCACAGATTCGGGATGTATCAGTATATCGGCTTCTGGATATCGAGCTAAAAATTGCTGTACCAGATCGGATGTGATGTAACGGTGTACGTAACAGTCCCCCTGCCAAATCTCCATTTCTCGACCAGTTACACGCTTGATATATTCGCCTAAGTTGCGGTCGGGACCAAATAGCAACGGTGCATCTTTGGGGAGAGCTTCCACCACTTTGAGTGCATTGGCCGAAGTAACGCAATAGTCAGTCTGAGCTTTTACCTCTGCCGTTGTATTCACGTAGCTAACGACAATACCATCGGGATGATATTTTTTCCACGTAGCCAGACCAGCGGCGGTTACACTCTCCGCCAAGGTGCAGCCTGCACCGAGAATGGGGATAAGTACACGCTTTTGTGGGGATATAATCGCGGCTGTCTCTGCCATGAAATGGACGCCACAAAATACGATCACATCGGCTTTTGTCGTTGCCGCCTGCTGTGATAGCCCAAGCGAATCACCCAAATAATCGGCTATCTTCTGGACTTCTGGCTTTTGGTAGTAGTGTGCCAAGACAATGGCATTGCGCTCGCGTTTGAGGCTTGCGATTTCCTGATAAATAGCCTCGTATCGATCGCTTTTGTTGGATGTAGACATATCTGGAAGTCTTAACTCTGGTTTTCCACAAAGTTCATACTGATATCCAAGGCCTTCACCGTATGGGTGATCGCCCCCACGCTAATGTAATCGACACCGGTGGCCGCGACGGAGGCAATACGCTCGAGAGTAATATTCCCAGAGGCTTCGGTTTTAGCTCGATGTGCGATGATATTTACTGCTTCGGCCATCATTTCGTTAGTCATGTTGTCAAGCATGATTACATCGGCACCGGCAGCAATTGCTTCACGCACCTGATCGAGAGACGATGTTTCCACTTCTATGAGGACCGATATAGGCAACTGCTGTCGAGCATTCTCCACCGCATGTTTTATGCCTCCCGAGATTTTGATGTGGTTATCCTTGAGCATTGCCATATCGTACAAGCCCATGCGATGATTTCGCCCCCCACCGTGTCTTACGGCCATCTTATCCGTGTACCGATGCCCGGGTAAGGTCTTGCGAGTGTCGAGGAGTTGAGCCGAGGTGCCTTTGAGGGCGTCGACCAAGCGCGCAGTTGCCGTAGCAATACCCGACATCCGTTGCATGAAATTGAGGAGTGTCCTCTCGGCGGTAAGCAGTAGTCCATACCCTGCAGTTACGCGTATCAGATGTTGGCCAGCTACGACCTTGTCTCCATCTTTGACCAAGGCTTCGAACCGGTTTTCACCCAGATGGCAGAGAACTCTGTGTGCGACGTCAATTCCTGAGACGGTTCCATCCGCCTTGGCCGTGATGAGGGCCGTAGCCTGATCGGAGATGGGAACGATGGTTTGGGTCGCCACATCGCCCGTAAAGATGTCTTCACGGAGAGCAAGAGCAATGAGCGCGTCAAGCTGATTTTGGGAAGTCAAATCATTCAATTGCATAATTCAAGTGCGACTTGTGATATGGTATTTTGTGTTATCATACTTCTGTAGACCTGTCCTTCCGGCAGGGTATTGGGATAGTCGCTTCGGAAGTGTCCTCCACGACTTTCTTCCCGCTGAAGCGCGGATTCGACTATTGTCAATGCTATGCGATGGCGGAGATAGGTGGAGCGAGCAGCTAGACACTTTTCTGTGTCAATGCGGATTAGCTGCATTTGTTGGTGGATTCGGCCGATTGCTTCGATCATAGATTTTTTATTTCGAATAATGCCGACATGGCTCATCATCAGGCTTCCGAGTTCAGACATCATTGGCCTCATCATTTGCTCTTGCCACTGTTGCTCTGTCTGAGGATCGGCCACAGCAAAATCAGGCATCTCTTCTCCCAAATGATCGATTGGGTCAATCGGAGAACGAGCGAGTGCATGAGCAATACGCCGACCAAACACGAGGCATTCCACCAGGGAGTTCGAAGCTAAGCGGTTGGCCCCCATCACTCCTGTTGAGGCGACCTCTCCCACAGCATACAATCCTGATATAGAAGTTGCACCATCCAGATCGACTACAACTCCTCCGACGGTGTAGTGGGCAGCTGGGGCAACGGGAATTTGCGAGGCGATATCAAATCCAATTTCTTTGCAGTGCGCGGCAATGGAAGGGAAGCGAGATTGGATAAGGACTGGGTCCAGATGACTGAGAGAGAGCGTCACGCAAGGCGTTGCGTCCAGTTCCATTTGCCGAAAGATGGCGCGGGCGACGACGTCTCTTGGGGCTAGCTCTGCTAGGGGATGCTGTGAGAGCATAAATCGGTCTCCGTCTTTGTTGAGCAGATAAGCTCCTTCGCCTCGTACGGCTTCGCTGATAAGGAAAGACGGTCCATGCTCTACGTATAGAGCCGTGGGATGAAACTGCACGAATTCCATGTCGGCCAGTGTGGCACCGGCCTCTAACGCCAATGCCAAACCATCTCCCAGGGTTGACGGGGGATTGGTTGTGGGCTGATAGAGAGCTGCCGCCCCTCCAGTGGCTAAGACCACGGCCGAAGCATAGAGCGCTTCCACTTCCCGATTTTGGGTGGAATATGCCCAAACTCCGACACAACGGTTGGCGCGGCAAATGAGTTTCACCACGCTATGATGATCGAGTATGGTGACACTGCTGCGCTGCACTTCATTCAGCATGAAAGAAGTAACGAGGCGTCCTGTGGCGTCTCCTCCTGCGTGAAGAATTCGTCTGCGATGATGGCCTCCTTCCAAGCCCAAAGCTAGACTTCCGGCAGTTTCTCGATCGAAGTGCATACCCATGGATATGAGCTCACTAATCCGATCCGGAGCCTCTTCGGACAATACGCGTACGGCCTCTGGCAGGCACAAGCCTCTACCAGCTTCGAGTGTATCGCAAAAATGCTCATGTGGTGTATCTCCCACATCCATCACGGCAGCCATTCCTCCCTGTGCGTAGTACGAGTTGCTGTCTTGTAGAGAAAATTGAGCAATGAGAGCCACCCGGCCTACGCCGGACAAACAATGGGCTGTGTACAGACCTGCAAGACCCGTCCCAACGACGATGTAGTCAAAAGCTTTCATCCCGATTCAGAGAAGAGACAATCGTATCGGGGGCAAAAGTAACCCTTATTTATACAATTTCTGCACGCTCGACCCGACCATATTTGAAGCTGAAAGACGTGAAAAAAACACCGAACCTTGGCTCGGACTTATTTTGCTACCTTTGCGCAGGGTTAGGACGCAGGGCTTTCGGCCTGTAACAGACCAAGAATGGCTCTCTTCGAGACAACCCCATATGGGAGTGTAGTAGGCCTTCCATGTACCAAGTGTTGCAGAAAACAGTCAGTATAACCAAACAAAAACAAACAAGATCAATGATCAAAGTAGGTATCAATGGGTTCGGCCGTATCGGTCGCCTTGTATTCCGTGCAGCTCAGAAGCGAAAAGACATCAGGATCGTAGCCATCAATGACTTGCAAGACGTAGATTACTTGGCCTATATGCTCAAGTATGACAGTGTACACGGCAAATTTGACGGTACGATAGAAGTAAAAGACGGAAAACTCGTGGTCAATGGCAATGAAATTCGCGTAACGGCAGAGAAAGACCCTGCTAACCTGAAATGGGGAGAGGTCGGTGCCGAATATGTGGTGGAGTCTACAGGTCTTTTTTTGACTAAAGAGAAGAGTGACGCTCATCTCAAAGCTGGTGCCAAATATGTGGTAATGTCGGCTCCATCCAAAGACGACACACCTATGTTTGTTTGTGGTGTCAATTTCGACAAATACCAAAAGGGAACGCAAATCGTGTCCAATGCCAGCTGTACAACCAACTGTTTGGCTCCTGTAGCTAAGGTCCTTCACGATAACTGGGGTATCAAAGACGGTTTGATGACCACGGTACACGCCACGACTGCAACACAGAAGACCGTAGACGGCCCTTCTGCCAAAGACTGGCGTGGCGGACGTGCTGCCGGGGGGAATATCATACCGTCGAGCACGGGGGCTGCCAAGGCTGTGGGCAAAGTAATTCCTGAGCTTAACGGCAAACTCACTGGAATGAGTTTCCGCGTACCTACCTTGGACGTATCGGTGGTAGACCTTACGGTGAATCTGGCTAAGCCGGCCAGGTACGAAGAGATTTGTGCCGAAATGAAAAAAGCATCCGAAACCTATCTCAAAGGAATCCTTGGATACACAGAAGATGCTGTGGTATCTACCGACTTTGTGGGTGAAGAGCGTACCTCGGTATTTGACGCTACAGCGGGTATCGCGCTCACAGACAATTTTGTGAAAGTCGTGTCTTGGTACGACAACGAATGGGGCTATAGCAACAAGGTTTGCGAATTGATCCTCCACATGGCCAAGGTAAACGGCTAAGCTGCCGACCACCAAGATTATAAACTAAACGGCCTGCTTTCTCGTCTTTGGGGCGGAAAGTGGGCCGTTTCTCTTGCCAGGGAGTAGCCTTTACACATTTGTCTTTGCATAATGTGATTGCTAAGACTTGCTTACCTTTGCTTTCATGGATAACACAAGACAGAGCAAAATTAGCCGTCTGATACAGAAAGAGCTAAGTGAGATATTCCGCAAACAGACGCAGGCGATGCCTGGAATACTTGTTTCCGTGACCTCGGTGCGCGTCAGTGCAGACCTGAGTATTGCGCGGGCCAACTTATCGATATTTCCTTCAGAGAGGGCAGAGGAGATTCTTGCGAACATACGTAGCCAAGCCGTACAGGTGCGATATGATTTGGGACAACGCGTCCGTATGCAGCTTAGGCGAATTCCGGAGCTTTATTTCCACCTGGATGACTCGCTTGACTATATCGAGCGCATCGACGAGCTTCTCAAGAAATAAGATCCGATCGATTCCGAGAGATGAGACTGCCGCTATTCTTTGCTTGGCGATACCTCTTCAGTCGCAAGAGTCTCAATGCCGTCAACATTGTGTCGGCTATTTCAGCGGTAGCGGTAGCGGTGGTGTCGATGGCCCTTCTTCTTGTCTTGTCGATTTACAATGGTTATGGAGAACTCATCCTCTCGCAAACGTCTCCTATTGATCCAGACCTGCTCATTGAGCGAACGGACAAACGGAGTTTCCCTTTCCCTCCTCAGCTCAAAAGTCATATTGTCGATGGCAAAAGCGTCTTGCAGTGCACAGAGATGCTACAAGAGAGCTGTGTGATCCGATCCGGATCTGCACAGGTTGTGGCTACAGCGATCGGGGTGGAAAACAATTTTGCTTCCACGTCAGAGATTGAGAATAGTATCATCTCTGGTTCTTTTCGGCTTCGTCAGACGGGAGACAGTTGCATGTACTACAATTTGGGGATGGGTGTAGCCTCTTCTCTTAATTTGGGGACAGAGTCGGAGCCTGTCGTGAATATCTATTTCCCCAAACGCGTTGGATTGATCAATCCGCTTGCTCCAGCTTCAGCTATTCTGTCGGGAGGTGGAGTTGTCTCATCGGTCTTTGAGACGGGGCAAGAGGGCTATGACTTTGCGGTCTTCGTGCCGATCGAGCAAATGCGAGACCTTCTCCAATATGATAAAACCGAAGTGACCTCCGTTGCACTCAGGCTCAATTCTGCGGCTGATGTAGCGCAGGCTGCAAAAAGAATAGGGCACATCTTGGGGGATGAATATCAGGTGAAGGATCGGTATGCGCAGTACCCCGAAGTGGCACGTATCGTAGCGATGGAGAAATGGGTTACGTTTCTTATCCTCTTATTCATCCTTTTATTGGCTCTTTTCAATGTCGTTAGTAGTTTGGCCATGCTCCTGATCGAGAAGAAACGGGATATTGAAGTCTTGAGGTCATTGGGGATGAGGCACGAGACGATCATGCAAATTTTCATCTTGGAAGGGATGTCTGTCACTCTCTTAGGTGCGATCTCCGGACTTATCGTGGGTGCTATACTGGCGTTTCTCCAGCAGCGATATGATTTCATTCGTATCGGTTCCGGCCCTTTGGAGCAGGGGTATCCTGTCGATCTGCAGGCAGGCGATGTGCTGCTGAGCTTAGTTGTCATTGTTTTGCTCAGTTGGATTTGTACTTATTACGCCGTACGAGTCTTCTTGAAAAAGAGCGATAAAGAATAGGTCGTGAGGGAGTCGCTGCTCTTTCCCGTCGGAGAATTTGCTGCGACCCGTCGGACTTTTTGCTCCCACGCGTTAGAAAATTGTCTGTAACGTCTTCGCATGAAAACGGCTCGTGGGGTTAGCTTTATTTCTTCCTATTCGACCGGTTTATCCTGCTCTTTGGGAGGATTCATTGTAGTCGCTGTGCTATCTTTGCCGAGCATTTCGGAATACAAAAGCGATGATTTCAGTAAATGGTTTAACAGTGGAGTTTGGCGGAGAGCCTCTCTTCTCGGATATTTCTTTCGTTATCAATCCCAAAGACCGCATTTCTCTGATGGGGAAAAATGGGGCGGGCAAGAGTACACTCCTGAAGATACTGGCCGGAGTCCGAGAGCCGACACGAGGCAGTGTGAGTACCCCCAAAGACACTTTGGTCGCTTATCTGCCACAGCACCTTATCACTGAGGATGAGCGTAGCGTTTTTGAGGAGGCAGCACAAGCTTTTGCGCATATCCATAGGATGGAAGCGCGGATCAATGAACTGAATCACCAATTGGAGGTGCGGACAGACTACGATAGCCCCGAGTACTTGAGCATCATAGAGGAAGTAACGAGCTTGGGGGAGAAATTCTACAGCATCGAGGAGATCAACTACGATGCGGCGATAGAAAAGACACTCCTCGGTTTAGGTTTTAAGCGGAGTGACCTGCAGCGGCTGACTTCTGAGTTTAGTGGAGGATGGCGGATGCGTATCGAGTTGGCCAAGTTGCTGCTACAAAAGCCGGATGTCCTCCTATTGGACGAGCCGACAAATCATCTAGATATCGAGTCTATTCAGTGGTTGGAGGACTTCCTCATTGAGTCGGGACAAACAGTCGTAGTGATCAGCCATGATAGGGCCTTTGTAGACCATCTTACGACGCGCACCATCGAGGTAACCATGGGGCGCATCTATGACTACAAGGTAAACTATAGCACTTACCAGCAACTTCGCGCCGATCGTAGAGAACAGCAACAGAAAGCCTATGACGAACAGCAGAAGTTTATTGCTGAGACTAAAGATTTTATCGAGCGATTCAAAGGCACTTACTCCAAGACTCTGCAAGTGCAGAGTCGAGTGAAGATGCTGGAGAAGTTGGAGCTTGTGGAGGTAGATCCGGAAGATACCTCCTCTATCCGTCTAAGGTTCGCTCCAGCTCCCAGATCCGGATCCTACCCCGTAGTAATGGAAAATGTGGGGAAAACATATGGCGATAAGATCGTATTCGACAATGTGAACCTTACAATAGAACGTGGTGACAAGATTGCGTTTGTGGGGAAAAATGGTGAGGGAAAGAGTACTCTGGTACGCTGTATTATGCAGGAGATAGAGCATAGTGGCACCCTTCAGATCGGGCACAATGTGCAGGTTGGTTATTTTGCCCAGAATCAGGCTTCGCTTTTGGATGAGGATCTGACTGTTTTCCAGACGATTGATGATATAGTTAAAGGTGAGATTCGAAACAAGATTAAGGATTTGCTGGGGGCGTTCATGTTCGGAGGTGAAGCTTCGGCCAAGAAAGTGAAAGTCTTGAGTGGAGGGGAGCGTACTCGATTGGCTCTTCTCAAGTTGCTGCTCGAGCCGGTGAACCTTCTTATTCTGGATGAACCAACCAATCATTTGGACATGCGTACCAAAGATGTACTCAAGCAGGCACTGATTAAATTCGATGGGACATTGATCCTCGTTTCACATGATCGTGATTTCCTGGATGGCTTAGTTTCCAAAGTGTATGAGTTTGGTGGAGGCCGTATTGTAGAGCATCTGGAGGGAATCTATGAGTTTATGGAACGAAAAAAGCTGGAGAGCCTAAGGGAGTTGGAACGATAGGCGTCCCTTCTTTCAACAGTTGAGGCTGGAAGATCGACTTTTTGCACTCCTCTTTTCTCCTCTATATTTATGGGTGGATTATTTTTGTCAGGATTTTTCAAGACTGCTTTCTATTGTGATTTTGCTCCGTTATGGTTACCTTTGCCGCTGATTTTACGCAAAAGTGAATGGGGCAGTCGTCTAAATACACCATCGACTTGAAGTCGGTACGCAGTGATACGTACGAGGATACGATCCTGCTTGATGATGCCTATTTTGCCTCTTCCGATATGCAGGAGATCCACTCCGGAAATGTAGAGGCGCGCGTTCGTTTGCGCAAGACTGTAGGGCTCTTTGATATTCATTTTGACTTCAAAGGAGAGGTTCTCGTGACCTGTGACCGTTGCCTGGATGACCTTCGGTGGCCGGTTGATACGACGGCACATTTGGTTGTGAAACTCGGTGAGAGTTACGAGGAAGAGAGCGAGGAAATCTTGGTACTCCCTATGGCTGATGCTGTCTTGGATATGAGCTGGCTGTTGTACGAGTACATCGAGTTGTCTCTCCCCTTTCAACGTGTCCATGCTGATGGTATGTGCAATCCCGAGATGATACGCCGACTCGGTGATTTTGCTTTGCTTTCGCAGGAAGATCAAGGGCAGATCCCAGTTTCCGACGGACGTTGGGACACACTCAAGGAGCTCCGAAATCTATCAGACTGATTAACAATTAAAACATAAAACTATGGCACATCCCAAAAGAAGACAGTCGAAGATGCGACAAGGTAAACGTCGCTCTCACGACCATGCTCAGATGCCTACGCTGGCAAAATGCCCCAACTGTGGAGCATGGCACATCTACCACACTGTATGCAACGACTGCGGCTACTACCGCGGTAAGTTGGCTATCGAAAAGGTAGAGGAGGCTATCTAATCCCAAGCTCTTTACGCTTGGGTAAGATGATATCACCCCGATACCCCTGGATTTGGGGTGTCGGGGCTTTTTTTTACCTTAGCGCAGGTTTATCCGAACTAAACCTCTGACATATATTATTGTATGAATACCATCAATGCAGCTATTACAGCCGTTGGAGCCTATCTTCCTGAGGATAAGCTCACCAATGCGGACATAGAGAAACTTGTAGACACGTCCGATGAATGGATCATGACGCGGGTGGGGATCAAGGAACGTCGGATCCTTACGGACCCCAACAAGGGGGCCAGTTACTTGGCTGCGCGGGCCGTTCGTTCCATGCTGGAGAAAAATGACATCGATCCGAAATCTGTCGACGGATTGATCCTTGCAACCAACACCCCGGACTACCACTTCCCACCATCGGCTTCGATTGTTTGTCATGAGTGTGGCTGTACCAATGCCTTTGCATTTGACTTGCAGTCTGCTTGTCCGAGCTGGCTGTATGCTTTGGAGACCGGAGCCAATTATATTCGCTCGGGTCGTTACAAACGGCTCGTCATTGCTGCAACGGAGAAGATGAGTGCTGTGATTGATCGTACCGATCGCGCTACTTTGCCGCTTTTTGGTGATGGTTCAGGCTGTGTCCTACTTGAGCCAACAGAGGAGTCTCTGGGAGTTATTGACTCTGTCCTGTATAGCAATGGGATAGGTCGAGACAACCTGATCATGAAAGCTGGGGGGTCTGTCAAGCCGGCAACGCACGAAACGGTGGAGAATCGGGAGCATTTTGTCTATCAGGAAGGCTCTGTCGTATTCAAGCATGCTGTTGTGGACATGTCTCGTGCCTGTTTGGAAATTATGCGTCGCAACAATCTTACATACAAGGATATAGACTGGGTTGTGCCACATCAGGCCAACCTTCGGATCATAGATGCTGTAGCGCGAATGATGGATGTGCCTCAGGAGAAGGTGATGATCAATATTGAGAAGTACGGTAATACCAGCTCTGCTACCATCCCGATTTGTCTATGGGAGTGGGAGAACCGATTGCATAAAGGAGATTCCCTCATATTAACTTCTTTTGGAGCAGGATTCACTTGGGCTGCTATCTATCTCAAGTGGGCCTACGATCCTAAATAATAATCGGATGGTTGAAAATCAAGACAAATACATATTGGACAACAAGCCGAGTGAGGCGAGTTCGAATCCAAATAGGCCCGGGCATCGCTCGGGCTTTGTCAACATTGTGGGTAATCCCAATGTGGGCAAGTCTACTCTTACCAATTTGCTCGTAGGAGAGCGGATTTCCATTATTACATCCAAGTCGCAGACCACACGACATCGCATCTTGGGGATCGTCAATACTGATGAGATGCAGATCGTCTACAGTGATACCCCTGGGGTACTCAAGCCCAATTATAAGCTACAGGAGTCGATGCTCTCATTCAGTCGATCAGCCCTCACTGATGCAGATGTACTGATCTATGTCACCGATGTGATCGAGAAGCCACAGAAAAATAGTGAATTTCTATCGATGGTTATGAAGGCCTCCTGTCCGGTAATATTGGTGATCAACAAGATTGATCTTACCACGCAGCCTCAGTTGGAGGAGTTGGTAGCCGGCTGGCATGATCTTCTGCCACAAGCAGAGATCCTGCCCATATCAGCAACTAATAAATTTAATATCCTCCCTCTGAAGGAGCGGGTCGAGTCGATGATCCCTCTTTCCCCTCCCTATTTCGACAAAGATGCCCTCACAGATCGTCCTGCACGCTTTTTTGTTACGGAAATTATCCGTGAGAAAATTTTGCTCTATTATCAACAGGAGGTTCCTTATGCCGTAGAGGTGGAAGTAGAGGAGTTCTGTGAAGAGAAGGCCCTGATACGTATCCGAGCTATCGTGGTCGTGGAGCGAGAGTCACAAAAAGGGATTATCATTGGACATAAGGGGGCTGCAATCAAGAAATTGGGTAGTACAGCGAGGCGAGACTTGGAGCGTTTCTTCGGCAAGAAGATCTTTCTTGAGTTGTACGTCAAAGTGGAAAAAGATTGGCGCAATAGTGACAAGATGCTTCGCTCTTTTGGCTACCAGCAAAACGACTAATACCAAGCAACGAATTATATATGGGTAGATTAGTAGCGATCGTTGGCCGACCCAATGTTGGCAAATCCACGCTTTTTAACCGATTGACGGAGACTCGTCAAGCCATTGTAACCGAAGTGGCCGGTACCACTCGCGACCGACAATATGGTAAGGTCCTCTGGCGGGAGCATGAGTTCTCGATTGTAGATACTGGTGGTTGGGTTGTTGGCTCAGAGGATATCTTTGAAGGAGAGATCAACACGCAAGTATCTATAGCCCTTGATGAGGCAGATGTGATCATGTTAGTTGTGGATGTTGAGGTGGCAGATCCGAGTTTGGATTATGAAGTTGCCACGATCTTACGCAAGAGTGGTAAGCCGGTAGTTTTGGTAGCTAATAAGGCGGATAACTTTGCCCTTCATGCGCAGGCTGCTGTTTATTACAGTCTTGGTTTGGGAGCCCCTTACCCAATAGCTGCGATCAGTGGTTCTGGTACAGGTGATTTGCTCGACCGAGTTGTAGAGTTGCTCCCCAAAACAGATAATAATTTGCCTGAAGAAGAATTACCGAGAGTGGCTGTGGTTGGTCGACCTAATGCTGGTAAAAGCTCTCTGATCAATGCATTCATAGGGGAAGATCGACACATTGTAACGGATATTGCTGGTACAACACGTGATTCAATCTATACTAAATACAATAAGTTTGGGCAGAACCTGTACCTCGTTGATACTGCTGGAATTCGCAGGAAAGGTAAGGTGAATGAAGACTTGGAGTACTATAGCGTGATCCGTTCGATACGAGCGATCGAAAACTCCGATGTCTGCATCTTGATGCTTGATGCGACACGAGGGATCGAGAGTCAGGATGTAAATATCTTTGGCGTTGTGAGACGAAACAACAAGGGCTTGGTCGTATGTGTCAATAAATGGGATTTGGTGGAGGATAAGAGCGATAAGGCAATCAAGACTTTCCGTCAGGCAATATACGACCGTTTTGCCCCGTTCACAGACTTCCCCATTATCTTTATTTCGGTATTGAGTAAGCAGCGCATTTTCAAGGTGTTGGAGACTGCATCCGATATATATGCACGACGATCCACGCGCATTCCTACGCACAAATTGAACGAGGTAATGCTTCCTATCATAGAGGCAACTCCTCCTCCTGCGTGGAAAGGTAAATACATTAAGATCAAGTATGTGGCTCAGCTCCCTACAGCCGTGCCTTCTTTTGCTTTCTACTGTAATTTACCACAGTGGGTGAAAGAACCTTACAAACGGTTCTTGGAAAATCAGATCCGCGAGCATTGGAATTTTAGCGGTATTCCCATAAATATTTTCGTAAGGGAAAAGTAACGACAAAGCACCGACCAGGCGAAGATCTATTTTGTATGATTTCCCTTGCTCTTATTTGTTCTTTCATTTTACGATAGCTTCGATGCGCATTGATATTCTCACCGTCTTGCCGGAAATGATTGAGCAGACACTCAGTTGCTCGATCATTGGCCGTGCTCGCAGCAAAGGCCTCCTTGACCTGCACATACACCAACTCAGGGACTATACAGACAACAAATGGAAAAGGGTTGATGACTACCCCTTTGGAGGAGAGTCCGGTATGGTGATGCAGATAGAGCCGATTGACAGATGTATCTCCACTCTGAAAGGAGAGCGCGAGTACGATGACGTCATTTTTACTTCACCGGATGGAGAGACTTTTACGCAGGCCGCTGCAAATGAGTTGAGTCTTAGAGGAAATTTGATTTTTCTGTGTGGACATTATAAGGGGATCGATTACAGAATACGCGAACACCTTATTACTCGAGAGTTTTCTATTGGGGACTATGTACTGACTGGGGGAGAGCTACCTGCAGCTGTAATGACGGATGCCATCGTGCGTCTGATCCCCGGCGTTTTGGGAGATGCCGGTAGTGCTCTCTCAGATACGTTTCAAGATAATCTTCTAGCCCCTCCTATATACACACGACCGGCTGACTATAAGGGGTGGAAAGTCCCGGATATTCTGCTCAGTGGGCATGAGGCTAAAATTGCTGAGTGGCGCATTCAGCAGGCTGAGGAGCGCACACGTCGCCTTCGTCCTGATTTGCTCGGAGATTGAGCCGTTTTCGCTTTCCCTTTTGTCTGGTTTCTTCTTTCAGTAGGGAGCTGTCGAGAAAAAAAGAAAGAGGAAGCCTTAACAACTGAATCTGCTAATAGGTATCGTTTTTTGCTCGGTAGGAGAAGACCTGTTGGGCCTTGATTAGGGGCCTGTTGGGGAGTTACAAATCCATTCGTATCCGCCACTCGTGTGGATAGAGGTTGTTTGCCCGATTGCCGATGTTCTTGACGAAGCCTAAAGGCAACCCTGCGTAGGTGATCAGGAGGTAGCCCATATTGGCTTCTGGCAGCAGAGTGATGGTCTGGCGCTGCAGGTATTGCTGGGCTTCGTGCTTAGACAAATCTACTCGATCAAAGGCTTCAAAGTCGAGATCTATCGCGAAAGCCAAAGCTGGGGCTGGCACATAGTTACGGCCTTTGAGCTCCGCAAAATCAATACCGGCCATGATAAGTCGAATGTCGGCGGCCTCCAACCGATCCAATGTGGGTAGAATCGTGATGGGGAGAGCGTGTATGAGTCCGTCGGCCATTGTGCGGAAAGAGAACTCTTCGTGTCGTGTGAGCCATTGGCGAATGTGCAGCGGGATTTCATTTGGGTGCCTGTCTTTGGATTGTTTCACCCTACCTCTATCCGTCACTGTATCCATTGGCTTGCGTACAATCGCCATGAAAAGGCCTTCTCCCTCAGTACGATGTGGCATGAAACGCAGAGCCGTAGTCGGAGTTGATGCTCCTGCGATACCTTTGCTTGCCTCGATGAGTTCGGGAATGTGGGAGAAGTCCATTGAGACGGGTTCAGCTGCATGTGTTTCGATGAGGTAGTTGACATTATCCTCGTTCTCCTCCTTGTTGTATGTGCAAGTCGAATAAACCATCAGCCCTCCCGCTTTGAGCATTTTCCATGCTTCATCCAAAATGCCTTTCGCACGATCAGCTGATTGCTTTACTCGGTCGGGAGTCCATTCTAGACGGGAGTCGGGATCTTTTCGGAACATGCCTTCACCGGAACATGGAGCGTCAACCAAAATTAAATCGAAGGCCTGTCCTATTTTGCTCAAGGCCGAAGGCTCGGCGGCTGTGCAGATCACGTTGGAATATCCCCACTTGCGCATATTCTCGGCAAGAACGCCCGCCCGATTCCAGACAACCTCATTCGCAACCAGAGTAGAGCCTTCGGGCATAATATCCGCCAGCAGGGTTGCTTTCCCTCCAGGGGCCGCACAAAGATCCAAGGCTGCGATGGGGCTTTCTCCCAAGAGAGGACGGATGAGGGATAGTGCCATGGAGGAAGCTTCCTGTACATAGTATGCTGCACCGTGGAAAAGAGGATCGGCAGTGAAAGAGGGCCTGTCGGGGAGGTAGATTCCAAAGCGACTATACCACGGTACTCGGTTATATGGTTCACCATATATCTCACTGTATGGAAGTCCGCATTGGATAAGGGTTGTCATTCCTTTGCGAGGATGCAGTCGTATTGCTATGGACGGTTTTTGTTCAATGGCCTGCAGGAGCGATTCGGCTTCGTCCTTACCGAGAAGCTCCTGCATAGAGGCCAGAAACCCTTTGGGTATGGGAGGGAGAGTTGTCATTTTCCAAGAATAAATATGGTTGGTATTTTGTGTAAACAGGGTTTCTGTCGCTTCCATTCGGATAGGTGCTGGGTGCGGATCATTTGTTTATCTCCCGTGATGTCGGAAGCGATACAAAGTTTCGTCGAGGGTTTGCAGAGGCGACAAAGCTCTTCGACCAGTTTGTCATTGCGATAAGGGGTTTCGATAAAGATGTGGGCTGATCCTTGCCGTTGCGCAGCTTGCTCGAACTTTAGGATAGAGCTCTTCCGTTCGTTTTCATCAATAGGTAGATACCCATGGAACGCGAATTCCTGCCCATTAAACCCTGAACTCATCAACGCCAATAAGATGCTCGATGGACCAACGAGTGGTGATACAGTATAGCCTGCACGGTGTGCCGCAGCCACAAGCAAGGCTCCCGGATCGGCTATGGCGGGACAACCGGCCTCGCTGATCAACCCAAGGTCCATTCCTTCTTTGAGAGGAGCTAGATAACCGCTCATATCATTAGGGGAATTGTGCTTGTTGAGCTCGTAGAATGTGAGACTGTCAATGTCTATTTGTCTATTCACTGTTTTGAGGAAACGTCTAGCTGATCGGATATTCTCTACAACAAAGTGTTTGATGTGTGGGATCAGCGTCAAGTTAAACTGTGGCAGTACGTTCTCGATAGGGCTATCGGACAGAGGAACGGGGATCAAGTAGAGTGTCCCGCTCCGAACCTGTGTAGAAAGGGTTGTATTCATTGGAGAGAATTTACAGAGGAAGCCATTGGAGCCGAATTTGATTGCTTTTGGCCTGACCGATGTCTGAGCTTTTCGGCTAAACTAATTATGTGACAAATGTAAGGAGACTCTTCTTCCAGGCATGGAGCCAAAGTACCCGAGTGCAGATGTTGCTTGATTAAGTTAATTGCCCACCATTTGCCTTCGTGTGGGTAGCGGTGATTAAGGATCAGATCCGGAGATTCTAGTTGCATAATGAATAGATAAATGTATCGACTCCCTACCACACCCTCGTGTGTGTAGTGGAGAAGGTACCTGAGTTCCGGCTTCTTGATTCCACAAAAGCGTCTGTATACCAGTCTCTTCGCTAGCTCTGATGCCGCCGTATTCTCTGTGAGGAAATCATAAAACGGAGTGTCGTACCCCCCCTTGCTACAAAGATCCGTAGACGCTCTTTTCTCCAAGTAAACCATATCTCGACATACTGCGAGGACTCTCACGGCAGGTAAACAGACCGGTAATACGGGGTCTTCGCAGAGTTGCGAACGAGCCATTAATCCCACTTGTTCGCCTGAGAGGTTAAGAATAGGTAGCCATTGTTCTCGATGCAAATGGATAGACAACCAACGGTGACGCGCGAACTCGTGTATCACGACTAACGTGCTCGAGATGGGGGCAAAATACAGAAGATGGGAAAATCCGCCTAACCAAAACAAGAAACCCGCCATCTGCAAGAGGAAGAGCAGTATGGTGAAAGCAAAAATGAACATTAGGAGGCGATGGCACCGCAGCTGTTCGGATCGGAGATAGCGTAATCTACTATCGTTGTTGCCTTTGGTTCGACAATTGTAGTTGGAGGCTTCGATTCCCACGAGCTTCTTTTTTGATAGAAAGAACTCTGTAGCATAGCAAACGAGTGCAGGGATGAGCCAAGCCACCTGAATTAAGGTTTTATTGTCCCCACCAACCCAATAGGTAACAGATGTAGAAAGAATGGCAAAGAGAGAAGCTCCGAAGGAGAGAGTAATATCCTGCCACCTATATGTGAGAGCGTGACGAACGGCCAACAGCCCCCAGATGATGGACGAAACGATTATAGCCACACTTGGGGATAAGTACAGAAAACTCCACGCAATTACGACGAGGGGCAACAACCCCTCTGTTGGATGGATGGCATTTTCCTTGCGATCTGTATTTCCTACTCGGTTCATGATGTTTATCTGGCATCCCTCTCTTGATCAAGGGATGCCCCCTAATCAGCACGATACACTCTCTAAAATCAATTCTTTGAGAAGCAACCATTTGGGCCCCAAGAGGCAACCATATAACAAGGCTTTCTGTCGGAGAGTTGTCCTCGCGAGAGAGACGTTCCCCTTCGCGCCGGTCTTACGAAGAGTTTTTGCTATAGTTTCGCAAGAGGATAAGAAGGGAGGGATCAAAGAGTAACGCTTACAGGGCAATGGTCGCTGTGTACGGCATCATTGAGGATTTCGGCTGCAGTGATTCTATTTCTCAGATTATCCGTAAGCATGCAATAGTCGATACGCCAACCTTTATTCTTGGCTCGGGCTCCTGCTCGGTAGCTCCACCACGAATACTTCACGGTATCGGGAGAGAGAAAACGAAAGGAGTCGGTATAGCCATCTGCAAGGAAAGCACTCATCCACTCCCGTTCTTCGGGCAAAAATCCACTCACGGTAGCATTGCGCACTGGGTCGTGAATATCGATTGCTTCGTGGCAAATGTTGTAGTCACCGCAGAGTATTAGTTGGGGATGAGAACAACGTAACTCATTGACATAGTGATGGAAGTCGGAGAGCCATTGCATCTTAAAAGATTGACGCACATTCCCACTTTGTCCTGAGGGGTGATAGACTGAGACGATGGATAGGTCACCGAAATCTGCTCGAATGAAACGTCCCTCGTTGTCATAGGCTTCGATCCCCATTCCCATCTGTACTGAGTCGGGTTCCTGTCTGGAGAAGATTGCAACCCCGCTGTATCCTTTCTTTTGTGCTGAGTAGAGGTAGTGATGGCGATACCCTATTTCTTCAAAAGGAGTTGGGTCAAATTGGTCGGGTTGGAGCTTTGTCTCCTGAATGCACAAGACATCGGGAGTCTCCTGGGAGAGCCACTCGGTCAAGCCTTTCTTAACAGCAGCTCTCAAGCCATTCACGTTATAGGATATAATTCTCATATCTGCCGATTTATTCGTTTAGTCGTTCCGAGTTTTTTGCAGAGAATAATCCTGCTTTGAACCGATCGTTTCGCTTCCTGTGCACAAAGGGCTTGATGATTAAGGCCAAGGCCAGAGCAATCAAAAGGAACAGGGCAACTGTGGCAATACGCTCTGTATTACGAATCGAGTGAGGGGCAAAGCGCAGCTCCAATGTGTGCTTTCCTGCAGGTAGGGGGATGGCTCTGAGGACGTAGTTTGCCCGAGCTATTTCTACAGGCTTCCCGTCCACAGTTGCTTCCCAGCCATGGGGATAATAGATTTCACTTAGCACAGCCAGAGAAGCGACTTTGCTCTCCGTCTCGTAGACCAATCTATTTGGAGTATGCCCTTTCAAGCTGATGCGCGCGGTACTGTCGTTGTGAGCGGAGAGGGAGCGCAGGGCCGTGGAGGCAAAGCGTTTGTCTATTACCGCAATGTGTCTCAAGTCGGTGGAGTCGAGTGCTCTCATTTCGGCATTCGCATCATCTACCCACAGGATTTCGTTGACGATCCATGCCGGGCCATAGGTTGTCGGATTAGGGAATGCGATTACTCCTGCTTTTTCTTCGGGTATAATCACGTATTTGGTGTTGAGCATCGCCAGAACATTCGGGTTGCGCTTTACCAACTGATAGTCGATCAGGTCTTGGTATCGCTGCAGTTTCGCAGGGTGGTACCCCCCAATACTATGGTGCCAACGTGAGGTCGTGGCATCGTTGAATGTATTTACAGAGAGATTTAGGACTCGGTAGCCTTGAGACTTGTCCATCAAGATCTGTTCATCTGCCTCAGTCTTCGGAGCTGCTTGTTTATGAACCTCATGGGAGGAGATGAAGTGTTCATCATTGAGGTAGCGTTTGTCTACCGTCCACAGATCGACCAAGCTAATGAGGCCCACAAGGATAAGAGTAGGTAGAGCGGGCAACTTCCTATACACGTACAGTGCGATCGGAATGATCGAGAGAACGATGACTGCGAAGCTACGCCAGGCGTCCGATCGGAAGATAGAAGTGCGCACAGCGACCAAACCATCTATTAGCTCGCCGTAGACCTGCGGATTCTGCACCATCGCTTCTGCAAAAGCGTTTTGTTCGTTTTGGGAGAGGAAGTCAAAAAACATTGAGGGCATAAGCGCAAAGAGGAGGGCAGCTCCGGCCGTGAGCCCCAGGCTCAGTCCCATCGCCCATTTGTCGCGGACTGTTTCTTGAGGATGACGCATTAGCTCCACCAATCCCATGATAGCCAAAGCCGGAATGGAGAACTCTGCGATGACCAGAATACTGGATACTGTCCGGAACTTGTTGTACATCGGGAAGTAATCAATGAAGAGATCGCTCAGCCACATCAAGTTGTGCCCCCAAGAGAGCAGAATCGATAGGATTGTTGTGGTGAGCAGTGCCCATTTGATAGGCCCTTTGACCCGCACACAGCCTAAGATAAAGAGAGCCATCACAAAAGCACCTACGTAGACAGGTCCGGCCGTGAAAGGTTGGTCTCCCCAGTATTGATTTTGCGATGCGACGTACTGTCTTAAGTCCGGTTGTCGTACTTCCTGGTTGATTATTTGTTCCACCTGCTCACTGTTGCCCAAGTAGCCCGATGCTCCGCCTTTGATGTTTGGGATTAAGAGGCTCCAGGTCTCACCCTTGCCGTAGCTCCATTGGGTGATATAGGCTTTGTCCAGACCATTTTTATTTTCATGTTCGGCACGGTTACTCCCGTCCACTTGCCGTAGCGTTAGTTCAGAGCCTCCACGCATCGTCTCCTTAGAGTACTGATAGGTGTGGTAGAGGTTGGTCAGATTGATGGCTACCCCCAAGAGGCCGGCTCCAACGAGGGTAAGGGAGGCTAAGCCAAACCGTTTTAGTTGCTTCTGTTTGATTGCCTCGACGAGGAATGCGACAAAAAAAGCCCCCATCACGAATAAGAAGTAGTAGCTCATCTGCACGTGATTGGCAAGGACTTGCAGAGCAGTAAAGAGGGCTGCTACAAAACCTCCTTTGAGGTATTCCCCCCGATAGCACCATATCATGCCAGCGATCGTGGGTGGGATGAAGCATAGGGCCGTGAGCTTCCATATGTGACCTGCAATGATCAGGATTAGGAAGTAGCTCGAAAAAGTCCACAACAAAGCTCCGATCACGGAAGGGATAACTTTTTGACGTAGAGACTGCATGAAAATGTAGAACCCCACCATCATGGCGAAGAGTAACCAGGCATAAGTTCCCATCAGGTCGAATGGGCTACGCATCGTGCCAATGTTTTGAGCCTTTTGTAAGAGCTCGGTAGAAGGATAGGAGGGAGATATTTGATACATCGGCATACCACCAAACAAACTGTTGGTCCAATAAGATCTCTCTCCTGTCTCGGCCTCATGATTGCGTACGTCCTGCGCTGTCCCGCTTGCTCCGGCTACATCTTGCTGGAATAGTTCGCGTCCCTCGAATGTGGCGGGACTGAAGTAGGCTAAGGATAGGATTGTGAAAAAGATCACAACCGCGATATGCACTCCATACCGGTGCCACAGGTTCCTCCATGGGCTCTGGGCCACTTCTTTTTGATTGGTGTCCGTCATAGTTTAGTCTGTATTGATGAATCTTGCCAAGGCCTTACGTCTTGAGCAAAGAAGACTCGCGGAGCAAAAGTACCGCGAAATAGCTCCCGAAGCAAGCAGATGGTACTGACATTTGCCGTGTATTGTGGCGATAGGGTAATTGCCAAGTGGTGACTCTCTTTATCCAAGTAGAATCTATCGACGATCCGGACTCTTGAGGATCGTCTGTCGGAGAGGTGTTCAGGTCTTTCCTGTCGCAGCTTTTTCTCCGACGCGTCAGAGCTTTTTCTCCGACACGTCGGAGAAAACAGGATCTCCTGGCCGAGGAGAATTTCCCCCTGGAATGAGGGCTTGTGGCAGGGGGTGAGAGGAAGTAATCGGACTAAATCAAATAATACGTACTTTTGCCGCAACGCGAGGAGGGGGGCACAGACGTGGGGTAGAGCTTTGCGGATGATGCGAACTTCGGTTTCCTCAAGAAAAGCAGACAAATAGGATGGATAAAGTTAGTTATGCACTCGGCTTGAGTATAGCCAACAACTTCAAGGCGACCGGTATTGAGAAAGTGGATATGGATGAGTTTGCTCGTGCAATGACGGATGTGATGGACGGCAAACAGCCGGCTGTCGGCTACGAGGAGGCTCAACAGATATTGAACAGTTTCTTTTCAGCCCTGCAGGATCGAGTAAAAGAGCAAAACAAAGAGGCTGGCAAGGAGTTTCTCAAGATCAATGGCCTGAAGAATGGCGTTACTACCACTGCAAGCGGTTTGCAATACGAGATTCTTGCAAAGGGAGACGGACCTAAGCCCAAGATCGATGACACGGTGCGCTGTCATTATCACGGGACCTTGATCAACGGAGAAGTATTCGACAGTTCCAAACAGCGAGGCGAGCCGGCCGAGTTTCCGCTCAGAGGTGTCATTGCAGGTTGGACTGAAGTGCTGCAGTTGATGCCGGTCGGATCGACCTGGCGCGTTACGATCCCAAGCGAATTAGCCTATGGAGAGAGGGGTGCAGGTTCTTCTATCGGGCCTAACTCCACGCTGATCTTTGAAATCGAGTTGATCGCTATCGTCTGATCTTTTTGCAGATAGAAACCAAATACCTACCAAACATCAGTTGACAATGAATCGAATTATTTTCATTGCGGCTTGCGCCGCTCTTTTGTGTTCGGTTGCTACTCCTGTCCGAGCAGCCAAGCCTAAAAAGAAAGTTAGGGTAGAACTTAAGACCAACTTGGATTCTGTGGCGTATGCTATCGGAGTGCTTAACGGAGAGGGTTTTAAGCGTAACCTCAGAGAGGTCCCCGGAATGAAGTTGGACAGTACGTTGGTCCTGCACTCGTTTACCGATGCTTTCGAGGGAAAAACTCTGTTGATCACAGCCGAAGAGGCTCAGAAAGTAATTGGAACTCACTTCGAGAAGATTCGGCAGGCCAACAATGAAGCTACTAGGGCCAGGAATACAGCCTATATAACTGAGTACAAGAAACAGGATGGGGTACAAGTGACTGAGAGTGGTATCGCCTATAAAGTCCTTCACTTGGGTGATGGCCCGAAGCCGACAGTTCAAGATACGGTCGTTGTGCACTACGTGGGCAAGACGATCGAAGGGAAGGTTTTTGATAGCTCGATAGAGCGAGGCGAGCCGGCTACTTTCTCCCTGTTACAAGTGATTCCGGGATGGACAGAAGGGCTTTGTCTCATGCCTAAGGGGTCGAAGTATGAGCTTGTCATCCCAGAAAACTTGGGCTACGGAAGTCGTGGTGCGGGTGGCACGATAGAACCCTATGCCACGCTCATTTTTGAGGTTGAACTCTTGGATATCAAACCCTTTGTAGAGCCCCAGAAAGAGTAGCCCTCTGTGGGTAAGAATTTTCGCGTTTGGAAAAATTATTCTCAAAAACTTATAGAGACAATTGACTATGAAAAAAGTATTTATTGCTGCTGCCGCCGGTTTGATGCTGGTGGGTTCGGCTTGTAATCGCACGGCAACTCCCGAAGATCCCAAAACAGCTGCTGACAGTTTGGCTGTGGCTTATGGTGTGTTTGACGGATCGCAATGGATGCAGAACTTGCAAATGTCAGCAATGCAGGGACGCCCCATTGATTCGATGGCTTTCATGAAAGGCTATGAAGACGGTCTTAACGACACGACGAAGTTCGCTTATTTGGTTGGCGCAATCTCTGGTGCCCAACGCAGAATGTCTATGCAGGAAGATACGGTGGATTTGGGCAAGTTTTTGGCTTCCTTCCGCGCAGCTCTTTTTGCCGATTCTGCCAACATTAAAATGAAAATGGATGATGCGCGTGCTTTCGTACAAGCCTACCAAGAGAAGAAGCAGGAGCGTGAGCTTCGCAAGCAATATGGCAAGAATATCGATGCCGGCAACGAATTCATCGCAAAGTACAAGAGTGAAAACAAGGATGCCAAGCAGACAGCTTCTGGTCTTGTGTATCGCGTGATCAGCGAAGGCCAAGGCGTGGCAACTCCTCAGGATGGCCAGACCGTAAAGGTGAAGTATGTGGGAAAGACTGTCGATGGCAATGAATTTGACAAGAACGACGAAGGCACCGAATTCAATGTCAACCAAGTAATCCCTGGTTGGACGGAAATGCTCAAGCTGATGAAAAAGGGCCAAAAAGTAGAGTGTGTGATCCCTCAAGAGTTGGCTTATGGCCCAAGAGGTAGCTACTCTATCGAGCCGTTTAGCACTTTGATATTCACGGTTGAATTGCTCGATATTAAGAACGAAGAGTAAGGCGTAGGGGCATTTAGTTTTCCCTCGAAAGACAAAGGCCTCGGGTCGAGTTGCAAACAATTGCTGCTCATCCGAGGCCTTTAGCTTGTCTATATATAATGCTTACCTTTGGGGCCGAAATCACTTATTTAGAGGATATCTCTATGTACGTTGAAGTACTTAAGTCAAAAATTCACAGAGCTGTCGTTACTGAGGCTAACCTTTCCTATGTGGGGAGCATAACGATCGATGAAGATCTGATGGATGCCGCAGGGATCTTGGCTGGTGAAAAGGTGCAGATCGTGAACAATAACAACGGTGCGCGTTTGGAGACCTACGTTATTGCGGGAGACCGAGGCAGTGGTGTTGTATGCCTCAATGGTGCTGCCGCTCGCTTGGTACAACCCCAAGACGTAGTGATCATTATGGCCTATGCATGGATGCCCGTAGAGGAGGCTCGCCACTTCAAAGCCTCTGTCGTCTTCCCTGTAACTGGTAATAGACTGCCTCCGGTATGCGATCGGCCCTGATCCGAGCATTTGAGAAATAAGAAGAGAAAAGCAGTACACAATAATTCTACTCATACAACAATCTATGTTTGAAAATCTAAGCGAAAGGCTCGAGAGATCGTTTAAAATACTCAAAGGGCAAGGTAAGATTACCGAGCTCAACGTGGCAGAAACGCTCAAAGATGTGCGCCGTGCACTCCTCGATGCTGACGTAAACTATAACGTAGCTAAGAAACTTACTGACGAAATTAAGGAGAAAGCTATCGGGCAAAATGTCTTGACCTCTGTTCGCCCCAATGAATTGATGGTTAAGATCGTGCGGGATGAGTTGGCTACTCTGATGGGAGGGTCGGCCGCTGAATTGAAGCTCGAAGGCAAGCCGGCTATTATCTTGATGTCTGGCTTGCAAGGTTCCGGTAAGACAACTTTTTCCGGTAAGTTGGCTGCGATGCTTAAGCAGAAGCAAGGGCGTAGTCCGATGCTGGTAGCTTGCGATGTTTACCGCCCGGCCGCTATTGATCAGCTGCATGTGTTGGGAGAGCAGCTCTCTGTCCCGGTGTTCAGTCGTCCGGAAAGCAAAGATCCGGTAGCCATTGCCCGTGAGGCTCTTGCCGAAGCCGGCAAAATGGGCTGCGATGTGGTGATTGTCGACACCGCTGGTCGGCTGGCGATTGACGAAGAGATGATGCGTGAGATCGAAGCGATCAAACGGGCGATCAAGCCCTCAGAGACACTTTTTGTTGTGGACTCTATGACGGGGCAGGATGCTGTCAATACAGCTCGTGAATTCAACGAACGTCTCGATTTCGATGGTGTGGTGCTCACCAAGCTTGATGGTGATACTCGCGGGGGAGCAGCCCTCTCCATCCGTCGCGTGGTGGACAAACCGATCAAATTTGTCGGCACGGGTGAGAAGATGGATGCTCTTGATGTTTTCCACCCAGATCGTATGGCCGACCGTATACTGGGTATGGGCGATATCGTCTCTCTTGTGGAGCGTGCTCAGCAACAGTATGACGAAGAAGAGGCGCGCAAGCTTGAGGCTAAAATTGCCAAGAATCAGTTTGATTTCGATGACTTCTTAGCCCAAATTCAGCAGATTAAGAAGATGGGTAACCTTAAGGATCTGGTCAGTATGATTCCCGGTGTGGGCAAGATGGTCAAGGATCTTGATATTAGCGATGATGCTTTCAAAGGTGTAGAGGCGATTATATTCTCTATGACTCCTGAGGAGCGTAAGCATCCTGCTTTGTTGGATGGACGCAGAAGGAAAAGGTTGGCCGATGGTAGCGGAACTACGATTCAAGAGGTGAATAGATTGATCACCCAATTCGATCAAATGCGTAAGGTGATGCGCCAGATGTCCGGAGGGAGAGGGGCCAAGTTAGCTAAAATGGCAGCTCGGCATCAGAGAGGTTTGAGGCGATAGTCCTTACAATCTCCGCTTCGACAAATGAACAGCCGACTTCCTCACCAATGGAGGAGGTCGGCTGTTCGTTTTCAGATGAGGAGGCTACCTGTTTAGAGAGTGGAGAGCCTCCGTGTTATCGATGTCTGTCTCCCACAACGTGCAAAAACTTTATCGGCAAAGACTGTGCCTTCCGCCAGTTAGAGTGTCCATGGACTATCTGCAAACTCACGAATATCAGAGTTCTGCGGAGAAGATCTTTTCGGCACCCTTATTGTTTTTAGTGGCGTGGGTGGTCGTTGTATTTCTCGAGAAGATTGCCCCCCAAACAAATTCTTTTTTCCCTTTATACATACGACCAAAGGGGCGAGACAGGATCGTAGATATTTCTTTCCCCTTGTACTCTAAACGAGCTTTGTCTATGTGAGGCAAGTGGTGTTTCCGCCAGAAGGACCTTAAAAGGCACAACCCAAGGCAGCGTTCCATCCGTGAGGGTATGAAAAAGTTTATAAAACAACGGTGTGTATTCATAACCGGTGACTTTTATCGCTTCCCAGAGGAGAACATTCCCTTTCAGAGCTCAAAGGGAGACATATTCGCTGGAATATTTGTATCATTGCGGATCGAAATACAAACTAACCTTAGAAAATAAATCGTTTGTGATGAACAAATTACAACTCAATCTGCCTGCATGGGGCTTTATTGCCCTGATCGGGCTGCTTCTGTTTCCCGGCAAGTTGTCGGCTCAGATCAGTTTCGAGGGCAGCCCCAAGAGCTTCTCGATGAGAAAGAGTAAGGCGGGAAAATATGCTTTTCCCAGGGTGGAAGAAGTAAGACAACTCCCTTTGACAAAGAATGTTGATGATCTGCTTGAGCAGAGCAACTGGGATCAATCTGGAGCCTCTACTCGCCCGTTCATCGTTGGGGAGTGTGTGAGGACCAACATTGACATGGCCACGGAATCTGAGCAATACCTCTTGGATGATGGTACTCGGGTCTACCGTTTGAGATTGCAATCCGAAGGGGCGAAAGCTGTCTATCCTACCTATAGTCAATTCTTCATCCCCCAGGGGGCTAAGCTCTTTGTGTATAACGAAGACAAGACGACTGTGCATGGAGCCTATACTTACGAAACCAATCCTCAGGGAGGGGCTTTTGCTTCCATGCCGGTGGCTGGGGATAAGATTGTGCTTGAGTACGAATCGAATGAGCAAGGGGACGCTCCCGAAATTGTTATCGATGGTTTGATCCATGTTTTTCGCCCACAAGTGGCACGAATGATGGCTATAGATCCGGGCGAAAACACCTCAGAATATCCCAACTGCATGATCAACGCCAACTGTCCGGAGGGAGATGAGTGGGTCGATCAGAAAGCCGGTGTGGTGAATATTTTCACCGTATATGATGACGGAACGACGTCGGCCTGTACTGGGGCTTTGGTCAACAATACCAAACAAGACTTCACCCCTTACATCCTCACGGCGGCGCATTGTGCCGGCGGTAGCCACTCATTCCCTTTGGAACAGAAATATCTTGACAAATGGATCTTTAGTTTCCACTACATCAAGCCGGACTGCTCTAACGCCTCTACTGCTACGTACTATGCTAAGAGCATGGTAGGGTGCACTCCCGTGGCCTATTTCCCGATCAGGGGTCGCTCCGATGGTCTTTTGCTCAAGCTTAAGCAGGATATTCCTTTGGATTACAGAGTGTATTACAATGGTTGGGACAGTAATGAAGTAGTCCCCGAGAGAGGAGTTTCGCTCCACCATCCGAGAGCCGATGCTATGAAGATCTCTTATTTCGAAGAGTTGCCGAGAATCACTTTCTTCAAGGACTTTGGAGGAAGTAGTGCCTCTGGGTCTCACTTTGAACTGAGGTTTACCACGGGTACGGAAGGCGGTTCTTCCGGCTCTCCTCTGTTTAACATGAACAAGTTGATTGTCGGCACTTTGACTGGAGGTGGGGCAGCATGCCAAAATCCTCCGGCAGAGGACTATTACGGACGCCTTTCCGCGCATTGGGATCGATGGGCCAAGGTGGAAAATAAAGCAGGAAACCCTGCCACACAGATGGCCACATTCCTTGATCCTGTGGGCCAAGGGAAGACCAGAGTTCTTCAGGGGACATACAGACAGGATAAGCGCTACTACACTCCCGTAGTTCGCGTTATGGCCGTTACTGCAAACAAGGAAAATACGAAAGTTAACGTAGCGTGGAGGGCTCCCCTACATATGGGCGAGGGACAGCAGGTCCAATACGAGATCAAACGAAATGGGGCCGTGCTCGAAAGCAAGGTAAGCCACACGAAGGGAACAACCCTCTACCAGTACGAAGACCAGATCACTTCTTCTGACATCACGAGGGGAATGGTGAATTACCAGGTTCGGGCCCTTTACCTTGAGGGTGAGACTTGGGTAGAGACAGCATGGTCCCCCATTGTAGCGGCTTATGCTGCTCAGAAAACTACCGAACTTACCCCCACGGTAAGCACTGAGGGTGGCAAGAAGAAGTTGAGTTGGCAAAAACCAGTCATTTCTGTCGAGTGGTCCAAGATTGCTTATCCGCAAGAATCGTCGTTCAAGCCCGTACCGTTGAAATACCGTCCGCAGGGAATGGATGATGTCCTCCCGCTGGAGAAACTGATATATCGCGAAAGCTGGCCCTACAAAGGTCTTCCTTTGCAGGCTTCGAGCGATGAAAACCCCATGTATATCCACAAGGTGATGTTGTTGCCATCTAAGGCAAATACCTCTTTGCAGGCCTATATTTCTACCTACGACCCTGCGGCCAAGCAATCCAAGCTGTACGATCCTATGTTTCTCGATGTAAATGTGCCAAGCACTTGGAAGGAGAAAGAATGGGTGTCTGTCGCGTTGAAGTCTCCTCTTCGCATCGATCCGACCAAGAGTCTATTTGTAGGCTTTGCTTCTCAGAACAAAGAAAATCCCGCAGGGATTTCCTACGCAGAAGGCAGTGCGGATGATTATAGCAATGTCGAGTCGGCCTTGTATTGGACACCGGAGATGAAGCTCAAAAGAGCCGGCTTCCATACCCTCCAGTTTGCCGGTGCGGAAGAGTTTGGTAAGAATTACATGGCGATCCGCCTTCTTATCTCCAACAGCCAACAATCGTCAGGCGAAGCAACAGCCATTGGCGGGAAGGGATTGGCAATTCTGCCCATGGTTAAGCATTACATTGTGAAGAAGAATGGAACGGAGATTGCCCAAACAAAGGCTCTCAGTCACCTTGTGGACGCGGCAGCATCCGAAGACAAATTCAGCATTGAGGTGGTCTACGAAACCGATCCTGCCGTGTATATGAAGGAAGCTCCGTTGCCCGATACTCATCGTGTAAGTATCGTAAAGGAAGGTTTGGGGGCAGTAAGCGTATTGGGGTACTACACTCTGGCTTCTGTACCTAAGGGTACAAAGATGACAGTGGTGGCTAAGCCGCATAAATACAACAAGCTTACTTCTATCACGGCTAATGGGAAAGACATAACCGAGACCAAAACTTTTGTTGTGGACTCTGATGTCGTAGTAAAAGCTGTCTTCTTTGGCCCGAAATATAGCGTGACGTTACGAAGCATCGGGAATGGATCGATCAAGATCAAGGACCACACCGAGGAGCAGCTCAAATCGGTGCAAGCTGGTACTAAACTCGAGGTAATCGCCACGCCTGAGAGCGACCGGTATGTCCTTCACAAGCTGACAGCCAATGGTTATAATATCAAGAACTTGATGTCGTTCGAGTTGGATGCGAATACCGAGGTGGTGGCTGAGTTTACTGAAGCCAATTCGGTTGAAGCAGTGAGAGAAAGAAAACTATCTCTATTCCCCAATCCAGCTACGGACCACACGGTCGTTGAAGGTGCTGCAAGCATGGCCGAGCTAAGCCTCTTGCAAATGGATGGAACGGTATTGCTACGCACGCGTACTGATGCTAACGGCTCAGCTCGCCTGAACCTTAGCAAACTCCCCTCCGGTACTTACCTGGTACAGGTAGGTGAGGAGAGAGCGAAACTCATTGTGCGCTAACCACAGCGAAAGCTATACTACCAAGCCCTCGATAGCAGGATATACCCCTGCTGTCGGGGGCTTGATTCATTTATAAAGAGGGAATAGGACAGACAAACTCCGATCTCGGATAGTCTCTTTGTTTTTGACGCGTCGGAGAGAAAATTCCCACGCGTGGGGCTTTTCTCTCCGACACGTGGGATTTTTTGCTCTCTCCCCATACGATTGAGAGCATACCATGAAGTTCTTTTTTGTCGGATCTATCTGGCTCCACACGAGTGCGAAACTTGGTATTGGCTACTTCCTGCCTTGCCTTTGTTTGTCTCGTCTGTTTGGTCCGATTTGTCTGGTTGTCGGCATTTGCTTTTGTGATACCTTTGTCCCTGTTTATTTACCCAAAGAAGTCGGTGACTATTCATCTCTTTGGGTTTCTATCGATAGATGTGTTATGCCCTGCCAACTCTCGGTTGTAATCCCTGTGTTTAACGAGGCAGATGTCCTCCGAGAACTGTATTGTCGGCTTTCTGCTGCGGTGCAGACTTGCGAAGTGGAGTACGAACTGCTTTTTGTCAATGATGGTAGTTGTGATGCCTCCTCCACTGTGATTCGGAATCTGGCTGAGGGAGATGTGCGTGTCAAGTATGTGGATCTCAGTCGCAATTTCGGTCAGCAAGTTGCTATCTCTGCCGGTTTGGATCATTCCCGAGGGCAGGCCGTAGTCATTATCGACAGTGACTTACAAGACCCTCCTGAGCTGATCCCGGAGCTGTATGCCGAGTATCGTAGAGGCTTTGAGGTTGTCTATGCCAAGCGCAATCGACGTAAGGGCGAGACCCTCTTTAAGCGAGCTTCGTCCAAATTGTTTTATCGCTTTCTGCGTGGAGCGACAGCCATCGACCTGCCTCTGGATACGGGCGATTTCCGGCTGATTGATCGCAAGGTTGTGGATTGCCTCAAGCGTATGCCAGAGCGGAATAAGTTTCTTCGTGCTCAGATTGCTTGGATGGGCTTTAGGCAGACGGCCGTGATCTTCGATCGAGAGCAACGTAAGCATGGCCGGACTTCCTACTCGGTTGGCAGGATGTTTGAGTTGGCTATCGATGGGATCACAGGGTTCTCCTCCAAACCGCTGGAGTGGGTTACGCGTTTAGGGTTCATCGTCTCGTTTGTCTCGTTTCTGCTCATCCTATACGCTTTGTTTTCACATTTTGTGATTGGAGAGACGATCAGCGGTTGGACATCCATTCTCGTCAGCACGATGTTTATCGGAGGAGTTCAGCTCCTCTCCATCGGGGTGATAGGTTTGTACGTGAGTCGCATCAATCAGAATACGGTCAATCGCCCCCTCTACCTCGTTGCCGATAGCAATATCCCACCGGCGCAGTAACTATCGTTTTTCATCCTTGCTCTCTCCCCTTTTTCCGAACTGGTAGCCCTTAGGGGACGGCTTGGGAAGTACTACCTCCAGAGATAGAAAGAAAAGGGGCAATAGGGCCTTAATGGGGGCTTTCTTTCCCCTCTCTGTCTCTGGTCTTTTCACTTGTGATCTGCTCTTTATTTTATACTTTTGCAGAGCTGTGGTAGTGGCTGCAAATCGCTTGGTTAGTACGTGTAAGGTGGGTATTGCAGTGTGGAAATTTCACCACTGGGGAGCATCGTTTGTAGCGTCCGTTTTGCAGAGAAATGTTCTACTCTTAGAATTTACTTAACGAGCATATTGGGAATAAGCATGGAAATTGTTGTAAGTGGAATCCGTCCGACAGGAAATCTTCATTTGGGTAACTACTTTGGGGCCCTCCGATCGTTCTTGCAGATGCAGGAGAGCTATGATTGCAGATTCTTCATCGCAGACTGGCATTCGCTTACGACCCACCCACATCCCGAAAATCTGGTACGCAACGTGCGTACCATCTTGGCCGAGTATTTGGCTGTGGGGATCGACCCAGAACGTTCTACGATCTACGTGCAAAGTGATGTACCGGAGGTCTTGGAGCTTTACTTGTATCTGAACATGAATGCATATCTGGGCGAGTTGGAGCGGACGACAACATTCAAGGAGAAAGCTCGCAAACAACCCGATAATGTCAATGCCGGACTGCTGACTTACCCGACCTTGATGGCTGCCGATATCCTACTGCACAGAGCGGTCAAAGTGCCTGTAGGTAAGGACCAGGAGCAGAATATGGAAATGGCAAGAAAGTTTGCCCGACGCTTCAATACGATCTATGGCGTTGAGTTTTTCCCTGAGCCAGCTTCGTTCACTCTTGGGCGGGAAGCTATCAAAGTTCCAGGTTTGGACGGTAGTGGTAAGATGGGAAAGAGCGAAGGCAATGCGATTTACTTAGCCGATAGCGAGAGAGATATTCACAAAAAGGTGATGAAAGCCGTTACTGACTCGGGCCCTACCGAACCCAACAGTCCCAAGCCTGAGCCGATAGCTAACCTTTTTAAGCTAATGGAATTGGTATCGCCCCGAGAGGTGTATGAGCATTTCGATGCTGCCTACAACAGTTGTGCAATCCGATATGGAGATATGAAAAAACAACTTGCCAACGATATCAATAGCTATTGTGCTCCGATCCGAGAGCGAATCAAAGAGATAGAGGCCGATACGGCCTACCTGGACAAGGTGGTGAAGCTGGGGGCCGAAAAAGCTCGAGAGACGGGGGCCGCAACTCTCCGTGAGGTGCGACGAGTGATAGGATTTGGTGCAAACAGATAAATCTAAAGAATATACAGATGGAAATCAAAGGAAAAGTTATAGCGATCCTTCCACTTATGTCCGGTACTGGTCAGGCTTCGGGTAAAGCGTGGAGCAAACAGGAGTATGTAATCGAGACTGTAGATACCGAGTATCCCAGGAAGATTTGTTTCAATCTCTGGGGTGACCGTATACAGCAATTTGCCATACAGATGGGCGAGCTACTCACTGTACAGATTGACCTCGAAAGCCGTGAGTACAACGGGCGGTGGTATACGGATGTGAGAGCTTGGCGCGTGGACAGAGGTATTTCGGATGATCAGATGTCAGCACAGGCCCCCGCGTCCAGCTTTGCTGCTCCCTCCGTATCTCCTGTTACCCAAATAGCCAGTGTGGCACAGCAGCTGGATCCGATGGCCGGTGCCGCAGATATGGATAGTGGTAGCGACCTACCTTTCTGAGAATAGAGGTAGGACATTTTCCCACCTTGAGTGCGGAAGATTCGTTGTGCTGTCCTGATAACCTTGCTTATTGGGATAGCCTCTTTTTTGTTCCGTTGGCATAAGATGCAGATTAGTCTTATTGTAGTCGGCAAGACCGACCTCGATAAATTGGAGCAGCTTATCTCTGTCTACACAGGACGTTTGCAGCATTACATCCCATTTGATCTACAAGTTGTGCCGGATATCAAGACCGGTAAGAGTAGGACGACTGAACTGCAAAAACAGCGAGAGGGTGAGGAGGTGATACGTCGCCTCCAGCCCAATGATTTCGTTGTCCTACTCGACGAGCGAGGCAAGATGCTCAGTAGTCGCGAGTGGGCTGCAAACATAGAGATGCATTTGCTGGGTAGCACTAAACGCCTGGTTTATGTAATTGGAGGCCCGTATGGTTTTTCCCAAGAACTTTACCAGCGAGCCAATGCTCTTCTCTCTCTTAGCAAACTCACTTTTTCTCATCAGATGGTGCGACTCTTCGTGGTAGAGCAGTTGTACAGAGCCTTCACAATCCTTCGAGGCGAACCTTATCACCACGATTAGTTCACCTTGGAGTTTTGCTCTCATCCCAGAATTAAAACTTATCAAGACAACAGATAGCAAGAATATGAATTGGCAAGAAAAGTACAAGAATCGTATCGTGTCGGCCGATGAAGCCGTACTCCGTAGTCTTTCACCTAAGTCGAATGTAGTCTTTGGTCATGCTGCCGCAGCTCCTCAGCACTTTGCCGAAGCCATGTATCGTAACAGGGAGCACCTCTTGGATATTACTGTATTTCACATGCTCTACTTTGGGAAAGCCTGGCATCTGGCATCCGAGATGGAAGGGCATGTGAGAGGGTTTCTTAATTTCTTGGAGGGTAATTCGCGCCCTGCTTACAAGGATTGTAGAGTTGATTTTGTGCCGTGTCATTTTCATGAGGTGCCGGCTCTTTTCTCCGAAGGCTTCTATCCGGTAGATGTTGCTGTTGTGCAGGTCTCTGAGCCGGATGAGAATGGTTACTGCTCATTCGGCGTATCTTCCGACTACACTAAACCCGCCGCCGAAGCGGCCAAGATCGTTGTGGCAGAGATTAACCCCCAGATGCCTTATATC
This sequence comes from Porphyromonas sp., assembly GCA_034181285.1. Classification (GTDB taxonomy): domain Bacteria; phylum Bacteroidota; class Bacteroidia; order Bacteroidales; family Porphyromonadaceae; genus Porphyromonas. The sequence goes on along the minus strand of JAXFND010000007.1, from coordinate 17,255 downwards.
GGAGGTGATAACTTAATTCATCTGGACAGAATCGATTACATCATACCGATCAACTCTGCTGTTGTGGAGGTTGTCAATCCTCCCGTGGGAGAGATCGAGCTGCAGATCGGTAAGCATTGCGCCGAGCTGATTGAGGATGGTGCGACTTTGCAGTTGGGGATAGGAGGTATTCCCGATGCCGTATTGAGTAGTTTGAGTGGCAAGAAAGATATAGGTATTCATACCGAGATGTTTACCGATGGCGTTATGCATGCTATCCGTTCGGGGCTGATCAACGGGAAGGCCAAAACGCTACATGCCGGAAAAGTGATCACATCAATCATTATGGGGAGCGAAGAACTTTACCGATTCGTGGACCACAACGATATGATCGAGTGCTATCCAGTGAATTACGTCAACAACCCCTATGTAATTGCCAAGAACGACAAGCTTGTATCCATTAATTCATGTATCGAAATGGATTTGACTGGTCAGGCGGCATCCGAGTCGATCGGCTACAATCAGTTTAGCGGCACCGGTGGGCAGGTGGACTTCTTGCGTGGAGCTCGCTATTCGAAAGGAGGTATTTCGATCATGGCATTCCCTTCCACAGCCAAGAACGGAGAGCAGTCGCGCATTGTGCCTGTACTGCAAGAAGGAGCTACCGTGACAAGTGGTCGGATGGAGATAGACTATGTAGCCACAGAGTACGGAGCTGTGCGGCTGAGGGGCCAAAGTATTCGTCGACGTGCCGAGCTGCTGATTTCGATTGCCCATCCCAAGTTTAGACCTTGGCTTGAAGAAGCCTATCGCAAGCGATTCTACAAATAAATTGATGATACATAAAAGGGCAATCCAAATGAAGTTGGATTGCCCTCTCAAATCCAATACAGGATGAAACCACTTCTCATTCTAACCGGTTTCTTTCTCTCCCTCCTGTGCTTGAATAGCTGTCGGGAGAGCATCCCGACAGATGTCGTGTATGAAAATGAGGCTTTCCTACAAATTCGGGTTCAAGGCAATGTTTCTCCGTTGAGGGGCGAAGTTGAGGATCCGATGCAAAAGATTCAAAATTTGAAGTTGGCGTTTTTTCGACTGGAAGACGGCAAGTTGGCTTTTGTGCGCTCAATCTCGGCACAAGACCTTAGCTCAGCCGTCTTATTCATTCCCAAAGGAAGCTACAAACTGGTTGCATTGGCCAATTCGGTGGCCGTGTTTGATCAACTTCTTGTCCCGGGTGCATCAATTTCCGGTGTGACAGTCCATCCACTATCAAGCACGACTCTCGATAAATTGACGACCCGAGCAGAAAATGACAAGTTCAAAGTCCTTTCCATCCCTATGCTGAACGACCAAGGGCCGATAGAGGTAAGAGTTGACCAACTCGCTGCAACGGCAGAAGAAGCGAAGGCCAAGCCCATCCTCATCCACGTGGAGCCGATATTGGCTCGTGTTGTAGTTTATGGCAACCCTAAGGTTGAGGGAGGTAGGATTAAGCAAGATACAGAAGAGACCTTACCACGCTATGTCGTATCTGGGGTATGTAGGCGGATGTATCCAATGCGTATGATGAACAAACTCGACGATGGTCTCACCGATGAACAACAGGGAGACAATTCTACCCCTGCCAGGCGATATGCCAAGCAACCTGACTATATCGATGAGATAACCTCTCCCGCAGCAATTGATGGCAAGATTTCTTTCCTAAGTAGCCGGCAATTCATCGATTTCCCGAGGAGTAACCCTCGGATTTTACCCGATTGTGACAAAACGTCCGATTTACCCCTATTGGCTTATACTCGCGAGACGACAATGGGGCCCAAAGCCTATGCGCGAGGAAACACTCCCTACGTGATCTTGTCTTATCACTACTTACCTGCCTCGCTCGATTTCTCGGGGGATGATTATAGTTGGGTAGCTTTTGGAGAGGAGTACATGACCCTGGATCAATTCAAGAATTACGTAACTCAGGTGCAGCGAGGGCAGGAGATACCTGTACCCGGTTTGGCTGCTGCGATCCGCAAAGTCGTGGCACAAAAGCCGTTTTCTTACGACAACTCTTTTGATGAACAGGGCATCCGCTATTACCACAGAGGAGCAAACTATTATGTTGTCTATATACGACATTTCCCAGACGATGTAGCTCCGAAAAAAGACTCATATGGCCGCTACGGTGTTGTTCGGAACAACGAATATCGGATTCGGGTCAATAAGATCAGTGCCCCGGGTATGGCCGTCGTCCCTACCTTCAATGCGAATACGACACTTCTGGACAACGGTGTTTTCAGCTCCATGCGTGTGGATGTCAATAAGACAACCGTCCGCGAACAGCAGGTGATCTTTTAGTTTTTTTGATGGGGAGGCTTGGGATTTCTCTCCTCTCTTGTCCATATCCAAAAGACGTACCCTCTCGGCCTCTGTAAGGTCGGGAGAGTGCGTCTGATTGTTTGCAGAAAACTCTGAGAAGAGCAAAGGCTGCTGAGGCAGGCCGTTGGTGTATTTATTTCTTTGAGGCTGAAAGCCAAACTGGGGTACAAAAGGGAAGACGGTAGAGGTCGTCCAGTCCGTACACTTTTCGGCCGAAAAAAGAGAGCCGCTGCCCAATCTGTCCTATCACAGGAGCCTCTCGAAGACAATTGACTACGAACTCCGTGCAGTAGAGTTGCTCATCGGATTCGGAATCGAACTTGTAATCAAAGGGGACGCGCTGCCTCAAGTAGTTTTTGGCTCGCTGCACGATGCGCCCACAATCCCCCTCCGAAAGGTTATGAAAGCGGTAAATACCGACAGCCGATGAGGTCATCATGAAACTATCGATGGGCTCTACACATACCCCTTGATGCCCAGCAGCTGCATAGTCCTCACAGTGATAAACAAGAGTTTTTCCGTTGTAGTCTATCTCTATGAGGCCTACATGACTGTATTGTTTCTCATCGGAGGCAATGTCCCGAAAGTAATGGGAAAACCAGGCTTCCCCCATGCGAAAAATCAGGTCTCCGTTCCGAAGCCAAAGACTATCCGGTAGAGATAATCTTCTCCCATCGAGAGCTGATTCTTTGCAGCTCGAAGACAACAAGCAGAGGAGGAATACTGCAAAGCAAACAGTGGCAGAGAGGTGAAAGCTCTGCTGTTGATCTGTGCGTCTTGCACTCTTACTTCTTGTAATCGACGAGCCATTTGTCATTTACGCGAGTCATTAGTAGGAGGCTTGTGTCCCCATCCTCTTCGATGAAGCCTATCCATCCATCATTTTCTCCGATGCTATCCTCTACAATTTGGAACTTGTAGTCATTTCCTTTGATCTTGGATACAGAGTCGTTCATTGCTTTGAGAGCAGCAGCCAAATCAACGATTTTCTTTGCTCCCTCTGTCCCATACGCTTTTGCTTCTTCGTAGTGTCCTTTGTAGACGTTTTCGATAAAGTTTTTGGCTACCTCACGAGCTTTATCGGCTTCGCTCGTATTTTGTTTGCAACCCAGAGTACTCAGGCTTAGGCAGGCCACGACAATTAGCACAAAATAAATCTTCATACCTTATTCGTTTTAGGAGAAACACACTCTCACTCTAACTTGCCCTCGAGATCGAGGAGAGGCAGACGAGAGTGCTGCATCTGCCTTTCTTAATACCTTGCTAAGGTATGTAGTATTTTTTTGACATCCAATTTGTGCAGAATTGCATCGTCTAAGCGGATGTTCCGTTTTCCCGAGATGCTCGGATCTGTCTTGGCTCTTACCTTATCATTCGGTAGATCTGCATCGAAATTTATCGAAATGGATTTCAGAGAAGGTTTATTAGGGGCTTTTTCTATATCCCGGCTGATACGAGGCTGGTTCTGAAACGTGTTTTGGAGGCGAGGAGCCGAAGTTTGAAAAACAAAGCAGGATGGGTAGTAAACAGCGTGCTACCCATCCTGCTTTTCGGATTGCTTCGCAAAACCCGAATGTGGGTGTCAGTTGTCTAAGGGTTCCGTGTCTTCGTCCTCTTCTAGCAGATAGACCGCACCGTTTTCCAGGCGATAATACTCTCCAGTTTGAGGACAGGCAGCCAGTCCCTCCTCGTTGAACTCCAACCGATGGGCAGCTCGACTTACCCAGCCGATCTGCCTTGAGGGATTCCCTACGACCAATCCGAAATCGGGTACATCTCGTATCACCACAGCTCCGGCCCCCACGAGGGCATATCGTCCGATCACGGTGCCACACAAAATCGTTGCGTTTGCTCCTATACTGCATCCCCTCTTGAGCAGAGTGGGGTTGTATTCTGCTTTGCGATTGATGAAGGCACGAGGGTTGAGGACATTGGTGAAGACGCAAGATGGGCCGAGGAACACTTCTTCCTCACACTGTACCCCTGTGTAGAGTGTCACGTTGTTTTGCACCCTGCATCCATCTGCCAAGACTGCGTGGGGCATCATTACGACATTTTGCCCGAGACTGCAATTTCGTCCTACTTGCGCACCGCGCATAAGGTGGCAGAAATGCCAGATATATGTCCCGCGACCGACCTTACAGCCGCGCTCTACCAGTGAGGAAGGGTGGATGTGTACCATAATGTGAAACAGATCAAGAAAACCTTGCCGGACTTCATGTAGAGAAGTTCCTGCGCTATATATCAACTAATATACGTAAGGGGCCAACTGTATGCGCCACCTTACGTCTGCAAAGAAAGTAAATTATCCTTTATGACGCTGCACCTCCGATTGCCCGTTCCACCTTTTCCACGAGCTGTTTCAACTCGGGCTCTGTAGGCATTCGGTCACATATCGTATTGTATCCATGTAGTACGGTTGTGTGGTTTTTTCCTCCCAGCATTTGTCCGATCGCATTTAGAGAGAGGGGCGTATGCTTTTTAGCTAAGTACATGCAAAGGTGTCTGGCCAAGACCAAATCTTGCAGTCGGCTCTTGCATCGGATTTTCTCGATAGAGACATTGCAGATGGCACTGACTTTCTCCAGGATAAGCTCCATTGTGATCTCTTTGCTCTCGATGGCGACAGACCTTTTGACTACACGCTCTACAAATTTGAGGTCGATTTGCCGTCCTTCGATTACGCTACTCGTAATAAGTGAGATGAGTGTCCCTTCGAGTTCACGCACATTCCCCCTCAAGTTGTCTGCCAAGTAGTCGATTACATCTTGCTCAAGCTCAAATCCCTCTTGCTCGATTCGGTTGTTCAGGATCATGTGTCGAAGTTGCAAATCCGGCCGGTCAATGGGCACGACTAAAGCCCCACTGATGCGAGTGACCAGCCGATCGTGCAGCCCTTTCAATTCTACCGGTGGTTTGTCCGATGTGAGGATAATTTGCTTGCCGAGCATATACAGGTGATTGAAGATCTCAAAGAAGGCCTTTTGTGTCCCTGTCTTGCCGATCAACCCCTGTATATCGTCGATGATCAGGACGTCTATCTGTTGATAAAAATTGATGAAGTTGTTGTATTGGGATGAGCGAGACGCAGTCGTGTACTGCAGCTCGAATAGATGAGACGAAACGTAAAGAACTCTTTGCTCGGGGTGTAGCTCTTGGACTTTGAGCCCGATCGCCTGGCAAAGGTGGGTTTTTCCTACACCGCTGGGTCCGTAGAGAAAGAACGGGTTGGCCGAAGGGGCACCCGGGAGAGATGCGATTGTCTGCCCCACGGTAACTGCAATCTTGTTGCAGCTACTCTCGAAAAAGTTGGCAAAAGACAAGCGCGGATTGAGGTTGGAATTGAATCCTGTTTGAGGTGTTGCCGGTTGAGGGCTTCCGGGCATCGTGATGGCAGGTTGCAGCATGGTACCCAAGCGAGATGGTGTATGCAAGCTCGCATTGGAGGGGCTTGTGGAGGTACTGTCTACCAAGGCGTCGTACACCAAACGTCCCTCTTTGCCGATAGCTAATTTGAGGGCTTGACTAAGCTGTTCTAAGAAGTTGCTCTCGATGTACTCCGAAACGAACACACTCGGTACTCGCACCTTGATCGTACGCCCATCGAAGTCGGTCGGCTCCAATGGCAGAAACCAAGTGGAATACTCTTCTTCGTCCAAAAGGTTGCGCAGGTGGTGCAGACAGTCCCGCCAAACCGCGATGTAATTGCTACCTCTATTCATTCCTAATTTAATCCGATTTTAGCAACGGGTTGAAACTGTTGCTTTCTCTGTTGCAAAGGTTGCCATTTCCGAGTGATCCAACAAGTCGTTCAGAGGGGATTATGCACCGCCTTGTTTTCGTAACTCTTGATAATTAGATAGTTACAGATATTGATATATCAACATATAGGGGGTTGGTGATAAGTGGTTGTTTGTTAGGTTGTTAGGTTTATTTTGTGTGCTTTGGTAGATAGTTATGAACAGTTGGTGGAAAACTCGCTTAACCTCCCATTCGATAGGCGATTACCTCTTATGAACAGTCCAAAAGGGCGGGAATTTTAATATAGACAATGTCTAAATTGCAGTCGGGTGCGAGGTGCTTTTTGTCAACTCTCTTTTTACCATTTCTTTATCAGTGGTTTAACGTTTTGTTACTCAGTAACAGTTAATTCTATTAAGCTCTTTTGCTGGAGAGGGGCAGGCGCATTGGACAAATCATGGGTTTTAAGCACTTACTCGCCGAAAGAAAGAAGAAACTCTTTTCTTCGGGAAGTCTTGCTGCATCGAATCGGGAGTAGAATCCGAGTGTACACGCCTTAGGGCAAGCTGAGAAGTAAGCGTGGTATGCCTCGTTGTGAGATGAGGAGAGCAATGCTACGGGATGGAGCTTTTTCTCCGACGCGCAGGAGATTTTCTTGCGACGCGTCGAAATATTTCTTCCTTCCCGTGATAGCGATCCATCTGTGTATGATCGAGGAATTTTTTTATCGGAGTTTGATTCATCTTGCTTGTTCCCAGATGTTTATACTCGATCGCCTAAAGGACGATATGCAGGGGTGAAAGAGAGGTACCGAGTTGCGAAGTTCTTTGTCTATTGATTGTTTCTCAAAAATATATATCTTTGCGACCGCAATCAGCCAAAACGGCATGGCCGCGTAGCTCAACTGAATAGAGCATCTGACTACGGATCAGAAGGTTACAGGTTTGAATCCTGTCGCGGTCACTCTCCGTCAAGGTTTTGCTTCGGCCCGGAGGCCATGGCCGCGTAGCTCAACTGAATAGAGCATCTGACTACGGATCAGAAGGTTACAGGTTTGAATCCTGTCGCGGTCACTCTCTCCATTCTCTCTTCTGCTTTTTCGTTGTTATCCGTTTTGAGGGTTGCGCTTCACGTGCTTGCCTTCGATCTCTGTCGTGGCATTCGTTTTTTCTTTTACCCGAATACAGAGAGAAGGACTTCGGGTGATTCTTTTGCCTGCCAATCGCTGCTTTTGAGCAAGGGAAAATAGCATTTAGAAAGGCTTTTGCCCTTTTTTGCCGTGTTTATTCAACTCCTTCGATTATCTTTGTGTTCATCGTGGATGACTATAACGATTAATAGACATGAGTATGGTAAAGTTAGACAGTCTGGACAGACGTATCCTTAGCATTATTTGCGAGAACGCCCGCACTCCGTTCAAGGATGTGGCAGAGCAGTGCGGTGTCTCTCGTGCAGCTATTCATCAGCGTGTGCTTCGCCTGCAGGAGCAAGGCGTAATCACCGGCTCCGGCTATCAAGTGAACCCTAAGACCTTAGGTTACAGCACTTGCACCTATGTAGGGGTGAAGTTGGAGCGGGCTTGCTTGTACCGAGAGGTGGTGCCGATGCTGTTCAAGATACCCGAAGTGATCGAGTGCCACTATACCACTGGACCCTACTCCATGTTGATCAAAATGTACGCAAAGGATAACCTCCATCTGATGCATATTCTCAGTGCAGCGATACAAGAAATCCCCGGGATCATCGCTACGGAGACGCTTATTTCCTTGGACATGGCCTTTGTGCGCAATATCCCTATTCCCCAAGAGGACCGATAGGAGCAAGGGTTGCCTCATCTGCTGAATGACGTCTCCTCGCTCCTATTCGCTCCTCGAGCTTTGTCAGTCGCTCCGGGCTTGTATTGCACAGGGGTTTGATGGCAAGTATTGGATACATGCCGAGACTTTGGATGTGCGTACCAATGCTAGTAGTGGCCATTGCTATCTGGAATTGGTGCAAAAGGGAGAGGGAGGAGAGCTTGTTGCCCGGATGCGTGCGATGATGTGGCGCGGTGTGGCCGGAGAGGTCTGCTCTCGCTTTCGGGAACAAACGGGTATGGATTTTGTCTCAGGTCTGGAGGTCATGCTCCTCGTTTCCGTCGGTTTTCACGAGCAGTTTGGCCTCTCTGTCGTTATCCACAACATCGATCCTGCCTATACCTTGGGCGACTTGGCTCGACGAAAGCGAGAGATTGTGGCCCAGCTCAAGCGTGAGGGACTTATTGGTCTTAACGGACAGATAGCCCTTCCCAGACCGATTCAGCGTTTGGCTATTATCTCATCAGCGTCGGCTGCGGGGTATGGTGATTTTGTCAGTCACTTAGGGGACACACCTGAGAAGTTTGTTTTCTACACTCGATTGTTCCCAGCTGGGATGCAAGGGGAGCAGGCGGAGGTATCCATACTATCGGCTCTGGAGCAGATAGAAGCAGACCGAGCAAAGTACGATGCCGTCGTCCTGATTCGCGGAGGTGGAGCTGTGGCTGAGCTTAGTTGCTTCGATTCCTATGCGTTGGCGAAAGCGATTGCATTGTTCCCGTTGCCCGTTTTCTGCGGGATCGGCCACGATAGGGATCTCTCTATCGTGGATATGGTATCGGCTATTTCACTCAAGACACCAACGGCCGTGGCCGATTATCTCCTGGGGCTGATGCGGAGAGAGCTCGAAACTGTCGAAGAGTTGAGGCTGAGGTTGCGTATGGCTATACGCGAATTGCTCGCGGGGTATGCCGAGCGGCAAGACCGATTGGCTCATGAGCTGCAGCAGCCGGTGCATCGTCGTATGCGCTGGCAGAGCGACGAGTTGTACCGTTTGTGCCATGGCCTGTCGATCGCAGCAAACAGGTATTTGCAGAATAGCTCTGCGGCTTTGGCGGAAATAGGCAATAAGCTCCCGCTTTTGCTCAGAGAACGGAAGCTTCGATTGGCGCAGGAAATGGAGGCCCTCGCTCGACGGCTGGCCCCGGCGGCTCGGCAGGTACATGCTCAAGCCGATCTCCTCCTTCGTCTGCAAGAGCAGGCGGTCCGCTTGTCCGAACCTGGATGCATTCTTCGGAGAGGGTTTACCTACGTGACAATCGGGGACCGATTTTGCACATCGGCTGTAGGCCTACAAGCAGGGCAGCTGGTGGAACTGCATTTCTCCGATGGCTCGCGGCAGGCAACAGTTGAGGGAAATACGCCTCCGGATCGGAGCCGAAAAAACTCGACACGAATATAGATCCAAATCTTCGTATTAATTATCAGACAAATCCACATATAGCACGAATGAAACCCATCGCATTAGTTACAGGAGCCACCTCTGGTATAGGTAAGGCTACCGCTATTCGGCTTGCTGAGGCCGGCTATAGACTCATTCTGGTTGGCCGACGAGAGGAGAGGCTTGATCAGCTCCAGGCCGAGATACAAGGTAAAACACAGGTCCTGTGTATTTGCTTGGATGTCCGTTTGCACGAAGAGGTTGAGGCCAAACTTGGTCATCTGCCAGCCGAGTGGAGCGAAGTGGACGTTTTGATCAATAATGCGGGCTTGGCTGCTGGACTTGACCCGATACAGGATGGAGACATCAACGATTGGGACCGAATGATCGACACCAATATCAAGGGGCTTCTATACGTCACTCGGTGCATTGCTCCGGCAATGTGTAAGAGAGGCAGAGGGCACATTGTCAATCTTGGATCAATTGCTGGTAAGCAGGTCTATGCCAATGGGAATGTATACTGTGCGACCAAACATGCCGTAGATGCCTTGAGCAAAGGAATGCGGATTGATATGCTTCCCTATGGGGTCAAGGTAACACAGATTTGTCCGGGAGCTGTGGAGACGGAGTTTTCCCTCGTCCGTTTCCATGGAGATCAGGAACGAGCGGACAATGTGTACAAGGGCTTTGAACCTCTCACGGGGCAAGACATTGCCGACTGCATTGTCGCAGCACTCTCTCTGCCGCATAACATCTGTGTCAACGACATGGTCGTCATGCCCAAGGCACAGGCCGACGGCTGTAACTTCAATAGAAAGCACGAATAGCGCGCCCTGCTCGGGTGCTTACGTCTGCTGAAGAGGCGTGCAATCGTAACTCACTGCAATACAGAAGCCTTTCGGGCGTCCGTTGTGGCGACGTCGGAGGCGTAATTACAAACCTTATAACACAGATCAAAATGGGATTTCTTAAAGAATTCAAGGAGTTTGCCATCAAGGGCAATGTGGTAGATATGGCAGTCGGTATCATCATCGGTGGAGCTTTCGGCAAGATCGTCTCTTCTTTGGTGCAGGATATCGTCATGCCTCCAATTGGGATGCTTCTCGGAAATGTCAACTTTGCCGACCTGCGCTACGTCCTCAAGGAAGCAACTGTAAAAGCTGGCGAAACAATCCCCGAAGTAGCCATCAACTACGGAGCGTTCTTACAGACAGCAATCGATTTCCTCATCATTGCTCTGGCCATTTTCTTGATGATTAAGGCGATGAATAAGTTCAAACGCAAGGAAGAACCTGTCGAGCAGGCTCCTGCGGCTCCCGCCGAAGACATCAAACTCCTGACCGAGATCAGGGATTTGCTCAAGGATAAATAAGGAGCAGTGTTTGGGCTCTCGGCCAAATGCGGCCGGTCTCGAGACAACGAAAAGAAAGAGAGCCGTGCTATATCATATAGCACGGCTCTCCGTTTATGTATCCAAGCGTTTTCGACTTAGGCCCTTGGCGAACGCTCCGGGCGGTCGTTGGCTTCTTTTACCACTAATACTCTGCCCATAAACTCCTTTTCTTGAAGCTGCTCAATGGCGGTGCGTGCATCGTCTTCGTTTTCCATCTCAACGAAGCCAAAGCCACGTGAGCGATGCGTTTCTCTGTCCAAAATCACTCTGGCGCTTACTACGGATCCAAACTCTTCGAGAAGACCTACCAGATCATTCTCCCGAACCTTGTAGTTAAGGTTCCCTAAATAGATATTCATTTCTTTTTGATGAAGGTGAATCAGACACAGCGAGGGGGACAATTCTTTTCCTCATATCATACCTTGCTCGCGTGGCTGCGGACGCAAAGGAAAGCATAATTATTGGAATATCTATGCTATGCCTCGATAGAATTGTTGCGAGAGTGAGTTTTGCCCCTGATGTCTGGGTGGAATAATTGTATCGTGTCGGAGATTTCGCTGCGACGCGTTGGAGATTTTGCTGCGACCTGGAGGAGATTTTGCTGCGACGCGTGGAATTTTTACCCCGACGGGGTGGGAGATTTTGTTCTGAGTGAATGAAGATAATGTCCGAACCGAACGGGCAGTCGATCGGAGGGCCGGGCATCTAAAATTGACCCGATTGAGAGTGTGCTCTCGTACCTGATGGCTTTGTTGTGAGGGCGAATAGATACATCCCTTTTCTCGGGGATGAAGATATTGAGGTCCGATAGCTAATGTTTGTGTATTAGCCTCAAACTCTTACCTTTGTCGCACGCGGTTGTCTGCTTTGGGCGGCACAACGGATTCGATTTATTAGACAAAACCTTATGAATAACCTAATACCGAAGTCTAATATCGTGCTGCGCGTGTTGCGCTTTTACGTCAATGGTTTTCGCTCGATGACCTTGGGGCGGACCCTTTGGGCGATCATATTGGTCAAGCTGTTCATTATGTTTGCCATCTTGAAAGTGTTCTTTTTTCCAAACTTTCTCAAGAGCAAGGGAGACGAGACCGATCGCGCCCGATACGTTCGGCAGGAGTTGATTGACAGGGGGACCTATGGCCCACCTGTGGGATGGACGGATAACGAATAAACAATAAGCTTATGGATTTAGATGCGTTAGTTAATTGGTCGAGGGCTCAGTTCGCCATGACGGCCATGTATCACTGGCTCTTTGTCCCGTTGACACTGGGACTGGGTATTGTGATGGCAATGGCGGAAACGAAATATTACCGCTCGGGAGATGAGATGTGGAAGAAGGCCGCGAAGTTCTGGCAGAAGCTCTTTGGGATCAACTTCGCAATCGGGGTTGCAACCGGCCTGATTCTGGAGTTTGAGTTTGGTACCAACTGGTCCAACTACAGCTGGTTTGTGGGAGACATTTTCGGGGCTCCGTTGGCGATCGAGGGGATCTTGGCTTTCTTCATGGAGGCGACGTTCATTGCCGTGATGTTCTTCGGCTGGGGCAAGGTAAGTAAGGGATTTCACCTGGCCTCCACGTGGCTTACGATTGGAGGAGCTACGATTTCTGCGGTCTGGATCCTTGTGGCGAACTCGTGGATGCAGTATCCTGTGGGAATGGTATTCAACCCTGAAACGGTGCGCTCCGAGATGAACGATTTCTGGGCTGTGGCTCTGTCGCCCGTTGCTATCAATAAGTTTTTCCACACCGTGACATCGAGTTGGCTGCTCGGCTCGATCTTTGCCATGGGCGTTTGCGGCTGGTTCCTCATGCGTAAGCGTCATGTCGCGTTCTCGCTGGCGAATATGAAACTGATTGCTCCTTTCGGGCTTTTGGCGGCTTTGCTAACGGCTTTTACCGGAGACGAGTCTGCATACCAAGTGGCCGACAAGCAACCGATGAAGTTGGCGGCTATGGAAGCTCTCTATGATGCCAAGATTTCCGACTCGCAGGGCAACTGTGCGGATGGGCAAGGCCTTCCGCTCAGCGCGATAGGCCTACTAAATTTCGGCAAAGAGAGTCCGCAGGATGGCAAGGACCCGTTCGTTTTTAACATCGAGATCCCTCGGATGCTTTCGCTGATGGGTACACGCAGCTACAACGGTTACGTACCGGGTATCAATAACATCTTGGAGGGAGGCTACTATAAGGCCGATGGGTCGGTAGCTCTCTCGGCCGACAGCATGATTGCTCGAGGCAAAGCCGCGATCCGCGCACTCTCCGACTTCAAGGAGGCGACCCAACGGCAAGACGCAGAAATGGCCGCCTACCACAGACAGAAACTCGAGGAGCATTTTCCTTACTTCGGTTATGGCTATTTGGAGCATAAGAATGAGCTTGTCCCCAATGTCCCTCTCACTTACTACTCTTTCCGCATCATGGTTGGCTTGGGTTCGCTCTTCATTCTTCTCTTTATCGTCGTCCTCTTCCTGCTGCGCAAGCCGGAGAGACTCAAGAGCGCTCGCTGGCTGCACTGGCTATTTATTGCCAGCGTCCCTCTGGCCTATGTGGCGAGCCAATGTGGCTGGATTGTGGCTGAGGTCGGTCGCCAACCCTGGACGATCCAAGGCCTGATGCCGGTAAAGGCTGCCATATCTAAGCTCGATTCTTCTTCGGTTGTGATTACTTTTTTTGTCTTCCTGACTTTGTTTAGCGTGCTGCTCGTAGCGGAGCTTAGTATCATGTTCAAAGCCATCAAGCAGGGAGTAGAGCCAAACAATGAATCAATAGAGGAGTGATGCCTCTACTAAATACGTAAATACGATGGATGCAAATACTTACTCTCTATTGCAGCACTACTGGTGGTTTCTAATCTCTCTTTTGGGGGCTCTGCTGGTCTTCCTGCTTTTTGTGCAAGGTGGACAGTCTTTTCTTTTCAGTCTGGGGAAGGATCGGCTAACTCAGCGAATGATGGTCAATTCGACCGGTCGCAAATGGGAATTTACCTTTACCACGCTGGTGACTTTTGGCGGAGCTTTCTTTGCCTCTTTCCCCTTGTTCTATTCGACCAGTTTCGGTGGAGCTTATTGGGTATGGATGTTGATTTTGCTTTGCTTCGTGCTTCAGGCTGTCTCTTATGAGTACCAGCATAAGCACGGCAACGTATGGGGCAGCCGTACCTACAGGATCTTCCTATTGATCAATGGTATCTTGGCTCCCATTCTTTTGGGTGCGGCTGTGTCTACGCTCTTTACGGGAGGTAATTTCTTGGTAGACAAAGCGAATATCTATACTGTACAGGCTGCTGGCCATGTGATCTCGCAGTGGCAACCCTACCATGGCATCCAGTTGCACGGTTTGGAGGCGGTGCTCAATCCGTGGAATGTGGTGCTCGGTTTGGCTGTGTTCTTCCTGAGCCGTGTGTCCGCTCTGCTCTATTTCATCAACAACATTGACGACAATGACCTTTTCCACGCAGCCAAACGTCGCTTGTGGTCTAACACGATCGCTTTCTTGGTCTTTTTCTTGGCTTATGTGGGATTCTTGCTTACAGCTACGGGGCTGAGCTATGATCCGAATACTGGCATCGTGACGCCCGAGGACTATAAGTATCTGAGCAACTTGCTTGCTCTGTGGCCGGTACTCGTGGTTTTTGTTGTTGGAGTGATTCTCGTACTGACAGGGATCTTCTCTACGTTGCTTCGGAGAGCGTACAAGAAAGGGATTTGGTTCGAAGGCATCGGTGTTGTGTTGACGGTCCTGGCTCTGTTGCTTATTGCCGGATGGAACAACACAGTCTACTATCCCTCTTTGGCCAATGTGCAAAGTTCTCTGACGATTGCCAACAGCTCGTCTAGCCCGTTCACACTCAAGGTCATGAGCTACGTATCGATCTTCATTCCCTTTGTGCTGGCATATATTGTCTATGCGTGGAGGGCTATCGACCTACACAAGATCGACCAAGACGAGATCAAGCAGGGGGGACATATTTATTGATGAAATCCGATTAAGCGGAGGGTATCCTCGGGTTGAGGACACTCTGTGAAGAGGCGATCGGCGGCGTGGCTTATAGAGCTGTGTCGCCGATCGCTTTTGTTTTCCTACTGATAAGGAATGAGCGATGATGCCGAAGCCATCGGTCCTTCGGCTGCCTAAGCCTTACAGGTGGAAGCGACGAGTGTCGTAGATGCTGCGATATTTGGAGTATGGCTCATCCATATTGGACAAAGACTTGTACTGGAAGAGGGCGAAAATCAGTAGGATGGCAATGATGGCTGGATGCTCTCTGAGCTTGCCCTTCGGCCGCACACTGAGAGCAATCAGAGGGAAGATAAATACAAAGGGGTAGTAGAAGATGCGTACTCCGACCTCGAAGTGGGTAAACAGGTTGTACAAGATCGTGGCAAAGACCACGTAGTTGATATACTGGTAAATCTCGGGTCGGTATGGCTCGATATACCTCCGGTAATACAGAAAGAAAAGGCTCACAAAAATGAGAAAGAGCGGATATACACCTGAGTCGGACTGCATCTCGTACACGTACTTTCCCTGGGAATAAAAGGCATATCGCTCTGGCAGCAATTTGCTTATCAACTCCAGCAGTGGCTCCATTACGAACGATTCGGCAATGGGGGAGAGCAGGAGTAGCCCTCCCAGGAGGTAACTATTCCACCGGATCCTTCCCAGAAGGACAACGGGGATCGCCACAAGTGCCGATGGATGGACCATCGTGGCTACTCCGATAGCAAAGGCGAAAGCAATATATCGCCTTTGCTCAACCAACGGGTAAGCAGATAGCATGATGGCGATGGCCACATACTGCCGTACCATATTGTAGGTCTCGAAATAGCCCGAGTAGATCAGTACAAAAGCCAAGACCGCTATCCACCAGTTGTCACCGCAAAGCCTGCGAAAGCCTCGGATGATCAGCGCGTAGGTAATCCCCGCGACAACGGTGAACCAGCCGGCATAGCTAAGCCCCCAAGATCTGAAAAGTAAGATGACCGATTGCCAGAATGGCTCCAGGTGCGAGAAGCTCATATTATTCTCCCCGAACGTATAGATGTTGTGGTACAAAGGGAAGTCCCTCCCCGGGCCGAAGCGCATACCGGCAAAGAGAGTGAGCAGGAGCCACAGAGCAAAAGCGGGGAAAGCCGATACTCGCTCAGTGGTCTTGGCTATGTAGATCAGCAGAGCGAAAAGGGCGAAGAAGCAGCTGTAAAAGATCAGCGACGAATGATAGATTTCCATTTGTTCAGCAGCAAGAGCAGGGCATAGCCTATGTACGAGGTCTTGGGGTGTATCTGTAGGCTGTAGATCAGCCGGTGGTACCAGGCGATGGGTCGAGAAGCATTGAGGTGATCGACCTCGGGGTGCAGGGCGCGTATTGTGGCGTAGTCTGCCGGGCGGCACCGGCTCAGCAAGACAGCTTTCATGCTTAGATAGGCCATTGCGATGGCTCGTCCATAGAGTTGCTCGGCTGTAGGGTAGCGGCTCCATAGCTCTTCTTTGCAGAAGTCGACGGCAGCCATCAACTCGTGAGCATCAGCTCCTCTAAGAGTAGCGATGAGTGAGTTGCTGTTGCTCTGCTCGTAGTGTAGCGAAGCCATGGGCAGATAGGCTATACGAGGAGATGCCGCAAAAAATGGTACCGATGTGCAGTAATCCTCCAAGCGGTACCGGCCTCCCCTGAAACGTCCTCCATATTGGCGCAGCGCATCGGTGCGAAAACATTTGTTGCAGAGGTAAGCTGGCATGCGACCGGTGAGGATGGCTCGGGCAGCCTCTTGGCCGGTGTCGGGGCAGTCAACTTTCATGTATTCGATACGTTTGGGATAGTCGGCGTAGTAGTCCATTACCAGACAGTCGAGCCGGTCTCTCTCCATCACCTCGATGATGTGCTCCACATCTTGGCTGTCATGCCAATAGTCGTCCGAGTCGAGCCATAGGCAATATTTGCCCCGTGCTTCTTCCAGTAGGCGCATTCGGCAGTAGGCCAGACCCTCGTTCTTTTCGTTTTGCAGAAAGCGCACCTCGCGCCCCTCTCCGGCATTGGCAAGGAGCTCCTTGGCTATCTGCATGGAGTGGTCGTCCCCCCTGTCATCGATCAAGACCAGCTCGAGTGGGCGGTAACTTTGGGACAAGACCGATTGTAGACAGCGTGCAACGTAGACCTCTACTTGGTAGACGGGTATGAGTACGGAGACCAACGGCGGAGGGGTAGGCAAAGAAGTATCCATAAATAGCAGCTTTCGGGCAAAGGTACAACAATCTGCTCGCCTCCCTTTCGCCCCCGTATGCTTCCGGCATGGCCCCGATCTTGCAGGGCGATAGGCCTTATCGCGCTTATGCTGCGGTATCGGGTCGAGATAGCCGCTAACTGCCGATAAAAGCGAGTATGGAGAGTGGCGATTTTTCCGACGTGTCGGAGATTTTGCTCTGAGGCGTCGTAGCAAAAATTGCTACGGGGCCGAAATGTCTCTCTCTCGTGTCAGGCTGAGAACCACGATTGGGATCGGCAGAAAGAAAGACGAAAGCGAAAAGAATCGGTCTGAG
>JAXFND010000001.1:0-128636 GCA_034181285.1 Porphyromonas sp. | reverse complement strand
TCACAAACAGAAATGAGCAAGATTAGACAACTTGTTGGCTTAGGCTTCATTCTTTGTTGCCTTTCGGCCTGTGAGCTATTTTTCCCTCCCCAAAAGAGCAAACCATCAGACAGCTTCTTCGAGTACGATTACGAGTACAATGGAAAGACCGGACATCGTAGAGCCGAACTGATCCCTCGAAAGGGATTCATGTTCGACCCTTATGCAAACGAGGTCACTTTCTCTTTCTCCAATGAAAAGCAGAAGTTCTTTCTCAACGTGAGGAATAGTGTTCTTTCTGATCCTGAAGAGGATTTTTGGATACGATGGCAAGTCAAGAAAGAGGGGGATTCATATGCTATCACCTCTGCTCCTTTATTTGAGCTTCCTTTCCTCATCTACGAAAGAGAGAAATACACTGATTTTAGCTGCGACTGGGAGCGATCGGATATCAAAATAACCCTCATCGATACAATTCAATCGCGGGTAGAAGGTGAGTTCTCCGGGTGCTTCGTGTTTGCAACGAATGAAGCCATAGTCCGCAACGGCAAGTTCGTATTCAAAACCCCTTACATAAAGTTCAAAAACAAACAAAAGCAATGAAAAGAATCATTCCTCTCTTATTATTTATCGGTTCACTCTGTACCTTGTCTGCGCAGACAAAGTCCAAAGAAGCGGACGAATATCGGGCTGCGATTGAGCACGCCTTTGCAAAAATCGACAAGAAAGCCGTCCCCCATGGCATCTTGAGAGATTATGCCTTTGAGCACATTCCGATAGACCAATATGATGGTGTCTTAAGGGATAGCAACTACTCAGACTTAAGCTCTCAAATGGCTCTGTATACGTCTCTTCTCTCCGGAATAGTTGGCCAACCATCGGAGAATGAAGAAATCCCCAGTCTAAGTCAGTACATGGAGCAAATCAAACAAGCCAAACCCAATGCTCTGAATGTCCTATTGTTTCGTTACAGCCATTTCCGGGAAAACGCAATCGAAAAGGGATACTTGAGAGTGGAGAACAACCAAATCATCCCCCAGAGTTCCCCCGACAACATGTATGCTCAAGCCGAGCTTTTCTCCGTGGCTCCACAAACCATTGTCTGGAACAAACGCGAGATCGAGCTCCAACTACTCCCGGAGCAAGTCTTAACGAACTTACGGACACAAATCAGTGAGATACGCGTTTCTTGGGATAAGGACGAGCAGTTTGAACCCCTCCCATACAACAAGAAAGTAACCCACACGTATGCAACAAATGGGGTAAAGACCTTACGATTCAAGTGCATTCTCAACAACAGAAAAGAATTGCTGAGTCAGACCAATATCTTAATCCAAGTACGTGAGGATCTTCATGTATTGAGCTCAAGAAAAGAAGACAAAATCCCCTTTTACTCTCAAAGTGGCGGAAAAGGAGCACATAGCGGAGGAACATTGTACATTAAGTATGCCAATCCGGACAAGATCCTCCGTAAACCCTTCATTATCGCAGAGGGATATGAACCACCTATCCCCTCTTTAAAAAATACGGATTTAACGAAATTCTTAAAGTTCTTTTTGGGAGAAAACGACAGTGAAACAGAAATAGATAAAGTCTTCGATGGCTATGATGTTCTTTATTTGGACTACCGGGATCCGGCGGATGATATTCAGCGAAATGCAGCTCTCTTTAAAGAGGTAATCCGCTGGGTAAATAAAAACAAGGCAAAAGATGCCAGCGACAATGTCGTGTTGGGCTATAGCATGGGAGGATTGGTTGCTGCTATGGCTCTCAGAGAGATGGAGATTGCGCAAGAAGATCATGACACATTCAAATACATCTCATTGGATTCTCCCCACCATGGAGCAAATGTACCGATCGGGGCTCTTGAGCTTGTAAACTACATTCCCAAAAGCAATCTTCTCTCTTTTGCTACTAATATGACCTTTGTGGGAAGAGGTACAGTATACAGCCTTTTAGGAGATATTTTGAGTTGTCCTGCTACTCAACAATTGCTGATAAGAAATCCATGGCGAAATAGCCAACAAGTCCACAACGACTTTATGGCCAAGTATCACAAGTTGGGATTACCTCAAAAGACAGAGAATATCGCTTTCACCAATGGATCAATGAAAGGAACTCGTTTATTCTCTGAAAAGACATATTTGTTCAGAGCCAGTGCGGATTTCCGAATCGGTCTATTACTCAGTTTTTGGCCTGTATACGATTATCCCGGATTTTGGAAACTTCTTAACCTAGTCCCAGGATCAAAGACATTCTCGATGAGGCTGATCATTACATCATCTGCATTCAGAAAAGAGATTTGCCATTTTGACGTAACTCATACTAAGACTCTCCTCGGTATCGATATAAAATCGTTCAAGATAGATTACTTATCGGTACCACCACCCTCTCCTATCCTTCCTTTAGATGGAGGTTCAGGAGGGACCTTCACATTGAGCTCCCAAGGTTATTCAGCGCATGATTTCACATTTAAGTTCGATGACTATTGGATTCCTATCCTATGTAATCTATTGGGAGGATTCAACGCACAGTCTGATCTTTACCAAGACAGATTCAATTTTGTTCCGAGAAATAGTGCATTGTACTTAGATGACTGGACAAAAGATCTTGATGAAGAGTTCGATGCCGATGAACTTGTCAGAACAAGACGTTCTCCTTTTCATCGCATCCATGGTAGAGACAATGATTCCGGAGGGCATACCGATTTGGAGTTTTTTAGAAAGAAACTACAAGACGAGCTCAATGGGTTAGAGGCCCACATCCCCATCTTGGATGGTCCGGACGTTGTCAAAGCTTCAACCGATCCGTACACATACAAAGTTGCCAATCCTTTGCCAGATTTGGATTACGAATTTACCTTGCACTCTGCCTTACAAGAGAAAGAACGCACTCGCTCTTCTATCACAGTCGCACAGGATCCTCTTCATCCAAAACCAAAACACCTCTACGTAGGAGCGCGTGCCTATCGAACAAGGCCGGATAAGACGAAAGAATACGTTGGGAAACGGACCTTTTTCGGAAGCTATGTCGGCACTCCAAGGAAAGAAGATATTAGCGTAGAGCAACTAAAGATGTACTTCGAAATAGATAAAGACAACTTAAAGGAGTACCTCCTGCCGGCAGTTCTTGTTCAATGGAAAAATTACGGAGGAATTACAGATGCCAAGTGGCATTCTCCGGATTTGAACAGCTACTACAACACCCAAGACCGCTCGGAAGAGTACGCCACGTATGGGGCCTTGAGTGATACGCCTACATCCAACAATGAGGTTGCCTTAGTTGAAGTATACGAGCATGATTTGAATTCCGGAAGTCAACCGACTCCTCTGGGAGCTGCTTCGGGTACAGAATACCCTAATGTGTTCAATCCACCCGGCCCCAAACCCGAGCCAAATCCGAATATCCCCGATATCCCGAAACATCCTGCCGATTCGCTGCATCCATGCACCAGGACTGTCTCTTATGTCTTTGTTCCTACTTTTGGTATCCCCGAAAAGTTTGAATCAATCCAATTGCAGGTGAAACTAAGCAATAGCCTTGGCGAGGGAGAATATTCAGATCCAATAAGGTACGAACGAGGAAGAGAAATAGAGCGGCAAACTATTCCTTCCAATAACGAAACCTATGTGCTCCTTGCTCCATCTGTCATTAATGACGAGACTATCGTCTTCCTCAAGGAATATTACGAGCGATACGGAAACCCCGGAGCTAAACTATACATGGAAATTTGGAATTCCGATACCTATGAAAAGGTGATGTCAATGTACGTCTTTAATTCCCAGGTCATCAATCTATCCTCTCTCGCTCCCGGCAGATACTTTGCTCGATTCATATCTCACAATAGAGCGTTCATCCAACATTTTGAGAAACGGTAGATAAACCTCTTCGTTATTCGCACGAGCCACATCGGATTTACCTCCGATGTGGCTCGTTGCTTTTGAGAGAGTCGTGAATACCTTTGGATTAGGAAAGAAACGATCGGTGGACGGTGCTATTAGACAGTGGTAATAAAGCAAAAGATTGTTACCAACGCACCCGGCCGATCCGGCAGCTAAGGTGATTTTGATGGGCGAAATAAAGCAAAAGATTGTTACCAACGCACCTCGTTCAAAACGGCATTTTCGAGGTCGGCAAAGGAGAGATATTCAGGAAAGAAAAGAGAGTGAGAGAGCCATTGCTAAACAAATGGTTTTCAAAGCGTTACCAAGCACCTAAACTTCTGTGAGGAGGGAGCATTTGCTCTATGAGGAGAGAGCTGGAACTCTGTGGTGTCGGAGAAAAATTTCTGACGCGTGAGAGCGAATGCTGCGTCGTGAATGATGAAAAAGTAAATCATTCGGCACGAGATAAAAGGCTTGGCGGGGCTTTTCTGCAGTCGGTGTGGAGAGTAAAGCTCGGGAAAGGAGAACAGATGTCTTGGCCCTAAACTCCAGGATGCTTGATGGCCTTCGCGCTTTTTCTTCTGAGGCGGGATGAAAGGATTTGGTCGGCGAGAAGGTCCGAGGGATATCCTTTCCCGAGCTTATTCTTTCGCGGTTGCTCGGATTTGTGTAATATTGGACTGCAAAAAACGAAATTAGGATGAAGAAAACAATTCGCAGCTTTGCCTTCCTCGCCATTCTCGTGGCCTGTTCGTTTCAGATGTGGGCGCAGGAAGCCCCTCTTCCCTCCTACTCTAAGCAATCATTCGATTCTCTGTTTTACCAAGGGGTTGTTGCGTTGAGTTCGGGCAAATATGCCGAGAGCGAGAGGCTCTTGAAGCAGGCATACGCTTTGGACAGCCTTCCCGCTGCTCTTAATTATTCTTTAGCTAAGGCTATTGCCGGTCAATTGGAGAATGATGAGGCTTCTGATAGCACATCTGGCTCGATGGTAGCCACTAGTCGTCTGAAGGAAGTGAAAATGTACATTAGTCGGGCGTACCAACGCTCTCCGTCCGATCTGGACATCGCTGTTCTTCATGCTCGAATGATATACGATGATCAACCCGACAAGTCTCTGGAAATCCTGAAACGGCTAATGAGCGAATATCCGGACAAGGATGAAATCCGATCCTACTACATAGGGGCAGCTATCGCAAGTCGCAGATATGAGGAGACCTTACCTTGGCTCAAAACTTGGCTGCGAGATGCGACTACCGCGGAGGTGGCCGGGCGGTACTACGCACAGGTGGCAGAGGTGTGCAATGAGCTGGGACGCTCTGCCGAGATCGTAGAGGAAGCACACTATTTGGTGGACAAATTCCCCAATGATGAGGATTTGAGAGGGGCGGTTTTGCTCAATCTTCTTTACTCAGGTCAACATGAGGAAGCTGCAAAGCAACTCAAGCTTTTTGAGAAACTCTCCAATGATCCTACACAGAAGTACGTGTTGCGTTCTTTGTATTTACTTAAGACCAATGCCAAGAAAGCGTATGCGCATATCACCAAAGGATTCTCGAATTCTCAGATAGAGAACGAGGGCAAACTTCAGATTGTGGCCGGGCTGTTGAGTTCTAAGGAGAATCGTCCCATGGAGTGGACTGATGAGTTTGTGCAAAAGATGTTTGCCGAGTTGTACGAGTTGTATTCGTCCGATGCCAGCATCGCTTCCCTCTATCTGCAGGGGTTGTTGAGCCGTTCTTCGGGAGAAATACCGGCGGAGGCTTTCTCTGTCGTGGAGAAATCTTCCTCTGTGCAGGATGTTTACTTACTCCTATTCAACTATGCAGCTACCAACCGTTTGATAGATCAAGCTCACCGTGTCTGCCAGTTGGCGCAAGCCAACATGCCTCTGGATCATTTCTTCTTCCTCATCGATGCCGTCTCGTATAGCCAAAATGGACAGTATGAAAAAGGGAAAGAGGTCTTGGATAGGGGAATTGCCAATCTGGAGTCTGCCGAAGCAACCGAAGAGAGGAGAAATCAGCTTAGTGAGCTATATGCAGCCAAGGGAGACTTGTATGATGCACTTGGGGAGAGGAACAAGACGTACGAGTGCTATGAAAAGGCGATAACTGTCTCCACAAAGAACGAAAATGCCTTCAATAATTACGCATATATGCTAGCCGAAGAAGGGCAAGATCTGCCCAAGGCTCTTCAACTAGCATCCCATGCCTATCGCTTGAATCCCGAGAGCCACAATATCTTGGATACTTATGGATATGTCTACTATAGGATGGGCAATTGGGATGAGGCCGAGCGATATTATCGGATGGCTTTGGAGACAAGCGAGGGGAAGACTAGTGCCGTCCTATACGACCACTTGGGGGATACCCTGCTGGAGAAAGGGCAGAGAGAAGCTGCAATGCAGTCATGGCTCCAAGCATTGGAGTTGACCGAAGGAGACAAAGAGGCAATCCGATCTAAGATTATCCGTTTGACCAGTATTGGGAAGTGATCGAGCAAATGGATAGGCCGAATTGCCCTACCTTTGCGCAGATAAAGAGATATATGAGTAATCGAGTATGAGGATGCGCTATAAGTCGTTATGGCTCTTGTTTCTGGTGGCAGCGATTGCCTGGTCGAGCTGTTCGGTACGGAGGGCTCAGAGGGGATCTTGGGAGGTCTCTACAATGAGCAAGGAGGAGTTGGTGCAGTTGGTCAACCGCCAGAATCCATCTTTGCCAAATGTCCGGGTGAGTGCCAAGGCTTCTTTGCCCCTCCTTTCTTCTCAGTCTGTCCGCTTGGATGTTTCGATTTCAGATGGTCGTCTTGTTCGCCTGTTGGTCGTCCCGATGCCTTTGTTTGAGCTTGGGCGTGCATGGTTTGAGCCTCAAGGCATATCGGTGCAGGTCAATCCATCGAAATTGTATTGCAAAGCTGACTGGAGGGCTGTGTCTCACCACTTGGATTTTGGACTAGACTATACTTCAGTGGAGGCGATCTTAGTCGGACGTGTGTTTTCTTCCTCTCAATCGTTTTTTTCGAGAGAACTGAAGCCCAAGGATGTGGAACTGGAGCATCACAATGGTACACCGGAGTTGGTCGCTTATGGTAGCGGCGGTATCCGGTACCGATTTGGTATCAACGAGCAGGGCCGTCCCAAGTATATTGTGGCAGACCGAGGTGCAGACGATGAGTATTGGATGGTGGAGTATGACTATCTCTACCATAGCGAATTGGGCTATGTACCCGACCGAGTGAGTGCTCAATCGCATCGAAACAAGCGGTCGTCCCATCTGCTCGAGCTTGATTACAGTCGATGGCGTGTCGGGCAGACCCCTTGGCGGGAACTTGAACCTGCTCCTAAATCTGATGCGACCGTTGTCTCTCTAGATGACCTCCTTATGCTGATCGAAACCCTATGAAGAAGATCGAACTCCTTTGCTTGATGTTGCTTTGCCTTGCCATGCCTGTTTTTGCCCAACAGAAGAGCAAGCAAGTGCAGAAGTTGGAGAAAGAACGAGCAGAGGCCTTGAAAGCAATCGAACGTACGGGGAGAGAACTCGATAAAGCTCGCAAAGAGCAAAAAGATGTCTCCAAGCAGGTGGGCCTTTTGCGTACCCAGGTGAAACAGCGGCGCCAAGTGATTGACTTGATGACCACCGAACTACGTGTGCTGGATGTCGAGGTGGATTCGCTCCGTTCGAGAATGACGGATTTGCGTTATCAAGAGGGACAAAAGAAGCAAGCCTATGCCAGGGCCGTGCGTGCAATGCAGCGCAGACAGTCGTCTCTCGATAGAATCCTCTTTCTTCTCTCGGCCCAAGATTTTCACCAAGGCAGCAGGCGCATGATTCATATGGGAGAGTATGCTAGAGCCCACCGCCTCGCGGCAACAGAGCTTCGTAGAGTGCAATCTGCAATTGAGGTCGAGCGAGTGGCTTTGGATCGAATCCGCTCCGACAAGCAATCTGTACTCTCGTTGAAACAGAAAGAGAGTGCCAAACTACAAAAGGAGGAGGCGATACTCAATAAGGAGGCTGTGGCCCTCAAGCGGAAAACATCCAACCTGCAACAACAACTCAACAAACAGCAACAGCGAGCCAATGCTCTCAGCAAAAAGATCGAGCAGCAAATAGCACAAGAGATTGCAGAGGCTGAGCGAAAGTCCCGTGAAGCCCAAGCAAAAGCCGAGGCCGAACGGAAAGCCGGACGAAAGGTGCCGAAAACGCAGGAGCGGAAGGCAGTAACCAAAGGCGGGTATGCAATGGATGCGGCTGAACTCAAACTTAGTAGTTCGTTCTCCGGGAATATGGGTAAGCTTCCTTCTCCTGTGCGAGGCAGCTATACGATAGCTGTCCCTTATGGCAGAAGTCAAGATAAAAACAATACTCGCATAGTGAGAGATAACGGTGGAGTGGATTTGGCTGTGTCGGGAGGAAGTGATGCCTATGTCGTATTCGATGGTGTCGTGAGTTTAGTCTTCGTACAATCTGGATACAACACAGCGGTGATCGTAAGGCACGGTAATTATCTCACTGTTTACGCCAATTTGAGTAGTGTATACGTAAAAAAAGGAGATCGGGTGCGCACCGGACAAAAAATAGGACGCATAGCCGTAGATCAAGGGACGAATAAAAGTGTTCTCCATTTCGAGCTTTGGCGTGAACGGAGCAAGCAGAACCCCATGTTATGGATCCGGTAGTCGCTACGGTGGGAACCTTCGATGGCGTTCATCGTGGGCATAGATTTCTCATTAATCAAGTCAAAGAAGTTGCGGGTCGGCTGGGATTGGCCTCAATGGTCGTTAGCTTTCGTCGTCCACCTATCCTTGTGTTGAAGCCGAAGCTGTCGCCTTCGTTTCTTACGACTGTCGAGGAGAAAGTTTATCGTCTTGAGCAGACCGGTATTAGCCGAGTCGAACTGTTGGATTTCGACGAAGGGATGGCGATGCTCTCCGCTGAGCAATTCATCGTTGATGTTCTACACAGAGAGCTCAATGTGTCACACCTAATCGTTGGCCATGATCACCGCTTCGGCCATAATCGGAAGGATGGCTTTGAGGACTATCAGCACTATGCTAAGTCGGTGGGAATGCAAGTAGAGCTGGCTACTGTGCTAAGCCTAGGCAACGCAGAGTTGTGCAGCTCAACGATACGTAGGCTATTGCAGCAAGGTCAGTTGGCCGAAGCAAATGAGATGCTGGGTTACTCCTATCGAATTAGCGGGAAAGTAGTAGGAGGGTATCGAAATGGCCGATTGCTGGGCTACCCAACTGCTAACATCGAATTGTCGGACCCTTACAAACTTCTTCCCCCCGATGGCGTCTATGCCGTGCAAGTGTATTTGACAGACCGCCAATATAAAGGGATGCTCTACATCGGTAAAAGACCTACGTTCGACAATGGGGAGAGTCGCTCGATTGAGGTCAACATTTTTGATCTGAACGAAAACTTGTACGGAAGTGACATAGCGGTGGATCTCATCGCTCGTACCAGAGGCGACAAGAAGTTCGATACGATGGAAGGCTTGGCCGCTCAACTTCATTTGGATGCTGTGTGCTGTAATCGGATATTGGCAGAGAGGGGATGAATTTTGTTTGGAAGGGAGAGTTAAGTGTCTATGGGACCCAATACACCTGGTAGTAGTAACCGTTACGACATAGGCTTAGCCCTTAGTGGGGGAAGTGCCAAGGGGTTTGCTCATCTTGGGGTCTTGCAATTTCTCGAAGAGCGAGGTGTGCATCCGGAGATTGTGGCCGGGACGAGTATGGGAGCCCTCATGGCTACCCTCCATTGCGATGGCTATCGTCCTCAAGAGATCGTGGAATTGTTTTGCGGACGGGATTTTCGCAAAATGACCAACTGGCAACTTCCCAAAGGAGGGCTGTTCAATACAGACGGTTTTCGCTCTTTCCTCCATTCAGTACTCAGGCATAAGAGGCTTGAGGATCTGCCAATTCCCCTGTACATTGTCGCAACAGACTTGGATCGGGGTGAGAGCCGATACTTCAGCGAAGGCCCTCTCGTGGATATTGTCACGGCTTCGTGTAGTATTCCTGTCCTATTCAATCCGGTAGAGATCGATGGAACTTTTTATGTCGATGGGGGACTGTTTAAGAATTTGCCAGCCTCTGTTATTCGTCCATATTGCAAGTTGCTGATTGGCGTTCATGTCGATCCGAAAGAATCGCCCGAGTACAAGAAAAATGTATTCTCGATAGCCGAGCGCAGTTTCAACTATATATTTAGAGCCAATTCACTGCCGGATCGTAAACTTTGCGATGTCTTGATAGAAGGGGATCGGTTGCTTGGTGTGAAGCGTTTTGATGTAGATAACGCTCCGCGGATAGCACGTCTGGGTTACAACCTGGCCAGTCGAGTGTTTGCCGGTGTTGACATAGATAGCTTGCTCCAGAGTAAATCCTCGCAGGCTCAGCTCTATTCCGCCTCCGAGTAGGGATCCGACCCACTATAGTCTCTCCTCCTCTCAGTCAATTGTGAGGCTGGAGTTGATTCCCTCTTCGTATGTGACTTGGCGGATCCGTGCGAGGGGGAATGTGCAGCGAAGGGCCTCTCTCAAATCTCTTTCCGCGAGCCCGAGGCGGTCGCATTCATTTTCCGGATCGGTTTCTGCTCCGAAATCATTAATAAAGATGAGGGCGCGCTGTGTTTCGTCCCCTACTTTGGTCCTTTCGTGGTCACTCGTAGGCGTTGCAAAAGGGCCTTTTTCGTCTGTGTACGTGGGCAACCCCTCAATGTTGAGCGTTCCTCGCCCAATCCCTTCGAAGGCATCCTCTTTTGTCCCTCTCCGGAGCGTGATTTTCTCTCCCACGGCTTCGTAGTCGAATACTCCGATAGAAAAACCTGTACGCATGGAGATCAAATTGCCCAAATCTACCAAAGGATTGATGCGGTATAGCTCCTGCCCTGAGCAAACTCTGCGGCACAACTGCTCAGCCGCCGGCCGGTAGCGGTTGGGATCTTTGCCGAGGGCCTTGTATGCTCTGCGAGTGGCGGCAATGGCTGCTCGCTCTTTAATTTTATCGATAGGGTAACGGGTTTGCAGAGCTGACTCACTCGCTCGAAGTTGTTCAAGGACATAAGATCCATTCACCTCATGACCCAAATCGGCTGTTGTGACGGCAACCCGAAAGTACGGACAGCGGTTTGCAAATAATGGATCTAAACGCAGAGTCTTGGGCATGGCTCAGTCTTCCCAATCGACCTCGATCAGGTCATCTTCTTCGTCCCAATCTTCTTCCTCGTCCTGTTCGTTGGGTGGAAGGACCTCTTCCCCGTCTTCCCATACGATACGCGTAAGGTCGAGGCGTTGTCGTATGATCTCATCCGGCTCGTGCAGACTTTCCTTGCTAAGCATTTCCCAAAGGAGATCTTTGAGCTTGTCCAAGCCGCGCTGAGCGACAGCTGAGATGAAGACAGTGGGGACATCGACAGGAAGATCCTCGCGTAGCATCTCTTGCAGCTCCTCATCTATGAGATCGGATTTGGTTACCGCCAAAACACGGTGCTTATTCCCCAGCTCGGGATTGTACTTTATTAGTTCACTGATCAGGAGCTCGTACTCTTTGCCAATATGCTCGGTGTCGGCAGGGATCATGACGAGCAGGGCCGCATTGCGCTCGATGTGTCGAAGGAACTCTAGGCCCAGGCCTTTGCCATCCGCTGCTCCCTCGATGATTCCAGGTATGTCCGCCATCACGAAAGATTTGCCATCGCGGTAGGCTACAATGCCAAGGCTTGGTTCGAGGGTGGTAAAGGGGTAGTCTGCAATTTTGGGTTTTGCCGCAGTCAGCACCGAGATCAGAGTGGACTTCCCGGCATTGGGCAGCCCCACCAAACCGACATCGGCAAGCATTTTGAGCTGAAGGATGATCGTGAGTTCCTGTGCCGGCTCTCCTGGCTGAGCATATCGGGGAGCTTGGTTGGTGGAGGTCTTGAAGAATGTATTGCCTTTGCCTCCCCGTCCACCGCTCAGTAGGCGGATTTCCTGGTCGTGCTCCTTGAGGTCGGCAATGTACTCGCCTGTCTCGGCATTGTACACAACAGTACCTATCGGTACCTCGATCACCCTATCTTCTCCATCCGATCCCGTACACTTGTTAGCTCCACCGGCCATCCCATTCGTTGCCAATATATGTCGGTCGAATTTGAGATGGAGCAATGTCCAATAGTTACGGTTGGCACGTATGTAGATATGCCCTCCGCGCCCTCCGTCTCCGCCATCGGGACCTCCCTTGGGGATATACTTCTCGCGTCGGAAGTGCCGAGAGCCTCGTCCGCCCTTGCCCGATCTGCAGTAGATCTTGACGTAGTCTACGAAGTTGCTATCCTTGGCCATGTGTCTCAGTCGTGCCTGATCTTGTCTATTTCGGTACGAACACGCTCAGCGATCTGCTCCACTGTGCCGATGCCGTCTATGCCGCGGTGCTTACCTCGCTGCACGTAATAGTGGGAGATCGGGGCGGTCTGACTCTTGTATACCCCGAGGCGTTTATTTATGGTGTCGATGTTATCGTCCGACCTTCCTGAAGCTTTTCCTCGTTGCAAGATGCGCTCAATGAGGACTTCTTCGGGCACCTCAAGCTCAATCATGAGGTCTACCTCTGAGTTGTGTCTGCGGAGCATTTCGCACAGGGCTTCTGCCTGAGCTACTGTCCGAGGGAAGCCATCGAAGATGATACCTTTGGCCTCCTTATGTGCTTCGAGCAGATGCTCAATCATATCGATGATAATAGCATCAGGTACGAGTTGCCCTTGATCGATATACTGCTGTGCGATCTGCCCTAACTCGCTATTCTGAGCAATCTCCGCTCTCAGCAGGTCGCCTGTAGAGATGTGGTTGTATCCATAATGCGAGATCAACAACTCGCTCTGAGTTCCCTTGCCCGACCCGGGAGCTCCGAAAATAATAACGATCGTCATTCCTTTATCTTGTAAATGTCGTTATACATGCGTCCCAAATCATCATAGTCCAAGCCGTGCCCTACGATGAATTCGTTCGCAATGTTTAGCCCGATATAGTCGGTTTCGACTTCACATTGCCTTGCATTCGGCTTGCACAGCATGGCTGCAATCACAACTTGCTTAGCCCCCAGTTCGTAGAACCGCTCCTTGACAGTCTTCATTGTATAGCCAGTATCGATCAGGTCCTCCAGGATCACGACCGTGCGCCCCTGCAGCGATTTGGTTACCGGCATAATCTCTTTGAGTTCGAAAGTGGACTGCGTACCCTGATAAGAGGCATAGCGAGCGAAAGCGACCTCATAGCCTTCATTGAGTCGCTGCATCAATTCGGATGCGAACATAAACGCCCCGTTCATGATGCAGACAAAGAGCGGATCTTTGTCTCCCAAGTCGCGGCGGATATCCTCCGCCATACGATCCAAAGCCTTCCCTATCTCTTCGGAAGAGATGTACAATTCAAAAACTTTGTCCTTTAGCCGAATTTCTTTCATAAGGTAAGCGATTTCTTTGAAGCCACAAAGATAGCTAAAAGGCCTTGTCTTTATCCAATTTGTTCCGAAACCAGCCCTCAAACACCAAGAGAGGTCGCTTTCATCACAGACTATAGACCTCGAATGCAACGAGAGACAAGCGAGAGTTGATCGCTCTTTGTGGGCAGCTCTGCAATCAGGGGAGGCTATTTTTGTTTGTCGTTGTGTATCTGTATATGCAAATGCAAACTTTGCACACCTGACTTTAGAGCAAATACACCTTCTTTCGGGAGGCTATTTTTCTTGGCTACCGAGCAACTAAACTTTCCCACGGGTGGGAGCCGATTTTCTTTCCCGTGGCATTTTTTGCTCTCTCGCGTCAGAATTTTTGTTGCTTCGGGTGAAAATTTTTAGCCAATATAATTACGCTGGGAATCAGTGCGTTATGCTAGACTTATTCTCATTGTCTTCGTTTCCGCTTTGTGGGCAAAAAGTGATATGAGAGCATTGTTCCGCTCCCACCTTTTGCTTAACGCTCTTTTGCGATCTGCCACACCTTCTTGGCCAATCTTTGTGTGAGAGGCTAGCGCAGTGGAGGTTCCTGGCCGGATCTTTTCCTTTAGAGGGATACATTTGCAATCAGTATTGATGTAATCTACATTTTATTTGCTTTTATGTATTTCTTTATCTAAATTTGTGACCAAAGCAAATTTCTTTTATGTCGTGGAGGGAGGCATTCATACCTCTTTCCCTGTGTTTAACTCAAAATAAGAAGCTACAATGAAGAAGATTCTTTTGGGAGTTGCTCTTAGCCTCCTGCCCTATTTTGCGCAGGCCCAGTTAACTGTAGAACGCAATGGACAAGTAAAAATCGATGCACGTAAGGGCGGTTTTAATCGAGGGCTTCGTATTTCGACGTCGGCCGATTTTGCTGGGAGTTACGGAGAGGATGGAACAGCCCTTCTCTTGGAGAATGGAGCACAACTTGCCCCTTGTGCCACCTGTGTGCAAAATCAACCGGTAGCAGATGGCTTACAAATCGATGCGTATGAGGTTTATGTAGGCGAGAATGTTACAGACCGGATAAACCCCGGGATAGTTGCGTTCAAAACTTTTTCCAACTCAATGATCAATTACGGAGGCAAGGTCGTTTAGACTCAGGAACAACGATTGAGCGAGGGGCGAAAGTCGTTATTAACGATAAAAACTAAGAGCAATGAAGACAATACGAATACTATCAGTACTTGTGGCACTGCTCCTTGCGCCGATGACAGTTGGTGCACAAGAGGAGATTGGCGAGAAGCCCACGGATGAGACGTACCAAATCATGGAATTTCCTCTCCGCGATGGTACAGTCTGGGTGAATATGAGCAGAATGCACGTTATTGGAGATAGCGAAATAATAATCGCCCCTAATCCTCCCAGTGGGCTTTTCTTCTCCTATGTGTTTATACATGGAGATACAACGATCAATGGACTGGATTACAAGAAGGCCTACTGTACCAAAGATGCCGGATTCCCGGCAAACGAAACATCCTATTGGGGTGCTCTGCGTCAAGAGAAAGGGGTCGTCTATTTGCGTCTGCCACAGGGGCTTGCTGATCCGGATACCTATCCGGGGTCTTTTATGGATGAGGGCGGTTGGCATTGGGCTCAGAATGTAGTCCCTTTCAGCTGCTTCTACGAAGGTGAAGGGTGGTTGAATCCAAATCGAGAGTATATCCTGTATGATTTTAACCTGTATGAGCATCCGGAAACTGCGTACGATCAGGTATGGGGAGATGATTGGAGGAGACCTAAGTTCAATGGGTACAGTTATGAGTATATTGCGGGAAGATGGAGAAGAACAATCTCTTTTGTTGGTAACAAGTGGGTAGATGGGATAGGTTCTATGATGGGTTTAGGCTTTACTTACATTCGTACAGAATATCTCTCTGCTCCTTTGCATAAAGAGAAAGCCTCGGAGCAACATCTTTTCGATAGCTACTCTCAGAATGCCTTGCTTTGCTTCCTCCAAGATGATCAAGTGGTCTATCACTACCCTCATGCGGGATACGATTTACACGGAAAACCAATCCTACCCAAAGAGGGAGTTGTCGCGCAAGATTGCTTCGGAGTAGATCAGATGATAAACATTGAGAGCTTGGGAATAAACGATCCATTCCGTCCCGAGGAATGGGCTTTTGTTATTGATGGCAACCGGTTGCGATGGGGGAAGGCGGACCTAAAGACCCTAACGCTCTACACAATGGGAGCCGAGCGAGTGTGGATTGGTGACGTAGCTGGTCAAACCACTGCTGCTCTCCCCTCCTTGCCTACAGGCCTCTACCTCTACATTGCAACAGACGTGCAGGGTTTGCGGTACACCGGCAAGCTCCACTTAGGAGAATAGCCTTTAGTAGACGAATCCTCAAAAGCCAGGAACAATAATTGAGCGAAGGGTGAAAGTCGTTATTAAGAATAAAAACTAAGAGCAATGAAGACAATACGAATACTATCAGTACTTGTGGCACTGCTCCTTGCGCCGATGATAGTTGGTGCACAAGAGGAGATTGGCGAGAAGCCCACGGATGAGACCTACCAAATCCTGGAGTTTCCTCTCCGCGATGGTACAGTCTGGGTGAATATGAGCAGAATGGGCGTGTACGACAACACGCCCGGAAAACAGAACTCTCCTCGGGGGCTCTTCTTCTCCTATGTGTTTATACATGGAGATACAACGATTAATGGGCTGAACTACAAGAAAGCCTATTGCACCAAGGATACCGGATTCCCGGCAAACGAAACATCTTATTGGGGAGCTCTGCGTCAAGAGGAGGGGGTCGTCTATTTACGTTTGCCACAGGGGCTTGCTGATCCGGAAACCTATCCCGGCACTTTTCAAGACTGGGGCGGTTGGCATTGGGCTGGGAATGTCGTTCCGTTCAATTTCTTTGAAAAAATCAACGACTTTGGTACAGGAACTGTTTTGGATCCCAATCGAGAATACATCCTATATGACTTCAACCTGTATGAAGACCCGAGCAAGGCATATGATCGGGTGTGGGGAATGATAGGAAGCATGTCCTCCGGTTGGTTCAGGGGATATGATTATGAGTACATTGCAGGGAAGTGGAGACGGACCATTTCTTTTTTTGGTAACAAATGGGTGGATGGGATAGGCTCCATGGAAGGCCTTGGCTTTACTCACTTGCATATAGTTCCATTAGCCAAAAAGAAAGAGCCTGGTCAGCACCTCTTTAATATCTATCATGGCACTTCTTTGCTTTGCTTCTTGCAGGATGATCATGTCGTCTACCATAGCACTGATGTAGGACAAGACCTGTACGGGAATTTTATTTTGCCCAAAGAGGGAGTTGTTGCGCAAGACTGCTTCAGAGTAGATCAGATGATAAACATCGAGGGCTCGGGAATAACCGATCCGTTCCGTCCCGAGGAATGGGCTTTTGTTATTGATGGCAACCAGTTGCGATGGGGAAAGGCGGACCTAAAGACCCTAACGCTCTACACAATGGGAGCCGAGCGAGTGTGGAGCGATGATGTGGAAGGAAAGGCTTCTGTCGATCTTCCTTTCTTGCCTACAGGCCTCTACCTCTACATTGCAACGGACGTGCAGGGTTTGCGGTACACCGGCAAGCTCCACTTAGGAGAATAGCCTTTAGTAGACGAATCCTCAAAAGCCAGGAACAACAATTGAGCGAGGGGCGAAAGTCGTTATTAAGAATAAAAACTAAGAGCAATGAAGACAATACGAATACTATCAGTACTTGTGGCACTGCTCCTTGTGCCGATGATAGTTGGTGCACAAGAGGAGATTGGCGAGAAGCCCACGGATGAGACCTACCAAATCATGGAGTTTCCTCTCCACGATGGTACGGTCTGGGTGAATATGTGTGGGATGTATGTTTATGATGATACGAACGTGTATTCAGAAGAGAATACACCTCGGGGGCTCTTCTTCTCCTATGTGTTTATACATGGAGATACAACGATCAATGGACTGAATTACAAGAAGGCCTACTGTACCAAAGATGTCGGATTCCCGGCAAACGAAACATCCTACTGGGGTGCTCTGCGTCAAGAGAAAGGGGTCGTCTATTTACGTTTGCCACAGGGGCTTACTGATCCGGAAACCTATCCCGATACATTTTTGGAGATGGGTGGCTGGCATTGGGCAGGGAATGTCTCCCCTTTCAATTTTTGGGAAGAGTTTGATGAGATTCATTCGGGGACCACTTTGGATCCAAATCGGGAATACATCCTGTATGACTTTAATCTATACAATGACCCGAAAATGGCATATGAGCGAGTATGGGGGAGAGAGGGAAACAAGCATATAAGGTTCGAAGGATACGATTACGAGTATGTTGCAGGGAAGTGGAGGCGAACCGTTTCCTTTGCTGGCAATAAATGGGTAGACGGAATTGGCTCTATGAATGGCTTTGGATTTACCGATGTTTTAGTAGCGTTTTTGTCTGGTCCTATGCTTAAGAACAAAGCCCCGGGGCAATATCTCTTTGATAGTTATTCGAGTTATGGGTTGCTTTGTTTCCTCCAAGATGATCAAGTCATTTATCACAATTCTGGATTAAGAGATTTGGATTACAAACCAATCCTACCCAAAGAGGAGGTTGTAGCGCAAGATTGCTTCAGAGTAGATCAGATGATAAACATCGAGGACTTGGGAATAAACGATCCATTCCGTCCCGAGGAATGGACTTTTGCTATTGATGGCAACCGGTTGCGATGGGGGAAGGCGGACCTAAAGACCCTAACGCTCTACACAATGGGAGCCGAGCGGGTGTGGAGCGATGATGTGGAAGGAAAGGCTTCTGTTGATCTTCCTTTCTTGCTTACAGGCCTCTACCTCTACATTGCAACGGACGTGCAGGGTTTGCGGTACACCGGCAAGCTCCACCTAGGCGAGTAGTTTCTTTGTTAATATCTGGTATTCTAATTAGATCAGATGTAAGGGTTTTATACTGAGAAGGCAAGCTAAAATACTCTCCGTCAAAAAGCAGACTTGCCTCACTCCCGAGCGAACAAAAATTCCGACGTGTCGCAGCAAAAACTCCGACATGTCGGAATTTTTGCTCCAACGCGCCGCAGTTTTGCGTTCCTCGGCAAAAGGGGAAAACACAGCAAGCATCCAAAGGTTGCTCTGTGAACAATAAAGGGAATACTTGAAGGTTACCGGGCTATCATTGAGTGATCCAACTTACATTTGCAACATGAAATTCGCATCCAGAACTGGTGGCTGGCTGATAGGAATCATCTCCTCAGCAACTTTTGGCCTGATACCACTCTTTGCCAAACCTATTCTTCAATCCGGAGTACCGCACGAGACCGTTGTTTTCTTCCGCTTCGTCTTGGCTACACTCATGCTGGGTATCATCCACCTGTGCTCGGGAGGCAGTTTTCGCCTAAAACGCAAGGAGTTTTTCCCTCTGCTCATCCTCGGAGGACTCTATACCGCCTCAGCCATGCTACTCTTTTGGGGATATTCACAAATGTCCTCCGGTATCGCCACAGTGATCCACTATATGTACCCATTTTTCGTAAGCTTTATCCTTTTTGCCGTCTTCCGAGAACGGATAGGCTCCGTTACTCTTTTGGCCACGTGCATAGCCGTTTTGGGAGTGTCTCTCTTGATGGGATTATGGCAAAGTTCGGAGGAAATAAGTATCGGTTTTTGGGCATTCTTCGTTGTTTTGGTCTCGGGACTTTCTTATGCGATCTACATCGTCGTCGTACACCACTCTGCTGTCCGCAACATGTCTGGCAAGCTACTTTCTTTCTGGGTTCTTCTGACAGCCTCTGCGGCAAGCCTCGGCAATGCGATCATTCGGCACGGAGAAATTAACTTACTGCCGGATCTCTCCTCATGGATCAACATTTTGCTATTGGCTCTTATCCCCACCGTCATTTCCAACATTGCACTGGTCGTAGCCGTCCAAAGCATTGGGGCAACCCGTACGGCTGTGTTGGGAGCAATGGAGCCACTGACAGCCGTATTGGTCGGGATCACATTCTTCCATGAGGAGATTGCGACTTCAGGACATTGGGGCATTGTGTTCATTTTGATTGCTGTACTGCTGACCGTACTATCTGGGGAATTGGAGCAAAAGTTGCGTGGTTATTATCGCCATTTTCGGCGGGCGATCACAAGGCGTTCGATTGAGCGACATCGATAAGCCTCGATAATACCTCACAAAGAACGGCAGGGGGAGCCATTAGCACTTATCTATTTACAAATCAACGCGATATTCCTATTCAGTCCTCTTTTCCCTCCTTTTTTATATACCTTTGTCGGCGTGCACGTTGTCTGAGAGCAATAGCGTTTGCCTCAGCGCACAGCCTGAAAGTCAGGGACTGTAGCCCGCTCGGAGCTCCTGCTTCGACAGCCTCCGAAGCCAATGTCGGAGGGGTGGAAAGTGATTTTACGCCCCTCGAATGGATAGCTATGGTATGTGAAACTTAAAAGGAAAACAATGAATTCAAAGAAGCTAATTTCCGGCTTAGCACTCCTCTTTGTCCTGCTGCTCATGACGGCAGCCTCGCACAAAGGGAGCAAATCCTTGGCGACTCTTCGCCTTGGGGACGTACTACCGGAAATCAAGTCTTTGGCATCTGCGTCCGAATCGGTAACCGACACGACAAGCTCGTACCTCTTGGTTCATTTTTGGGCTTCGTACGATGGCAGTAGTCGTGCCGACAACATTCGCTGGCATCGGCTATTCGCCAAGTTCAAAGCGAATGGAGCAATCGCCTACAGAGGGGTCTCTGTAGATCCGGACATATCCGTCCACAAGCGCACAGTGCAAATAGACGGATTAGACGAGAAGGAGCAGTTCCACATCGGGGTACTCGGCCAAGCGGTCGCTACCCCTCTCGGAACAAACGGGGTTCTTCACACTTACTTGGTGGACAAGCGCGGTGTGATCAAGGCGATAGACCCCAAGCCTCTCGAATTAGCCAAAGCATTGAACAGCGACCGAGTACCGGCCTTGCCAATCCCACAATAGAGCAAAGGAGTGGCATAGGCAGAGGATCGAACTTTAGCCAACGGCAGCAAGACCTTTTCACCGCCTCTATTTCACAACGAATAAAGAACGGGTGTGGGATTTGTTGCCGTTGTTTTGTCTCCTCCCTTTCAGTAATGTGTGTACGGTTGCAGGCATATGTATCCCTCTTCCTTGGGTATCTGCCTGCTTGTTTGTAGGTTTGTATTCCCTTGGTAAGTCGCAATGAAGAACCAACCCGTATATGTATCCGTTTTGATCCCCTTGGCCGTACACGGTAGCTACCACTACCTCGTCCCAGAGGAGATGTACAGACGGGCATCTGTAGGGGTGCGTGTCGTGGTTCCCTTTGGGAGCAAACGGTTTTACACCGCTATCGTTGAGCGTATAGAAAGCTCCCTACCCACTGGTGTGCAAACCCCCAAATCTGTTCTCGCCATCCTCGATAGCAAACCCATTGTAAAAACAGAAGATATTGCGTTCTGGCACTGGATGTCCAGCTATTACCTTTGCTCTGTAGGCGAGGTTCTGCGCACCGCTTTTCCATCAGCCCTTCTACCGGAGAGCCACACCGAGGTCGTCGCCAATCCCAACTACGAAGCAACAACGGTTTTGCCAGCCCTGGATACCAAGATCATGGACCTGCTGCAACTGGCAAAAGACCAATCCATGTCGCTGGGAGAGCTACAGAGGCAACTGGGTAGGCCTGCTTTACCCGCCTTTGTGCGCCTGATAGCTTCCGAGGCCATTCGGGTGAGCGAAGAAATCTTTGCCCTGCCCAAAGGTAGGCGAGAGCAGATCGTAGGATTGAGACCTGATCTTGTGAAAGACGAAGAAGCCCTGTGTGAAGAGATGGGACGGCTAAACCGCGCACCTCAGCAGCAGAAGCTACTACTCTCTCTCCTTGAGCTTTTGCAACAGGAAAGCACCGGATTGGGAAGTAGCGTCCCTATCAAAAAACTTTGCAGAGGAGACAGCAGAAAAACCTCTGCCCTGCGTGCCCTTGTACAGCGCGGGATTCTACTGCGAAGCGATCGGCTTATCGAGCTTGAACCAATGGCTCGTTTGCAGGGCCTCCCCGACTTAGAAGTCGCACCCGAACTGCCGGAAAATCAAATTTCGGTCTATTACCAGGAAGATATCTATCGGAAAGAGCAACTGATCGAGCAACTTGTCAATGATTATCTAGCCGAGGGGGGGCAAGTCTTACTTCTTACACCGGAGGTACAACGCCCACCAACGGAGAGAGGCCTACTCAATAGGCTCTCGCTCCGCCACGGAGATCGAGTTCAACTGTATTCCTCTGGCCAGAGTCTTTCGGATCGCATCACCCTTTGGCAACGACTATCCTCCGAGGTCCCTTCTATGCTTGTCGCAGGCAACCGATCGGCCATTTTTCTTCCTTTCGACGACTTACGCCTCATCATCATAGACGAAGAGCAGGAATACGGCTACAAGCAACAATCGCCTTCGCCTCGCTATCACGCCCGAGATGCGGCAATGGTTGTTGCTCAACTCAAAGGTGCAAAAGTCCTCATTTGCTCCGAAACGCCTTCGTCCGAAACGCTCCACAACATCGCGGTTGGCAAATGGGCTTCTTTCTCCCCACAAGGAGGGAGAAGGCGCCCCTCCCCCATCGCCATCGAGACAGTGGATATGAAAAAACTCTACCGGCAGCATCGGCTCTCTGCCTGCGAGAGTATTTCGCCCCAATTGGAAAAGGGCATTGCAGATAGTCTGAACCGAGGCAAACGTGTAACTCTCATTCAAAACCGGAGGGGCTATGCCCCCTACATAAAATGTGGGCACTGTAGTCAGAGCTTGCGCTGTCCTCACTGCTCGGTGAGCCTCACTTACTACAAGCAAAGGGGAAAGCTTGTCTGCCACTACTGTGGATACGAGCAGCTAATTCCACATACATGCCCCAACTGCAACAGTTCCCAAAAAGAGGATCTACAACCTCATAATTTTGGAACAGAGCGAGTGGTAGAGGAAATCTCAAAGCTTTTCCCAAAAGCTCGTATACTGCGTATCGATGCCGAACTCGCTCGCAGCAAGAAACGCTTGGCCGAGACTTTGGGACAAATAGAATCCGGCGATGTAGATATAATCGTCGGCACGCAAATGATGGCGGGCCTTCCCATCTGGCAAAATATCGACCTCATAGGAGTTGTCAGCCTCGACAGTATATTGGCCTTTCCGGACTTCCGAACCGATGAGCGAGCATATCAGCTCCTTTATCAGCAAGCTATTCGGTCTGCACAAGCTAATGCAACAGATAGTCCAGCTCGCATGATCCTGCAAACGAATGATCCCGAGTCTCCTTTCATTCAATCCTTGGCCAAAGGAGATTATCACCAATTTGTGCAGGAAGTTCTCCAGGAGAGACAACTCTGTTTCTTCCCACCCTACTCTCGCCTTACCCTCATCGTCTTGCGCTCCTCAGACAAAGCCATTG
Source organism: Porphyromonas sp. (assembly GCA_034181285.1). Taxonomy (GTDB): domain Bacteria; phylum Bacteroidota; class Bacteroidia; order Bacteroidales; family Porphyromonadaceae; genus Porphyromonas. The sequence goes on along the minus strand of JAXFND010000001.1, from coordinate 105,854 downwards.
TTTCCCATACGGCTCGACAGTTCGCTCTATTACTGAAAGCACGATTGCCACGCGAGACGGTCGTCAACCTCTTCACCCCAATCGTGGATCGGATCGACCGCTATTACATTCGTCACATTATGCTCCGAAGACCCACCCATCTGAGTGCACAACTTGAACGGCGGGCCATCTCCGCGGCGCAACGAGAGCTGCTGGCTACATTGCCCGAAGCCAAGAAATGCAAGATTCACTATGATGTCGATCCTCTCTAAACCGTAGATAGATGCCATTCGAACTCAAATCCTCCTATGTCCCGACAGGAGATCAGCCCCAAGCCATCACCCAACTCGTAGAGGGAGTACGCAACGGAGATAGAGCACAAACCCTGTTAGGAGTCACCGGTTCGGGCAAAACATTTACAGTGGCCAACGTGATTGCTCAAATTAACCGACCTACCCTCGTTTTAAGTCACAACAAGACGTTGGCAGCCCAGCTATACGGAGAATTCAAAGCATTCTTTCCCAACAATGCTGTAGAGTACTTCGTCTCCTATTACGACTACTACCAACCCGAAGCTTACATCCCAGTCAGCGACACCTATATCGAGAAGGATATGGCAATCAACGCCGAAATAGAAAAGCTCAGGCTCAAAGCCACAGCTTCGCTACTGAGTGGGCGAAAAGACGTGATTGTAGTTTCCTCTGTAAGCTGCCTCTACGGGATGGCCGATCCGAAAGCCTTCGAAGAAAAGGTCCTGCGATTGAGAGTTGGGCAAAGAATGGGACGCAATCTGCTGATGCGTCTGCTTGTAGAGAGCTACTACATTAATAGTAAGGTTGAGTTCAACAGTGGAGACTTTCGAGTACGAGGAGACACAATAGATGTATTTCCCGCGGTGGAAGGCTACGAGGGTGTTGCCTACCGTATCGAGTTGTGGGATGAGGAGATTGAACGCATTGCCTCATTTAATCCCCGCAGTGGAGAAGAGTATGGGCAGATGACAGATCTACAAATCTATCCGGCTAATCTCTTTGTAACGACCAAAGAGCAAGTCGATCGAGCAGTTTCCCTCATCGATGTAGATCTTGGAGAACAGAAAAAATTCTTGGAGGCCGAGGGAAAGGCTTTTGAGGCCCAACGCTTGTACGAACGAGTCACTTACGATGTGGAGATGATACGCGAATTAGGCTATTGCTCAGGTATAGAGAACTACTCGCGCTATTTCGATGGCAGAAAGGCTGGGGACCGCCCGTTCTGCCTGCTGGACTACTTTCCGAAAGACTTTCTGATGGTAATTGATGAGAGCCATGTCACAATCCCGCAAGTAAGAGCCATGTACGGAGGCGACAGGTCTCGAAAAGAAAATTTGGTCAGCTATGGATTTCGTCTTCCGGCAGCTCTGGACAATCGACCACTCACATTCGAAGAATTTAGCACCCTTACACCGCAAACTATTTACATTAGTGCTACACCGGCCGACTACGAATTAGAACAATCCGAAGGGGTTGTCGTAGAGCAACTCATACGCCCTACCGGCCTGTTGGACCCTGTAATCGAAGTAAGGCCGACTGAGCACCAAGTCGATGATCTGGAAGAAGAGATCAGCCAATGCATCGAAAAGGGAGAGCGAGTCTTGGTGACCACCCTCACCAAGCGCATGGCAGAGGAACTCTCCGATTACCTAAGCGAACATAACTATAACACAGCCTACATCCACAGCGATGTCGATACTCTTGAGCGTGTCCGTATTATGGAGGACCTTCGTCGCGGTATCTACGATGTACTAATCGGAGTGAACCTATTGCGTGAAGGGTTAGACCTACCGGAAGTTTCGCTCGTGGCCATCCTTGACGCCGACAAGGAGGGTTTCCTAAGATCACATCGCTCCTTGACACAAACAGCCGGAAGAGCGGCCCGACACATCAGTGGGCGAGTGATTTTCTACGCAGACAAGATCACAGAGAGCATGCAGCGGACGATAGAGGAGACAGAACGCAGACGGGAAAAACAAATGGCCTACAACAAAGCTCATGGTATTACCCCAAAACAGATTGTCAAAAACCTCAAATCGATTCTGACCGACAAGGAATTGACGGACAAAGATCTCGGAGGCGTACACGCCTACATCGAACCATCGAAAAAGAAAGTAGCGGATCCAATCACCAATAAACTATCCAAAGAAAAACTGCAAGACCTCATCTCTCTTACACGCAAACAGATGCTCGATGCTGCCGCTGAGCTTGATTTTCTCGAAGCTGCACGTCTGCGTGATGAATTGCATCGGCTTGAAAATAAAGCCCTCCAAATTCCTACGTAAGTATCCTCCAAGGGAAACGTAAGAATCTTCCATCAAGCAGGCAAAAGTCGATGAGCTTGGGAGATTGCTCCACCAAGGATAAAAGAAAAACGCTCCTCCTCGAACAATGAAAACAAGACCCATTCCCGATATGAATTGCGATACAAAGGATCACTCGAACAACAAACCTCTTCAACCTCTCCTTGGCCTGACCTTGGAAGAACTACAGGCTCTTGTCTCCGAATATAAAATGCCCAAATTCACAGCTAGGCAGATTGCAGAATGGATCTATACAAAACGAGTAACTGACATCGCCCAAATGAGCAATATTAGCTTAGCTAATCGCAAAAAACTATCACAGAATTTCATTGTAGGTCGCTACCCTCCCAGCTTCGTGCAGCAGTCCAAAGACGGAACACGCAAATACCTTTTCGAAGTAGGCCAGAAGCAATACGTGGAGTCTGTAATGATCCCCGACAAAGGACGCTATACTCTGTGCATCTCCACCCAAATCGGATGTAAAATGAATTGCCTCTTCTGCATGACAGGCAAGCAAGGCTTCGGAGGGAACCTCAGTGCTACAGAGATCCTCAATCAGATCTTCTCAGTTCAGGAGGCTGATCAGCTCACAAATATTGTTTACATGGGGATGGGTGAGCCTCTCGACAATCTTCAGCCAGTACTTCGATCCCTTCAAGTTCTCACATCCGAGTGGGGTACAGCTTGGAGCCCCAAGCGCATAACGGTTAGCAGTATTGGTGTAACAAAAGGATTAGAGGCCTTTCTCGAACAATCTCATTGCCATCTGGCAATCAGTATTCACAATCCCTTCACTCAAGAAAGAGCAATCCTTATGCCCTCCGAGAAGGCATTCCCTATCAAGCAAACCATTGAGATGATCAGGCAAACAGATTTCGGAGGACAACGTAAGCTGAGTTTTGAATACATTGTTTTCGCTGGGCTGAACGACAGTTTGGCACATGCAACCAAATTGGCCGAACTCCTCCAGGGCCTACCCTGCCTCATCAACCTTATCCGCTACCATCGGATCCCAATGGTAGACCTGCCTCCCACAGACGAGGATCGCCTCATCGCTTTCAAGAGGACACTAGAGCTAAAAGGACACACAGTGACTGTTCGCCAGTCACGAGGCGAAGACATCGCAGCAGCCTGTGGAATGCTATCAGCTCTGGAGGGCCGCAACAAGAATTAAAACCTTGCATAAGTCTCCTTTCATTCAATTCTCAACAATAGACCATATTCAGATCAGCTTCCGTCTACTCCTACATGGGAGCTCTGAGGCAACAGAGAAGCCCCAATAGAAATTCAATCGGGCCTTCTACTTAAACCCACAGCACACGAGAACATACACTCTTCCACAAGTAGACACCCCACCGAGACAGTTCCGAAATCGGAGGACGTCAAATCCCCTCGTCAAGGCCTATGCAGTTGGTACAGAGATAGGGAAGATGCACACTACTCAATTGGGAAAATCCATTAACTTTGCACCTTGCCATACCTTATGGGTTGGAGCATGTATGCGGAAGCAATAATAACAAAAACATAATCTAAGATGCAGAACAAAGGATTTGTGATCGTAATCACAGCACTACTGGCTTTGATTTGCGCTTTCTATTTGTCTTTCTCTTTCGTTACTCGGCACTACAGTGCCAAGGCCGACAAGATGGGGGCTATAGAGGGGCAAGCCTACTTGGACTCAATGGCCGGGGAGAGTGTGTGGATGGGGTATACCCTCAGAGAAGCTCAAAGACAGCAGATTGGCTTGGGACTCGACCTCAAGGGAGGGATGAGTGTGGTGCTCAAGTTGAATGCGAGCGACCTGCTACGCAACTTGGCGAACAAAAGTCAAGATCCCACATTCTTAAAAGCTCTCGAAGAAGCCGAGCAGAGCAACGACCAGAAGAACTTCATCGATGTATTTTGCGACATCTACAAGAAGATGGCTCCCGACGCCCGTCTAACAGCCCTCTTCGCTCAAGGTGATTTGCGAGATCAGATCACAGCTGCAACGACGGACGAGGAAGTGCGCGCAATGATCAAAGAAAAATACCAAAGTGCAGTAGATGCCTCCTACAACGTCATTCGTGCTCGTATCGATGGCTTCGGGGTAGCCTCTCCAAACCTCCAACGTTTGGAAGGGCAAGGCCGTATATTGGTTGAACTCCCAGGAGTCAAAGATCCGGCTCGCGTACGAGACCTACTCCAACGCTCTGCCAACTTGCAATTCTGGCGTACATACAGCTTCGAAGAAGTGAAAGAGGACTTGCTTGCAGCCAACGATCGAGTGAACATCGCGAAAGCACCCGCGATGACAGCCTCCCAGTCCACCACAGACTCGACAGCTGTAACTCCGGAAGATGCACCCGCCTCAGTGACCGATTCTTCCGCGGTAGGAAGCGACAAGATGGTAGCTGCAGAGGGATATGAAGTAGCTCCCGGAGCCAAACTATTCGAGATGCTACAGCCCGGAGGCCATGGAGCCGTTGTGGGCGTAGCGCACCGCAAAGACATGGCTCGCATAGACTCCATCCTGCTCCAAGCTCAGCAGATGAAGCTTATGCGCGATGACCTCAAACTCCTTTGGGGATCAAAACCGATCAAAGGGGACCAGAAAAAAGAGTCCGATATCTACGAGTTGTATGCCATTCACTGGAATATGACGGGAGATCCCGACCTCTCAGGCTCCGTTGTCACGTCAGCAAAGAGTGACATTCGCAATGAGTTTGGTAAGTCCGAGCCGGTCGTTTCAATGCGCATGAACGAAGAGGGTTCGCGCAGATGGGCTCGTCTAACCAAAGATAACCTTAACCGCTCCATTGCAATCGTACTGGACGGTGTTGTTTACTCTGCCCCGAATGTAAACTCGGAGATTCCCAACGGACAAAGTGAAATCAGTGGACGATTTACTGTAGAGGAAGCGGGAGACCTTGCCAACGTACTCAACTCCGGTAAGATGGAGACAACCGTTATCATCGAGCAGGAGAACGTGATCGGTCCCACACTCGGACAGGAAGCGATCGAGGCGGGTGTAATATCCTTCATCATCGCCATCGTCCTTCTTATGATCTACATGTGCTTAGCCTATGGCCTCATTCCCGGCCTCATTGCCGACGCTGCATTGATCGTCAATAGCTTTTTTACCCTTGGAGCCTTGGCCTCTTTCCAGGCAGTGCTTACGCTCTCCGGTATTGCAGGGTTGGTACTTACGCTTGGGATGGCGGTGGACGCCAACGTGCTCATCTTTGAGCGCATCAAAGAGGAACTGCGCGGAGGTAAGAGCATGTCTCGTGCCATCACTGATGGTTACAGCAATGCTTTCAGTGCAATTTTCGACTCGAACCTCACGACGATCATTACCGGTATCGTGTTGTTCTTCTTCGGCACAGGACCAATCAAGGGCTTTGCTACAACTCTCATCATAGGGCTCGTGGCTTCATTCATCACAGCAGTATTCTTGACACGTATCGTTTTCGAAGCTCTGGCCAAGAAAGGGAAAATCAACAACCTGACATTCACGACTAAGCTAACCCGCAATCTGCTGGTTGATCCCAAGTTCAATATCCTCGGGAAGCGTAAGATCGGTTTGGCGATTCCCTCTGTCATCCTTATCCTCGGCCTGATCGGGATCTTTACCGTTGGGTTAAACCGTGGTATCGACTTCTCCGGAGGTCGAAACTTCGTGGTGCAATTCGACCAAAAAGTATCTCCCGAAGCTGCTCGTGTAGCCCTTGCCCAGGAATTTGAGAGCAAGGTCTCTGTGACATCTATCGGTACAGAAGGCAACGAAGTACGCATTGCGACCAACTACATGATCGACGAAGAAAATGAAGCTGTCGACAATTTGATTCAAGAAAAGCTCTACAATTGTCTCAAGCCTCTATTCGCCAACAGCAATATCACAGCAGAAGAGTTCCAGGATCAAATCATCAGTCAACAGAAGGTAAGTCCATCCATGTCTAACGACATCAAGCAGGAAGCCTTTGTTGCGGTTCTATTGGCCTTGATTTTCATGGCCGTATATATCTTGATCCGATTCCGAAACGTTGCATTCTCTATCGGGGTCTTTGTGTCCGTATCGGTTACCACACTCTCGATCATTGCCCTCTATGTCCTTTTGTGGAAAGTAATGCCTTTCACCATGGAGCTGGACACAAACTTTATTGCCGCCCTTCTGGCAATCATCGGTTACTCGATCAACGACACGGTAGTTGTCTTCGACCGAATTCGCGAAGTACATCAGTTGTATCCATCTCGCGACTGGTACCAACTCATGAATGATGCCATGAACTCCACGCTGTCACGTACACTGAATACCTCCTTGACAACTTTCGTAGTAATGCTTGTGATATTCGTCCTCGGTGGTGCTACAATGCGTAGCTTCACATTCGCGATATTACTTGGTATAGTGATTGGTACGTATTCAACGCTCTTCGTTGCGGCTCCAATCGCCTACATGACAAAGAATAAGCTGGACAGCAAGAAAAAATAAGATCGCTAACCCACGCTCGGGAGTTCGTCTGGTGAGCAAACTCCGAGCTGGCACGGTCTCTATAAAAACAAAGACGCCCAGACCAGTTGGTCTGGGCGTCTTTGTTTTTGTCCCATGAAGGAGACATCGATAAGAGACATAGGCAAGGAGAGAAAAGCATCCCCAACAACGATACACACAGCAAAAGACGCACTTCCGCATGAAGTACAGAAAGACTGCTATCCGTTGGGAGCAAGAGGACGATGGGATTGAAAGAAGGATTCATGCAATAGGCACAAAACTGGGAAATGCTCTGCAAGGCGAGCAAACTGCTCCGAATGGCAACTCAGAGACACGCATATATTCCATAAAATTCGGACGCGTCGAAGCAAATCCTCTCACGCGTCAGAAGAAAAGCTCCGACACGTGGGAGTTTTTCTTGGGTCACATCGAAAAGAAATAGTGAAACCCTCCTATGCGACAAAGAGCAGTAAAACAAGCGAAAAGGCCGCAAGAAATAGAATCACCAGCAAAATACACAAGGCTTCAGCTCGATAGTTCCAGCGGATAGCTTTCTCCGCATCGGAGGTACCGACCTCTCGGTCGTGCTCTCCGATAAACGGCTTGTAAACCTCCTGACCAAAGTAAGTATGCGGACCTCCAAATCGGCAATCGAGCAAAGCCGCCATCGCGGCCTCAGGATAGCCACTATTGGGGCTCAAATGCGCTCTACCATACTTGCAAACAAAAGCCATACGACCCAGCTTGTTTCCTACGATGAGCAACAACAAAGCTGTAAGACGAGCTGGAAGCCAACCCCACACATCGTCCTGAATCGCCGAATAACGACCGAAATGCACGTATTTCGTATTGCGATAGCCGACCATCGAGTCCAACGTATTGACCATCTTATACGTCAGCATCAACGAAGTAGCTGGTACCACGATCGAGAGAGGGGAGAGGCGAAGACCATCCCACAACAACAAACCGACCAAAGCTCCTGTCAAATAGTAAAAAATAGGAGCAATGACCCCATCGTTGAGGTTCTCGGCAAGAGTCTCCAGTGCAGCAATGCGAACTTCCTGCTTCGACAGCTGAGAAGTATCACGCCCTACAATACGGGAGACTTGCACACGACCAGCATCCAAAGAGAGGTCCACCGATCTAAAAACCTGCAAGACTTCACGGGCAAGCGTCGTCCCAGCCAAGCAATAGTAGATAAGGGGGATTGAAAAAAGGACTGGGAAAAGAGGCGAAACATAGTAGAGGACTCCGAGTCCTAAGATAGAAGTGAGAAAACAGCCCAACGTAAGACCGATCCCCATGAGACATCCTCTCCACCTGAGAGCGACCTCAGATAGTCCGGAGCGATTTGCCCGAGCATCCCAGTACGCAATCAGTTTGCCATACCCAACAATCAAGTGAGGGAAAGACGCGGGATCCCCCACGAGCCGGTCCAATCCCCATGCTAACAACAACGGCAAGATCGCCGGCAATGAATGGGCCAACAAAGGAGCAAAAAAATTATCCACAATTATAGGTTGAGCGACTGAACAATGGAGCCAAGAGCCTCTATGAGTAACGTATTACTCTCTGCTGACTGAGTGGCAATGCGAATATGCCGGTTGTCAAGCCCGACAAAGTTGGACGCATCTCGGATCAATAGCCTGTATTCCCTGGCCAAGCGTTCTTTGAGTTCGGCAGATGTCAAAGACCAAGAAGAGGGAATAGCACACAGCATGAAGTGCGTATCGGTCGGCTCAACTTCCAACCCCATCCCTATGAGAGTTGCACGCAAACGGTTTGCCTCCCCTAACAGTGCCGGTAAATCAAAAGAGAGTTCTAAATGGTCGCGGTCACAAATAAACAAACCAGCCTCGACTGCCAATGCATTGACAGCCCAAGGCATCACACTTTCTCTCAATCGCTCAATCCACTTGTCACAAGCCAGGACATAGCCCAGACGCAATCCTGGGAGCTTATATTGCTTTGTCATGGAGTGGAGGATAATCAGGTTGGAGTACTCTTCGACAGCAGAAGGAGGGAGTGTAGGGCGTAAGGTGAAACAAGCATAAGATTGATCCACAACGAAAAGAATTTCGGGGTGTGCACCGATCTGCTCGATCAAGTCGTCGCAGGAGAAAGCTCTCCCATCAGGATTATTGGGGTTGCAAAGCCAGACAGAGCTGCACCCAGAGAGAGAAGGCATTGCTTGACCTACCATTTTTATTGCCTCCTCGAGATTCGAAGCATGATGTGGAGATATGCCCTTCGCTCGAAGGGCATCGGCATACTCCCCAAAGGTAGGCTGTACAATAGCAGCTTGCGAATGAGGGGCAAGGCGACCAGCTATCGTATAGATTGCATCCGTCGCTCCGGCAAAAACCATTAAGCAACAATCATCCAGGCCCAGCTTTCGAGAGAGTTTTCTCTCCAAAGAGAAAGGGCGGGGCTCAGGATAGGCATCAATAAGCGAGAGGTATTCCCTCAAATGTGCCTTCACAGCCGAATTGTCCGTTGGAGCATAGATATTACTGCTGAAATTCGCTTTTATGCCGTCGCCATAGCGATACAAATCGTCCCCGTGCCCTACAATCATAAATCTTGTCGGTTAAGAATGCGGTAGATCTGTTCCATATCGAGATAAGTGCGCAGCTCGGCGGCAAGCTTGTCGTACTGCTCTTCTTTGTAGGCTTCGTAGTCAAGCCTCTTATATGTCTGCTTGCCTACAAATGGAGCCAATAGGATCTGGATAAAATCCGGATTGTCAAGGATCCCATGCAAATACGTACCCATACATGAGGCATCGGAGATATAGCCCTCCATCTCGCCCGTACTCAAACGACAGAGGGGGGACGGAGCTGCCGACTCGATAGGAAATGTTTTTCCCTGATGAATCTCATAAGCCGAACCTGATCCGCTAAGCGAGCCAAGCAAATCGAATTGGACTTGACGGGTTGTCTTGCCCGGCTCCATTTCGGTTCGAACAGGCAAAAGCCCTAGTCCGGATAGCCGTCTCTCTCCACCCTCTATCTGCAACGGATCGGCCACCTCTACACCGAGCATCTGATACCCTCCACATATCCCTAAAACGGTAGCACCTCGCTTATGAGAGCGCACGATAGCTTCGGCCACACCATTATTGCGAATCGCTCTCAGATCCGACAGCGTACTCTTACTTCCGGGTAGGATGATGATGTTGGCCTGTCGGATTTCAGCCGGGTTATTGGTATAAAAAAGGTGGACACGTGGGTCGCGCTCAAGCAAATCGAAATCTGTAAAATTGGAGATGTGAGGTACATGTATCACTGCCACGTTGATCTTCCCCTCGGCAGCCTCTCTATGCTTCTTTTCCAGAGAAACCGAATCTTCTTCCTCTATGTGAATATCGTGAAAGAAAGGCACCAGACCCAATACCGGCACCCCAGTCAGTTCTTCCAGGATACGCTTGCCATCATCAAAAAGCTTGCGATCCCCTCTAAACTTATTGATGATAATGCCTCGGATCAGTCGCCTCTCCTCTTCGGGCAATAGGGCTATCGACCCGTAGACAGAAGCGAAAACACCCCCTCTGTCTATATCTGCGACCAACAACACGGCAGCATCGGCATATCGGGCCATCGACATATTCACAAGGTCTGTATCCCGAAGATTCAATTCTGCGATACTACCGGCACCTTCCAGGACAACGGGCGAGAAACGGGCCGATAGCCTATCGTATGCTTGCTGCACCACTCGACGAAGTTCGTCTCTCCCTTGGCGACGAAAATATTCGTAGGCATTCTTGTTGCCGATAGGCTTACCCAGAAGAACGACCTGCGAGGTGTGATCCGAATTGGGTTTGAGTAAAAGGGGATTCATATCCACATGACAAGGAATGCCGGCAGCCTGAGCCTGCACGGCCTGTGCACGACCAATCTCCAAACCTTCCGGTGTCGCATAAGAATTGAGCGCCATATTTTGCGCCTTAAAAGGTGCCGGAGCATACCCGTCTTGCAGGAGAATGCGACAAAGCCCTGTAGCCAAAATGCTCTTTCCTACATCGCTCCCGGTACCAGCGAACATGATCGATCTCATAGAGTGTACAGAATTAGGATTGGACAGAGGGGTTCCTCACTGCTGTTTTTTGCGCTTATAAGCAAAAGCTTGCCAACGCTCCTCCGGCAAGTCAAGGCGTGATAATTCTTCTCTTGCCATAACAAAGAATAAGTCACTCAGCCTATTAACAAATTGCAAAAGCTCTTCGGGCAATGGATCAGAGCGGTGGAGAGTCCAAAGCCAACGCTCAGACCGACGAGCTACAGCCCTGCAAATGTGACAATCAGAGGCAACAGGCGATCCGCCTGGGAGCAGGAAATAACCGTTGTCTTGCAACCGACCCAACCTTTCGTCTATATAGGATTCACAGAAAGAGACCAAATCGTCTGGCAAAGGATTGGGATTGTTTGAGCGTATTGCATGAGGCGTAGCCACATGGCTCATCACAACCATCAAGTCTCGTTGTATGCGGTGCAGCAGGGCTTGCCGCTCGTCTTCGCAAGACAAGCCCGACCGCAGTTTACCGATAAAGCAATTAAGCTCGTCTATCTCTCCCACGGCATGGATACGGGAGTGATCCTTGTCAACTCTCTCTCCCCCATGGATCCCTGTTGTCCCCTTATCGCCTGTGCGTGTATAGATCTTAGACATAATCGAATAAGCCCAAAAGGTTATTATTACCCCAATAGAGGTGGACATACGATGCCACAATATTTTCCACCCGCCAAAGAGCAGCGTTACTTTTTTCGCCCCGCGCCGTGTATATCTCGGTGACGGAGGCCAATGGATCAACAACCGTGCTGTAGTGGAACTCATGCCCACGCCACTTTTGACCGTTATACTCAAACTGTCGATAGCCGAGGCGCAATCTCATTCCTTCCATCGTAGCAGTCTGATCAAGCAACCCAAGCATAGGATACGTTAGCCCGTCCATTCCTATGATAGCTTTGCACAAATACATCATCCCGCCACACTCGGCAAAGATTTTTCCTCCTCTCTTGGCATGGCATCGAATAGCCTCGTGCATGGACCTATTGGCGGATAACTCCGGCAAGTAAAACTCCGGATAGCCACCGGCCAAATAAATCAAATCGTAAGTATCGAGCCGATCGTCATGAATAGGGCTGAAGAAAGAAACTTCTCCCCATGCCCTAAGGTGATCCATGTTAGCACGATAGGTAAAATTGAATGCCTCATCGCAGGCCACACCTATTCTCGGAGGAAGCGAAAGAGGAGTGGACGCAGGCCGTACGGAATCCGGAGCAGGTGGAATATCAATAACCGAATATTGCAACAAAGCATCCAAATCGACATGAGCCTCCACCGCATCGGCAATCTTATCGATCTGCCTGCCGTAATTCTCCACTGTCGCCACATCTAGACCCAAATGTCTATTGGGAACAGCTATATCCCCCATCTTGGGGAGGTACCCCAGTACTCGCACACCTACAGACTCGCAAGCCGACAAAAGGTATTGGTAGTGAGATTCCGAGGCGACATGGTTAAAGACCACTCCGACAATATTCGGAGCCGCCCCCACTTCTGGTGCCACGAAATGCCGAAACCCATACAAAATGGGAGCCACAGAGTAGGCAGACGATTTAGCACTAACCAGGAGAATAATCGGCAACCCCAAAGAGGCCGCAAGTTGCGCTGCTGATCCCTGAGCTCCCTGATAGCCATCATACAAACCCATAACCCCTTCCACGACAGCCACATCATTGCCTGCAGTGTAATGGGCGAAAGTTCGGCGCAACTCATCAGGCTGCTCGAAAAACAAATCAAGATTGACCGACCGAGCGGCACCTACAGCCTCGTTGTGAAACTTCGGGTCAATGTAGTCTGGGCCACATTTGAAAGGTGCAACCCTCAGGCCTCGCCTGCTGAGAGCGCGAAGCAGTCCAAGTGTAAACGTAGTCTTACCACTACCCGATGCCGAAGCTCCTACCAAAAAAGCTCTCGTACAACTCACAGCAATCAACTATCAGAGAGAATACAAAACAAAAAGGCACAGCACCGGCAACTCCTTTCATTGTAGAAAGCAATCCCAACACCGCGCCTATACCATCCAAGGCCGAAACAGCAACTACCCCGTAGGGATTTGCACAAGGCCCTGAGCCAAAGCGAAAAGGACGGGAATCCCCGGAGATCCCTGCCCGCTATCAGTTGCCAGCTCGCTTATTGAGGATGATATGAGCAATGAACCCCAGCACAACGAGGATTAACCCCGTGAATAAGGTTGCATTGGATACACAACTTACAAAGTAGGGCACAGCCAAAAAAAGCACGCCCAAGAGCATCACGATTATACCGAGAAGTTTCACTACGCTATTCATATGGTGTTATGTTGATAAGCTTCTTGCGGGCAAAGTTAGGGAAATATCGGAGGTAACAGATCACCACATCGGAGGGTAACTCCCTCCCTCAGAGATCCGGTCCTACCCTCTCGTACTCCCTCGCCAGAGCCTCTGCCGCAGCAACGGGGATGGGGACGAGAGGCAAACGTAGCCGATCCGTAGCAATAAGCCCCATCCGTTTGAGCAAACATTTGACTCCGCCTGGATTCCCGTTGGCAAAGAGATGGCGGCACAACTGATCGAAAGCTGCATCAGTTTTCTCTGCAAGTTCATAGTCGCCACGAAGGGCAGCCTGAATAATTGCACCGAAGCGGCGTGGATAAGCATTGCCAAGTACAGAGATAACTCCCTTGGCCCCCACTCGGATAAATGGGATAGAGAGATGGTCATCCCCCGAGAGTACACAGAAGTCCTCGGGGCTTCCCTCCACAATTTCTTTCACTTGGCTCACATTCCCAGAAGCCTCCTTGACTGCAATGATGTTTGGGCAAGTACGAGCCAATGCCAAAGTCGTTTCGGGAAGCATATTGATACCGGTCCGCCCCGGAATGTTATAGAGTACAATAGGCAAATCCGTTGCCCGCGCCGCAGCAGTGAAGTGGGCTATGATCCCATCTTGGGTCGGTTTGTTGTAATAGGGAGCTACTGACAATATGCCATCTACACCGCTCGTATCCAACGTTTTGATTCGATCAACTAAATGAGCTGTACAATTACTCCCAACCCCTACGATGAGAGGCACTCGCCCGTTGATCTGCCGAGCCACAAAACGCGTGAGCTCTCGATGCTCATCGCAACTCAGTGTAGCCGACTCCCCTGTCGTACCCAAAGCAACCAGAAAATCTACTCCCGCTGCTATCTGATACTCGACAAGCCTTGTCAGGGCTTCGTAATCGATGCTACCGTCTTCGCGTAATGGGCTAACGAGGGCTACGCCCAAACCCGAGAGATTAAGTCTACTCATACAGAGCTTTCACTTGTTTCGAATCTTATAGTCACAAAAGTAATTCAAGCGTCTTGTTTCAACAAAAAAGAGCCTCCGAGCCCACCCTTTTTCACCCCTGTAGCTACAAACAAAAAAAAACACGGGAGAGAAGAAAAAATGCGACGCGTCGGAGCAATTGCTGCAACGCGTGAAAGCAAATGACGGGACAGGAAAGATTTTTACATGCCTTGAATCCTCGTCTACAACCTCTTTGGGAGGATTGCAGCATCAGCCCATTCTACACCTATTTTGTTGGGCTACTGCGTTCCTGCATTATAGCTATCTTTGCCCAATAAAAGGCTACCGAGCATCCTTCGTTTACAGTAGTCTCCTTGCGAATGATAGTAATAGCATAATTCATAGTCCACGATGATCAATTTCTTCACTCGTCCCGATGGTCTGGTCTATGCCGTGGTGCATAGTACCCCTTTTAGCAGCGAACAAATCGAGCGCCTCAACTGGCTTTTCTCTCCTGCCACTCTTGTCGAGCAGACAAAGCTATCCGGCTATTTTGTCGGCCCCCGAAAGGAGATGATCAGCCCCTGGAGTACCAACGCAGTGGAGATCTGCCAAAACATGAACATCCCCGGCATAGAGCGAATCGAAGAGCTTCAATCGGTGGAAGGGCCGGATGCCGACATAGACCCGATGCTTCAAGCTCTCTACACCGGTTTGGGACAAGACGCTTTCGACATTGACCGCAAGGCCGAGCCCGTTCTCTACATCGAGGACATCCGTGCCTACAATGAGCAAGAAGGCTTGGCTTTGAGTGAAGAAGAAATCACCTACCTCGAAGGCGTGAGTCGGGAAGTAGGTCGCAAACTCACCGATAGCGAGGTCTTCGGTTTTTCGCAAGTCAATTCCGAGCATTGCCGCCACAAGATTTTCGGTGGACGTTTTGTCATTGATGGCCAAGAGAGAGAAAGTTCTCTTTTTGAGTTGATCAAGCGGACCTCACGCCTCAATCCCAACCGCCTTGTATCCAGCTACAAGGATAATGTGGCTTTTGTGGAAGGCCCAAAGATCGAGCAATTCGCTCCTGCCTCGGCCGAGCGTCCCGATTATTTCCAAACGACAGAAATCGATACGGTGCTGAGCCTCAAAGCCGAGACGCATAACTTCCCCACAACAGTCGAGCCCTTCAATGGTGCAGCCACCGGCACTGGTGGTGAAATTCGCGACCGCATGGCAGGGGGGCGAGCCTCCATTCCTCTTGCTGGCACTGCTGTCTATATGACCTCCTATCCCAAGCTTGAGCGTCTAACCTCGGCAGGTCGCCCTCTACCCGAGCGTCAGTGGCTCTACCAAAGCCCGAGGGAGATCCTCACCAAGGCTTCCAATGGGGCGAGCGACTTCGGCAACAAATTCGGTCAACCCCTCATCGCTGGTTCGCTTCTCACTTTCGAACATCAGGAAAGTGCAACAGACACGGCTTATGGCTATGACAAGGTGATCATGCTGGCCGGTGGGATCGGCTATGCCAAGAGAAGCGATGCTCTCAAAGCCGACCCCAAGCCCGACCAAACCGTCGTCGTGATGGGAGGAGACAACTACCGCATAGGCATGGGCGGAGGAGCCGTAAGTTCGGTAAATACGGGTCGATATACTGGCACCATTGAGCTAAATGCTGTACAACGGGCGAACCCCGAAATGCAAAAGAGGGTGCAGAATGTCATCCGAGCCTTATCCGAAAGCCAAGACAACCCGATCGTGTCAATTCACGATCACGGAGCCGGTGGGCACCTCAATTGCTTATCCGAGCTGGTAGAATCAACCGGAGGACACATAGATTTGGATCGTCTGCCCGTGGGTGACACCTCTCTGTCGGCCAAAGAAATCGTGGGCAACGAAAGTCAGGAGCGTATGGGACTGCTCATGGAGCAAAAGGATGTCGAGCGCGTGGCACGCATCGCGGAGCGAGAACGCGCTCCTTTCTACACCGTGGGGAAAACGACCAATGATATGCGCTTTGTCTTCGAACGCGACAACGGAGAACGCCCCATCGATCTCAAGCTAAGCCAAATGTTTGGCAATTCGCCCCGCACCGTGATGGAAGACAATACCGTTGTACACGAATACAGCCCTGTACACTATGAACAAAAACACCTCGATGAATACATTGAGCAGGTACTCCGGTTGGAAGCCGTAGCCTGCAAAGACTGGCTCACCAACAAGGTAGACCGCTCGGTGAGTGGTAAAGTGGCTCGCCAACAATGCCAAGGCGAATTACAACTTCCCATTAGCGACTTGGGGGCAATGGCTATTGACTATCGCTTCCGTAGCGGTATGGCTACAAGCATCGGACACGCCCCCCAAGCGGCTCTTGCCAACGCTGCAGCCGGTTCGGTACTGGCTATTGCCGAAGCCCTTACCAATATTGTCTTTGCCCCTCTCAAAGGTGGACTGGAGGCCGTATCGCTCTCAGCCAACTGGATGTGGCCATGCCGTAACAAGGGCGAGGACGCTCGTCTCTATCAAGCCGTACAAGCGGCGAGCGACTTCGCTTCAGCCTTGGGAATCAATATCCCGACTGGCAAAGATTCGCTATCGATGACGCAGAATTATCCTTCCGGCAAGAAAGTTGTCAGTCCGGGAACAGTAATTATCAGCGCAGCCGGTGAAGTGAGCGATGTGCGCAAAATTGTTTCTCCCGTAGTCGTGCAAGCGGCCGGCTCGGCTTTCTATTACATAGATTTTAGCTTTGCTCCTCTCTCTCTCGGAGGCTCGGCTTTCGCGCAAAGCCAAGGCCGAGTAGGTAATGATGTACCGACAGTGGAGAATGTGGAATACTTCGCTGCTGCCTTTGAATGTGTACAAGAACTGATAGCCATGAACCTGGTGCTAGCCGGGCACGATATCTCCGCCGGTGGACTTATTACCACACTGCTGGAAATGTGTTTTGCCAATAGCAAAGGGGGATTAGAAGTCGATCTCAATGCCATAGCCGAGAGAGACTTGGTCAAGATCCTCTTTGCCGAGAATCCGGGCGTTGTGCTACAAATCAGCGATCCCAAGCGGGCCGAGCAAATCTTGCAGGAAGCCGGCATAGGCTTTGCCCGTATTGCCAAGCTCCACAGTGAGCGTGTACTCAATATCCACAAGGCTGGAGAGCAATACCTCTTCGGAATAGACCACAAGCGCGATGTGTGGTACGAGTCGTCCTATCTGTTAGACTGCTACCAGAGTGGCAATGCCCACGCTGGACATCGCTTCGAGAACTATAAGATGCAGCCCGTCCTCTATCATTTCCCCAAAGGCTTCACAGGTAAACTCAAATCTTTGGGCTTGGATCCCGACCGCAAAACACCGTCGGGCATCAAGGCGGCTATCCTTCGCAATAAAGGCACCAACGGAGAACGCGAGATGGCATATGCTCTGTATCTATCCGGTTTCGACGTTAAAGATGTACACTTGACCGACCTGATTTCCGGCCGAGAGACACTTGAGGATATACAAATGCTCGTTTATTGTGGTGGCTTCTCCGACAGCGACGTCTTGGGTTCGGCCAAAGGCTGGGCGGGAGGTATCCTCTTCAACGAGCGAGCCAAAGCCACAATCGACGCCTTCTATGCACGCCCCGACACCCTTAGCTTGGGGATCTGCAATGGCTGCCAACTGATGGCCGAACTCGGACTACTCTACCCCGAACACGAAAAGAAGCACAAAATGCTACACAACGAATCGGGAAAGTTTGAGAGCAGTTTTGTGAGCGTCAGCATACCCAAAAACAACAGTGTAATGTTCTCATCTTTGGCCGGAAGTAAGATCGGTGTATGGTGTGCCCATGGTGAAGGGCGCTTCGACCTCCCCTACGCGGAAGATCGCTACCAAGTGGTTGCACGCTACGCCTACGAAGCCTATCCGGCCAATCCGAATGGGTCTCCTCGTGCCGTCGCCGGGCTTTGCAGCGAAGATGGTAGACACTTGGCAATGATGCCCCACCTGGAACGAGCTTTTCTCCCATGGCAGTGCGGTTACTACCCACACAAAGAAATGTCTGAACATGAGGTGAGTCCATGGATGCTCGCATTTCGCGCAGCTTACGATTGGGCTCGGGAACACAAACACTAAGAATAGAATTTCACCCAGAGGTCGGTGTAGACCGCTCAGTTTGCACCGACCTCCTCTTTTCTATGCTTACCACCGACGAACTAAGCTACCGCATCGCTCTCACACTCACCAAAGGCATCGGTCCCGTGATCGCTCGCAAGCTTCTGAGCCTGATGGGTTCGGCACAGGCCATCTTCAGTGACAGAGAGCGTTTTCTCCAAACCGTAGGGAGTGTCTCTCATAAGCTCTTGGATGCACTCTATGATCCGGATTTGATTCCACGTGCCAAAGAGATCGCTACCTGGGTGAATAAGCAAAACATCGGGATGTATGGTATTGACCAAAGCGACTACCCCTCTCTTCTCAGTCAATGTGCCGATGCCCCGTTCCTACTCTACAGCAAAGGTCGATCGGATCTATTCGAGAGAAAACATATCTTGGCAGTGGTGGGTACACGCAATATCAGCCCGTATGGCCGAGAGTGCTGCAAACAGATTATTCGAGGTCTAGCACAAACTCTTCCCGATCTTGTAATCGTAAGTGGTCTTGCCTATGGCGTAGATGTGGAGGCTCATAAGAATGCTCTTGACAATGGGCTCGACACTGTGGCTGTATTGGCTCATGGCCTGGACCGGATCTATCCCTACACCCATCGCGATGTCGCCAAAGCCATTGTCGGACAGGGGTGTCTCGTCACAGAATATCCCTGCAAGACCAACCCGGACAGATACAATTTTGTAAGTCGCAATCGCATTATAGCAGGGTTGAGCCACGCCACCCTTATTGTGGAAAGTTCCGAAAAAGGAGGATCTCTGATCACGGCCAAACTTTCTACCGAGTATAACCGTGAGACCCTAGCCGTCCCAGGAAGAATCTCCGATAAATATTCCTCCGGGTGCAATGCTTTGATTGCAAACTCAGAAGCGACCTGTGTGACTGGGGCAACAGACATCTTGGATTATCTCAACTGGGGAGGGAAACAGGTAAATAAAGTCTGCAAAAAGGAAAAACCCGCCCTCCCTTCGGATCCGGACAGTGCGAAAATTGTAGAGCTTCTCTACCAAAAAGGCCCCATGCAGGTTGACCAGCTGGGAGCAATCCTTGGAATATCTCCGGCTCCTTTGCTCAACACTTTATTCGAGCTGGAATTTGAAGGCTATGTGAACAGCCTGCCCGGAGGAATCTACGACTTATGCTGATTCTCCAAACTGCTATAGAAGCGTTTTCTCCTTACGAAGTACTGCCAGACGATGCTATACGGACGCATACCATCGGGCAATTCGACCACGGTCTTTGCCAAATTGGTCTGTCTGTCATTGGCAAAATCTTTGCACATACGCTTGCTATCTCTCACAGCCCTGAGGATAGACAAAGCGTGAGAAAATCGCCCCGAAAGAATTTGCTGAACTATTGATATGAAATCTAAGATCCTGCGCAAGGGCAGGACTCTACGGTACTGTTGCTCGGGCATATTCTTGTAGAGCATCAGTAGGTTATTGCGGAAATTAAGATAAGTCTTCCTTGGGTGTGCCACATCTAAGCTGGCACCTCCATAGTGATAGACAACAGAGTCGCCTAATGCCACAATGCAATGACCACGGGCTACAATACGCCAGCAAAGATCTATCTCCTCTTGATGTGCAAAGAAACGGCCATCGAGCCCTCCCATTTCCAGGTACAACTCCCGACGAATGAAGAGGCAGGCTCCCGAAGCCCAAAAAACAGATTGAGCGGCATCGTACTGCCCTTGATCATCCTCAACAGTATCAAAAATGCGTCCTCGACAAAAGGGGTAGCCCAATCGGTCAATAAAGCCGCCAGCAGCTCCGGCATACTCAAAAGCTCCGGGATTGCGCTCGGCCCGAATTTTAGGTTGCAAAGCCGCAACTTTGGGGCTACACTCAAAAGTTTGTAATGGAGACTCAAGCCATCGCGCAGAGACGCGCACGTCGCTATTCAACAAACAAACGATGGACTCGTCTACAGCAGCAATCGCTCGATTGTACCCCTCGGCAAAACCATAATTACGATCGAACTCCAAGACCTCCACTGAGGGGAATTGCTCTCTCAACAATGCAACACTCTCATCCTCCGAACCATTGTCAGCGACTACAATACGAGCTAATTCTTTCGGACTATGCTTTAGCACGACCGGTAAGTAGCGGCGAAGAAGCTCAGCCCCATTCCAATTGAGAATAATAACAGCACAACGCATGAGCAAACGACTCGTTCTATATCAACTTACAGGAGAGGTGAGCGAGGAACATCCGGAAAATTCTCCATCCGATGTTTCCAGCGACGATGAGACCACAACCAGTAAGGAGGATCTTTGCAGATCGTCTGCTCCATCTTTTTGGCATACAGCTCAGTAATGCGTCCAAAAGGTTCTTCGCTTGGCTTACGACTGAGAAGAGAGAGAGAACCTTTATAACACCCTCTCCCCTCGCAATGGACATCCATATAGATAACAGGAATATCAAGCTTGGTGGCCAGACGTTCGGCCCCAGTAAAGAAAGCCGTTGGACGGTTGAATAGAGGGGTAAAATAATGGACATTACGCAAAGAGGGCGTCTGGTCTGCAATAAAAATCACAAGTGCCGTGCGCCCATTAGAAGGATTACGTTTGAGCCCAATCACACTCCGTCCTACCTCCTCCTTGGCAATACTGTAGGCTCCGAATTGCTCACGCATCACGCGCATCAACTTGTCAGCAGATTTATTTTTGAGAGGGCGATAGATCTGGTAGAGGTCATAGCCTCGGCTATAAATATGAAGTGGAGCAGCTGTAAAGTACTCCCAATTTCCGTAATGTCCCATCATGAGGAAAACCACTGAATGGCCCTCGGCCCGCAACTCATCGAGAAGTTCCAACCCCTCAAATGATATGTGCGCTTTCGCTTCTTCTCGACTAAAATTGAGGAGCTTGAAACTCTCGAATATCTGCCTCACAAAATGTCTGTAAAAGCGTCTCTCACAGTTCACAATCTCGCTCTGCAGCCTCTCGGGGAAGGCTCCATTCAGATTGGCTCGCACGACCGAACGTCGGTAACGAAAGACATGATACCCCGAGAAAGCAAGAGCATCGGCAATCCCGTGCAACATGAATAAAGGCAAACGACCAAAAGCCTTAGCAAAAGCATACAATACGCAGTAACCGATGCTCATCCCCGTGCCGATTCTATTTGATTAGGTAGGGCAAGTCCCTCCTTGCCCAACAATAACCCCGTTGCCTCATGGTAGGCACAAGCAGTGAAAGGCTCCACCTGACCAATAGCTTCCTGACGGTAGGGCGCAGCACAACGCAGATAGTTTTCCGTATAACCCTCCATCCACACTCCTTTTCCTTGCTCCCAAAGGACTTGATAGGTATACCCCACACCGGAGCGAGTGAAGTCTGAGAGTTTACGCTCCGATAGACTTAAAAGTAATTCCGACCGCTTATGTTTGTCTCGCGGATCCACTTTGTAGTCGATCTTAAGGGCAGACGTACCAGCCCGTTCGCTGTACGAGAAGACATGGAGGGCGGAAAAAGGAAGCTGCTGGAGATAGGCATAAGTCTCCTCGAATAGCTGTGGCTCTTCACCTCGACTCCCCACGATAACATCTATCCCAATGAATGCACGAGGCATCAGACCCTTGATATGCGCCACCCTATCGGTAAAAAGTTTGGTATCGTAGCGCCGACGCATTAGACGAAGTACAGCATCACTGCCCGATTGCAACGGCATGTGGAAGTGAGGAGCAAAACGTTTGGATTCCGCCACAAAGTCAATTATTTCATTGCTGAGGAGGTTCGGTTCAATCGAACTGATGCGATAACGTTCGATTCCCTCCACTCGATCCAATGCCTGTAGCAGATCTATAAGTCTTTCCCCTGTTGTTCGACCAAAATCTCCGATATTGACTCCCGTCAAAACAATTTCACGCCCACCCTCAGCTACAACATCTCTCGCCTGATCCACAAGCAGTCCAATACTTCCATTACGACTGGGGCCTCGCGCTGCCGGTATCGTACAATAGGTGCAGTAGTAGTCACAACCATCCTGCACCTTAAGGAAATGGCGTGTGCGATCATCGCTACTGCAACTCGGACTAAAGACTCTGATGTCACGACTCTTGCTCGTGAATATTTGCGTTCGACCACAGTCTACCAAATCCAGATAGTGAAGTAAGTCCAACTTTTGATCGGCACCCAATACAAGGTCGACCCCCTCGATGGATGCCACCTCTTCAGGTTTGAGCTGAGCATAGCAACCAGTAACGATCAACAGGGCATTAGGATGGTCTTTACGAATACGACGAATGGCGGAACGACACTTCTTGTCGGCTAACTCAGTAACAGAGCAAGTATTTACAACGCAAACATCGGCCTTCTCTCCCTCACGAACCTTCCGGATACCACGCTCAAGTAGAGCTTTCCCTATTGTCGAGGTTTCGGCAAAATTAAGTTTGCACCCTAAAGTGAAGTAAGCAGCTTTGCGGTCTTCGTATTGTAGCGTGTCGATCATCAGCTTCCACTCATCGGAGCTGAACGATCGGTTTGCAAGCGTTCAAGCCCCCATTGTTATGTCTGGACAAAGGTATTGTTTCTGTCGGACTTGGCTCTCACAAAAACTCTCCGATGCTTTCAATCAAGTACACGAGGAAGAATAGCCTCCCTCATCCAATCCAAAGATCATAGGTTAACACCTCCATTGAGCACTATTCTGCCAGTTTGTCATCCATAAAACTGCATGGTATCTTTTTTGAAATCAGCTATATGTATGAATATCAATAGCTATACTATTAAATCGCAGGAGGCTCTGCAGCAGGCTGTGGAGCTATGCCGCGTCAAGGGGCAGCAGCAAATAGAGCCGCTGCACTTGCTGGTCGCCCTGATAGATAAGGGCGAAAGTCTAGCTGATTTTGTTTTCCCCAAATTGGGGTTGCAACGGTCAGCCATCCGAGAGCGTACAATGACACTCATCTCTCAGCTTCCCAAGGTAAGTGGAGGAGGAGATGCTTACCTATCTCGCGAATCAAACGAGGTACTGCAAAAAGCTGAAGCCATATCCCAGCACATGCAAGACCAGTACGTGGCTTTGGAACATCTACTTTTGGCTATCGTAGAAGTAGAAAATAGGGCTGGACAAATGCTCAAAGACATGGGCATAACCCAAAAACAACTGGAGCAGGCCATCGCCGAACTGCGCAAAGGATCGAAAGTTACAAGTCAATCGGCCGAAGACACCTATCAATCGCTGGAGAAATACGCTACAGATCTTTGTACCCGAGCCAAAGATGGTAAGTTGGATCCTGTAATAGGGCGAGACGAGGAGATTAGACGAGTTTTACAGATTCTCTCGCGCAGAACCAAAAACAATCCTATCCTGATTGGTGAACCCGGAGTAGGCAAGACAGCCATTGCCGAAGGCTTAGCGCATCGCATTGTGCGGGGAGACGTACCCGACAATCTCAGACAAAAGAAAATATTTAGCCTGGATATGGGAGCTTTGGTAGCCGGAGCCAAATACAAAGGCGAATTTGAAGAACGTCTCAAATCGGTTGTAAACGAAGTAATCAGGAGTGAGGGACAAATAATCCTTTTCATTGATGAAATTCACACTTTAGTTGGGGCCGGCAAAAGCGAAGGAGCGATGGATGCGGCTAACATCCTCAAACCAGCTTTAGCTAGAGGTGAATTAAGGGCCATTGGAGCCACAACTCTCGATGAGTATCGAAAGTATTTCGAAAAAGATAAAGCCCTTGAGAGACGTTTCCAAATGGTAATGGTAAACGAGCCGGATGAGATGAGTAGTATCTCAATCTTACGAGGAATCAAAGACAAGTACGAGACCCACCATAAAGTACGAATCAAGGACGATGCCATCCTTGCCGCCGTGCATTTATCGGACCGCTATATCACCGACCGGTTTTTACCAGACAAGGCGATCGACCTTATGGATGAGGCCGCAGCCCGACTAAGAATGCAAATGGATTCTCTACCTGAAGACTTGGATGAAGTAGAACGCAAAATCAAGCAACTTGAAATAGAGAGGGAAGCTATCCGTCGCGAGCAGGACAACAAAAAGCTGGCTGAACTAGAGAAAGAAATTGCAGATCTCAAAGAAGAAGAAAAGCTAAGCCGTACAGCTTGGCAAAACGAAAAGAATCTAATCAACGCCATCCAGCAGAGCAAAGCCACAATCGATGATCTGAAGCTGCAAGCAGAGCGTTACGAACGCGAAGGAGACTATGCCAAGGTGGCAGAAATTCGATATGGGAGTATCGTAGCAGAGGAAAAGAAAATGCAAGATCTGCAGGAAGAACTGTCCACTCTGCAACAAAGTGGCCTTGCCGCAATCAAAGAAGAAGTCGAAGCCGATGATATAGCTGAAATAGTGGCAAGATGGACAGGGATTCCGGTGAACAAAATGCTCCAAAGTGAACGAGACAAGCTCCTGCACCTTGAAACCGAACTACATAAACGCGTGATAGGGCAGGACGAAGCAATAGCAGCTGTGAGCGATGCCGTACGCAGGTCGAGAGCTGGACTACAAGACGCTAAACGACCTATTGGATCTTTCCTCTTCCTAGGATCTACCGGAGTTGGAAAAACAGAACTTGCCAAAGCTCTTGCCGAATATCTCTTTGACGATGAGACAATGCTCACACGCATTGATATGAGTGAGTATCAAGAGAAACACTCAGCATCAAGACTTATCGGAGCTCCCCCTGGGTATATCGGCTACGAGGAAGGAGGACAACTCACTGAAGCTGTAAGACGCAAACCATACTCGGTTATTCTTTTCGATGAAATAGAGAAAGCTCATCCCGATGTTTTCAACCTCCTCTTGCAAGTCTTAGACGACGGGCGACTGACTGACAACAAGGGACGAACGGTGAATTTCAAAAATACCATTATCATCATGACCTCCAATGTTGGCTCAGATGTTATACGAGAGCAACTGAACTCAGCAACTGAACTCAGTGAGAATATGGTGGATCGAGTAAAGGAGCAAGTCCTCAATCTCCTCAAACGAAGCGTCAGGCCCGAGTTTCTCAACCGCATTGACGAAGTGATCGTCTTTCGCCCTCTCCGCAGAGAGGAGATTCTGCGAATTGTAGAACTCCAACTCAATGCTATCGTCCAAAGGCTGTCTGAAAACGACTTACAAATGAGCTACACACCACAAGTAGTAGAGTGGATCGCAGAACACAGCTACAATCCTGAGTTTGGAGCGAGACCAGTGAAACGCACTATACAAAGGGAAATCCTCAACGAACTGAGTAAAACTCTACTATCTGGTATGGTCAAACAAGAAAGACCGATCCGTATTGGTTTGGAGAGGAATGGAGAAAAAGTCTCGTTCGAAAACTGACACCTCCCTTAAGAAAAAGTCCCCGTCAGAGGTAATCTCCGACGGGGACTTTGCTCTAAGGCTATCATAGAGACTCAAAGATATTGCATCCCAGATCTCAACAGAAGAGCTTACTTAATACCAAGTTTAGCCTTTAACTGAGGGGTGCAATCAATAGCTGAGGATCCTGTATAGTGTACTAATTGAGCTTCCATGATATAAGCGTAACCATTCTCATCTCCCACTTTCTTCAACGCATCGTAAATTTTCTGCTGAAGTGGCATCATCAATGTCTGCTGTTGCTTCTGCAGATCCTCTCCCATTAAACGCTCGCTCTGCGCCAGACGTGAAAGCATGTCGTTAAGTTCCTGTTGGCGCGTTTTTTGCAGCACTTCGCTCAGTGTTTCTTTTTCTTTTTGAAAAGCTTCGGCTTTCTTCTCAATTTCCTGCTGCATGGCCTTGTAATCCGCATCATACTTCTTGCCAAGTTCACTAAGTTTGTTTTGGGCTTCCTTAAACTCCGGCATCATAGCCATCACTTCCTGCGTGTTCACGATAGCCACTTTCTGCTGAGCTACTGCGGCAAAGGGCAAGCAGAGCAATAGCAAGAGGATAAACTTTTTCATTGTGTATTCCTTATTTAGTTAGACATTATCTTGTTACTTCTTCGAGAAACCCAACTTGGCCAAGACATCGGCACTTATATCAATTGCAGGATTTGCAAAAACAATTCCAGAAGTACTCCGGTCTAGAACCATCTGGTAACCCTTAGCTTTGGCCAAATCTCGGATTACTTCCCAGACCTCATCCTGAATAGGTTTCATCAGATCCGAACGTTTATTGAAGAGTTCACCCTCCGGACCGAAATACTTTCGCTTGAGTTCTGCTGCCTGTTTCTCTATACTTACAATCTCGTCCTCACGTGCCTTCTTCTGTTCTGCAGAGAGAAAGACCAACTCTCCCTGATACTTCTTGTATAAAGTCTGGGCCTTATTTTCCAATGCTTCAATCTCACTTTGCCATTTCTTAGAGACTTCCTCAAGCTGCTGATTCATCATCTCGTAGTCTGGTATATTCTTCAGGATATATTCCATGTCTACTAATGCATACTTCTGAGCCATAGAAAACCCAGTAGCGACAAAAAGAAAGGCGAGCGTTAAAATGATCTTTTTCATAATCACTGTTGTATTGAGTTTGTATCCATGTCATTAGAACTCCTGTCCGAGTATAAAGTGAATATTGCTACCTCCTCGTTCGGAAGCTCCATCAGGCTTGTCAAAACCATATGCCCAGTCAATGCCTAATAATCCCAACATCGGTAGTGTAATACGGAAGCCGAGACCAGCAGAACGCTTGAGATTAAACGGATTATAATTGGAAAAATCACTCCAAGCATTACCGGCTTCCACGAATGCGAGAGCCCAAATATTTGTCTGATTCTCCAAAATAATCGGATAGCGAAGCTCCATTGCTAAACGCATATAAGCATAGGCATAGTCGTAGTTACTACCTGCAATTGAACCATTTTTATACCCACGTAGACCAATCGTCTCATTCATGTATCCTCCCATGTAGGAACTCATCCCTTCTCCTCCCATGTAATAGGTGCCGAACGGAGAACGTTTATGGCTATTGTAATGACCGATAAAACCCGTCTCAGCTCTACCCATTAACACTGGAGTCCGCTTAACTGTGGCGGGATTAGCCAAAGGAAGAAAAATACGATTACGATACATCCACTTGTGATACTCCACAAAACGATAACGATCAGCCATTGGCAGTTTTGGATTGGAATAATCATGCCTATCCCAAAGGGAATAAGGAGGGGTAGCCTTTACCGAAATTGTAAATTCAGAGCCCGAGCGCGTATAGATCGGATTATCAACCGAGTTGCGTTGCAGCCGCAACTCAAGATTGATATCGTTAGCTGATCCTTCGTGGAAGTTCTGAAAAGTCTCGTAGACCCAATTCCTCAGGTTATAGTAGGTATAGTTGAGAGAGGCATAGAACTGAAACCAATTATCGGGCCAGTTCAGACGCTTACCATAGCCTACCGACAGTCCAAACATCTGCAAAGATTTATCCGGATCTTGCGCCTTCTCGTATAAGTCCCCACCAATATTGTATCTCCCATCGTAGGAGTCATAGCCACTCATCCCAAACGAGCTTCCCCCATAAATGGGATTATAGAAACCACTATAAGCGGAATTATAATACGAACTTATTCTATTGTTGTAGTACTTGGTATCAATCGCTGTCATCTTAGAGTAGAATGCACTCACACTAAGCAAATTCGGCCGCTTACCGCCAAACCAGGGATCCATGAAGGAGATTCCATACGACTGGTAAAATTTGCCATTTGTCTGCATATTGATCGAAAAAGTCTGCCCCTGTCCCTGAGGCACAAAGTTCTTGTACATCGACGGCTTGAAGATGTTGCTCATGGCAAAATTAGAGAAGCGCAATCCTGTGCGAAAGATCAAGCCTGTCTGACTCCAACCCGCAGACAACTCAAACTGGTCATTGGACTTTGGCACCAGATTATACTCAATATCCACCGTGCCAGCGGCCTGATTTGGGATCGTGTTGGGCACCATCCTTTCTGGGTCAAAATGTCCCAGCTGAGCAATCATACGAAGTGAGTTCATAACATCGTCTCTAGTGAATATAGCTCCCGGCTTGGTGAAGAGTTCTCGCCGCACGACCTCATCATAGACGATGGAGTTACCATTGATAGACACCTTATTGACCGTGGCTTGCGCCCCTTCCACTATGCGAATATCTAAAGACACGGAATCCCCACTTATCTTCGTTTCCACGGGATCCACATAAGCGAACATATAGCCACTGTTGTAGTAAAGCATGGACAATGCATCTTCCTCCGTGAAGATTCGGGCATTAAGCTTCTTTTGGTTGTACACATCCCCTCGCTTAAGACCTAAAATTCGCTCCAAATCTTTCGCATCAAACTTCGTATTCCCTACAAAACGCAAATCATCTATATAATACTTGCGCCCTTCATCTATCTTAAGCTTGATATTAATTCGGTTCTTTTTCTCCGAATTATAAATAGTATCTGACACAATCTCTGCATCTCGGTAACCAAGTTCGTGATAACGTTCAAGTACTCTATTCAAATCCTCCCGATACTCCTTGTCTACAAATTTTTTCTGACTGAAAAGCTTTCGAATACTGTACCACAGTCGGCCATTATTCAGGCGAAATCGCTCATTCGTCTTCTTCATGGCCACACGCACTTGCTCATCACTAAGGGCCGAATTTCCTTCTACAATGATTTCATCAACAGTTGTCTTATCTTTCCGATCAATCTGGATTTCAAGATTCACGAAACCCTCCTCGCTTAAGTTATTCTCCTGCCTGATTTCTACCTCCATATTGCGATAGCCTTTCTCAGAAAAGTACTTATGCACAATCTGCTTGGTACGATCAGCCACATTGGGAGTCATCTGCAAGCCTTTTCGAAGCCCCGTACGTTTCTCCAACTCTTCCCGATCGGACTTCCCAACACCCAAGAACTTTGCCTCGTAGATACGGGGTCGCTCACTAAGTCGAATCTCAATCCAGGCCTTATTACCCTCATATTTGGAGACGAGAATCTGAACGTTAGAAAAGAGCCCATGCCTCATAAAACGCTCCACGGCATTGGTGAAAGCGACCCCCGGGATGACAACTTCATCACCAACGGCCAAGCCAGAAAGATTAAGCAGGACCTCCGGATCGTAACTCTTGGCTCCAATGATCTTGATGTCGGCTATTAGCTTCGTTATCGGCCGTGCGTAATTGACCTCAGGAAGTGAATCTAGTTCTGACACGATTGATGGCAACTGAGAACCCAACACCGAGCCTGTCTGAGCTCGCAAGCCAACTATCACCAACATGAAAGCTGCACTAAAGGCAAGTGTTCTACGAATCATGAATCTTATATCTTAGTCTTGTTTGGAACATTTGATTTGATCGCTCGTAAGCCCATAACGACGCTCACGTCGATTATATTCTGTAATAGCCTCCAACAGAGCTTCTCCATCGAAGTCCGGCCAATAAATCGGAGTAAAGTACAACTCGGCATACGCCAGCTGCCACAAAAGAAAGTTACTAATTCGCTGCTCTCCTCCTGTGCGAATAAGCAAATCCGGATCTGGTAACTCAGATGTCGTCAAATATGATGAAATAAGCTCCTCCGTTACTTGTGCCATCAAACGTGCACCACATCGGGTTTCACCGACAATTCGTTTCACAGCTTCGGTTATCTCCCAGCGAGCAGAATAACTAAGAGCTATCACCAAAGTCAGACCCTGATTGTCTCTCGTCCGGTCTATCGCTTTTTGCAATGCCTGACGTGAGGCCTGCGGCAAGCGATCAAGATCTCCGACTGCCAGCAAGTGAACGTTGTTTGCCTCCATCTCGGAGAGTTGTTGCTCAATCGTGGTCACTAAGAGAGACATTAGAGCATCAACTTCTTCCTTGGGACGCCCCCAGTTTTCCGTACTAAAAGCATAAACCGTGAGATAAGGGATCCCAAGCGAGGCGGCTGCACGGTAGACTTTACCCAAGGCCTCAGCTCCTGCGGCATGCCCTTGCTCTCGAGGAAGGCCTCTGAGCTGCGCCCAGCGACCGTTGCCATCCATGATTATGGCAATATGCTTCGGCAAGGCAAAGCGGTCGGCACGATCTCTATATTTATTTTCGGTCTGAGGCATACACAAAGACAAAGCAACTTAATTGAGGTTTAGGTTGGGCAACTTGCGCCGAGGAAGCCGAACTTCTCGACAATCCTGTTTGGATCTGAGGGAAAAACTGTATGTCAAAGAAAAGGTAAGCTCACAGACTCCATCTCCATTACGCAAGACAGACTGTCCGATATGGTACGGGTTATCCAACCAAGAAGTCTCCCCCGTAGGCGTGTCGAGGGCATCCGAAAACACCCCGTGGTAAATCCATTGCAAGCTAAGCCCCCACTGTGCATTGATTCGGTATTTGACCCCACCTCCAATTTGCCAGGCAGGGGCTATTGTCGCCTTGCGATAAGAAGGAGCAACCCCCAGACCGACCCCCAAACCAATGAAAGGAGACAAACGCTTTGTCCCAAGATAGGGAAATTTGTCGCTAAGAGGTAAGAAGTTGTACTCTCCCATCAGGCCCAGATAATACAGTCTATTCTCCAGATGAACCGGCCTACCCTCAGGAAAAACATTTTCGGCATAGTCGAGCTTGCCTCTCAAAGCATAGCAACCCAAATTGGCAGAGAAAGCGAACCGGAAGTCGAGATTGTATCGAAACTCAGCAGAGAACGTATAGGAAGGAAGCATCAATGGGGCTTGACGCCCCACATCACCTACATACTGAGAAAAGCCGACCCTTCCACCAAATTCATAGAGATACTCTTGAGCCCGAAGTTGAGACACAAAAGGAGAAAAGGCAAACAGCACAAGCATCACCCGGATAGTCTTTCTGCAATTCGAGAGAAACAAAATCGACACCCTTAATTCATTTCCTATTTCTTATCGCTATACACTCTCTGTCTTCCTTTGAACAAGAGTACTGAACCGCCATCAGTTGGATCGTAAACACCTAGATAAATCATGTTGCGTTCATCAACGTTCGCAAAAAGAATCTCGTAAGGATTCTTCATGCTTGGAAGCATCAAGGAAAGATCTCCCAGTAACCAGTTGTACCCCAAATCTCGAGACGAATAGATTGTATTCACAGAGCCTTGATCTTTTCGCAACTGCCCTACAAAAAAGAGCGTTCCGTCACTGATAAACGCCTGGCCACACCGCACGTCAGACGCGGGGAGAAATCCATTAGAGCCTGTGTTTGGAGAAAACCAATCTTGACCATTAGAGGACAAATAGAAAGAGCCCGATCCAGACGTGGTGGCAGTCCTACCTCCTAAAAGAAAAAGCTGGGGCTTGCCATACCTCTCTGTACTGAAAATTGCATAAGACTCGGTAGGGAATGACTCAGGCAAAGGCTCATAATCGTGGAGCTCACCATCAACTAAAGTAACGGCTTGTACAGCCTTGCCCGAAACAACCCGTGCAAGCGCAAGCACCTCGGATTTGTTTTTCTCTTGTATAGCCCCCAAGAACACAAACTGATCGAGTTCTCTAGGACTCACATCCGCCCAACTCTTCCCATCCACTGAACGATAGAGGTGATCCTTCGACTCTCTACGAGTTTGGATGTAGAGCTTCTTTCCGGCAAAATGCATGGTGATAACACGCCCCCGCAGCCCCTGAGAAGACAAATCTGCCGACTGCCAATCACCTGGGCGACTTACCTCACCAACATACATTGTGGGACGATCTCCCTCATTGGCAAAGACCTGCATCTGGCCATTGTCCACAAAGGCGAAGTAAGAACTTTCTCGATCAAAATTTACACGAGTTCTACCAAGCTCTTCCCAAGTGATGGTACGAGGATCGTAGGTATAGACATCTGTGACCACACGATACTCTTTGCTCATCTTACCATCAGGTGCTTCAATCTTGAGGCGAAACGAGCGAGCGCCTCTCAAGTCCACAGAGTCCTTGCCATTCCAAGGCTCCCAACCCGAACCTTCACCTATAGCGTAACTGATTTTGTTGAGTTCAAAAGTACCAATTGTCATCTTTACCTTCCCCACCTTTGTCCCAAAGTTGGCCGGGCGAGCATTGTAAATCATTCCCTTACGTTGGTCTATGGAATAGAATATGGTGGCCAAATAAGGATCGCTTTTGGAGGATATCTCGAAGGAGTGGGCTTGCACATTCACCAAATCCACATTCTCCATTCGATCGTTACTCCTTCTGCATCCCACAACTGCGAGACTGCAAAACAGCCCCAAGGCCACAACCAATAGAGACACTCCGATGCTGCTATACTTCATACGTATCCTAATATATTAGGTAGCAAAGGTAAGTTTTTTCCTCATTATCCTTTCGCACGAGGGAATCAGCAGACAACTCGCTTTAGCAGGAGGACTATCAGCATGTACAAGGTCCAAGATCGATAGTAAGAACGGGCGAAGCATATACTACTCAGAGACAAGTGCAAGTTGGGGTGTTGTAGACTTTCAAGAAAGCTCGTCGCATCGAGTCTTTTCCCCCGCATAAAATTGCCTACTTAGACCTCATTCCCTTTTGTACAGTTGTGCATCCCAATTTATTGTAGTACATTTCCCGCGGTGATGCAATCCTGAGGCAAATCCGTCAGACTGCGCATCAAATTCGTACAGTTGCATACAACCGTACAGTAACAGAGTAAAGATTAAGACAAAATGTAATATTAACCACATAATCATAACACAGAACTGATATGAAAATTTTTACCTTCTCCCAAAAATTCTTTGCCCTAATCGCTTGTGTTCTCTTGGTATGCAATTCATCGGCCTTTGCCCAAGAAAATCCTCAAAAGGACGCTATTTCTCTCAAGACTATTCTACCCATTGGAGAGGAGATGATCATGTACTTTGCCTCTGACGAATTTGGCCTTGAAGAAATCGAGGTAAACGATCTCGAAATCACAGGTCTAGACCAGATTGAGACCATACCCACCGGAGGGGGCTTCAGGGCCCATATAACGAGCCCAGACATCACCGTGTCTGTTAAGAACGAAAAGAGGATGAGACACATAGAGACTACATTTGGACGTATCACATCTCTTGATCTCTCCCGTTGCCCCGAATTGGTATCCCTTGATTGCCAAGTAAACCAGCTGGAAAGCTTAGACCTATCCAAAACTCCGAAGCTTAAAGTGCTTGTCTGCAACCGCAACAAGCTAAAAAGTTTGGAATTGAAAAACCACAGTGAACTAAAATCTCTCGACTGTGGGACCAATGAGCTCACTACCCTTGAGCTTCCCGCAGGAAAGACTCTCATATCCCTCTTCTGCATGGAAAATAAGCTCACATCTCTCGACCTAACGAAATGTGAGGGTCTTACCAAGCTATCTTGTCCGCTCAACAAGATAGAAAAGATTGCCATTCGTAAAGGTGCGCCCTTTGAGTCTGTATTCTTCTACAGCAATGCCATGTCCGCCCAAAGCACCCACGAATTAATCGGCAACCTTGGAGATGGAATAGGAAATAATCCGGACAATCCTAATCCCGCTCCCCTTATCGTAATCAACACCTTGGACGAAAACGAAAAGAACGTTTGCTACGAAGAGGATGTGAGGATTGCCCTCGCGAAGAACTACAAAGTTTACGACAACTACAACGAAAACGACGGCTTTGGATTGGAATACAAAGGCAGCCCGAGTGCCGTTGCAGACATCACAGCTCCATCAATTGCTCTTTACCCCAACCCCGCGACAGAATACGTGATCGTAGAGACTCTTCCCTACACCCGAGTATTGCTCCTCGACGCCCAAGGTGCGTTGCTCATACGGACTGCCACCGATGATGCCGGTAAGGCTCGCCTTGACGTCTCCGGGATAGCACAAGGGACCTACATTGTGAAAACCGCACAGGGAAGCACTCAGGTGATCGTGAAATAAGGATCCTTCAAGGAACACTATCCTTAGCACAACCCCAGCCTTCGAGGATGAATCTCGTTTCTGACACAGATTACGAGGGGACCTTTGCAGAGGAGATACGCCTTTGCAATATGTTCCGGATTCACCCCGAGGGCTGGGGCAAAATATAAATAGACAATGTGATGACTACAATGAAGAAGTTGAGTTGTGCGTTAACTTTGCTCGCGATCATGCTTATTGCAGCGGCATGCCAAAGAGACGAGGAGTCTTGTAAAATAAAATTGCAGCTTAGCGTAGACAAGACGACCATTTTCAGCGACGGAAAAGACATCGCAACACTCACAGTAAAAGACCAACAGGGACAAGATTATACGTCCAAGGTTAAATACAAAGTGAACGGAGAAAATTTATTCGACTCCAAGTTTAGCACAAACAAAGAGGGGCTATACACCATTGTGGCCTACTTGGGAGAAACCAGGAGCAACGAGGTTAAGATAACAGCGACAAAGAAAGAAGAAGTTAATTTGCTTCTTAAGGTAGACAGAAAGACGGTGCTCGTAGATGGCATAGACCGTGTCTCTTTCCGCTGCTACGATGCAACCCAACCTCACGGCGAAACCTTCAAAACGGCTACATACTATGTGAATGGGACTCCCATCAGTGGCGACAGCTATCTTCCTCAATCGGAAGGCACCTACAAGGTTGTGGCAAAAATAGACAATCGAGTATCTCCAGAGGTAGAGGTGGTGGCAGAGAAAGAATTCAGACCAACCTCTCGAATCCTTATCGAGAACTATACGGCTACATGGTGCCCCAATTGCCCCAAGGCTCATAGCATACTAAAAACCTTGTCGAACGAAAGCTTCAAGTTTGTGCCATTGGTGATTCACAGTGAAGACGAGTTGGCCTGTCCTCTTGGCAACCGGCTGATGAGACAGAGGGGGTATGAAGGAATGCCAACGCTTGACGGGAATAGGAAAGAAGTACTTCCGTATACAACAGCATCCGAGATTGAGGAGAAATTTGCCAATAGCACCACAAATGTGGGAGTTGCGCTCAGCGTAAGACTGGATGGTGGTAAGGTTGTGGCCGATGTTGTCGCACGTAAAACCCCGTCCTTCTCTGGAGTAGTTCGCCTCGTAGTCGCCCTCTACGAAAACGGGATAACGGCTGATCAAAAGCATGAAGGGGGCGCAGTCGAAAAGAATGCCATTCACGACTATGTATTGCGTGATTTCGCTGAGAGTAAATATCTGGGAGCAGACTTTAAGTTCGACGCAAACAACCAATACAGACAGAGTACTTCTTTCACCCCCAACACGGCTCCCAACCCAGAAAATTATGGGATCATGGCAGCCATCGTAAATAAAGATGGAATAGTGCTCAACGCGCAGTATGCCCATGTAGGTCAAAGCCGAGGATATTAAATCTTGGTACACACAAAACAGGGAATCCGCTGCTGTTCTTCCCTCCTAGGAGAGCGTGTAGATCACGTTGGATGACCGTTTCGCTCCTACGATACCTACCCTCTGGATAGGCGTATGTACACACAGGGCCTTAACGCTCTTTTGGGTGTCCACTACGACAAAAGAACTCTTCGTTGAGTACTACCTGAAATGCCATCTGGATAGGAAAAAGCAAAACCTCCTTCCCGTCGCAGCAAAGTCTATGACGGGAAGGAGGTTTTTTTCTCACGCGTAAGAGATTTTGCTCCCACGTGTAAGATTCCCGCCTCCTTTTTCTTAGGAGTTCCTCTCCCTCCGCCTCAAGTCGTTCCTTTCGCCTGAAAGAAGACTAGGACGAGGGCGCTTGCTCGACAGTCCTTCGCAGAAACCTTGCACAGAGAGACATGGAAAGGGATGCAGAGAAGCGATAAGCGTTAGCTCTTTTTGTATCTTTGCAAAGCCTCGGGATGCTCCGTGCAGGATGGGCGAGGACATGCTTATCTCGCGATGGCTTCTTGCCGAGTCTCCCCCACAGCCCGATAAAAAAGAATGGACCAAGAGAATCAAAAACAGGAACCTCAAGAATCCGATCTCGACCTCATCACCCTGCCGGGAGAGAATGAAGCGGAAGCAGGAGATTTGCAGCCCCAATACGACAAGGACAACACAGCCTCTGCTGTGATGAAAAACTTGGGTGGGATGTACAAGACTTGGTTTCTGGACTATGCCTCCTACGTGATCCTGGAACGAGCTGTCCCTCATATCGAGGACGGCCTTAAGCCCGTACAGCGCAGAGTGCTCTACGCAATGCACATCCTCGGACCAGAGCGCATGACCAAGGTCGCCAAAATCGTGGGAGCAACAATGGCCTATCACCCACATGGGGATGCCTCCATCAATGACGCTCTCGTGCAGCTGGGACAAAAAGGCTACCTCATCGATATGCAAGGGAACTGGGGGAATATCTTCACAGGAGACAACGCCGCTGCCGGACGTTACATAGAAGCCCGTCTTTCCCTTTTGGCCCAGGAAATTCTCTTCGACGATAAAATCACCGACTGGAAGCGTACTTACGATGGATCTGCCAACGAGCCTGTCGCTCTGCCGGTCAAATTTCCTCTTCTCCTCCTACAGGGAGCAGAGGGGATTGCAGTGGGGCTGTCTTCAAAAATCCTGCCACACAATTTTGGGGAGTTGGTCGATGCCGCCTGCAAATACCTCCAAGGCGAAGACTTTGCTCTATACCCCGATTTCCCCACGGGAGGGTTGGTAGATGCATCTGCCTATTCGGACGGGCGACGAGGCGGCAAAGTGAAGTGCAGAGCGCGTATCAGCAAAGTGGATAATCGCACGCTCTGCATCAGTGAATTACCTGCCGGCAAAACAACGTCCTCTCTCATCGACTCCATCCTCAAGGCCAATGAACGGGGGAAGATCAAAGTAAAGCAAGTAATCGATATGACGGCTTCTGAAGTGGATATTCGCATCCATCTGCCGGCCGGTGTATCCGGAGACAAAACCATCGATGCTCTCTATGCTCTTACGGATTGCGAAGTCAACCTTTGGCCGAACGCCTGTGTGATACGAGACGAGAAGCCAGAATTCTTGTCGGTAAGCGACTTGCTACGCATCAGTGTAGACCGCACCAAGGAGCTTCTTCGCCTCGACTTGCAGCATCGCTTGGACGAGACCGAACAGCAGTACTTGAGTGCTTCGCTCGAACGCATATTCATCGAAGAGCGCATTTACAAGGACAAAGAATTTGAGGAAGCACCTGATGAGCCAAGTGTATTGGGCCACATCGAGCTTAGGTTAGAGCCATGGAAAGAGAAATTGATCCGACCGATAACAGCCGATGATCTCAAAAAACTTTTGGAAATCCGTATGGCCCGTATCTTGCGCTTCAATATCCCCAAACACGAGGCCATGATGGCCGAACTTGAACGCAAGATCTCCGAGCTGAAAAAGAATATTGCAGAGATTGTAGCCTATACAATCCGCTGGTACCGTCATCTGGGCGAGCAATACGGAGCAGCATTCCCACGACGCTCGCAAATCATTAGTTGGAACCAAATAGAAGCGACCAAAGTGGTTGCTCTCGACCAGAAACTCTACATCAACCGCGAAGAAAACTTCATAGGCACAAGCCTCAAAGAAGACGAGTTCGTCTGCAACTGCTCTGACTTGGACGAGTTCATTATCTTCTTTCGAGATGGCAGATATGTGGTCTCCAAGGTGGAGGAGAAAAAATTCGTGGGAAAAGGGGAAGTTATCCATATCGACCGCTTTGAGCGCAGTCGTGATCGCACAGTCTACAATGTGGTCTACCGAGATGGAAAGAAAGGCCCATACTACATCAAACGCTTCAATATCACATCCTATGTGAGAGATAGAGAATACGACCTCACACAAGGCAATGCCGACTCCAAAGTCGTGTACTTCTCCGTCAATCGTAATGCAGAAGCAGAAACGGTGAAAGTGATCCTCAAGCCTCGTCCCAGACAAAGAATCCTCGTTTTTGAGAAAGATTTCAGTGAGATCCTTATCAAGGCACGCACAGCCAGGGGGAATCTGCTAACGCGAGCCGAAGTACACAAAATCAGCCTCAAAGAAAAAGGGGCCTCCACGCTGGGAGCAAGACAGGTGTGGTTCGACAAAGATGTGGCACGCCTCAACTACGATGGACAAGGTGAATTGCTCGGCAGTTTCAAGCCGGATGATCGAATCTTGGTGATCCTATCAAGCGGAGAATGCTACCTCACCGACTGCAGTGACACCAATCACTACGAGGCTACTGTGCAGAGCATTGAGATCTACCGAAGCGACAAAGTGTGGACCGCCGTCTACTACAATGCAGAGCAGAAATTTGTGTACCTAAAACGATTTGTGGTTGAGGGAGAACAACGAATGCGAATCCAAGGTGATGAGGAGGGCAGTCGGTTACTCTTACTCTCCGACACGCCCTACCCAAGAATTCTATTGACTTTCGGAGGCCATGACGCCAATAGGCCAGCGCAAGAGATCGATGCCGAAGAATTTATCAGTGTTAAGAGCATCAAGGCAAAGGGCAAGCGACTTACAACTTACGAGGTAGCCAATGTAGAGGAACTGGAGCCTCTGCGCCATCCGACAGAGCGGCCTACAGGGGAAGACGGGGCAGAGCCAAATTTTAGTTCGGAAGGCCATCTGGAGTACAACGGAGAGGATCAAGACTTGTCTGAGACTGAACTGCGCGACAGGATCCTCGGTATTCCTCGCTTGGACTTCTCCGACGATGACCCATCTCAAGACAAAAGTGAATGAAACATTTACTGCGAAATATCATTCTACCTACCCTCCTGTGCTCATCATTAGTGGCTCAGAATCCTCTTGAGGCTCAACGCCCCCAAACGACACGTAGCATACACACAATCGGAATAGGAGGGATAGTTCTTCAAGATCTCTACCTGTCACCTCTCTCTTATGGAGGTCGGGTTTTCAGCTACAATCACCAGAAACTCTCTCCCCTCAAACCGAATAAATCGCTCCTCCTCCACTACATCAGCGATGTGGAGACGGCCATTGCCCACAACCCAGCGAAAAACGCTATGTTTTGGACAGGCTCGGGCCGATTCGCCATCTCTCCTCTTTGGCGCATACAGCTTCCCTTGCCTTTTCGCATCTACGCTGGGGGGGCTACTGATATGAGTCTGGGGGGTATTTTCAGCACTCGCAACGGGAATAATCCGGCAAACATAAATTTCCACCTCGATCTACAATCAGCTTTATTACTCAGCTACAGACTGCCAATCCCTTCCTGCCCTATATTAGCTACACTCACTTGGCGTGCTTCGCTTTTAGGTTCTACTTTTGTCACAGATTTCGGTGAGAGCTATTACGAGAACTTCATGCTACAAGATGTCAAGCATGGTTTTCTGGATGGATTACACTTCTCTCATTTGGGCAAGTCTCACAGACAAGAATTGGAGTTTGCCCTGGACATACCACTACCCTGGATCATGACCCTCCGCATCGGATACCGATTGTCTGAGCACGATCAACGAATTAACTTTCTTCGCTCCTCTCACTTGTCCAACAGCTTTTTCTTTGGGGTTGTGAAAGAACTCTGGTCCACTTCAGGACGAGATGCCGAAAGAGGGAAAACAGCTGATACGATCTTTTGAAATCTCCCTTGTTCACCTCCTCTTCAAAACCAATAAACCCCGGAGACCACCCCTGATCCCTCCTTCTATCATTGGAGAATGTAGATTTCTCGAGTCCTGGACAAAATAACGATTAGATACATAGAAAAATTCTTTATTACCTTTGTGGCAAAGCGGAGCGGTCTGCACTAATGATGAGCGAAACGGGGTTTTAGTAATAAAAGGCCGTTTCGCTTTTCTATGTCCAAAGAGTCTGGATACCGTACAAAACAGCTACCTTTGTGGCGTAAGATCAAGAAAAACGAAATAACTGTCACTAATGGAAGATCCTTTACCTCCGTCCGATCAGCGAGGCAATCCTCGATCGACAACTCCGATCGCGGTGAGGGTCTGCCGTATTCGATAGTTTATTGCTTCACATAAGCCGTACGCTATCTGCCTCATCTCCCTCTCCACGATACGAGCGAATAAGTTGAATTAAAAATTCGTGTATCAACCCTCTTTTAGGAGATGATCTATGAAAAGGTATATCTACCCATTCGAAGGCTTTCAAGAACGATCCGAAATAGGACCAGGCTGCTGGGTTTCTCTCGAAAGCCCTACGTCAGCAGAACTCAGATCTGTAGTTGCGGACTTAGGTGTCCCCGAAACCTTTCTGAGTGACATTGCCGATACAGACGAGCGGCCTCGTACCGAAGAAGAAGATGGCTGGCTGCTCACCATATTGCGGATTCCAATAGAAATTGTGCGGGACGATGATGTCTTGTACTCTACTGTGCCTCTCGGGGTCGTCTGCTCGGAAACTCAAAATATTATTGTGTCGGTCTGCTATTACGAGACACGTATCCTGCCTGACTTTATAGGCTACTCTCGCCGCAAAGCCATCCCCGTAGACACGCAAGCAAACTTCCTACTGCGCCTATTACATAGCTCTGCGGTATGGTTTTTGAAATACCTCAAACAAGTAAACGTGGAGGTAACACGCGCCGAGAGTGCCCTTGAGCAAAGTATCAGCAATGAAGACCTGCTGCAACTGATGAAACTGCAGAAAAGTCTTGTCTACTTCAATACTTCCATACGAGGCAATGAAGCTCTGATTGGCAAGCTACGCACAATTTTCAGAAATGATATAGACGACGATCTCAACGAAGACGTGGTGATCGAAATGCGCCAGGCATACAACATGGTAAACATCTACAGCGACATCCTCACCGGTACGATGGACGCTTTTGCCAGCATCATATCCAACAATGTGAATACGATCATGAAGCGTATGACAAGCATATCAATGCTCTTGATGATTCCTACATTGATTGCCAGCTTGTACGGCATGAACATGGATCTTCCCGCCGCCGGCACTCCTTACGCTTTCCTGATGGTTTTGGCGATCTCCGTGCTACTCTCCGTCATCGTTTTCTGGGTATTCAAGCGTCTCAAGTGGTTGTGACCACATCTCACCCAATAGAAGCAGTCTCCCGATAGAAATCCAGCCCTTCTCGGATCTCATCGGGAGAAATTGTAGCATCAAGGACACAGTCCCCGACATCCCTGAGGGCGATGTAAGAGATATGATTCCCCCTATTCTTCTTGTCCTTCATGGCGAACTGGATCACTCGGTCATACATCTTACATTTGAGAGGGAAGGGAGAATAGTACTCTCTCGCCCAATAAACCAGATCGTGCAAATCCTTGCTGGGGAACCCATATTGGCGACAGCTGACGTAGGCCTCAGCAATGAGACCGATCAGGACGGCACTGCCGTGGCTCAGAGTAGGAAGATTGCTGTCCGCAAGAGCCAAACTCTCAACAGCGTGCCCTATCGTATGTCCAAGGTTGAGTTTTCTACGAAGACCTCCCTCCTTGGGATCTTGTGCAATGAGTTTGGCCTTAAACGCAGCCGACTCTTCTATCAAAGTATACATGGACTCATCGCGCAGCAATGGGTCAATGCCACGACAAGAATTCCACTCAGCTCGGCCTTGCAGTAGGCTGTGCTTAATAACTTCGACATACCCGGACAAAAGCTCTTCCTCTGGCAGAGTTCGAAGAAACGCCGGATCGATTACAATAGCTTGAGGAAAATGAAAACTTCCGATCTCGTTCTTAATCCCCTGCCTGTCAATGCCAGTTTTGCCTCCTATCGCTGCATCGACCATCCCCATGAGAGAAGTAGGGATGTTGATCGTGCGGATTCCTCGTTTATAGACCGATGCAACAAACCCTCCAAGATCTGTCAAAACTCCGCCTCCGACATTGATCAAGAGAGAATGGCGTGTGGCTCCTTCTTCCTCCAACGCATTCCACAACGCGACACAAGTTTCCAAGTTCTTCTTCGCCTCGCTGATATCGTAGATCAGTTGGCGCGATGAGGGAATAACAGAGAGCAGCGGATTCAACCGCTCCTGGTGGAAGGTCAATACTGCCCTGTCGATAAGAACAAAGACCCTATCAGCTTCGAGAGAATGGACAAGGCCGGAGAGTGATGGGCCAAGGCAACCTCGAGCCATCACTATTTTACTCGGAATGGAAAAAGCCTCCGTATCCAACTACTACTCAAGTTTGGCTAACTGAAGGATGCGAGCGACAGCTTCTTTCAGGGAGGTGGTATCCTTCCCCCCGGCTGTAGCGAAATGAGGTTGTCCTCCTCCCCCTCCTTGGATTAGTTTAGCTGCTTCTCCAACCATCTTTCCTGCATGACAGCCCTCCTCACATAGACTTCGAGAAAGGGAAACTGTTAGTGTCGGCTTCCCGTCAAAGACAGTCCCAGCTACAAAGAGGTATGGCTCAGACATTGCACTATCTATACGTAGGGCCACATCGCGCACTACCGCCGGAGAAAGGTCTCCTTCAAGGTGAAAGATGCGAACCCCTCCCATAACCTCTTCACTCTGCATCAAGTGGTCGCGAATAGAAGCGGCCTGCTGCTTGAGCATCTCTGCCTGCTGCTTTTTCAGGGTGTTGAGTTCGTCTATTAATTTGGAAAGAGCCTTTATTGGTTGTGGATTGTTGCCTAAAAGGGACTTAAGATCAGCAAGCAAATCTTCCTGCTCGTAGATATACTGCTCTGCTCCAATAGCGGTCACAGCCTCGATGCGCCGAACGCCTGCAGCAATAGAACTTTCGTTCACGATACGGAACGTTCCTATCGAGCCTGTAGAAGCCACGTGCGTTCCTCCGCAAAGCTCTACGGATGAGCCGTATCTGAGAACTCGCACTTCCTCGCCATATTTCTCCCCAAACAAAGCCATTGCTCCCATATTCATAGCATCCTTGATTGGGACATTGCGCTTCTCTTCTCTCGGAATATCCTGACGAATACGATCCGTAACGCGCTGCTCTATCAAACGAATCTCCTCATCGCTGAGCTTGGAAAAGTGAGAAAAGTCGAAGCGAAGCTCATCAGGGCTCACATATGACCCCTTTTGTTCCACGTGCGTCCCCAAAGTTTCTCTCAAGACTTCGTGCAAAAGGTGTGTAGCCGTGTGGTTACACTCTATTGCGCGCCTCCTTTGCTCGTCTATATGAGCCGTGAAACCACCGGATAGATCAGCAGGTAACTTCTTCATCAGATGCACCGGCAGATTATTCTCCCGTTTAGTATCAAATACCTCATACGACTGTCCTCCTTCATCTGTAAGCCAACCGCTGTCACCTACCTGGCCACCCATCTCTGCGTAAAACGGGGACGAAGAAAATACCACCTGATAGTACTGCTTATCTTTCTGCTTGATCGATCGATAGCGCAAAATACGACATTCGGTACGCGTTTGGTCATAGCCCACGAAGGTCGTTTCGCCATCAGCGACCTTTACCCAGTCCTCGGTCTCCATCGCCGCCGCATTACGAGCGCGGTCTTTTTGCTTCTGCATTTCCGCTTCAAAACCCTCAGTGTCCACACTCATGCCGTGCTCTCGCAAAATGAGCTCGGTAAGGTCCAAGGGAAAACCATAGGTATCATACAGAGTGAACGTGCTCAAGCCATCAATGCTTGTCTTGCCGGTAGCCTGAGCTTCGGCTATCTGCTTATCAAGCATTTTGATCCCCGTCTCCAATGTGCGAAGGAAGCTTTCCTCTTCCTCACGAATCACTTTCTCTACCAACTCGCTCTGCGCTCGAAGTTCTGGGTAAGCCTCTCCCATCGTGTCGATGAGTGTAGGCAACAGACTGTACATAAAAGCAGACCGTCTATCCAAGAACGTATAGCCATAGCGCACGGCACGGCGCAAGATA
Source organism: Porphyromonas sp. (assembly GCA_034181285.1). Classification (GTDB taxonomy): domain Bacteria; phylum Bacteroidota; class Bacteroidia; order Bacteroidales; family Porphyromonadaceae; genus Porphyromonas. The sequence continues at coordinate 62,025 of JAXFND010000001.1, read as the reverse complement.
CGACGTATCACATAGCCGGCTTTGGCATTAGAAGGCAATTGCCCCTCGGAGATAGCAAAAGCAATGGTGCGGATATGGTCTGCAATAACGCGCATCGCAACATCGACTTGCTCATCTTTGCCATACGACTTGCCAGTGAGGCAGGCGATTGCTTGAATCAACGGCTGGAAAACATCCGTGTCATAGTTGGACCTTTTGCCCTGCATCGCCATACAAAGTCGCTCGAATCCCATCCCCGTGTCAATCACCTTGTGTGGGAGAGGAGAGAGGTGTCCGTCGGCATGCCGATTGTATTGCATGAAAACAAGGTTCCATATCTCAATCACTTGCGGATGGTCTTTATTGACCAAATCTCTGCCATTTACCTTGGCCCGCTCTTCATCATCGCGGATATCTATATGGATCTCGGAGCACGGACCACAAGGGCCAGTATCACCCATTTCCCAGAAATTGTCTTTCCTATTACCATCGATGATTCGATCCTCAGGCAGATACTTAGCCCAATAGCCAGCGGCTTCATCGTCGCGGCTAAGCTGCTCTCTCTCGCAACCCTCAAAGACCGTAGCATAGAGCCGACTGGGGTCAATCCCCAATGTGTGTACCAAGTAATCCCAAGCCCACGTAATCGCTTCTGATTTGAAATAATCACCGAAACTCCAGTTGCCCAGCATCTCGAACATTGTGTGGTGGTAGGTATCTCGTCCTACCTCCTCAAGATCATTGTGCTTACCACTTACACGCAAGCATTTCTGCGAGTCTGCCACTCGTTTGTATCTCGCTTCTGCATTTCCAAGGATGATGTCCTTAAACTGATTCATCCCGGCATTGGTAAACATCAGTGTAGGATCTCCCTTGATGACCATCGGAGCTGAAGGAACGATCTTGTGGCCTTTAGAGGCAAAAAAATCTAGGAACGATTGGCGGATCTCTTTCGCAGTCTTCATGATTACTTGAACTATCTATAACGTGTCTGCAAAAGTAGCGCATATCTGTGATACTACGACCGCTACAGCAGCGCTGCCCTCTCCCTATCACAGGAGGGGAACTCTCGTAACTATCTTCTCCTCCACTGGGAGAAAAACAGCGCGCCTTGGATTCGGTATTCGAATCCAAGGCGCGTGTTAAGAATAGGGTAATATAGAGGCGACTCAAGGCAACGATCAGTCGTTAAGCGACTGAATAGCCTTGCGAGCTTCTTCCTTGTTGTAAGCTGCTTGCTTGTCTCCTGCTGCAATCGCACGATCGAAATACTCTTCGGCTTGATCATATTTCCCTTGCATTGCCAGCGCACAAGCTATGTTGTTGAGGGCCTCCGGACTATCTTGAGCTTTCATCAAATAGTTGAGGGATTCGGCAAATCTGCCTGCTTCAAACTCAGCGGCTCCGCAATTGAGGTTGGCAACAGGATTATCAGGGAACAGACCGATCGCCACGCGGAATACTCGTGCAAAATCCTCGCCTCCCTTCTCGAAAGAATTTGCCACCTGAAACAGCTCATCGAGGCTCAGCAAGCTGGGCTTACGCAGATACACCTCTTTGGCTTCCTGCAAGTCAAAACTCTTCACGACATAGGAGACACTTACAACATTGCGCCTGAGCTTTGGATAGAGCTCACCCAAAAGGAAATTGTACGTACGTCCTTTGTCAAGGTTATTGATAGCGGCATCTCGCTGCAAATCGGTGTCCTTGGTTTCTATAATCTCCAATATTTGGTCTCTATATTCAATAGAAGAGGCCTCTACGAGATCTTTAAGGCCATCCCAGTCCTCGCCATGCCACTTGATCTTCATTTTGCTATCAGAAATACCATAAGTCGCTTTGAGGTAAGAAGCAAAGGAGTGAGCCCTGTTCTTGGAGAGGATGATGTTCTTTTGAAAATTCCCCTCGGGGGACGCATACCCATCGATGCGATAATCCGATACACTCAGGTTCTTATCGGCCAATATCTCTTTGACAAACCGATCTACACGGTCAAATTCCCTACTGTTGTTCTTAAAGTTGCGCAGTAACTCATATCGTCCCTGCTTGTAGTTAAAGAATGCTTCAAGCTTCTCGGCACGCTGCTTAACTTCCTCTACCTGTGGACTTATGTACTCAGCAATGAACTTCGGCTGGTATGGCTCCGTGAAAAGCTTTGAAATAAGCTGATAGGCATAAATTCCATCCTTGCAACCGGCACAACCGGTAAACTCTTCCACGACGTTCAATTTGGCCGACTCCATCCACGGCAGATAGTTCACCGTAGCAGTCGCCTCAATTGTACGATGTTTTTCCTCGTCAAGCAGGTAGACGCGATCCATCTGGTAGGGCTTTTCCTTCCCCAGAGCCTGAGCACGGCGAGCAGCCTTGAAGCGATTGCTTCCTACCACCCAATAAGACTCCAAAACGAGCGAATCCTCCCCGTTACTTGAGCGGAGAATCGGAGTAATGCGCACCTGTTGAGTCGATTTGAGCTTCAAAGCACTCAAGTCGATAGAATACGAAAGATCGACCTTCTCTGTTTTGCCTTCGTGTCTCAGTCGCTTGGCTTTGCTCACCTTGTAGTTTACCTGTCCGCTATAATCGCTCTGGGCTCTTAATTGCAGAGAACCCAAGATCCCCATCAATACGAGGATACAGATACTTAATTGTCTCATGAATTTATTTCTTAGTTTGCTTATTTTTAATCCGTCTACCGTTCTCTTCTTAACTTAATCGCGAGGCGAACACCACCAACATAGCATACTCTCTCCAATCAAGTTCGTGACAAAGATAATGATAAAGTACGGACTGATAAAAACTTAGGGCTCGATCCGACAACACATCCCCTCTTGACAGTTGCACCACTACCCATCGTTCCTCCCAATTACAAAAGAGAGGAGTGGGAAGAAGTAGTCTAATACATCGACCAAAAGATGACACATACTCTCATCCCTTCAACGAACAAAAATCGAATCCCACGACAATACAAAACCTCAAGTTTCACCCCTGAGCTTGGATAAAAGAAATCCGAGTAATCTTCGGCTTGTGATTCTCAAGAGGTCTATAGAGGCCTCACGGGTATGCGCTTAACAATCCCACCCAGCCTCCGGACGAAAGAGCAAATCGACAGGTCGAGTGATCTTGATATTTTGGCTGTTACCCTCAACCAGGAGCACACTGCCTTGACCAAAAAAGGCCTCATAAACAGAAGCATCATCGGTAAAACGAGGTGAATATGCCTGCTCGTAGGCCTGCTTGATGCGCTCCGAAAGGAAGCACTGAGGCGTCTGCACACTCACGAAATCGCTCCTATTCACAGCTACACTTCTTCCATTTCTATCCAACATTCGTAAACTTTCTACTACGGCTTGCACGGGAATGGCAGCAGCAGCTGTCAGAGCAGACGCAAGGCAACATTCGATTGTCCGCCTCGACACATAAGGGCGCACACCATCGTGTATAGCCACCAAAGCTCCATCCGGCACCTCTCGCAAAGCATTACGAACCGAATGGAAACGTGTCTCACCTCCCACGACAACACGATGAGGAGGTAGTAGTTCCTGCTCCTCACTCCGTACTCGCTCCCAAAACTCGATCGCGTCTTCACTCAAACTGAGCACAAATTCATCTGCATAGGGGGCAAATCGGTCGATTGTACGGCTGAGAATGCTACGTCCTTCGATAGATAAAAACTGCTTGGGGATGTTGCATCCCATTCGCATCCCTTTGCCGGCCGCTGTTATGACAACGTAGACGGGTCTCTTCTGGGCTTCTCTACTCATCCCCTCCCCTACTCAATTTTGGCTATCAGTTCTTCGAGTTGCTTGTCTGCTACAGTCAGTTTGTTACGACAATACTTAATGATGGACACTGCCTCCTCTACCAGCCTGGTAAGCTCGTCGATATCAGGACTTTCGTGTTCTATTCGCTGCACAATCTCTTGCAAGCGACCAATGGCAGAGGTATAGGATTTAAATTCGCTCTCTTCCGGATCTTTCGTACTCATACAAATGCTGCGTTTGCCCGCAAAGATAGTACAATTGACATCCCATGCAGCTCTCTATAGAATACCAATGCACCTACCAGCTACAAGTCCGACGCGTCGCAGCAGAATTTCTTTCCCGTTGCAGCTTTCGCCCCCACGCGTCAGATCTTTCGTTCTCACGTGTTAGATTTTTTCGCCACGATGGTTGTGATTCTATTTACTCATTACGTCCCGTCCCTCTCTCTCGTCTCACTTGCATCAGAAGCGCGAATAAGTATCTTTGCCTCGCTAACATGAGGTCATAATATACCTTTCGAACAACACAAATGAATTGATTATGAAAAAAATAGCCATCTCCCTATCGCGCGTCTGCACACTCTTGTTTCTATTCTTCCTCCTCCCTCACATAGCGCAAAGCCTCTCTGAATACAACGCCTCGGACAAGTCCTCTAATACCTTCTTCAGCCGTGCGGAACCAGCGCAAGCCGCAGCTCCCAGACTATTGTGGACAAAGCTCTCGAATACAAAATACACGGCAACAGATATCAAGGGGAACAGCTACGACATCGATGCGCTCCTTCAATCCGGGAAAAAGTTACTCCTGGATTTCTCTACCATTCAGTGCGGTGTGTGCTGGTGGATTCACCAGTCAAAAATTCTAGAGAAAATACAGCAAGAATACAAAGACGAGCTCATCGTCCTTTGGATTGAGGACAACGGTAGTTCCGTAGCAGAAATAGAAGGAAAAACCGGGACTTCCTCTCTCGACTGGACAGACAATGGACAGTTCCCAATCCCTATCATATCGGACAAGCAATTAGCCAGAACAATCGGTGTCCCCGTTACTGCTACACCTTACATTGTGTTGGTGGACTCCGATGGTTCATTCTCTCGTCTTAATAACAGAGAGCTACTACGCATAAGCGAGAGTTGGGAGGAAAATAAAGTCTGGATCCAAGAACTTCTGGACCAATGCTTCAAACCCAATGAAAAGATCAAGCTCTCACTCGGAAACTCCTACAATACAGATAACAGCAGAGGCATATCCTTCGATGCCAGTGTGCGCAGCATGGAAGAGATGGACTTCACATACGACTGGGATTTCGAGGGGGCTAGCTCGGTAAAAACGGCTGGGAAATCGGCTTTTGCCAAGTGGTTGGTTCCGGGCCAATACCGAGTTTCTCTCACAGTTACAGCCGGCAACAATCGACTCACGGCACAAAGTACCGTCACCGTTTCCGAGGCACACACGATCACTCAATTCCCTCACTTCGAGAGTTTTGAGAAGAAATTGCTAGACCCGACGTGGCTTACAATTGATGCCGATGGCAATGGAAAAAACTGGATTGAGCTAAAAAAGCTCTACGCTTCACTAAATCCTCAGAATCCGTTCCCCACGGAGGAAGATGTTCACAGTGGCAATAATTGCTTCTCCTCCTGGTCTATCACCCCCACCAAACAGACGGTAGATGGCATCAGCGGGGCTTCCATAAAGACAGACCACTACTTAGTGTCGCCACAGATACACCTCCCGATGGAAGGCGAGCCCGAAATGCAATTTTTCATCGCTTCCACTTCTAAGCAAAAACCCGATGCCTATAGCGTGCTGATCTCTACGACCCGCCCCGTGGTCGATGCTTTCGAGCAGATAAAACCCTCGACTGTGGCAAAAGCTGGAGAAAAGGGGATGCCGGAAAGTTGGGATAGGATTGTCCTTAACCTAAGTCCGTACAAAGGGAAGAAAGTGTATGTAGCAATTCGACACCATGACCACGGGAAAAACGGAATCAAAGTGGATGACGTGACAATTGGTATATCAGGGCATGTGAGCACCGACAAGATCGACGAGCAACACGAACCACAAATGACCTACATCGATGGAACCGTCTTCATCCAAGGGCAAGGCATCCAATCCGTACAGCTATTCGATATGAATGGTAGGCAGATCGCCTCGGCCGAAAGCTCAGACAGCGTCCAATTAAAACTTCCACAACAGCACCGAGAAGCCTACGTTGTTCGCATCAAAACAAACCATCGGATCTTCACAAAGAAGTTACTCCTCTAGTAGAAAGCCTCTACCCAACCTTTTAGCTCGACCTTTCTGCTCCACCTGTCACTCCTTGGTGAGGGGTGCTCCGAAGCATCTTCTGAGCAGAATGGCCGAGCAATGGGGGAGGCTTCATTTTCTCGTCCGATTTATTTGACTTAGCTTTGCCAAAGAATGAGACTCGTGGAGAGATTTGTGACGATTGCAACCACGCAAAAAAATGCTAAACCTTTGTCATCCCCGAACTTCGAGCACATGACAAAGAAGACTTCTCGGTCGCGGCATCTCGTCGTTCGTTGCATCCAGCTCTGATCTCTTCACACGTCTTCCAGAAAACCGACTCAACCGCGGGGGTTTTAACTCACGGCAGTCGGCTGAGTGTTGCTATTACATGTAGATAACCAATAAGCAGAAAAAAGAAATGTCTTACTTATTCACCTCCGAATCAGTATCCGAAGGACATCCCGACAAGGTGGCTGACCAAATATCGGACTCTATATTAGATCAATTTATGGGACTATGCCCCTCATCCAAGGTTGCCGTAGAGACTCTGGTCACGACTGGGCAAGTAGTGATAGCCGGGGAGGTTAGAAGCGATGCCTATGTCGATATTGAAAAGACAACCAGAAAGGTGATCGAGCGAATCGGCTACACTAGCAGCAAATATGGCTTCGAGGCCAACAGTTGCGGCATCCTCACCGCCTTGCACGAGCAAAGTGCCGACATCAATCGAGGTGTAGAGCGTGGTGACCCAATGGAACAAGGAGCTGGAGATCAGGGGATGATGTTTGGCTATGCAACGAACGAAACAACAAACTATATGCCTCTGCCCCTTGATCTTTCGCACACTCTCCTCATCGAACTGGCCAAGATCCGCAGAGAGAGTCCCTCACCGATGCCATATCTGCGGCCGGATGCTAAAAGCCAAGTGACGGTGGAGTATTCGGATGACGGCCAGCCCTTGCGAATCGACACGATTGTTCTTAGCACTCAACACGATGAGTTTGTAGACCCATCCAACGCAGATGCCGACCGGTTGATGCAGGAGCGTATTCACGAAGATGTTCGCAACATTCTCATTCCTCGAGTAAGGGACACATACTACTCGCGAGGACAGGTAACCGAGTTGTTTGATCGTGATTTCAAGCTCTTTGTCAATCCTACTGGTAAATTCGTCATCGGGGGACCAAATGGCGACACCGGGCTCACAGGACGAAAAATCATTGTGGACACTTATGGAGGCAAAGCCTCTCACGGAGGTGGGGCTTTCTCGGGCAAAGACCCCTCCAAAGTAGATCGATCGGCAGCCTATGCTGCAAGACATATCGCCAAGAACATGGTCGCAGCCGGAGTCTCGGACGAGATGCTTGTACAAGTGAGTTACGCGATAGGTGTGGCCGACCCCATCAATATCTACGTACGTACATTCGGTAAAAGTCGCGTCCCCTACAGCGATGGCGAGATTGCGCGCAAAGTGAGCGAACTATTCGACATGCGCCCCTACGCAATCGAGCAAAGGCTCAAACTACGCAACCCTATCTACGAGGAGACTGCTGCCTACGGGCATTTCGGCCGAGACTGCCACACTGTAACAAAGACCTTCACAAGCTACCACTTGCCCCCCAAGAAAATCGAAGTCGAGCTATTCACTTGGGAAAAACTCGACCATGTGGATGAGATCAGGGAGGCATTCGGCCTTGACTGATTCCGGCAAAAAGTAAAAAAGTAGCGGCCTGAGGGTTTAACTCCCCCTCAGGCCGCTACTTTTATACGAAGGGCATTGCCCACGGAACTTACTTGATCACGCCAAGCTCTTTGCCCACCTTGATGAAGGCTGCAATCGCCTTGTCCAAGTGCTCGCGCTTGTGACCGGCGGATAGCTGTACACGTATGCGTGCTTCTCCTTTAGGTACTACGGGGTAGTAGAAACCTGTTACGTAGATTCCTTCCTCAAGCATCCGTGCGGCATACTTCTGGGACAGAGGAGCATCATAGAGCATCACAGCACAGATCGCACTCTGTGTCGGCTTGATGTCAAAGCCGGCCTCCAGCATCTTGTCACGGAAATAAGCAACATTTTCCATCAGTCTGTCGTGCAACTCATTGCTCTCCTCAAGCATCTTGAATACCTCTAGACCTGCACCTACCACCGCAGGGGGGATTGAGTTACTGAAGAGGTATGGACGAGAGCGCTGGCGCAGCATATCTATAATCTCCTTGGGCCCTGTCGTGAAGCCCCCGATCGCACCTCCAAAGGCTTTGCCCAAAGTACCCGTGTGAATATCAATGCGTCCGTAACAGTCGTACTGCTCCGCCACGCCTCTACCCGTCTTACCTACAACTCCGGCAGAATGGCATTCATCCACCATCACCAACGCATCATATTTCTCGGCCAAATCACAGATCTTGTCCATAGGAGCTACGTTGCCATCCATCGAGAAAACACCGTCGGTAACAATGATGCGATGACGCTGTGCTTGTGCCTCCTGCAAACACCTTTCAAGCTCAGCCATATTGCCATTGGCATAGCGATATCGCTTTGCCTTACATAGGCGCACACCATCAATGATGGAGGCATGATTGAGAGCATCACTGATGATGGCATCCTCCTCTCCAAACAGAGGTTCAAAGACACCTCCATTGGCATCGAAGCATGCGGCATAGAGAATCGTGTCTTCGGTGTGGAAGTATTTGGAGATTGCCTGCTCAAGCTTCTTGTGAATGTCCTGGGTACCGCAGATGAATCGTACAGAACTCATCCCGAAGCCATGGCTATCCATCATGTCCTTGGCGGCTTGGATAAGTCGTGGGTGGTCGGATAGGCCCAAGTAGTTGTTGGCGCAAAAGTTAAGCACTTCTTGTCCTTGGTTGACTCTGATGTCAGCCTTTTGAGGCGTAATGATGATACGCTCTTCCTTGTACAGGCCGGCGTCCTTGATGTTTTGGAGTTCGTCGGACAAGTACTTCTTCATTCCCTTAAACATTGCGATAGTTATTTATGGATTTTATGATTGGTCTATCGTATGGAGCGAACCGAATCTCAATCGATGGAGACCGACCGGCTTATTTCCCCTGATCAGTTTCGGGCTCTGAGATTTCGGATTCGTCCGTTTCTTCCTCGGCGAACTTTTCAAATCCGTTTGCCAACAGCAAATTGTACCACTTCAAAATCTTTTTGATGTCGGTCGGGTAGACACGTTCCTTATCATAGGTCGGCAGTATTTTCCCGAAGAAAGCGAAAAGCTCCTCGGGTTTGGCCTGAATATCTTTCTCATCCACGGGCTGATGTTTCATCTCAGCTGCCAGATCATCGAGCACCTTGGGAAGGGGAATATCTCCCTCCTCTGCATAAATCGAAATATCGGCCAAGGAGATTACCCTGTCTGAAGCATAAGCTGCAGATCTGCGACCATTGACAAGAGATTCCACAATGATGCTATTTCTCCCCTGAGAGATCAACTTGAAAAGTCCGGCCTTGCCGGAGATAGATAAAATCGTCTTGAGCATTTGCTTTAGTATTGGTTTATTTCAGTCTCCGCAAAAGTAGGGATTATAGCCCGATTGCACTCCATAGCTCATCAAGCTGGGGAAGGATCAGATCTCCCTCATTATTCCGAATGACCCAGTCGGCCTTTTGAGCAACGACTTCTGGAGAAAGTTGCTTGCCCATCCGCTCTCGAACCTGAGCTTCATTGGCCCCATCTCTAAGCATTGCACGAGCCAAACACACAGGCTCATCAGCCACAACTGCCACGACAGAACTCATATACCGATCAAAACCGGAGCTGTGGAGCAGAGCCGACTCGACCAATACGATCTTCTCACCTCTCTCTCGGCAACTGGCCAGATATACCAGCAGGTCTCGCAAGACTACGGGGTGCACAAGCGCGTTGAGCTTCGCGGTCTGCGATTCAGAGGCAAAAGCCAACGCCGCTAAGCGTTTCCGATCCAGTTTCCCTTGCAGAGAAGCAGGATAGATATCTGCACCAAAATGATTCACAAGAGCTTGGCGAAGTTCGGGATCGGCATCGCATAGAGCTTTGGCCCGGGCATCGGTATCATACAAAGGCACACCTCGAAGCTGTAGAATACGACTCACAGTAGACTTTCCACTACCGATTCCACCAGTAATACCCAAGACAATCATTCGTGTTTGAGCTGATTCAGGATAAACTCTACCTTGGCAGGATTGCATTTATAGCCAACGATCCAATCGGGAGCCCGCCTTAGCTGTACGGGCAATTGGCCATCCGAGATAGAGGATGAGGATTCGGGGTAAATCACACACAATTCTATTTCTTCGGGCTTCAACTGGTTATATCGGGCTTTAGGGATGGTGAGTGTCACCGTGGCCACACCGGGAAGCGGTGTCAGTTCGTAGCCAACCGGCACCCCATAGGCTTTAATAGGAAGTTCATAGGTGCGTTCGGTGAGAGCCTCTACATCGAAAGAAACATCAACCTCCGATTCCCCTTTGCCGAACCTAATACCCGGAATTCGCTTTAATGGGAGTCGCCGCTCCACTAGATCGGTATAGGAACTTAGATCTACGCTATCGACATAGGCCGCATCAATCCTCCTGATGCTTTGTGCGCTGCCATAGATATGGACGTAGGCAGGGTTGATAACCACAGCCCCCAAGCGATAACCACGCGGCAGCATGGGTTTGAAGCCCAGCTTTACCGGTACTCGCTTTTCTCTGAGAGTGTACAGAGGAACAGAGATGTCCGACGGATTGGCCGATATCACACGCGTCTCGGGTGATAATTGGCGTTGAAATTCATCCGTGAGCGCTTTCTTGCTCAAAACCAAGCGGGAGCCACCTTGTCGTTTGGAGTTGAGGCGAGGCCTGATGGGAGGGAAATCCTGCAAATTATACTGCAGAAGCTGCACCCCTCGATCCTCCACTACGAAGACAATCTCACTCGGGGCAGACTCCGAATAGAGAACATTTGAGGGCAAATCGTCGTACGAGACCGGTACCGTAATACGCATTCGGTACACCTGCCTAAGGCTCAGCATAAGCCAAAAAACCGAAGAAAGAAGCACACAGAGCAGAAAAGTGAGCAACCGCTTACCTCGTCTCTCATCAGAGGAGCGTGTTGCCAACTGACCTTTCCGCTTAGCCACCGATCGGGGCTCTTGTAGCTTTAGCTTCATGTGGCCTTTACGTATTTGATCTCCCGTTTGAGGTTCAGCGACACACCGTCGCGATACGACTATCGCACACGACAGTGGCCCCCAAAAGTTGAGAGATTACACGCCGGCCGGCTCTCCCTCTTGTCTTCAAAAGAAGAACCGGCCGAGCGAGCAGGACGCATTATTTCTTTTCCGTATCTGCTGCGGCCTCTGCTGCGTTGGCATAGACGGACGCCTTATCCACCAGGATACGCACGCCATCAGCGATCTCGAGCAGGAGCTCCTTATCTCTCACCTCGCGGATACGACCATGGATACCTCCGGCCGTGATCACTTTATCTCCGGATTTCATCTCATTGCGTGCTTTCTGCAATGCCTTCTGGCGTTTCTGCTGAGGGCGAATCATGAAAAAGTAGAACACAACGACTATGAGCACCATCATGACGATCATCGACCAACTGTTACCTCCCTCTTGAGCAGTAGGGGCAGCGGCCTGTAGAATGGGGAATAGATTCATTACTTTTTTTGTTTGTTTTTGGATGAATAATACCGAGAGCAAAGATAAAGAAATCCTTGCTCCCGCTACGCAAGGCAACGACCAGCGTCCTCTGCCTAGCCAACATCAAAGGGAAACGGCATCTTCCCTCGAGGCTCCTCTCTCTCAATGGAATAAGAAGGGAGCATCTCAGCATGCAGAGAAAGCAACCGCACCAGGCAAAACAGCAGTTCCTCGGGAAGCGGATAAACAAAGGCTTCCCGACGAAGATTATTTTTCACGCGTCGGAGCAAATTTTCTCTCCCGTCGGAGCGATTGCTCCTTCCCGTGAGAATGAGAATCCCGACACGTGACATATTCGGGTCCCTCTCAAGACAGCTCCTTTCCAGCACCTTCGTGATACCTCGGTAGTCCTATCCACTCCTCCTCCATCGCAATAGGGGAAAGAACGAGCCTCTTGGGTTTGGATACCGGGGATACCGGCACGGGTGGAGAATAGGATGAGTTTACTCTTTGGCCTATTATCACTACTTTTGGGGGGCGTTGTCGGTCGCTCTCTGCCTCTTTTCCCAAGAGAGGAAACACACGAGGGGGCCGAATGCTTGGTATTGCCGAAGACTTTTCTTCTTGTGGGTAGAGCTGTGGCAGGAAGAGTCGAGGCCTTGAGTATTCATTTGGTAGCACTACATAGATATGCGACGTCTTTTTTTATTGATACTGGGCCTTGTGGCTTTTTTTGCGAGTCATAGCTGTTTGCTAGCCCAGCGACTCAACCCTGTTTACCAAGCCTATGTGCAGCAATATGCCGACGAAGCAATACGGCAAATGAATCGGCACAGAATCCCCGCTAGCATCACACTGGCACAGGGGATGGTAGAGACGGGAGCCGGTACGAGTTCTCTGGCAAAGGATCACAACAACCATTTTGGAATTAAGTGCCACCGCTCATGGAATGGAGGCAAGACCTACCGCACAGACGATCGGCCAGACGAATGTTTCAGGAGCTACAAAAACCATCGGGAATCCTTTGAGGATCACTCTCTCTTTCTCAAGCAAGCGCGCTACCAATCGCTCTTCAACCTCAAAATCTCCGACTACACCGGCTGGGCCGTTGGGCTACAACGCTGTGGCTATGCAACCAACAAAGGATATGCCAATCTCTTGATCAAGATGATCGAGGACTACCAGCTTTACGCATTCGACCAGGGAAAAGTCCCCACATGGTACCAAGGACGCACACAGTACAGAGCAGATGTGCCCAAGAAGAAAAGAGCTGCCAAACAACCGACCGAGGCACGGCAAGCCTATCTCTCCTACGGCCTGCTCTACGTCTTGGCCAATGAGGGTGAAGAGTTGAGGGATATAGCCGATGAGTTTGACCTGAATGTCAAGAAGCTTGCCAAATACAACGATGTATCGGTAGATTTCCCTCTGACGAAAGGGATGGTTGTGTTCCTGCAACGCAAGAATGGCAAAGCGACAGATCCGCACTTCACTCACGTGGTAAAAGTGGGCGAATCCATGCACAGCATCTCACAGATGTACGGCATGCAAATGGAGAATCTCTACAGACTCAATAACAAAGACGGTGAGTATGTGCCGGAAGAAGGCGACATACTCAGATTAAGGTAAAACATAACTTATGACCTCATCCGACGAACGCTATATGAGACGCGGGGTCTCTGCCTCCAAGGAGGACGTACACAATGCGATCAAAAACATTGACAAAGGGCTATACCCAAACGCTTTTTGCAAGATCATCCCCGACATTTTAGGTGGAGACCCCGATTTCTGCAACATTATGCATGCCGACGGAGCCGGTACCAAAAGCTCCTTAGCCTACCTCTATTGGAGAGAAACCGGAGACCTAAGCGTGTGGAAAGGCATAGCCCAGGACGCTCTGATCATGAACATAGATGACCTGATTTGCGTTGGTGCCACGGATAATATCCTGGTCTCTTCAACCATCGGACGAAACAAGCGACTTGTCCCCGGTGAGGTGATTGCAGCAATCATCAACGGCACAGAAGAATTACTAGCCCAGCTCAGAGATCTGGGTATCGGAGTCTATGCTACGGGAGGCGAGACGGCAGATGTTGGAGATCTGGTACGTACGATCATCGTTGATAGCACCGTCACCTGCCGAATGAAACGCCAAGACGTGATCGACAACGCTCGAATTGCAGCCGGAGATGTAATTGTGGGCTTAGCCTCTTTCGGGCAAGCAATCTACGAGGGAGAATACAACGGAGGAATGGGGAGCAATGGTCTCACTTCCGCCAGACACGATGTCTTCGCGCACTATTTGGCAGAGAAGTATCCCGAGAGCTACGACAATGCAATGCCGGAAGAGCTTGCCTATAGCGGAGGAGTGAGTCTCACCCAAGAAATAGAGGGCTTAGGCTCGGATGCAGGGAAGCTGCTACTTTCCCCGACAAGGACATATGCTCCCATCGCCAAGAAGATTTTTGAGCAAATGCGCGAAGATATACATGGAATGGTACATTGCTCCGGTGGAGCTCAGACCAAGGTGCTGCATTTTGTCAACAACAAACGAATTATCAAGGATCACCTGTTTGAGGTTCCCCCTCTCTTTAGCTTAATTCAGAAACAAAGTCGCACGCCTTGGCAGGAAATGTACAAGGTGTTTAACATGGGGCATCGACTGGAATACTATGTAAGCCCAGCAAAAGCTCAGGCAATCATCGATGTAGCACAAAGCTTCGGTATTGCAGCCCAAATAGTAGGGCGAGTGGAAGAAGCACCCAACAACGAACTGATCATTCGCTCACCAGAGGGCGAGTTTATATACCGGTGATCGCATGGCAGAGCAAAGCAATGATTTCATTAGACGCTTGGACGATCTGGCTCTACGTCTTGAAGAGGTCAGCACCCTTATTGCTGACCCCGAGGTAATAGCTGACAGCAAACGCTTCGTTGCTCTGGGAAAAGAGTATCGAGATCTGGAGCGCATCGCACAGGTGGCGAAACGCTACAAACAACTTCTAAAAGATAGAGAAGAAGCCGAAGAGACCCTATCAATGGAGAATGACGACGAACTCAGGCAGATGGCCAAGCTACAACTGGAAGAGTCCGTCGGAGCAATCCCTAAGGTAGAGGAAGAGATCAAGCTCCTGCTCATCCCTGCAGATCCGGAAGACGACAAAGATGCAATTGTAGAGATACGGGGTGGTATCGGAGGGGACGAAGCAGCCCTTTTTGCCGGAGAACTCTACCGGATGTATGTCAAATACGCCGAGCAGCAGGGCTGGCGCGTGGAGGTAACCGACTTTAGTGAGGGAACCACTGGCGGATACAAAGAGATTATCTTTTCCGTCTCTGGCAGCGGAGCCTACGGCATTCTTAAGTACGAGTCCGGAGTCCACCGCGTGCAACGTGTCCCTCAGACCGAAACGCAGGGACGAATCCACACCTCGGCAGCAACGGTCGCAGTCCTGCCTCAGGCCGATGAATTCGATGTAGAACTCAAAGAGTCCGACATCCGAGTAGATATCTTCTGCGCTAGCGGGCCAGGAGGACAGTCTGTCAATACCACTTACTCGGCTATCCGGCTTGTACACATTCCCACTGGGATTACAGTACAGTGCCAAGACCAGAAATCTCAGCTCAAGAACAAAGCCAAAGCAATGGTAGAGTTGCGATCTCGCATCTACAACATGGAACACCAAAAATATCTCGACGAGGTCGCTCTCAAACGTAAAACGATGGTATCTACCGGCGATCGGTCGGCTAAAATCCGCACCTACAACTTCCCCCAAGGGCGCGTTACGGATCACCGTATCAATTTCACCATCCACAGTTTGCAGGCCGTCCTCGATGGAGATCTGCAGCCAGTGCTTGATCAACTGATCCTGGCCGAAAATTTCGAGCGACTCAAGGCCTCCGGCTTGCAGTAGTACGACAACAAACAAGACCTGAACATAGATATGACACGAGAAGATCTCATCCACAACATCAGACAGAAGCGATCGTTTCTCTGCGTAGGGTTGGACACAGATTTGCAGAAGATCCCCGAGCATCTGCATAGCGCAGATGATCCGATCTTTACTTTCAATCAGGCTATCGTAGATGCAACGGCCCCTTCCTGTGTAGCATTCAAGCCCAATCTGGCTTTCTACGAAAGCATGGGCAGCTTTGGTATTCAGTCTCTGGCGAAAACGGTAGAGTACATCAAGGAGCAGTACCCGCGTCATTTGATCATAGCTGATGCCAAACGTGGCGACATCGGTAACACCAGCGATATGTACGCGAAATCTTTTTTCAAGCATATGGATGTGGATGCGGTCACGGCCTCTCCCTATATGGGCGAGGACAGCATCAGCCCGTTCTTGAAGTACGCAAACAAGTGGGTTGTCCTACTTGCACTGACCAGCAACAAAGGCTCCGATGATTTCCAAATGATGCAATCGGCGGACGGTGAATACCTTTTTGAGCGTGTGTTACGCATATCGCAATCATGGGAGAATGCCGAGCAACTTATGTACGTAGTAGGAGCAACTAAGGCCGATATGCTGAGGCGCGTACGGGCAATTGTACCAAACAATTTTCTCCTCGTACCAGGAGTTGGCGCACAGAACGGCAGTATAGAAGAAGTGGCAGCCAACGGAATGAATGATGACTGCGGCTTGCTAATCAATGCTTCGCGTAGCATCATATACGCAGACTCGACCGAATACTTCGCTGCCAGGGCTGCCGACGAGGCCGAAAAGCTGCGCCGACAAATGGAAGATATCCTAATTTCCAAAGGGCTCATTTGACAAAACTCATAACAGTAGCAGTGTCGTGAAAGTAGAATTTACAGCCCAGCAAATAGCCGACCTACTGGGAGGAAACGTGGAGGGGGATGCCGAAGCCAAGCTATCGACCTTCTGCAAAATTGAAGAAGGACATGCAGGAGGTCTCTCTTTCCTAGCCAACCCTAAATACGAGCCTTACCTCTATGAGTGCAAGGCCACAGCCGTTTTGGTCAATCAGGACTTTGTCCCGTCTCAAGCCATATCAAACCTCACTCTGATCCGCGTACCGGATGCTTACGCAGCCTTAGCCACACTGATGCAGATGGTTGACGCAGCCTCCCAAAAACCTCCCATGGGAGTAGATGCGTTGGCTTTCGTGCATCCGTCGGTGGAGCTACCATCCGACTGCTATGTAGGACCATTTGCCTATGTGGGAAAAGGGGCAAAAATCGCTCCCGGCTGCCGTATACACCCCCACACCTACATAGGAGAAGATGTGACTATTGGGGCTGACTCTGTTCTCCATCCCCACGTGGTCGTCTACCACGCTTGCCGTATCGGGGCTCGCTGCATTGTCCATGCTGGGGCCGTAATCGGAGCTGATGGTTTTGGGTTTGCACCTGCAGAAGATGGCTATCACAAGATTCCTCAGCTGGGGACAGTAGAGATAGCTGACGATGTAGAGATCGGAGCCAACACTTGTATCGACCGCGCAGCGATGGGTAGCACAAAAATCGAGCGAGGGGTCAAGCTCGACAACCTCGTGCAAGTAGCTCACAATTGTAGCATTGGTAGCCATACGGTGATGGCGGCACAAGTCGGACTGGCTGGTTCTTCGCACGTTGGCGAGTGGTGCCAGTTCGGCGGGCAGGCGGGCCTAAGTGGTCACCTCAAGGTCGGCAATAAAGTCAGCCTAGGAGGGCAGACAGGAGTACTGGGTGATATTGCCGAGGGATCTGTGATGCTCGGCACTCCGGCTATGCCTGCACGAGAAATGCTGCGCATTGCAGCCCTGATGAGACGATTGCCCGAGATGTACAGCAAGCTGGATCAGCTTGAAAAAATATTGTCGAACAAAACAAAAGAGTCATGACACAGAAACAGAAGACACTGGCAGCCCCATTCAAGTTGCAGGGAAAGGGCTTGCACACAGGTTTGGATATACATATTTCTTTCCTTCCAGCAGCTGAATACACAGGCTACCTCATCAGACGTACCGATCTCGAAGGACAACCCGAAATACCGGCTTTGGCCGAGAACGTGACCAACACCAACAGGGGCACGGTCTTAAGCAAGAGCGAAGCTTCGGTGAGCACTGTTGAGCATGCGATGGCAGCCTTGTATGCTTTGGAGATAGACAATTGCATAATAGAGGTCGATGCACCCGAATTTCCGATTTTGGACGGGAGTTCATTGCCTTATGTAAAGCAAATACAAGCCGTGGGATTGGTAGAACAAGACGCTCGGCGTGAGTTCTATGTCGTAAAGAAGCGGCTCGAATTTGCCCTTCCCGACAGTGATAGCAAAATAATCCTCTTGCCAGACGATCATTTTGGGCTGGATGTGCAGATCAACTTCAACTCATCCGTCCTCTCCAATCAGTCGGCTCGGATTGACTCGTTGGCACAATTCGTCCCTGAAATAGCCTCTGCCCGTACATTTGTTTTCGTACGAGAGATCAAAAGTTTATTTGCTGCAGGGCTCATCAAAGGAGGAGATTTGGACAACGCCTTGGTGATTTACGACGAAAAAATGCCACAGGGCGAATTCGATGCTTTGCGTGCCCTAGTAAATGCTCCCGAGAGAGATGCTTCGGCTCTGGGCTATCTGAGCAACAGACCTCTTGTCTCCCCCAACGAACCGGCCAAACACAAGCTTCTTGACTTGATAGGAGACTTGGCTCTCATCGGGCGTCCAATCAAAGGACACATCATAGCGGTTTGCCCAGGACATACAGTGAACAACAAGATGGCACGTGTCATCCGCAAGGAAATCAAGCACAACGAATCACAATCGCCCAGCTATGACCCGAATGCAGAACCTCTGTTGGATATCAACCAGATCAAGGAGCTACTGCCACATCGCTTCCCTTTCTTACTTGTGGATAAGGTAATAGAAGCAGGGGCAGACTACATTGTGGGCGTCAAGAATGTATCGGGCAATGAAGCATTCTTCCAGGGGCACTTTCCCCAGGAACCGGTAATGCCAGGGGTTTTGATCGTAGAAGCTATGGCACAGTGTGGAGGCTTATTGGTTCTCAACAGCCTACCACGGACAGACTCCTACTCCACCTACTTTATGATGATCAATAACGTAAAGTTTCGGCAAAAGGTCGTACCAGGAGATACGCTCCTATTCAAGCTGAAATTTCTCGAACAAATAAGACGAGGAATGGCCAGTATGCGAGGCTTGGCTTTCGTGGGAGACAAGCTCGTATGCGAAGCCGAGTTTATGGCACAAATCATCAAAAATCCAACTGAATAACTGCTCTCATCCCATCATGACACAACCGGCCATCAGCCCATTGGCTTGGGTGGACCCCAAAGCCAATATCGGTCCCAATGTAACAATACATCCTTTCGCCTATGTACAGGGAGACGTAGAGATTGGTGAGGGGACAATCCTCATGCCTCATGCGCAAGTGCTCGACGGAGCTCGCATAGGTAAACATTGTGTAATACACGGAGGAGCCGTTATTTCCGGCATCCCACAAGACCTAAAGTTTGTAGGCGAAAAATCCACCGCTATCGTCGGGGACTACACACAGGTGCGCGAATGTGTAACGATTAGCCGCGGTACGGCCTCTCGCGGTACGACCATTGTGGGAAGCCATTGCATGCTGATGGCATACAGCCACGTGGCACACGACTGTGTCTTGCAAGATCACATCATCTTAGGCAACGCCACTCAGCTGGCCGGTGAAGTTGAGGTAGACGACTACGCGATTATCAGTGGAGGAGCTTTGGTACATCAATTCACACGTATTTCCAAGCATGTAATGGTACAGGGAGGCTCTCGTGTAACCAAAGACATCCCGCCCTATACGCTTATTGGTCGCGATCCGATCGCCTACTGTGGCATCAACATCGTTGGCCTTAGACGCAGAGGGTTCACCAATGATCAGATATTCTGTATCAACGACATTTATCGCACACTTTACCAAAGGGGTTTCAACGTCTCCGAGGCCCTGGAAGTCGTGACAGAGGAAGTACCGGCCTGCTACGAACGCGACTTGATCATTGATTTCATCCGAGAGTCTAAGCGTGGAATTGTACGTGGCAGTATCGATTAGTCTGCTTCATCCCCCTTATCGATGATTCCTCTGTTCACATCCAAGCAGATAGCCGACCTTGACCGGCTGACTATGGAGGAGGAGGGTATCGATAGCACCCGCCTGGTAGAGCGAGCTGCTGCCGCCTTCGTAGATCGCTATGTGCAGCAGTATACCCCTGCCAGACGGGTGTATGTTTTTGCTGGATTCGGAAACAATGGAGCCGACGCCCTGGCCATCGCCCGCTTGCTCCTAGCCAGTGGCTATTCGGTGTACAGCTATCTCTTTGCCCCCAATGGGCAACTATCTCCGGCTTGCCAAGCACATCGAGATAGGCTGGTGGAACTTCCGTTCAATGGGCTGACCGAAATACAAAACTCATTTGATCCTCCAGCGATTGAGGCCGATGCCGTTGTGCTGGACGGTCTCTTTGGCACAGGACTGAGCCGACCGCTTGCCGGAGGATTCGCTGCGTTGGTAAACTACATCAATACGCTTGATGCAGAGATCCTTGCCATAGACATACCCTCCGGACTGTACGCAGAAGACAACTCTGCCAATCTAAACAATCCGATTGTTCGAGCAAATGAAACTTACACCTTCGAGCAGCCCAAACTTTGTATGCTGATGGCCGAGTCAGCCTCTTTCGTCGGTCGTTTTACCGTCTTGGAAATAGGATTAAGCTCGGAGGCAAAACGACAACTCCGTAGCAACCATCTGTTGATCACACCGGACGATATTCGACAGATGCTCCATGGACGTGATCGTTTTGTTCATAAAGGCCTTTTGGGGCATGGGCTGATCGCAGCAGGTAGTAGAGGGATGATGGGAGCCGCCTGCCTGGCAGCCAAAGCCGCTCTACGTGCAGGCATCGGTAAGCTGACCCTACATGTACCAAAAAGCGGGTACGAGATAGCCCAAATCGCCAGCCCGGAGGCTATGTGCAGTCAAGACGAAGATGCCGACTACATCCTGGATTGTCCACTCAAACACCGGTACAACGTCGTAGGCATAGGACCCGGTTTGGGGAACTACCCTGAGGGTGAAGCAATGTTGCAAAAGCTCCTAGAGCAGTACCGAGATCCAATGGTGATCGATGCAGATGCAATCAACATGCTGGGCATCTACCGCAATCTGCTACCTCTGCTACCTGCCCGCAGCATCCTCACTCCACATGCCGGAGAATTGCACCGGCTCATTTGCTACTGCGAAACAAGCTACGAACGATTGGCGCAAGCCAAAGCTTTCGCCGAGCGTCACTCGGTCTATTTGATTCTTAAAGGGGCTTATTCGGCTTGTTGTATGCCGGACGGAAATGTTGTATTCAACGCGACTGGTAATGCAGGTATGGCTACAGCCGGTAGTGGAGATGTCCTCTTCGGGATCCTTGTCGGCCTATTGGCCCAAGGCTATACCTCTGCCGAAGCCTGCATCTTGGGGATGTATCTGCATGGCTTGGCTGCCGACTGCTACGTGGCTGAGGAAAGCGAGGAAACTCTTTTGGCTTCCGATATTATTGCATCCTTGGGACGGGCTTTCCAAAAAGCCCGAAACTGAAAGGCCCTGCAATACGCCCACATAAGTTTTTGCCAAATAGCGTCTTCTCTGAAATACGAAGGGAGAGATTGCTGTCAGTTGAGCTTTGTCCAGCGACCCCTCAGAGGAAACAAAGCTCCCGTTGGTCGAAGTAAAAATTCCGACGCGAAAGAATAAATTCTCCGACGCGTGAGCGCAAACGCTCCGACGGGAGAGAATTTTCGTTGGTTCGGGAAGTCAGGGAGAAATCTCTGCTTTCAAAAAGAAAGGAGAAGAGGAGAAGCCACGAAGCAATGTGCATCAGAGGGGAGCAGCAGGTGAGAGCAAATCTCCTCTCAATAGCTTTTCGTAGAGAGCTAAATGAAGCTTAGCTACGACGGTCCTGTCGTAGCGTTGCACAGCCGATCGTCTGCAAGCCTCGCGCTGAGAGCCTCCAAAGGGCGTTTCCTGCCCGTCTTGGTCATAGCTCGCCTGCCAGTGTCGATAAATGTAATCGGCCATATCGTCGGCCGAGCGATAGGGGGATACATGCCCTAAAAGCTCATTAGAGATCATCTCAGGAATTCCACCGGTAGCAAAACCCAGCGAAGGAGTACCACAGGCCTGGGCCTCCATGATCGTATTAGGCAAATTCTCCTCCAATGAGGGGGTAACAAATAAATCGACGGCATTGTAAAGCAACTTCATTGTCTCCGTAGAGGAGATGTAGCCCATGCGAACCGTCTCAAAATCTGGGAACATGGAGGCAGCCTCCGGAGCAAGGTGGCCGAACGTTATGAGTTTGAGGCGGCCACGAAGCTCGGGCCTGTCGCTATACAACAGTTGCAGAGTGCGCGACATCTCTCCTATGCCTTTGCGATAGTCATCGGCCTTCACCGCTCCAAATAGGATCAAGTAGGGAGATGGGCAATCAAAGGTAAGCCCCAGCGCTGCTCTGGCTTCGGCCCGATCCATTGGGCTGAATAAATCCGTATTGATTGGATTGGGAATGGACAAGATCGGTCGGCCCGACAAAATTGTCGATGCGGCAGCTTGCTCAGCAATCCAATGGCTACAACCCAGCAATACGGGCTGCAATCTCGCGTACAAAGCCTTCTTCCGCTCAGCCACACAGCGAGATAGATCTCTTACTTGCTTGCTATTAATCTGCTCGCAACAACCACAAGGCTGCTCTTCCCGAAAATGAGTACAATGGCGAGGATGATGGCAAATAGCTGTTGCCGGCCAGAGGTCATGCATCGTCCAGACGATGGCTTTGCCCAGAGTAGCCACCCGTTCCAGTCCTTGCAAAGACAAAAAACCTTGGTTGATCCAATGCAGGTGCAAAATATCGGCCCACGCGACCAATGGATGGTGACTTATATCCAAACCAAAAGCCGAAGTAGAGACATGGAAGAGCTTGGAGCGATCGCGTCCATTCGCTTTGTAGATCATCGCTCGCTCGGCAAGAAAAGCCCATTTGTGTTTGTAGCGATTCAGTTTTCCCCGACACAACTCGTAGACCTTGGCATCGACACCCCTTTTTTTGCAGACCAATACACGAACTTCTACGCCGATATTATCGAGAGCATCAGCTAAACGCAGTGCAGCAACGGCTGCCCCTCCCTGTGTGTCGGAGGTAGAGAGAATAAGGACTTTCACGATTCGATTGCGGATTAAGCCGAAGACAAAGATAAAGGAGACGGGGAGAGTATGCACTTTCTTCCCAGATTAGGCAAACAGAAAAGGCACCGACCAACCTCTTGTCAGCCGATGCCCTTCAATGTTGTCTCTATGTGTTTAGCTGCGCTAAGAGCTTACTTCTGAAGCGTTTGCTTTATTTCATTTTTGAGAGAAGAGAAATCAATCAACTTCATGTCGGAAGGTACAGACTGTAATTTGAACATCTCATAGCGAAACTCCACAGCGAAAAAGTCTACCTCTTCCCCATTGCTCAGTTTCAGGTCATCACGATAACCCAAAGCCCCCATCTGAAGATCAACATTGTTCGCCACCTTGCATGGAACTTTCTTGCCACCTCCAAGGTTGACAGTTCCATCCCCCGGGTCCGAAGTGAAGCCAAAAGGAGCCAACAATTTACTGAACACTTCTTCGACCGATGGCACCGTTCCCTTTTTCGAGTAACCCGCTCCGGAAACCATTCCACCAGCTACATCCCGATGATAGTCAAGGAGAACAAAAGGGATGTCCTCCAGTCCCGGTATGACTTTCCCTCCATTTGAACTCGTAAATCTCCAAGTCTGCAGACCTTCTGGATCTTGCTTGGACGGAGCATAGATCCAACCGGCAGCTTTCATCTTTCTGAAGATAATTTCCTTCTGCGCCTCCAACTGTCCTTTGGGTGGGAAGTAGATCTTATTCACCATACGGTCACGCATTACCTCTACTGCGCAGGCAGCCGTTTTTTTGCCGGCCGTCACTGTGATTATAGTCTTACCCTCTGCTACGGCTGTAACGGTACCAGAAGCGTCTACTGTCGCAACTTTGTCGTCCTTCGAAGCAAACGTCAACTTGGCGTCGGCGGGATTCACACTCACCTTCAATTCCATCTTGTCACCCGCGATGAGGGACACTTCTTCCTGTTCGAACTTGAGGATCTTCACTCCCTTCTCCTCCTTTCCACAAGAAGTACTGCCAAACCCGATCATGAGAACAAGAGCCAGAAGAGGCATCACTGAAAACAATTTCTTCATTTGTCTTTGGATTTAAATAACTATACTACTATCTAATTCTTTATCACTGATCAAACCCTGACCGCACAGACCTCGCACAAGCACCGCTCCATAAAGCATAAGCTGCTGCCTCGAAGCCTGCAAAAGACAAAGTGATCCCGGATCACCGCCTTCTGCGAGCAAATCTAATGCAATTTTCTTTAGATACCTACAAATTGAACAATCAAATGAAGATTTTAATCAGTCTCGGCCGAATGACTAACTTTGTGGGATGGGGGCATGCCTACGTTGCTGACAAAGAAAAAGCCCGTGGGTGCAACCTGTCAGCAAAGACTGTATGGATGCACCTCAAATACCGCAAAATGGACGAAGTACGTATTGATAAATGGTTGTGGGCTGTACGCATATTCAAGACGCGTAGCATAGCCACACAGGCCTGCAAGATGAATAGAGTGACAATAGGCAACCAACCGGCCAAGCCTTCTCGCTGTGTGAAAGTCGGAGATGTGATATCAGTCAAGAAACCGCCTGTGCTCTACAGCTTTGAAGTACTCGCTCTGAGCCAAAGCCGCATGGGGGCTAAACATGTGCCCAACTACATGCGCAATGTGACTCCTCCCGATCAGTATGAAATATTGGAGATGAGCAAGGTATCCGGCTTTGTAGATCGGGCGAAAGGCCTAGGACGCCCGACCAAGCGAGACCGCCGCGAGATGGAACAGTTTGGAGCAAGCTTTCAAAGAGGGGAAAACCAGTTCAACTATTTGGCTGGGGGGCAGGATGAAATCGGGATCTTCGACTGGGACGAGGATAGCTTGGCCGAAGCTGATGCGTTCTCCGGTGGAAATGACTGCCGGGATGCATGGCCGGATCTATCCTCACCTCAAGGTGAATAAAAGCAATCGGTATGAAGTTGAAAATTGTAGCCGAAGCCTCTATTCCTTACCTCAGGGGGACAGCAGAAGTTCTTGGGGAAGTCTGTTATCTGCCTAATGAAGACTTTAGCCCCAAGACCATATCCGAAGCCGATGTACTTATCGTACGCTCTATCACGAAATGCACGAAAGAATTGCTCAGCGGCAGTCGCGTACGTTTGATTTGTACCGCTACGGCCGGTTTCGATCACATTGATACGGATTATTGCCAACGCCAGGGGATTGCTTGGCGCACTGCTGCGGGCTGTAATGCCTCGGCCGTTGCGCAATACGTCTTCTCCTGCCTATCTTCTCTCGTACGGCAAGGCACGGTGGATGATCTCCGAGGCAAAACAATCGGGATAATTGGGGTAGGACAAGTAGGGACGCATGTCAAACAGATAGCCTTGGCTCTGGGGATGCAAGCTCTTTGCTATGACCCTCCAAGGGGCACTCGCGAAGGAAATGAAAACTTCGCCACAATGGGAGAGATCCTGCACCAAAGCGATATCATCACGCTACATACCCCTCTTAGTCGTGGAGGTAAACATCCTACATACCATCTCGTAGATCGAGTTTTCCTGCACGCCCTTAAGCGAAAACCAGTCCTTATCAACGCTGCCCGAGGGGCAGTGTGCGACACAAAGGCTCTTATCGATGCATACAAAAGCAATTCCCTCTCGGCTCTTGTTTGCGACTGCTGGGAAAAAGAACCGGCAATCGATCGAGAACTTATCCGAATATGCAATATCGCAACTCCACACATCGCAGGATTTTCCGCCGATGGCAAAAGCAACGGTTCTCGTATGTCACTGGAGTCCATTGCTGATTACTTCGGATTGCCTTTTAATGCGGGAGGACGCATACATCCGCCCGCTCCGCAAATGCCAACCATCGACTTGGAGCAACTACGCAATCAATATCCCAATATCAACCCCATCTATACGGCACTGCTACACACCCTCGATCTCTCCGATACAGATAGGGCCTTACGGTCCGATCCTGGACGATTCGAAGAAATCCGGAAAAGCTACCGTCACCCGAGGGAGCCTCTGGCTTTCTCTGTCTTAGGGGGAAACAGCAACGAACGAGAAACGCTCCGAAAAATCGGGTTTCAGTTGGGCTGAGAAGCTCCTATATAACCCCATATCTAACACCAGGGATCATAATGAAGAAAGGAAGCCCAAGCAAGCAAGAATATATCAGTCTCAAAGGCGTAAAGGTCAACAACCTGAAAAATATCGATCTGCAAATACCGAGAGGTCGCTTGGTTGTTGTAAGTGGGCTCTCCGGATCGGGCAAGAGCTCATTAGCCTTCGACACGCTTTATGCCGAGGGGCAACGGAGATATGTAGAGAGCCTATCGGCTTATGCGCGCCAGTTCCTGGGGCGAATGCCAAAGCCCGAATGCACATACATCAAGGGGATCCCTCCCGCAATAGCCATAGAGCAGCATTCCTCCACACGCAGTCCGCGCTCCACGGTCGCTACCAGCACCGAACTTTATGAATACTTCCGCTTACTTTTTGCACGCATCGGAAAAACAATTTCACCTATTAGCGGTAAAGAAGTAAAGCGCGAAGGAGTCAACGATGTCGTGAATGCAGCCATCCACTTGCCCGAAGGGAGCCGTTGCTACCTCCTGGTCGATCTTCAGATCTCTACCAGTGAAAAAAATAGTGACTACAACGCAATAGAACTTTTGATGCAGCAAGGATATAGTCGCCTGATGCACGGACAAACAATTATCCGCATAGACGACTACTTGAAAAGCCCCGATCAAATCCCTTCGGAAGAGCTCAAGCTCATGATTGATCGTGTATTGATCGATCATGCAGAGAGGCAAAATTTGACAAGCCGTTTAGCTGACTCGGCAGAGAATGCCTTTTATGAGGGACACGACCACTGCTTACTGCGAGTAGAGTTTCCCAACGGGGAATGGAAAGACTTGCCTTTCAGCAAAAGCTTCGAACGGGATGGCATTGAATTCAAAGAGCCTACACCCCAACTTTTCAGCTTCAACACTCCTGTCGGAGCTTGTCCGGTTTGCAACGGGTTCGGGGCAACGATGGGGATTGACGAGCATCTGGTCATCCCCGATCCCTCACTCTCCGTCTACGAAGGTGCAGTCAGCTGTTGGTCCGGCCCCAAAAGCAGTGAATGGCTCTCGACCTTCATTGCCAACAGCCAAGCATACGACTTTCCAATCCACAAGCCTTACCACCAACTGAGCAAGTCCGAAAAAAATCTCCTCTGGCACGGTCATCCGGAGGAGGGGACCAAGCCCAGAATGGGTGGGATCGATGCCTATTTTGCCATGCTACAGGCCAGCATGCACAAAATACAGAATCGGGTACGGCTGGCACATTTCAGAGGGCGGACAATCTGCCCCGAATGTCATGGAGACCGGCTATGTGCCGAGGCTCTCTATGTACGCATCGGAGGGCTCAATATAGCCGAGATCTGCAAACTCACAATCGCTGAGGCTACAGATTTTTTCACCCATTTAAAATTGTCCGAGCAAGATCGCTTCATTGCTCGTAGGTTGCTCACCGAAATCAATCAGCGGCTCCGCTACCTTCTGGAAGTAGGGCTGGGTTATCTGGGTTTGGATCGCAAATTAGATACGCTATCGGGAGGGGAAGGCCAACGCATCAGTCTGGCTACACAGCTCGGCAGCAATCTCGTAGGGTCACTTTACGTCTTGGACGAACCCACGATAGGTCTCCACCAGAGAGATACAGCCAGATTGATCGGAGTGATGGAGCGATTGAGAGAGGCCGGCAATACCGTCGTGGTGGTAGAACACGATGAAGAAGTAATCCGCAAAGCCGATTTTCTCATAGACATGGGGCCAGAGGCCGGTACCGATGGCGGGCAGGTCGTTTTTGCCGGAAACCCACGAGAAATAAACAAGACGACGGCCGGATACACGGCTGCCTTCCTCAATAGACGAGAACGAATACAACTACCTCCTTTCTTGAGGGTAGCAAACAAATACATTGAGGTGCAAGGTGCATATCTCAATAACCTCAAAGGGATTGATGTGCGTTTCCCTCTCAATTGTCTGACGGTTGTCTCCGGTGTGAGCGGTTCGGGCAAGAGCACTCTCGTGAGGGATGTCTTCTATAAGAGTGTGAGTAGTCATCTGAACGACCCCTCTCCCTCACACTATGGCTGCAAGGGACTCCATGGAGACCTTAAGCTCATCCGTGACGTCCAATATGTAGACCAGCATAGCATCGGTCGGTCTTCGCGCTCCAACCCTGTCACTTATGTGGGGGCTTACAACCACATTCGCGAGTTGTACAGTCGCCAGGCGCTGTCCGAACAGATGGGATTCAAGCCGTATCACTTCAGCTTCAACAAAGAGGGCGGACGCTGTGAAGTCTGCAAGGGAGAAGGTGTCGTAACGGTGGAGATGCAGTTCATGGCCGATTTGGTACTAGAATGCGAAGAATGCCATGGCAAGCGATTTCGACGCGAGGTTCTTGATATAGAATATCGGGGAGTAAATATCCACCAGTTGTTGGATATGAGCGTCAACGAGGCGATTGCCTTTTTCTCCGAGGATCCGGCGGCTCTTTGCAAAGAGATTGTACACAAGCTTGATTCCCTGCGTCGCATCGGATTGGGATACATCAAGCTTGGGCAAAGTAGCTCCAGCCTCTCCGGAGGAGAAAACCAGCGTGTCAAACTCGCCTCTTACCTCGGAATGAATCTTTCGTCTCCCACCCTGTTCATCTTTGACGAACCGACCACCGGGCTGCATCTGAAAGACATCCGCATTCTGCTTGATGCGTTCGCGGCTCTCATCGACAAAGGTCACTCGATCGTTGTCGTAGAACACAACATTGAGGTCATCAAGTCTGCCGATCACCTCATCGACTTAGGGCCAGAGGGCGGTGACGCCGGAGGCTACATTTTGGCCTCTGGAAGTCCACAGCAAGTAGCCCTCTGCAAACAGTCCATTACAGCGCGCTACCTCCGACCGTATTTCAGCGAAAAAGATGAGTAGACAAGTTTCCCTGCGCTACCTCTCTCTCGCCTGCGTCTGCCTTTGGATCATCGGAGAAACGCTCGTGGCTCAAAGGGCGGCAAGAGAGATCCGCCTGATGCAATGGAATGTGGAGAACCTATTCGATTGCCGACACGATGAAGGAAAAAACGACTACGAGTTCCTCCCCGACGGAGCAAAGCAATGGACAGAACCCAGACTGAGAAACAAACTAAAGCAAATCGCGGAGGTCATTTCTTTCGCCGGGGAGGAAGATTGGCCTGCATTCATAGGCCTTGCAGAAGTGGAGAACGACAGTGTGTTGCTGCGATTGATGTCACAGACAGCCCTAAAGTCGGCTGACTATCGCTATCTGCTCTCTCAAAGCCTGGACGAGCGGGGTATAGAAGTCGCTTTGCTCTATCGCTCCGACTGCTTTTCGCCTATCCGCATTTACGACCTGCCTATTCGATTACCAGATAGTAGCTGTGTCGCTACACGCAATATACTCTACACAGCAGGACTGTTGCCCTCTGGCAAGCAATTGCATCTATTCATCTGCCATTTCCCTTCCAGACGAGACGGATCCACACTTGGACACCAACGCAGACAAGCCGCAACCCAAACCTTACGAGCCGCCATTGATAGCATTTACCGGACGGATGAAGCTCCTCTAATTGTCGCAATGGGCGATTTCAATGCCGAACCGTCTGAATTGTCGAACAAACACCTCGGCCTCTGCTTTCCCAAGGGGGAGGCTAAGCGAGTCGCTCTCGGCAAAGGAGAGACAGATACTCGCACCGACCACAGACTTATCGCCCTCAGTGACCTCGTCGAAGGGCATTACCCCTCCGGAAGCTACCTATTTCAGGGGGTTTGGAGTCATATCGACCAAATTTTCGTCTCCTCTGCCACACTCGAGGGTACGGGCTTTAAGATTTTGCCCCAATCGTTTCGCTCCATAGTTGCACCCTCTGCCGTGGAATCAAGGAATGGGAATTCGGCTCAAATACGTCCGAAACGAACATTTCTCGGCAACCACTACCATGGCGGAGTATCCGACCATCTACCCATCATCGTGGATGCTCGGATCGGCCTCTGACAAGTGAAGACTTTTCCTCCCGAGACTAATGTACATCGCAATGGATAGGGAGTGAATTGACTTGTCAATCATCACAGAATTTGGGGCTCTCTACTGCATTTTGTCATCGGGTGGGGAAAGAGCAATTGTTCCGACACGTCAGAATTTTTCCTCCGACGCGTCAAAAGAAATCCTACAACGCGTGAGATTTTGAGGCCTTACCCTAAGCCCACAGACAAAGCTCTGAAAAGAGCTGTCTTTTTGCCTGCGAGAGAGTAGAGGTATTGCCAGAATGCAAAAAGATAGTATCTTTGCACCGCATTCGATACGGCGAGATAGCTCAGCTGGTTAGAGCGCATGATTCATAATCATGAGGTCCCCGGTTCAATCCCGGGTCTCGCTACGAATGAGAACGGCTACTGCGAGGTTTGTTCGCAGTGGTCGTTTTCTTTTACCCTCTCTCCAAGCCTCACCTCTCCACGCTCTGACTACAAACTTAGACTTCTGCAAATTTCATTTGTCTTCCCTTCCATAAGCATTCAATTACAACTTGTTAGGATATAAGGGCTGACCGTGGATAGGAGAAAAAGAAAGATCTCTTTGACAAATGATTTGCACAAATCGAATATTCTACTTACCTTTGCTTCGTGGTTTTTTCATAATAGTATTAATTTAAGGTTAACAATGAAGGTCAGAGGCTGTCGGGAGACAGTCTCTGGTTTTTTGTAACCCTCGGAGGAGATGCCCCTGTGCAATGGGTTCGGCAACAGCTACGAAAGCGGTTTTCGGCTACATCAAAACCAATCCTCCCGTGACGACCAGCGAAAAACTCTCACTTGAGACCACCATTCCGTACAAAAGACCTCCACTTTTTCTCTCGCCCTCACCAAAATCGGCCTCTTGCTCTCTCCGCTTTGCATTATATTTGCGTTGGCTGTGCAGTATTTCTACCATTACTGCATTTAGCGAACAAAAAAAAAGCAAATCCTCGCTGCCGAGTCTAGAATCTCTCCGAAAGGTCGGACGATCGGCTGGACAGCGAAAGGGAAGTGAACAGGAATGGTAGTAGAATAACTCTCTTTTTGATTGAAGGAGGGGTGGCTATCGGCCGAAGTGTTTTGCCGATAAGTCTTCGGTCCATGCATAAAGGTTCTCACTTGGATGAATATAGAGGAGCAGGATCTCGTAGAAGGCTGCAAATCTGGTAAGCAAGACGCTTATCGACGTCTTTACTATACCTACGCCTCCTCTCTTTTGCATATCATCGGCAGATACATCAGCGATAGAAGTACAGCCCACGATCTGCTGCACGATACCTTCCTGAAGGTGTTTGACAAGATTGGTACCTTCGAATACCGCGGAGCAGGATCGCTCGCAGCCTGGCTCAATAGGATAGCCGGCAACGAGGCCCTCATGCACCTGAGAAGAGAGAGTCGGTGGGTAGATTTTCCGGCAGAGGAAATGAATCTAAAGGATGAGACCGACAACGAAGAACCCGAAGCCGAATTGGTACAAAATCTCAGTTACGAACAGATACTGAGTTGTATACACCGACTCCCAACCGGGTATAGAACGGTATTTATCCTCTACGTCATAGAGGGCTACAGTCACAAGCAAATAGCCGAGACGCTTGGCATAGCGGAGCGATCGTCCGCATCACAACTGAGCAGGGCTCGCAAGCTATTGGCCAAAGAAATTAACCTGTATAACGCAACGAATTAGTGCCAAAGAAGAATTTACATAACGAGGATTGGCTAAGCATCATCAGGCAAAAAGCTAGGGAGGCAGCACCCCCACCGATTGATCTCGATGAGGGTTGGGCGCAGCTATGCTCTGCGATGACCCCTCGCAAGAGGCGACGCATATATCTCTATTGGTGGACTGCCGCTGCGGCATTGCTAGGAGTAGGCCTTGGCTTGTTCGCGTTGCTGCAAGAAGAACGAGGCGTAGAGCAGCCCTCCCTGCTGGCTCTCCAAGACAAGGGACTTCACTCAAAGGCAAGATCATCATCCGTTCTGACAGTCGAGCAGATGTTTCCCTCCTCTCCCTCCCTCACGCCGAAAACCTATCGGAAATCACGACTTGACCGCCAGGAGGAGCCTACCGAACCTTCTCCCTCTACGACTCCATCACTGAGGGAAAGCTCTGGATCGCTAAACCTCGACTCGTTGCAATCAAGATCATCTACCGAGGAAAGCAGCCTCAACATACCTTCGATGGAAACAGATGAGCCGGAACAACCCGAGGTTGCGGCCGATACCCTCAAACATCCTTCCCAAACCTCCTATAAACCTCTGCCTGCAGCAGCAAATATCCGTTGGGAAATGGGAACAAAGCCACAGCGAAGAATCCGCTTGGCATCCTATGTGACGCAGGGGGGAGTGGCCGTCGGAGTGCCTTTTGCCAAGATGGACAGAAGTCACTACATGCATACCCCTGCACCTCCCCGCCCCAACTGGGATCCAACGCCTTCCCCGGACAAGCCAAACGACTCGAATAATGACACAGGGAAAGAAGAGGACGAAGACAATGAGCAAAGCAAACGAAGACGGCTCCCCTCTCCACCGAATCACCTCAATCATGTACAAGAGCAACTTGAACATTCTCTTCCCCTTTCTTTCGGTCTGCGTGTCGAATATCCTATCTCCTCGTCACTAAGTTTGGAAACAGGCCTCAAATACACTTACTTGCAGAGTCAAACGGCCTCCAAGCAAGTGCAGCAGGTGCATTGCTTAGGTATCCCAATCGGTCTCAATTGTCGATTCACCTCTTCGTCTCCTTTCTCCGTCTATTTTGGATTCGGAGCACAAGCTGATCAAGTCTTGGTTGCCTATTACAGCTCGGACAAACTCCCTTACCATCCGCAACAGTATAGCGTTTATGGCAAGGTGGGTGCCAGCATTCGCTTCACACGGCAACTTGGATTCTACATAGAGCCTCAGTGTGCATACTACTTCCACAACGAATCACTCCTCAAGACTATCTACAAAGAACAGCCTTTCCTCCTCTCTTTTAGTGGAGGACTTAGCTTCTTGTTACCTTGAGCTTATTGTGGAGCCAACCCCATAGGGGAAAAAGCGAGCACAGCCATGCCTTGAATACGAAGACACAGTCGCGCTCGCTTTTTCCAGCTCCTCTCTTGTACGAGTTCTACCCAATCCCTTATTTGTCTCTGACGAGAGGAAGCTATGCCTCCCTCATGTAGGGGTAAATCTTCCGACACGTGAGAGAAAATGTTCTAACGGGAGGATTTTTGGTTCTCTCCTTTCCGGCTCCTTTCTTGGATACTAAAGGGGAATAAGCCTCCTGTTGCTAAAATCAACTCAGCTCGACCACTGTGATACCGGCACCACCAAGCTGCACATGCTCATCTCGGTACTGCCGCACGCCTGCCACTCCACTCAAATAGTCTCGTATCACCATTCTCAAAGCACCACTGCCCGTACCATGCAAAATGCGAATACGGGGGACAGAGAGCTGAATGGCATCATCGACAAAGTAGGCTACGGCATCGACAGCCTCGTTGGCTCTCATTCCACGCACATCCAAATCAGCTTTGAAACTGAGCCGTTTGCTGCGAATACTATCAATTACATTAGAATGGCGGCTTGTTTGTGAGTCTTTGAGTCTCTCCCTCTCCCTCATAGCCCGTTCTCGCTCATGCTTGGCTGGCACTTCCAGTTTGTCGATCGACAAATTCATCTTCAGCAATCCCAAGGCGACAGATACGTCTCGACTGTTGATCTCCAACACTTTCCCGAGCGTTTCCTGCCCTTTGATCTTTACTAAATCACCCACAGATAGATCACTCAGTTGTAACTTACGCTCGGCTTGCTTTGCGATCTCGGAGAGCGATTTTTGCTTATCCACCGATCGGCTCTTCTCTTGCTTGCGCTCCTTGCGACGCCGAATGCGCTCCAACTCACGGGCATAGCGATCGTCTTCTCTACTGGATTCTTCTTGCGCCAGTGCAGTAATTTTTTGACGAAACTCGTCTAACTCTTTTCTCGCCCTGAGGGTTTTTTCACGCTCGGCTTTGGCTTCCTTGATCGTTCGCACGGTACCCTCAATACGACTTCTAGCCTCATCAAGCAAATGCTCTGCAGCCTTAGCTGCTTCTCGATAGAGCCGTTTACGCTCGGCTTCAAAGTCTTCAAGTTGCTTGCCATAGCGATCTACATTCTCCAACAATCGCTTCTCATCTCTGCGAATCTTGTCCCGCTTCTGCTCCCAATATCTTTTGTCACGAATAATATCCTGGAGGTACTTATCCATGTCTGTATAGTCCTGCCCAACAATCTCGGAAGCCATCTCGATCACATCCTTGGGCAAGCCTATCTTTCGAGCAATCTCGATAGCAAACGAGGAGCCCGGGCGACCTATACTGAGCTTGAAGAGGGGCGTCATCTCGTGCCTATCGTAAAGCATTGCTGCGTTGGTCAAGCCATCCGTATCGTCAGCGAAAAGTTTCAGGTTGTGATAGTGCGTCGTGACCAAACCCCGACTACCGGCCTGATTGAAGCGGTACAAGAGAGCCTGTGCTATCGCTCCACCTATGCGAGGCTCTGTCCCCGATCCAAACTCATCGATAAGGAAAAGACTTCGGTCGGAGGAGAGGCGTACAAGCTCTTTCATGTTGCGTAAGTGTGAGCTATATGTACTCAAGTCATCCTCCAAGCTCTGCTCATCGCCGATGTCAATAGCCAGGCATCCGAAAATACCGGTCTGGCTGTCTGGAGAGAGGGTTGGGAGTAGACCACACTGCAGCATATACTGCACAATGCCTACAGTCTTAAGACAAACGCTCTTACCTCCGGCATTCGGTCCCGAGATCACCAAAATACGTGAGTCCGATGATCCGAGACTAATATCGAGTGGTACAACCGAACGACCGTGCTCTGCCAGCGACTGCTGCAAGATGGGATGTGTAGCGCCCTGCCACTGCATATTCGGCTCTGCCTGCAGTTTCGGTAGGTGCCCGTTGAACTTCTGTGCAAATCTGGCCTTGGCCACAATCAGATCAAATTGTGCCAAGTAAGTAATCCCATCAGCGATCCGGTGAGCAATCGGCCTTATTTGCTCGGTAGCTTGTATGAGGATACGTATAATCTCTCTACGCTCATCACTTTCAAGTTCACGCAGTTTGTTGCCGGCCTCCACGACTTCAGGTGGCTCGACAAAAGCCGTTCGTCCCGTAATTGACTCACCTTGTACAATCCCACCCAAAGCTCGCTTGTAGGCCGGTATGATCGGTAGTACAATCCTCCCGTCGCGCATGGTGGGCATGGCATCGGCCTCCATGTATCCCTCAGCCTTAGCGTGGCGCATCGCTCGGTCAACAAGCCGACTCATCTGTCGCTCTATACTGGAGATTTCGTGACGTATACGCCCCAATTCTGGCGAAGCCGTGTCAGTAATTTCACCCCTTGAATCAAAAAGTTTGGCTATCTGTACCGAAAGTGCTGGCCACGCGTAGCAACCGGCAAAAGCTTGCGCAAGGAATGGAGCCAAAGTCCCACCATCCTCGGAGCTGTTACTCGAAATAAAATTCAGGACCTCCTCTACGGAAAGCATCGAGCGCAACACCAAATACAATTCTTCCTGCTCCAGATACGTACCCTCGGGGCGTATCCGATGCAGAGCCTCTCGGCAGTCTATTTCCACCACAGTCGGGATACACTGTCCTTGCTCAATGAAAGAAAGCATTTCTGCTGTCTGATTGAGCCAAGCATGAATAGAGACAAAGTCATCTGTTGCACACAGAGAATCTACAAGACATCGCCCCAGCTCAGAAGAGCAATAGCCTGCTAACAGTCGACGTAACTCGTCGAATCCGATCTTTGCTTCGAAATTGGTCGGATAAATATGTAATGACATGGAAAAGGGAAGAAGAGTCAGAAAAGGCGAATCACGTCTTTCACATTGGCATAGACAAGCAAAGCAAAGAGGACGAACATCCCAATGAGTTGAGCCCTTAACAAGGTCTTCTCACTGACCCTACGCCGTGTGATCATTTCTATGAGGAGGAAGAGGATATGCCCACCATCCAATGCTGGAATGGGCAGTAGGTTCATGACTGCCAACATAACGGAGAGAAAAGCCGTCATACTCCAGAAAGCCTTCCAGTTCCACGTAGCAGGGAATAGATTCCCAATCGTACCGAACCCTCCGATCTGTGAAGCTCCCTCGGGGGTGAATACATATCTCAAATCACTCACATATCCCTGCAAAGTCTTCAGACCTCGTGTGGCACCGATCGGCACAGCCTCTATCAAGCTATATCGACGCAGATGCACATCATAGAAGCTACCCAAGTTCGGATCCAAACCAATACCAATGCGTCCGGCCGTATCCACAGGGAGAGCAAAATCCTTGATATCTCCGTTACGCTCGAAACTCATCGTCAAAACTTGCCCCTTGCTACGGTTTATCTTCTCTATGGCCTCGCTTCGGTCATCGTATGGCACCCCCTCAATTGCTACCAAGCGGTCTCCAGCTTGCAAACCTGCTCGCTCAGCTCCTTGGCCGGCGAGAACCTCGGAAACGACCAACGGAAGTCGTATGCTCATTAGGCCTCTTCCATCTCTGAGCAGCCGCCTCATCAGATCCTTTGGCATTGTCAGCACGGTATCAACCTCTCCTCGTCGAACCTGCACCTCATGCGCTTCCACAACTTTGCGCATGAAATCAGAAGACAGGACATCCAAGGCCCGTCCATCAGCTGAAATAATGATATCACCGTCTCGGAAGCCAGCACCGTGCCCGACCGCAGAGAACGTCATTCCATGGGTCAGTTTATCCGATGGCAACTCTTCCTGTCCCCATGCGTAAGAAATACCGGCATAAATGAATAGGGCGAGAAGGAAATTAAAAGCCACACCTGCCACCATGATGAGAAAGCGTTGCCAGGCCGGCTTAGAGCGAAACTCATATGGCTGAGGTTCGGTACCAATATGATCATCGTCCAAAGACTCATCTATCATTCCATTGATCTTACAATACCCTCCCAAAGGAAGCCATCCAATACCCCATTCGGTATCACTACCTTTGGGCTTAAACCTGAAGAGGGAAAACCACGGATTGAAGAATATATAAAACTTGTCCACCCTCACACGAAAAAGGCGTGCGAACAAATAGTGCCCAAACTCGTGTACAAGCACCAATATCGTGAAGGAGAGAACGAGTTGTGTGAGCTTTATCAGAATTGTTTCCATAAAACCTGTCTACTTCATAATTGCCGTAGCAAAGATAGAGCTTTCCAGTTAGCTTGATTTGAACATGAAGATGAGAGGCCAAGCCCCTCCACCTTTCTCCGAATCGACCAAGCGCAGAGGATTGACAGTCCTCGCCACCTCTCTTTTCCATTATAGGGGCTTCAGGTACCCACTCGTAAGCCTCTCTTTCAATCAAGCCTTTCGCAAAGGGTAACTGCACATCCAAAGAGATAATTGCATTACTTTTGCGCAGAACATAGAAAAGTGTGCATAGAAAGCCGTATGATACAGGAAAACTTCATAGACCTTTACGCCAAGAGTTTCTCAGAAAACTGGGATCTGCCCGCGCTCACCAACTACATAGAAAAAAACTGCTACAGCTATGGTGATATAGCTGAACGCATCGCCTATTATCACCAGCTATTCGATGAATATGGACTGAAAGAGCAAGACCACATCGCCCTGATGGGAAAAGATACGGCTGAATGGTGCATTGCGTTCCTATCCATCATCACCTACGGAGCCGTCGTCGTGCCTATCCTGCAAGACTTCAACCCAACCGATGCAGTAGGTATTATCGAGCATTCAGACGCGAAACTCATTTTCGTCAATGAAACCATCTGGCAGACTTTCCCGGCAGAGCGTCTGCCCAAGCAACTTGTCGCAGCCATAGAAATCCAAGGAGGGGAACCGATACAAGTACTCGATACGCAGAAAGATGCAACACAGATCCACCAACGCGCCCAGGAGCGTATGCAAGAGCATTACCCCCAAGGATACGGCCGAGAAGACATTGCCTATGCCAAGGTAGATAACCAGCGTATGATGGTGCTGAATTACACCTCAGGGACGACCGGATTCAGTAAGGGAGTAATGCTTACCGGAAACAACCTGGCTGGGAATGTGACGTTCGGAATGAAAATTGATGTGATTGCCAAACATGACCGCGAGCTCTGTTTTCTTCCTCTAGCTCATGCATATAGTTGTGCTTTCAACTTCTTGACACCCCTGGCCGTTGGGGCTCACGTCTTTTTGTTAGGGAAAATCCCTTCTCCTAAGATCGTAACGATGGCTTTCCTCGACGTTCGACCCAATTTGGTCATCACGGTACCTCTCATACTAGAGAAGATATACCGCGAAATCATTATGCCCCGCCTCAAGCAACCGGCAATCAAGGCCCTTTTGCGAGTTCCTTTTGCCAAGCGCATTGTCCGCTCGTCCATTCGGCGCAAAATGATTCAGGGAATGGGGGGCAATTTCTGTGAAGTGATCGTAGGTGGCGCTGCCCTAAATCCTGAGGTCGAATCGTTCCTGAAGCGAATCAAATTCCCATTTACAGTTGGATACGGCATGACTGAGTGTGCCCCACTTATCTGCTACGAAAGCCACCGCATTTGGCAGCTGCGTTCTTGTGGCAAACCCCTTGAAGGCATCATGGAGGTCCGAATCGACAGGACGGAGAATCCCGAGAGTGAGGTTGGTGAGATCCAAGTTCGAGGAGAGAATGTATGTCTAGGGTACTATAAGAGGAGCAAAGAAACGGCCGACCTATTTACAGAGGATGGATGGATGCATACAGGAGATTTGGGGATGATGGACCAAGACAAAAATGTCTATATCAAGGGCCGATCTAAAACTATGATCTTAGGAGCAAATGGACAGAATATCTATCCTGAAGAGATCGAGTCGAAGATCAATCTTTTGCCTTACATACAAGAAAGTCTGGTAGTTGAGCGAAATGGACGCTTGGTAGCTTTGATATTTCCCGATGAGGTCCATATCAAACGTGACAACCTCAGCCACGAAGAGGCGGAGCAGATCATACAAGAATCTCGTAAGAAACTCAACGAAGAGGTGGGCAGCTATGAGAAAATCACGAAGTTCGAGTTTAGACACGAGCCCTTCGTAAAAACGCCCAAGCAAAGCATCAAACGCTTTATGTACAAATAGGGAGACACATTTCATCAGGACCACCCACCTTGTCTCTTTCTCTTCCTCAACCGAAAGAGGAGAGCGTGATGTAAAAACAGCAACGACCAAGGAGAAAACCCTTGGTCGTTGCTGTTTCCCTCAGGTAATCGGCTCTAAAAAAGAACTTGTTAGTACCCAGCCTGAGACAGCTTATTGTAGACCACTGCTGCCATACGCACATCGGACAAAGCTTTGTTGCTGTACACAAGTTCCAAATGAGGTCGCCCATAACAGAGGACTCCGAAAAGCTCTCGTAACTTGGGCAGCTTCCAGCGACCGGCAGCCCCCACTATGTGAGCAGCATCCACCCCTGACTCCATTGTACAAAACGAAGGACAATGATACAGAAGTTCCGGATCCACCCCGTGCAGTTGCATATCCTGCTGCAAAACTGTTAGGTGATAGGCAGCATTGTGAGCCACGACAGTCGGCAAGCCAACCAAGCGAGTTACAAACAACTCATAAACATATCGTGGCTCTCGCCCCTCAGACAGCATTCTCTCAGTGGAAATATGGTGAATATTCTCCACTTCAGCCGACACTTCTACTCCCAACTGTCTCAGCAGATGACAGTGCTCTTCAATCTTTCGTCCCTCTTGGTCAAGTAAAATCCAGGCAAGCTGTAACACCGCTATTCGCCCCAAAGACGGATCGAGTCCCCCCTCCTCGGTTGGCAGACCTGTGGTCTCTGTGTCAAGAACAAGGGTCACTGCCTTTGCGTCCGCAGGAGCCAGAGGAAGCCTCAGCCTCTTCTCCTGATCAAGATTTAGGCGAATAGGTTTGTAGATCTTATTGCCAAATCGATCCCTTGCCCTACCCTCGCTGAGGATCCATACCAAAATTGATCCAAACGCGACTGTCGCTAAAAGAAGCCAAATATTCATTGACCGTATATGATAGCGGCATCACGCTCAATTGCCTTTTGGACCCACGCTTCAGGTATAAACTTCCAATTGTTCTCATTGTGCACATTGATCGCACCGCGCGTTTCGATGTAGGCTTTGATATAACTGCGAATGTCCTTTTCCTTGATTTCAACGACCCGAGAAGGCAACTCCTCGAAGCGAATACGACACCCTTCGGTAAGAAGATCTCCTCCACCTCCCGCTCGGTAGGAACTCAGGGCAACATGATATTTTTTCGCCAAATCGAACGGCTCCCCATTACTCATCTGAGTAATGTTCACTCGGTTTCCGACTGGCTTGGATACATCAACAGTATAATCAATACCGGCAGCAGAACTAAAATTGAATGTCTCATGGAGTGTCTTGTACTTATCATTCGGCTTAAAGTCAGGCTTCAAAAGCAAAAGATGGTCATCGGAAGTCCTCATCTGGTTGGTCCATTTCCCATAAGAAAACTCCAGATAATCTTTGATTTCCGCCCCACTAAGCTCCATAACGTAGAGGAAGTTCTCGAATCGATAAATGTCGAATAAGTCTTTGATACGAATAGGACCAGCAGCGATGCGTGTGCTCAAGTTGAGAGGAGCACTAAATGAGACATCTGCCCCGGTCGTATTTAATAGGACACGATGTACCAAGCTAAGGAAAGCGGTAGGGCCAAAGAGAGATCCACGAATGTCAATAGGATTTTCGAGCTCTCCCACAATCTTGTTACCCCACCTGCGGATGGTTGCTGTTTGCTCAGCGAAAGCCTTGTCGTATTCTTTGTCCGGCTCATATTCGTTTAGGTTCACCAATTTGGATTGAACCTTCTTCGAAATAATCTTATTACCACGTCTCGTCACACTAATAGTAAGATCCGAAACCCAATCTAAGTTATTGGCAGGATTGCAGATGTATACAGAATCTCCATGTGCGCTCTGCACGCTACCCAGAAACATGCGGTGATCGTGGCCAATCAGGAGGGCATCGAATCCAGATACTTCCTTGGCCAATACTTCTGCAGCGTTCTCCAAATAGTGTCTATTTGTATTCTTAAGGCCTGAATGCAAGACTCCAATCAAAATATCAGGACGCTCATGCTCTATAACATAAGGGACCCAATGTTGAGCCGATAGCACAATATCCTCAAACCCCATTCCTTCCCAAAGAGGTTGAGGTATCCATTCGGGCACAGCCGGGGTAAGAAAGCCAAGAATAGCGATCCGTATCCCATCTACATCTTTGATGGTATAGGGAGAGAAATACGGTTTGTTTGTCTTGACATCAATCACATTAGCGGCCAAAACCGGATGCTTACAAGCTTTTACCCAAGCGTCATAGACACGATGCCCAGTCTCCAAATCGTGATTTCCTGGTACGCCGGCATCGTAGCGCAAGTAATTCATCGTCTGTGCAGCCAAGTTCACAGACAATGTATCGACGTAGTTAGAGTAATACGCAGATGGTGTTCCTTGCATAATATCTCCGCCGTCAATGAGTAGGAGATTCGGGTGTTGCGCTCTGGCTTCTTTGAGAAAGGTAGCCAAACGAGACATTGATCCGCTGCCTATCGAATCGACCAGAAAATCATAAGCAAAGTAGTTGGCGTGTATATCCGAGGTGTGCAAGATGCGTATCTCGGTCACTCGCTCTCGAGAGCAAGAAGGGAAGAGGAATCCTACCGCGAGTCCAATGCTCAACAAGTAGACCTGCAATCCTCGTTTTTTTAATCGCTTAGTCATCGTTCTTTTTGTTTGTTGTGGCTAAAAACCGCATAGGCCGGGTGCGAATAAATCTTACGAATTGTCTCCACAACGCTCAGTCCCTCATCCAGCCCTACGACTTCACTCTTTTCTCCCAAAAGGGAGGCGATCACATGCCTTATCACAAGGTGATGATTCTGTGCACTACCCGAGTACCCGCCATATTGGTTTCCCGGGGTTGATGCCTCTATTGGAGGCATTTGGTAATTTCTTATCTCACAGTGCAACACTTGGTTCAAGAAAGGTCCTCCCAAGCGTACACACCCATTTTCCGCTAAGACAGTAAGACCAACTTCTAAGTTTCTACCGTAAACTGCCGTCGAATAGCTCAAATGCCCTCTACTACCCGACTGGAAATCGAAAGAGGCTTCCCCAGTATCCTCGAAATCAATAAGATTTCCATGGCTGTGGTTGGCAAAAGAAGCGAAGTGGATCCGATCAATCGGGCTGAACCACCAATTGAGCAAATCGACAAAGTGGGAGTATTGAGTAAAGAGGGTGCCTCCATCAAGTTCCGCTGTACCATGCCAATTACGAGGGAGATAATACCTCTCATCTCGATTCCAAAGGCACTGCATCCGCACATCGTAGATTTTTCCAAGGACACCTCCCTCTATCAATCCTTTGAGCCAAACAGAGGATGGTGTGTAGCGATTCTGCAAAACTCCGAAAATCCTCCGGCCACTTACTTCTTGCGCTTGTCGAAGAAGCTCCCCCTCAGCCAAGTCGAGCACCATGGGCTTTTCGATCAAAACGTGATAGCCTGCTAAAAGGACTTGACGCCCCATCGAACCATGCAAGCCGTTGGGTGTGCAAATAGAAACAAGATCGATGCCGAGATCAGCCGAAAGGAGTTGCTCGATATCTTGATAGAAAGGAAGGTCCATCGCTTCCTGCGGGAGATTTAGCTCGTCCGGCTCTCGAACATCGCACAGAGCCACAACCTTCCCACGAGGATCCTTACTCATCATCTCCAGATGTCGCTTACCGATATGACCACATCCCACGATAGCAAAGCGTACAATACCGGCCTCTTCTGATTTATTTCGCTGATTCATACATTCTTTCAACTTGACGGATAGCAATCATCCCGCTATCCATTAGACGCGAAAACACAACGAACAACATCTGCCACTCGTGCATACTCCCTTTCTTCCATGAAGGGGAAAATAGGCAAGGACAGTATTTCGCTGTGTAGAAGGTCCGTCAGGCGGCATCGAGAGCTATGCTCAGAAGCGTGGCGAGCATAGCACGGGACCCGATGTAGAGGCTGTGGATAATAAAGCCCTGCTGCAATACCTTCGCTCAGCAACCGCGCCCTGAGAAAATCTCTACGCCCCCCCTTGACCCTTATTGTATAGAGGTGCCAAGATGCCTGCTCTCCTTCTCGAAGATATTGCTGCGGCAAAACAAGCCCCTCTATGCCGGACAATGCCTCCGCATAAAAGGCGGCTACCGCTTTTGTCGAGGCCAAGCAATCTGACAAGCAGGTCAATTTGAACTGCAAAATGGCCGCCTGCAAGGCATCCAACCGACTATTCCGGCCAACCTCAAGGTAGTGGTATTTTTCTCCCTGTCCATGCCGGGCCAGGGAGGCCACACGATCCATAAGATCCAAGTTCCTGCCGACTATGGCCCC
Organism: Porphyromonas sp.; assembly: GCA_034181285.1. Classification (GTDB taxonomy): domain Bacteria; phylum Bacteroidota; class Bacteroidia; order Bacteroidales; family Porphyromonadaceae; genus Porphyromonas. The sequence goes on along the minus strand of JAXFND010000001.1, from coordinate 18,695 downwards.
CCCGTCTCCCATACAACCGAGAGGCTTGGTCGGGAAAAAGCTCTGTGTGGAAAGATCTCCAAATGAACCCAGTCGCTTGCCTGCAACCGATCCGCCCAGTCCTTGAGCATTATCCTCGATCAGAAGGAGCCGATGCTCGCGACAAAAAGACTGCAAACGAGACCAATCCGCTGGCATTCCATACATGTTCACGACTACCAGAGCTTTGGTACGTGGCCCGATGTGTCGAAAAAGGATCTCAGGATCGGACTCCATGTTATATCCATCGGGCTGTACATCCACCCATACAGGGACAAGCTTTCGACCCACCGCCATCTCAGCGGCAGCAACGTAAGTATGCGAGGGCATCAGCACCTCATCTCCAGCCTGCAAGCCAGCCGCACAAAATGCCAAGTCGAGAGCATCCGTGCCATTGGCACAAGAGACAACTCTGCAAGCCTCCCCGGGAGGGAACAAATAACCAGCCAAATGTTCTTCGAACTGGGCTACGGCCTGGCCTCCGATATACTGCCCTCCAGCCAAAATATTCCCAACCACGTCATCTATCTCAGACCGAAATCTGAGGTAGATTCGCTTGGGATCAAACTGAGGAATGGGGCGAGCCGATGTCATCTCTCTCTTGCTATTCAGGAAGAAAAAGGCTTAGCCCACAGAGCACCCGGCCTCAATCGGACTCGAAGGTGTGATTACACGGAGCGTTCCATCCGGATGCTCGGCCGATAGGATCATACCCTCAGAAACAATTCCTCTGAGCTTACGGGGAGCAAAATTCGCTACAAAGCAGACCTGTTTGCCTACGAGTTCCTCCGGTTGGTAGTACTGTGCGATCCCAGACACAATGGTGCGTTTGCCCATACCGTCATCAATCAGGAATTGCAGGAGCTTATCAGCCTTGGGTACTTTGCAGCACTCCAATACAGTCCCAACACGTATGTCCAGCTTGAGGTAGTCCTCGAAACTACATTCCGGAGCAACAGGCTTAGGTTGCCAAGATGCGAGTTTGTTGCTCTCCTTGGTCGCCGCCAATTTCTGGAGTTGAGCCTCGATGGCAGCATCCTCGATCTTTTCGAAAAGAAGTTCGGCCTCACCCAACTGCCTCCCACTTGGGATCAGATTCGTTTGTCCCAGCTGCTCCCAACTTATTTCACCGGCAGGCATAGCAAGCATTCTGCCGAGTTTGTTTGCACTGAAAGGGAGAAACGGGGCGAATGCTACACGCAAGTTGGCCGCGATCTGCAGGGCAACGTAAAGAATCGTCTTCACACGCTCCGGTTCTGTCTTGATCAGTTTCCACGGCTCGGTATCGGCGAGATACTTGTTGCCAACTCGAGCCATATTCATAGCCTCTTTCTGTGCGTCTCGTATGTGGAATGTATCGAGTCTTTGCTCAATCTCCACGCGCAACCGCCCTATTTCCGTAAGGCTCTCGCGGTCATAGTCCGTCAGATCTCCGGCTGTCGGCACAAGCCCTCCGTAGTACTTGTGAGTAAGAACTAAGGCTCGGTTCACAAAATTGCCGAAGACCGACACAAGTTCATTGTTGTTGCGCGCCTGGAAGTCACTCCATGTGAAGTCATTGTCTTTTGTCTCGGGGGCGTTGGCCGTGAGGACATAGCGCAAGACATCCTGCTTGTCGGGAAACTCATCCAAATACTCATGAAGCCACACGGCCCAGTTGCGACTGGTGGAAATCTTGTCACCCTCCAAATTCAAGAACTCGTTGGCCGGCACGTTCTCAGGGAGGATAAATGACCCCTCTGCCTTAAGCATGGCAGGGAAGACGATGCAGTGGAATACGATATTGTCTTTGCCGATAAAATGCAGCAGACGAGTCTCGGGATCTTTCCACCAAAGCTCCCAGTCATTTGGTCGCAAATCCTTGGTATTGGAAATGTAACCGATGGGGGCATCGAACCATACGTATAGCACCTTACCTTCGGCCCCCTCGACCGGTACCGGTATCCCCCAGTCCAAGTCTCGACTCACGGCCCGTGGTTGCAGACCCATATCAATCCAACTCTTGCACTGTCCATAGACATTGCTCCTCCATTCCTTGTGCCCCTGCAAGATCCACTCTCTGAGAAATGGCTCATGTTTGTCGAGAGGCAAATACCAATGGGTTGTCTTCTTCAGCACAGGGGCCGATCCACTGATTGTACTCTTAGGATTTTTAAGGTCAGTGGCGTTGAGAGAAGTACCGCAAGCCTCACACTGGTCTCCATAAGCCCGCTCATTGCCACAATGCGGACACGTACCCGAGATATACCGATCGGCCAGAAACTGTCTGGCCTCGGGATCGTAGTATTGCTCAGATTCCTGCTCGATAAATTCCCCCTTATCATACAGTTTTCGGAAAAATGCCCCGGCCGTCTCACGATGTGTATCGCTCGTTGTGCGCCCATAGACATCGAAACTTATGCCAAATCGCTCAAAGCTATCCTTGATGAGATTGTGGTAGCGATCTACGACCTCTTGGGGGCTGACGCCCTCAGCCTTTGCCTTCAAGGCTATCGGCACCCCGTGCTCATCCGACCCTCCGATCAGCAAGACTTCTTCCCCTTTTAGGCGCAAATAGCGCGCATATATATCTGCCGGCACATACACCCCGGCCAAATGCCCAATATGCACAGGCCCGTTGGCATACGGCAAAGCCGTTGTAATCAATGTTCGCTTAAAATTCTTATCCATCCGTATTCTGTAATGAGTCTACAATGCAGGATTTACCCACGCAGATGCCCCCGAGAGGAGCACAACACCCGAGTTTCTTGCTCACAAATATAGCAAGCAATCTTTATATCCTTAACGATTGGATGGGAGTAACCGACCCAAGATCACACGAAACAAGGGCCGAACAAAGACCGTTCGAATAGAGGGTTTATCGCAACTCATCCTCTGTTTTACTTCGATAGGGCACCACTCGCAATTCTCACGCGTCAAAGCAAAATTTCCGACGCGTGGGAGTTTTTTCTCCGACACGTCGGAATATTCACTTCCACCCGCTGTAACAAAAAAACAAAAGCAGTGGGAATTGAGATCGTCCGTCTCTGTCACTCACAACCCAGCCGAAATACATCTGCAAACAAAGGATCAGGCAAAAAGTCTCCAAACGAATGCGACCATCATCGTTACGGCAAAACCCAAACACAAGGGCAGGAGAGCCGAGATGGCAGTCCACTTGATACTCCCCGTTTCCTTGTAGATCGTGTACAGTGTGGTACTGCAAGGATTGTGCAGCAAACTAAAAAGCATCAGATTGATGCCGGTGAGCAACGTCCAACCTCCCATATCGAAAATCTGCTTCGTGATATTTTCGTCTTCAAACATCACACCAGCCCCGGCTCCCATCTCACTATTACCTGTTACAAGCAGTGTGAGCATCAAGATCGTAGGGATTACAATCTCGTTGGCAGGTATGGCCAGTAGGTAGGCCAAAAGGATGACGCCATTGAGTCCCATCAACCAGCCCAGCCCATCCAATCCGGATGCTACCCAGGTGGCAATGCTCGTGTCGGCAATGGTAATATTGGCCGATAGCCATATCAAGGCTCCGGCCGGAGCTGCAAAGAGGATTGCACGCCAAAGGACAATAAGAGTGCGGTCGATAAGGGATGTATAGAGTGTCTGCCAAAACCGCGGAGGTCTGTAGGGGGGAAGCTCCAAGTGAAAGGTCGATACAGTCCCCCGGAGGAAAGTCCGGGACAAACCCCAAGAAGAAAGAAACATAAAGCCAATACCCAGCAAAGCAACAACAACAATCGATGCAATCGACACCACCGAGCTGATAATGGCCGGCATGGCCGCGCCTATGTACAGCGAAGCTATGAGAATTTGCAAGGGCCAACGACCATTGCACAGAGAGAAATTATTGGTTACGATAGCTATGAGACGCTCTCGCGGGCTATCAATGATACGAGTAGAGACCACCCCAGCGGCATTGCAGCCGAAACCCATAGTCATCGTAAGGGCTTGCTTGCCGTGAGCACCGGAGCGACGAAAAAGCTCATCGAGATTGAAGGCCACACGTGGCAGGTAACCGAAATCCTCGAGCAAAGTAAATACAGGAAAGAAAATCGCCATCGGGGGCAGCATAACAGATACAACCCAAGCTGTAGAAAGATAGACCCCATCAAGCACAAAGCCACTGAGCCAACGTGGGACAACGTCGTCAACCAGTGAATGCAACCAGGGGTGCCCTCTCCCTACGAGGAGATCTCCGAGAAATGAGCTCGGGTAATTGCTCCCAACAATCGTCAGCCAGAGCACACCCGTGAGCATCAGTAGCATAATGGGAAATCCCCATCGCTTGCTTGTGAGAATTCTATCCAATTGCACATCAAGTGGCGCACGGCCGTCCTTATATTCGTAATGAAGAATTCCCTGGCAGATCGACACCGCATCTTTGTACAATTGCTCGGTGAATTGATCGTGCAGACGGTCTCCAAGAGTGCGACCTACCGCAGCAGCGTGGTCAATGAGCTCTTGTAGCGAGTTGTCACTCTCGTCCTGTTTTTCAGCAAATCTCCGAGAAAGTCGTTGGATCACCTCTCTATCCTGCTCAATGAGGCGGTAGGCCATCCAGCGCCTATTAGGCATCTGTTCAAAAAGGGAGCCGATCTGTTGCTCTATTTCTGTGACAGCCCTTTCTGCTTCGCTATCCGGCATCGCGTGCCGATAGGGGCTGCACTTGATCTCTCCACGTGCCACGCCAGCAATTGTAGCTAGCAACTGATTGATCCCCTGCCCACTACGAGCTGAACAGCCAATCACCGGAATGCCAAGCCTTCTTCCAAGGGCATTCAGATCAATAGTCACTTTGTTGCGCTTGGCTTCGTCCAACAAATTCACACACAGCACGACCTTATCCGAGATCTGCAAGGTTTGCAACACAAGGTTGAGGTTACGCTCCAGACGAGTTGCATCCGCCACAACGACCGTGACATCGGGCCGGTCAAAAAGAATAAACCCACGAGCTATCTCTTCGTCCTCGGATGTGGATAATAGAGAGTAGGTACCGGGAAGGTCGAAAATCTTGTACCGATCTCCCCTGTATGCGTATCCCCCCTCAGCCCTGTCTACCGTCTTTCCTGGCCAATTACCGGTGTGCTGTTTTAGCCCCGTGAGCCGGTTGAAAATCGTACTCTTGCCCGTATTAGGGTTTCCAGCTAAGGCAATAGTATATCTGCTTTGTGTTGGGGAATTGCCTAAGCGTTGATATCCGGCATTGAAGCTACAGCCCGTGCAGGATAGGGGGGTACAGGGTTGTTTGTCTGTCATGTCCGATTTTCTCGTTGCACAGGTTTGACACGAATGTAGGCTGCCTGATCTTTCCTCAAAGCAATGGTGCTACCTCTCACCAAGTAGGCCGTTGGATTGCCAAGCGGAGAGGTGAGGTCAATGCAGACTTCACTTCCGGGAACAAAACCCAAGTCCAGAAGTCTCCTCCTGTTGGCACCTCGACAGAGTTCGCTCAATCCTACAATCCGAGCTTTGCTCCCTTTGGGTAGGTTACTCAAACGAATACACCCCTGCTCCCGAGCAACAGTATCAGCAGACAGAGGGCCTCTAATGGATATACGACTGCGCATAGCCGGGGACAGGACTTCTCTCCGGCCATCAACAACGACAACGAGGGAACCTTGCTTCTCTGCCTCGGCTCTGATCACGACACCTGGGGCCAATCCCATCTCGACCATTAAGGAGAAAAGGACCTCCGGCTGGTCTTCGACATGCGTAATACTAAAGAAAGTCGGTTCTTGGATATGAATAGCCAAACTCTGGGACTCGGATTTTGGGATGGCTCCATCGGAATCTGGAATGGGGTCTCCGTGCGGATCGTAACGGGGATGCCTCAAAATAGACGAGATACGCTCCTCCTCTTCTCTATCAATACAGTGCTCAACACGCTCGGCTTGACTGTGCCATTCATCGGGAGCAAAGCCCGAATGCTCGGCCAAATAAGTCTCGTAAAGCCTGTGTCTACGGATAAGTTGTAAGGCTCTCTGTCGGCCCTGATCACTGAGGGTAAGGGGAGGATAGATCAAGCCCTCCTGCAGCAACAAAGAGTACGCTTTATCGACAACCTTTTTGCTGCCTCCAATCTCATCCCTAACTCTCCGCGGATTAGCCGTATGCCCTTCCGCCTCGTAGTGGTAGAGAAGTTTGAGCATATCCTCGGCAATCTCGCGTAGCCTCCTTCGCGGAGAGAAAAAAAAGTGGAAGGGAGATCGCCTATGCCTCACCTGACTATTACTCATTGCTCTAAGCCCGTTTATCCGCAAAAGTACGGATAAGGCCCTGCACTTGCATCCCCATACATAGGGATTTTGATATGCCAACAAGCTTGGGTTCTACAGCACCGATCATGCACGCTGCGCTGAAACCGCTGTTCGGAATTATCGTTTAGTTCAGACTGAGGATAAGGGTGGAGGGAACTTCCGTCATTGCATCCACATCGTTCGTCGAGAGGAGGCTCCACTGCTTGTAACTAACGATCATAAAATCGTAAGCCGCCAGTGTTTCAGCCGAAGGCAACTGCTCTGCCGGCAGTAGCACCTCCATGCCGTGAAGTTTCCCACTCAAGTCTATTTGCTTACTTGATGGAAGAATTGCCAAAAGGCCTTCATTGTTATCTGCCATCGTGCGAGCATAAGGCAGCAGACGAGCATCGGCCTCAGAACCGATCAGCAGGAGGATCTTCCGAGGCTTGTCAAAATCCCTGTCAATCAATACCCCGACCGAGCAACAAGCGTGGGATACGAAATAGGACATCTTATCTCGGAGCATTGGGGCCGCAGCCAAGAGGCTTTCGCCGGCCGAGAGTCCCAAGCCTCCGATCTTCCGTCTGAGAGAAGAGCGATGCGCTTGTACCTCTACGTGGCTCTGCAATTTGGAGTGCTTGACACCCCCTCCTACAAGGAGCAAAGCGTACTTGCCCTCTTCCGCGATATTGATGATCATCTGCTCCGGATGGTCCGAAAGCTCGTACTGCGTACGGAGATCGATCCCAATACCTTCGTTGGCCTTTATCATTGGCTTAAAGCTGGACTCCTTATACCTCGCCGCCATAATTGGATTGATCTCCGTACTCGGAGTAATATGCAAGGCCGTCACACTCGTCTTGATATCGCCTCGCCTCGTCAGTTGATCGGCTAAACGCAACAATCGTGCACCGGACTCTGGACGGCCAAACGAGATCAAGACCTTAGCCGAGCTGAATGCCTGCTGCAAATGATCCGCCAAATGCTTCCTCTTCTCTACCCTACGGTAAAAAAGTTTGATCAGACTGATAAGCGGGGTAGTCATGAAGGTAGTAACCAACGTCATTAATACCAAAATGGTAAAGATAACCGGAGGCAAAATACCGAGATCAAAGCCGAGAGCTAAGACTACGAGCTCCATGAGCCCACGGGTATTCATAAAAGCCCCGAGATAGAGGCTATCCTTCTTTGTCTCTCCCACGGCGCGAGCGGCAATGTAAGTACCAGCCACTTTACCCACAATCGCAACCGATGTAAACAGGGCAAAGAGAACCCAAAGTGTAGCATTGTTGATCAGTCCGATCTGCGTTGCAAGCCCCGAACTGGCGAAAAAGAGTGGCAAGAAAAAGCTAAGGGAAACATCCTCTACTTTCTCCGTAATGATTTGTCTGAACTTAAGGTTATCCGGCATTACCAACCCCATGATGAAGGCACCGAAAATCGCATGCATACTCAGAAGGTCGGTCACGTAGGATGAAAGCATCAGGAGGATAAAAATCACTCCGACCATAGACTTCCCTACCACCTCAGTGTTGTCGTAAACCTTGCTAACGAAGACGAAGAAAGGCCGGATAATGAGAAACATTACCAAGAGATATGCTACAAGAAAAAGGAAGTTGTAGACCGAGCTGAGCATGCTGCCGGAGGAAGATATCGCCATCACGGCTGCCAAGATTAACCAGGCGGTGATGTCTCCCATTGCCGCTGTATTGAGAGCCAAACTTCCCAGGTGTGTGCGTCCAAGTCGCCTCTCTTGTATGATACGAGCCAACACGGGAAAAGCCGTAATGCTCATAGCCACACCTACAAAAAGAGCGTACGGCAAGAAATCCGTATGCCCCTTGGCATATTGCTCGTATGTATAGTAGCTGACCCACACGCCCATAGCGAATGGGAAAAAGATCCCGGCATGGCTGATGATCAATGACTGACGAAATTTCTGTTTGACCTCCTTGAGACTAAGTTCCATCCCAATAGCAAACATGAAGAGAATAAGTCCGATCTCACTCAATAAGGCAATACTGCTCAAACTTTTCTCCGGAAAAAGCCATGCAAAACCCTCTGGCCAAACAACACCCAAGAGCGACGGCCCCAGGATAATACCCGAGAGGATTTCTCCAATTACGGTAGGTTGCCCAATCTTGTTAAACAACCAACCGACAAAACGAGCTACCGACAAGATCACGATGATCTGCAACAAAAGTAAGCCTATGGGACTCACCGTATGCTCGGACACGGATCGAACAAAAACATCGAATGCCGACTGCCAATCCTGTGGGGAGGAAGTTGGGACTGCCCCTCCCTCAACTGCTGAACCTTGCCGGATACCAAACCAAGAGGCTACACCACAAAGCAGTAACATCAGCACGTAAAACAGTATTTGCCTGGAATTAGACACCTTGCGTTCCAGTGGCATTCTTTCTTCTATTTGATTCACGTCAGCTGTTATGATGGAGGTTGTATTTATCGGATCGTAAACGAGAATGAGATATGATCAATCAAGATTCAGACATTAAAGCGGAAGTGCATAATATCACCGTCTTGTACCACGTATTCTTTCCCCTCAACGGCCATTTTTCCTGCTTCTCGCACAGCGGTCTCCGAACCCAGTGCTATGTAATCTTCGTACTTGATCACTTCTGCACGGATAAATCCCTTCTCAAAATCGGTGTGAATGACACCGGCGCATACCGGAGCCTTGGAGCCCTTGCGGTAGGTCCACGCTCGAACCTCCTGTTTACCGGCAGTCAGGAAAGTCTCCAAATCCAACAATTTGTAAGCCGAGCGGATAAGGCGACTCACGCCACTCTCTTCCAATCCGATCTCGGCAAGGAACATTTGGCGTTCCTCGTAAGTTTCAAGCTCCGCTATTTCGCTTTCTATTTTGGCTGCTACAACGAGCAAATCGGCCTGCTCATCGGCGATAGCTTTGCGCACGGCCTCCACGTGTTCGTTGCCGGTCACGGCAGAGGCCTCATCCACATTGCATATGTACAGCACCGGTTTGGCCGTAAGTAGACAAAGTTCTTTAGCCACTTTCAATTCATCCTTCGTATCAAAAGACACGCTACGGGCATTAAGGCCTTTTTCGAGGGCTTCCCTGTATCTCATCAGCACCTCGCAAACGATTTTGGCCTGCTTATCACCGCCCGTCTGAGCCTGCTTGTAGACTTTTTGCAAGCGACTCTCCACTGTCTCCAAGTCTTTGAGTTGCAACTCGGTATCGATGATCTCCTTGTCTCGCAAAGGATCCACACTCCCATCCACATGGGTAATGTTGTCATCTTCAAAGCAACGCAGTACGTGTAGGATAGCATCCGTCTCCCGAATATTGGCCAGGAACTTATTGCCCAAGCCTTCACCCTTGCTCGCTCCTTTCACCAACCCTGCAATATCTACAATCTCAACCGTTGTAGGCACGATACGGTCGGGGGTAATCAGCTCAGCCAACTTATTAAGACGCTCGTCCGGTACCGTAATGACCCCGACATTGGGCTCTATGGTACAGAAAGGGAAGTTGGCCGATTGTGCTTTCGCATTGGATAAACAATTGAACAGGGTGCTTTTGCCCACATTGGGAAGCCCCACGATACCGCACTGAAGAGACATATTTGAGTTGTTTATTGACTGTATTTCCTGACGCAAAGATAGGAAGAAAGCAGGCGCGAGAAAAGGCATTCACCAAGGCGGATATCGACCATTGCCAAATCGTGTCAAGAGGACGTTTGGCGAGCCCTTCCGAGCAAAACCAGCTTACTCGCGACTTTGACTAAGGGTGACGGAAGCCGAATAAACATCTCCGCCAAAAGGAGGATTAAGCTTCGATACAGTTACCTCCACCGCCTGGACCCTACTATCGAAGAGCATAATACGCCGAAGGATGCGTCCACACACGTGCTCAAGCAACATGGAAGGGCGAGACATCTCGTCTTTGATCAACCCGTAAACATCGGCATAGCTCAACGTATCTCGAAGATCGTCCGAATAAGATGCGTTCGAGAAATCCACATCGATTGTCACATCCACCAAAAACGTATTTCCCACCAATCGTTCTTGGGGCATCACACCGTGGTAGGCATGGAGCCTTACTCCGTTGAGCCGTATATGGCTTTTGGTTTTCGATCTGTCCGTCATTGTTGCTTTTTTATTCCATGATACGGCTCCACATGAATTACCACATGCGTTTCTTCGCCGTACTTCTCCCTCAACAGGGCTTCCACTCGATCTGTAATTTGATGAGCTTTGGACACTGTGAGAGAGGGGTCCACCTCAATGTTAAATTCAATCGCCCAACTGTTACCTAAGTCTCTCGTATGCAAATCACAGACCTCCTGCACACCCTCTACTTGGGCTACAAGCTGCAAGATCTCACCACGTATGTCTTCGGGCAAACTGGCTTCGACAAGGCCATTTATAGCCGGGCGGATAAGTTCGACCCCTACTTTGACGATAAATACACTTACGATCACAGCTGCAATGGGCTCAAGAACTACCCAATCTTCTCCAAGCAAGATGGCCCCGGATATGCCTAGGAGGGTAGCGATTGAGCTATAGGCATCGGATCGATGATGCCACGCATTCGCCTCGACACTCTTGGACTTAACCTCTCTGGCCACTCTCATTGTCAGGCGAAACAGGATCTCTTTGATCACGATACTGAGCAGAGCGATCCACAGAGCTATATGGTTAGGTACCTGAATCGGCTCTTCCGCTGCGTAATATTGGTAGATCGTGAGAGAACTCTTTCCCATCAAAATAGCTCCCACGAGGAGGAGAGCCAATGCGATCACTCCGGTAGCAATCAGTTCGAACTTCCCGTGTCCGTAAGCATGGTCACTGTCTTTCGGTTTCCCTGCAATACGCACAAAAACGAGTACGACCAAATCTGTGACAAAATCGGATAACGAATGTACGGCATCGGCTACCATGGCGGCCGATTGCCCCACAATTCCGGCGACAAACTTGAGGACAATGAGCAAAGCGTTCGCCACACTCCCCCCGATGGTGATCCGGTAGATCCTGACCGCTCGCTCCCGTGTATCACTTCTTTCCGTAGAAGGGAATGAAAACTTCGAACTCATGAGTGAAATGGGCTTATCTAGTGTACAGCAGCTCCGCCCTGCAAAGGTATGAAATTAAGATACCATGTACACACCTTCCACCAAGAAGCCACCCTTTCGTTACACAGACCAAAAAGAAACCGATTCTCCGGTAACAACAAAAGTGTTCATGAGAGACGAAAAACTCCGACGGGTCGGAGCTTTGGCTCTCACGCGTGGGAATTTATTCTACAACGGGAGAGAATTTTTGTTTTCTCCCGTCAAAAAATCGCGGCCTACCGTTGCTCTGTTGGAAGGCCACATCCATAACACTCCGCTCACAACGTAGCCCAAAGTCTCGAATGAGCAAGGCATGCGAATGAATCTCCTCGAAAGGCTTATCTTGTGTCGGATAATTCATACATTTGCTGCGTTTGTGCAGTGTATCCGCCATGTATATGCAGAAGAAAGCCAAGCCGTAACAAGGGGAATACCTCATAACGAATAAATACATTAGGATTATGAATCTTACTCACATCGAACACCTCGGAATTGCGGTCAAAAGCATCGAGGAACAATTACCCTACTACGAAGAAATTTTGGGTCTCAGGTGCTTTGCCGTGGAGGAAGTGCCCGATCAGAAAGTGAAGACGGCCTTCTTCCAAATCGGCCAGACCAAGATCGAGCTTCTTGAGCCTACCAGCGAAGAAAGCCCCGTAGCAAAATTCATCGAGAAGCGCGGTGAGGGAATCCATCACATCGCCTTTGCAGTACCAGACGCCGGAGCCGCTCTCGATGAGATGGCGTCCAAAGGTGTCCGTCTGATCGACCAAAAGCCACGCAAAGGAGCAGAAGGCCTCAACATAGGATTCTTGCACCCCAAGAGTACTTGCGGAGTGCTCACCGAGCTTTGCGACTGCAAAGACAAACACTAAAACATCTGCTCGGACTACGGGCTAACGAGGGCCAAGAGTCTGAAGTAAAGGACACAGACAAATACGAGAACAAAGAATCACAATAGTCTTAATACAAACGATGAGCAATCAATTAGACAAGATTCGCGAGCTTATACAGCTCCGCGAGAAAGCGCGCCTCGGAGGAGGAGAAAAGCGCATCGAGAAGCAACACGAAAAAGGCAAATACACAGCGCGCGAGCGCATCTCCCTGCTACTTGACGAAGGGAGCTTCGAAGAAATAGACATGTTTGTGCAGCACCGCTGTACCAACTTCGGTATAGACAAGACAAAATTCCTTGGCGATGCGATCGTAACTGGTAGTGGTACGATCGATGGACGCCTTGTATACGTTTTCGCTCAGGACTTCACGGTATTCGGTGGGGCCCTCTCGGAAATGATGGCCTCCAAGATCTGCAAAGTAATGGAGCTGGCGATGCGCATGGGGGCTCCGGTGATCGGCCTTAACGACTCGGGAGGCGCTCGTATTCAGGAAGGAGTAAATGCCCTCAAGGGATATGGTGAAATCTTCCAAAACAACATCCTCGCTTCCGGTGTGATCCCCCAGATCTCTGCCATCTTCGGCCCATGTGCCGGAGGCGCAGTTTACTCACCAGCTCTTACCGACTTCACTATCATGTCTCGCGGTACGAGCTACATGTTCCTCACCGGTCCCAAAGTAGTAAAGACCGTAACCGGAGAAGATGTTTCCCAGGAAGAACTGGGTGGAGCATCCGTACACACGACCAAGAGTGGTGTAGCTCATTTCGCAGTGGACAGCGAGGACGATGGTCTGAGATTGATCCGTCACCTGCTGAGTTTCTTACCACAAAACAACATGGAAGAAGCACCCTTTGTGGACTGCGATGATCCCATAGACCGACTGGAAGACAGCCTGAACGAAATCATCCCTGATGAGCCAAACAAAGCCTACGACATGTACGATGTAATCGGTGCTATCGTAGACCACGGCGAGTTCCTTGAGATACATCAGGATTTCGCTCGCAACATCATTGTCGGATTCGCCCGATTCAACGGGATGAGTGTTGGTATCGTAGCCAATCAACCGATGGTAATGGCCGGCTGTCTGGATAGCAATGCCTCTCGCAAAGCTGCCCGTTTCGTACGTTTCTGCGACGCGTTCAATATTCCTTTGGTTACTCTCGTAGACGTACCCGGCTTCCTTCCCGGAACAGGACAAGAGTACAATGGTGTGATCACACACGGAGCCAAGCTGCTCTACGCTTATGGTGAGGCTACCGTTCCCAAGATCACCGTTACTCTGCGCAAGAGCTACGGAGGAGCGTACATTGTGATGAGCTCCAAGCATCTTAGGGGAGACCTCAACTACGCTTGGCCTTCGGCTGAAATCGCAGTGATGGGTCCCAGTGGAGCCGTTGAGATCATCTTTGCCAAGGATGTGGCAGCCAGCGATGATCCGGCCCGCACAGCAATGGAGAAAGAAGAGGAATACCGCACAGCTTTTGCCAACCCATATAATGCCTCCTCCTATGGGTATATGGACGATGTGATCGAGCCGCGTAACACTCGCTTCAGAGTGATCCGCGCATTGGAGCAACTCCGCACCAAACGTCTGACCAATCCGGCAAAAAAGCACGACAACTTGCCCCTATAATGGAGACAAGGCCTGTGTGGCCTCGGTTGGATAGATGAAAAGAAGACTAACCCTGATAGGTATTATCCTCGTGGTACTTTCGTTGCCCGAGCTGATGGCCCAAAAAGCCACTCAGCTCAGGCTCAACGAAGTGCTGGTGGTCAACAAAACAAACTTTGTGGATGGATATGGAGAGCGAGGCTCGTGGATCGAGATCTACAACACCTCGGCTGCAACTGTCGATATCAAAGGTTGCTATTTGACCAACGACCCGACCGACCTTAAGCGTTATCCCATTCCCAAGGGAGATGTACAGACTCGTATTCCACCCCATCAGCACATTTTGTTCTGGGCAGACGGGAGGGCCGACAAAGGGACATTCCATCTGAACTTCACCTTTGACCCCACCAAACCGAACTACATCGCCCTCGTGGATGCTGATGGCTCCACGATCATCGACTGTGTAGAACTGCCGATGGCGGCGAATGCTCCGGACAAGAGTTTCGGTCGTCTGATGGATGGAGAAGGAACTTTTGGAGACCTCTCCGCTTGGGGGATACTCAAAAAAGTAAGCCCGAGCACCAACAACGTAACGCTTGACTCCAATGAGAAAATCGATCGGCTCAAAAGGGATGACTCCACAGGTGTAGCTATGACCTTGACCGCAATGCTGGTCGTATTTTTAGGGCTATTGAGTCTTGCCATTGCCTTCAAATTGATTGGCAAACAAGCCATTGCGATGTCTCGCACCCGCGCAGCGGGGAGCAAGTTCAGGGCCATTGCCATCAGCCCTGATGCGGTCGCGATACCGGGGGAAACCTTAGCTGCCATCGCGCTAGCCTTAAAATCCGAATTGGACAGTATCCATGACGATGAGGAGGCTATCCTAACCATCAATCGTGTCGAGCGCAAATATTCACCGTGGAGTTCCAAGATCCATAATCTGCGGCAGTTGCCACAGAAGAAGACTGACTATCACAACACTAATGCAAAATGAAAACGGATAAGAAAGCAACGGCCAAACGCAGTTCGGCCAAGCCTCAGAAAGGCAATACAACTCCGGCTGAGGTCTTCGCTGCCATAGCCATGGCCTTGTATGAAGAAGGCTATGACTTGCACGATGACAATCCCAAGCTGACCATCCGGAGAGCTCCGGCTGTATCGGCTTGGAATCTCAAGACCGAGATGATGCTCAAATCACCTCAACGATATTAAAGTCTCACATACCATCACGCAACTTTATCAGTAGCATAACGTAATGAAAGAGTATAAGTACAAAATCAATGGTAACGAGTATAAGGTTACCATCAATAATATCGATGGCGAAAAAGCCGAGTTGGAAGTAAATGGAACGCCCTTCAAAGTCGATATCTTGGGCGAAAAGAAGAAAGTGGCTGCCAAACCGGCAATCAAGCGTCCCACAATCACAGCACCGGCTGCTGCACCTAAAGCAACGTCTCAAGCCTCATCTTCCGCTGGTGGAGCAGGGGTAAAAGCTCCGCTGCCAGGTGTGATCATCGATATTTGCGTCAAAGTAGGCGATGAAGTCAAACGTGGGCAGAAAGTCGCAGTCTTAGAGGCCATGAAGATGGAAAATGCCATCAATGCAGACCGCGATGGGAAGATCACAGAGGTAAAAGTAGCCAAAGGGGACTCTATCCTCGAGGGTACAGACATCGTCGTTATAGGATAAGTTGATGGAGGGCTTCGGTAGTTTCTTGTTGAAGAATCTCGAGGTCTTTCTCTCGTATACGGGATTTGCCAATGCCACGTGGGGTCATCTTGTGATGATCCTCGTGGGGTTGGGATTTATCTTCTTGGCAATCAAATACGAGTTTGAACCTCTGTTGCTGATCCCGATCGGCTTTGGGATTTTGATCGGCAATCTGCCCTTCAAAGATGCCGGTCTGCAAATTGGTATCTACGAGGAGGGATCGGTACTCAACATCCTGTACCAAGGGGTCTCCAAAGGTTGGTATCCACCTCTCATTTTCTTGGGTATCGGAGCCATGACAGACTTCTCGGCCCTGATCTCCAACCCTAAGCTAATGCTCATAGGAGCTGCTGCGCAGTTTGGAATTTTCGGGGCCTACATGATCGCATTGCTCCTCGGTTTCGAACCAAATCAGGCCGGAGCCATCGGCATCATCGGAGGGGCTGATGGTCCCACAGCGATCTTTCTATCGTCCAAACTCGCTCCGGACTTGATGGGGGCTATAGCTGTGTCGGCTTATTCGTACATGGCGTTGGTACCCATCATCCAACCCCCGTTCATGCGGCTCCTGACCAACAAAAGAGAACGGTTGATACGGATGAAGCCACCTCGGGCTGTCAGCACGAAAGAGAAGATCATTTTCCCAATTGTGGGCCTACTGCTCACATGCATACTTGTTCCATCGGGCTTACCTCTCCTGGGGATGCTATTTTTTGGCAATCTACTCAAGGAATCGGGTGTCACCAAGCGATTGGCCGAAACCGCTCGCGGTCCGCTGATCGACATCGTGACAATTTTGCTCGGAGTCACTGTAGGGGCTTCCACCCAGGCCACGCAATTTTTAACAATGAAATCCGTGATGATCTTCGGTTTGGGAGCCTTGAGCTTCATGATTGCCACTTGTGCAGGAGTTCTCTTCGTGAAAGTCATGAATCTCTTCCTCAAAGAAGGCAATAAGATCAACCCTCTTATAGGGAATGCGGGGGTATCAGCCGTTCCCGACAGTGCGCGTATCTCTCAAGTGGTGGGCCTCGAATACGACCCGACGAACTACTTGTTGATGCATGCCATGGGACCAAATGTGGCTGGAGTGATTGGCAGCTCGGTAGCAGCCGGTGTGTTGCTTGGATTTTTAAGTGCCTGAGAATGCCGATGTGTCACTCGGACTATTTGCTATCAAATCGTGAAGAGAATCAAACGAAAAGGACTGTCGGCTCAATGGCGGACAGTCCTTTTCGTTATCGATACAGGAACAAATGATCGATATGGAGCGTATCAATAAACCTACGCTTCTCTCCGGAGGTAGACAGTCGAGGTACACCGAGCAAGGATCTCTGCAACTATCCTTTATAGCAGTCGTCTTTGCTCTGATTTTTCTATTCCTGCCATCGACTAACAATACCTTGGACTCGTTGGCTTATGCTCGCTACATTCGAGAAGGGACAGAGATTCTTTCTCCTCATCATTTGCTGTACCATCTCCCGGGCTACCTAATCAGTCGCCTGTGGGATATTGACCAGACGCTCCCCTTGCTTTGTGCACTCAATGCTATTGGTGCAGCTCTCTGCCTGTGGTTAAGTGGTAAAATTCTCGTTTGCATGGGCTGGCAAAGTCCAAAAAGTTTGGGTTGCGCTCTCATTGCGCTGGGAAGTTGTTTTGGCTTTATGCGCTTTGCCACGGATGCAGAGACCTACATCCTTCCTCTCTTGTGGGCATTGGCTGCTACGTTGATGAGGTTAAAGCAGAGAAAGAAGGATACAGAGTCATCGGCTCTGTCGGCTTTTGGAGTCGCTTTACTTATGGCCGCAGCCTGTTTGTTTCACCAAATCTATTTTTTCTGGTACGTAGGCCTTGGTATTGATTTACTGTGGAGAGGCAAACTCAAAGATCGCCTGCAACCGACACTGGGGTATGCTTTGGGTGGTAGCACCGTACTCCTTGTCTACGCCCTATGCTACCGGATTGACAACTACACGGATGCACCCAATTTTCTCACGTACATTTTCTATGATTACTACACGCATAACGAAGTAGGCTTAGAACTCAGTTCGAGAACCATCTTACTCGGATTGATCAACCTTTTGCGCAGCTTCGTCCAAGTACATGGTTACATCCCCTATCTCCTCAGAGCTTATCCGGTTTTTGCCATCGGGTTATCGCTCAGTTCAGCTTTACTTTTGTACGGTTTGGTCTTGCTGTGGAGGGAGCGTTTTCTCCTACAAAGAAAGAACTCATGGTTCCTCTTCAGGTGGACATTTACGCACACGCTACTGCTCATTTTCTCTCTTCAATGGGGATTTGCGATCATTGGAGGAGGGAATGCCGAATTCATGACAATGCTCCCTTTCCTATTGTTATTCGCTTTCGCCTCCATCTACAAAAAGCCTCCAAAAGCATTCTTCTCGTTTAGCGTTGCCATTGCCCTTTGGAATCTTTCTACTGCTCTTGTTCCGGCACACTTTCTACAACTCTCACCCGTTGCCGCTGAGGCTAAATTTATTCGCCAGAATCCGGACGCTCAGTACTTCCTAAAAGAGGACATTTGGATAAGAAACTACTTTCTCTACCACTTCCCCGAAGACGCCTTGCCCAAGATCAAACCAATAGACAGCCTCCCCACAACTGGAAGTCCTGCCACACCAGCACAAGATTACAATCGCTTCCAGAAAGAAACGCCTGATCTAAAACCCATCTATACGGATCGTAACAGCCCGACTTTTCTTTCGCGAGCTAAATTGCTGCAAAGCCCTTCCATTCCTATCAGGCAAGATAGGATTGAACGAACAGACACCCTTGCCTATTCAATTGGATATAGTTTGATAGAGGAGGTCCGCCCTTTCTGACATCTCTCCATTCGGGATCCTATGATCAAAAGCCTCCAAGCATACTCCCCTGCATTTGATCCCCAACTCTTACCTCTTTCGCCTTACAACGAGTTGCACAAAATCTCTCCTTCCCACACGAGCAAGCAATAGCTTATCCTTAATTCCGCAACACTATAATTTAACTTTATTTATAAGTTCCTGAGCAACAAAAAGTTGCCCAGGATTTTGCCATGTCAGAATTTTCACTTATCTTAGTGTTGCAAAAAGAAAACAAGCAAAACTCTAATATGAC
>JAXFND010000018.1:0-142373 GCA_034181285.1 Porphyromonas sp. | reverse complement strand
CAGTGCAGCCGATGCCCTCGCGCAGATCATCGCCAAGCTCGAAGCGATCAAGGCAGCGATTGAAAACAATGCAGCGGATGTGGTAGCAGTCATGACCACAGAGAAGAATGTGGGTGACGAGATAGAGCTGAAATTTTCTCCCCTCGATGTACCGATGCTGATGGGAGCTACTGAAATAAGCAGCAAGTTGGAGAGTACGTGGGTCGTGAGGAAATACAAACTCACTTCAAAGAAAATCTCCATCAGAGGGAAAGTTACGTTGCTGAACTGTTCCAACAACCAAATATCTAGTCTGAATTTGAGCAAGAATACGGAACTAGAGCACCTTCTGTGCAACAGTAATCAACTGACTTCGCTGGACTTGTCTCAAAATAAGAAACTCACGGTACTCGAATGTAGATCTAATCAATTGACTTCTTTAAACTTGTCCCAGAATGCACAGTTGACAGTTCTTGCTTGCGACAGTAATAAGTTGACTTCGTTGGAAGTTCCCTCGGTTAGTGGAGACTCAAAGCAGATAAACTTCAAGCTACAGGTGGATGGTAACAAGTTGTCTCCTGAACAAGTAAATGCAATCAAGGGCAAGCACTGGAAAGTGCTTAAGTATGAGGGAACTAATTGGGTAGATTACACCGGAGAACAATAATGCGTAGCGATTTTTGCTTGGGCCGGTAGAGGCTACAGGCGAAACAAAAAGCTCATCCCCGCGAATTGGAAGGCGTGTTCCTTTCTGATTTGCGGGGATATCTTTTTGTAGGCTTTGTAGTGACCAATTAGATTTGGCCTTCACTTTTCTCCTAAGAATGCAGAAAGCCTTCATGGGGCGTGTGATACTATATTTTGTACTTTCGGATCTAATCTTGAGACAGTGCGCATGTTATGACTATTGAGTTCTGCGCTATAAATGAGCCTGAAGACTGGATGCAGATGGTTGCTGAGCAGTTTGGCACGGAGGTGATGGGGGATGGTTTTACCGTTCCGACTTCGGTGGGCAGTGGCTACTTCAGGCAATATTATCCGTTGCCGTGGCTTACATTGACTTACATCCGTTTCATGATGTTCGAACCCATGACAATGGTGCGTCACTCTGTGGAGAACTCAAAATGGATCCCCATCATGTTCTACATCAATGAGCAGAAGCACGAACAGACGATTGGAGCAAGTACCAAAGCCGTGGGGATAGACACGCTTGATGGTATCTTCATGCCATCAAGCAGTATCCCTACGGAGTGGAGCTTTGTCCCCCACCAATGGTATGAGAATATCACGCTAACGTTCAATAGAGACCGGATTGAGCAAATTGATGTGTGGTGCGAAAGCTATATCGGTCGTCTGCTCCGCTCAGAAAAGTCCTTCTACTTGTTCGAAACTATCACGCCAGCGATGCAGCAGCTTCTTGTCGGCATTAAGTCGGTAGCCGAGGGCAGTGCTCTCTTTTCAGCTCTTCATCTGCATGGCAAGGCGATTGATTTGCTGACCATGTTTTTTGAAAAACTCGAAAAACGCTCGCAAGTCAAATCTCTGTCGAATTTGAACTTAAACGATGTGGAATCGGTATTTCAGGTTCGTCGCCGAATACTCCATAGTCTGAGTCGTGTACCAAGTATTCCCGAATTGGCAGTAGAGGTCCACATGAGCAGTTCGAAATTGCAGAAGTGCTTCAAGCAGGTTATCGGCAAAGCAATTGCCGAGTATGCTCTGTCCGAGAGGATGGAATGGGCCAAGCGGTTGCTCGCAACCCGCCTCTACTCGGTGTCTGAGGTCGGGTACAAGGTCGGTTATACCAATCTTAGTCATTTTACAGAAGCTTTCCGTAAATACCATGGGCTAAATCCCAAGCAATACCTTACGTCTTTATAGATGATTTTTGAATAAATGCTCTTTTGTCTTGGTCTGAAACCTCTTGGTGTTCATTTTTCTTCTTTTCTGCCGAATTTATTTGCTTACATTCGCAATACCACACAATGGTTTAGAAAGTAACAAATCAATGTACATGAGACTTATGGCAAGGAGACTTTTTTTGAGTTTGTCCATGATTTTTCTTTGGACAATTTGGGGTATTTCTGCGCAGGCGCAAAGTGTGAATGGTGGCGTTTTGACTTCGTGGCCGGGTGCAACGGGCGCGATCCGCATACCGGATGGGGTTACTGAGATCGCCGAGAACTGTTTCTACACTCCCGGAGAAGATGATCCCGAGGGGTGGGGAACCACTGAGCCTATCAGCAATACGAACATTACCTCGGTGGATTTCAATATGGTTACTAAAATCGGGAAGAATGCTTTCAAGGGATGCTCGGGGCTAAGTTCGATAGAGGCACCGGTTGTCAGTTCGATAGCCGAAGGAGCTTTCGATGGCTGTTCGTTGGTGTCTTTTTCGTTGCCTCGTATCATAAGTTTAGAGGCAGGGTGTTTTGCTAATTGTCCTGAGTTGCAATCTGTTTCTTTGGGCAGATCTTTGGCAACAGTCGGAGACAATCCTTTTGCCAATACAACCTCTCTTACGACTATCGTGGTAGAGAGTGGGGCAACAGCTTTTTTCGGAGAGGGTGGAGCATTGGTCCGGAATGTTGATGGAGCATTGCTCTCTGTCGGTGGAGGTGTCATCGAATTAACTCTCGATGATCGTTGCAAGGAGGTGGCAACCAAAGCCCTGTACAATTGTGGAAAGATCACCAAGCTGGAACTTCCGAGTGCTGTGCGACTCGGAGAGAAATCCCTCAATGGTTGCAGCTCATTGGTCGAACTGCGTATGCCTCGTCTGGAGACTGTGCTCAACAAGGAGTACATGACGATGAATGGGGTGAGCGTACTTCAGTTGGTGGATATACATCTCAGTACAGCTTTTGCCGGTTTTGATGGTGCATTGCCCGACAAGGAGCAAACGACAGTCTATGTAGCGAATGAGGAGGTAAAGGTTGCCTTGCAAAAGCAACTCAAGCATGTCCGGATTGTTGTCGGGGCACCTCCGGGCACGATAAAGAATGTGAGCATTGTTTTCTCGGGAAGCGAGGGAGGTCGAGTAGAGGCATGGACTACGGGGGCTATTGATCTGGTTTCGGGTAGTCAGCTGGCACAGGGAACCAAAGTAAACTTCAAGGCAATTCCTTCTTTTGACCACGAGGTTGAGCGATGGACACTCAATGGCAAGCCTTTGACGGAGGGGGTCGTCAAGGAGAGTGGTACAAAGAATCAATATTACTCCATAGAGTCTGTACAAGAAGATACTCGGTTGGAAGTTGCTTTTCGAAAACTTCCCGATGGGTACTATGTATTTTTCAGGAGTAAAGCCCCTGCTTTCGGCTCCATTACCTGTCAAAGCAATGGTAGCGAGGTGACGTCTGGAGCAAAAGTCCCTGTTGATGCAACACTGGTATTCACTGCTCATTCCAACAAGGGGTTTAGGGTGACAGACTGGCTCAAGGATGTTGGTCAAGGATCTGCTATTTCGTATGAAGTTATTGCAGGAATGAATGGCAAACTAACCTACACCTGCAAAGCAGAAGATGGCCTGGACATAGTAGCCAATTTTGATCGCAAGGAAAATCATTTCATTGTCAAATATTCTTCTTTCAATATAGACAATGGTACGCTTACAGCTGCTCTTGAGGATGGGACTAATGTTACCAGTGGAGAGGCCCTACCGGCAGGGAGTAAGATTGTCTTCACGGCACATCCTGTAGGCAACAATCATGTAGAGGAGTGGCAGCTCAACGGAGAGCCGATTGCTGATTATACGGAGGTAACCTACACTGTAACAGCCTTGAATGCCGACATTGAAGTGAATGTACTATGTCGTGAAAAAGACGAGCCGCAGCACGGTGATAAACCTGTAATTAGGAACGGTCACCTGATCTCATGGAACCCCCAAGGCAACGCGACCCTTCCGGATGAGGTCACGCATATAGATACCGGAGCTTTTGAGGGTGCTAACGAGATGACTTCACTTACACTCAATAAGAATCTTTCCTACATAGGGGAGCGTTCGTTCCTTTATACCACTTCGCTGGGCGAATTCATCGTCCCTGCGGATAACCCATTCTTTTCTGCTGTAGACGGAGTTTTGTACACCAAGGATAAGACCCTGCTCGTAGCTTATCCCGCTGCGAAGAAAGACCATACCTATGAGATTATACCCTCCGCTCGCGGCATATTTCCAGCGAGTATGGCTACCTGTCCGTACTTGCATGCCGTGACAGTTGCTGCAGGGAATACTCACCTTAGAGCCGAAGATGGAATCTTGTACAGTATAGATGGGGCAACGCTCTACTACTATCCTGTTGGCTTCACTACTCCGAAGGAGAAAGAAGATAAGATAACCATCAAGGACGGAGTGCAAACGTTGGCTCGTCTTTCAATGGCTTATCACCCGGGATTAAACAAAATACAATTGCCGGCTTCTCTCAAGACAATAGAGGCGCGCGCACTCTCCTTCAATCCACGCCTGACTGCGATCGAATGTGCCGAGGGTGTTGTCCCGAGTGTCGAAGTTGTGGGAGACTCTGCATTCTATTACAGCCGTTCGCTGCTTGCTTTTCCCAACCTACCGCAGCTAAAAAGCCTGGGAGATGGAGCTTTGGCTCTGTGTACAGAGTTGAGAGAGCTGCATATCCCAGCAGGTTGCAGCATTGGCAAGAAGTGTTTTGACAAGTGCCAGACACTTGCTCGAGTGTTTTCCTACTCGGTCACACCCCCGATAGTAGAGGAGGATGCATTTGCTGATATTCAGTTCGTTGCTGAAGCGATTCTGACGGTTCCTGTCGGGGCAAAATCGGCATATTCACAAGCCATAGGGTGGAAGCGGTTTACACGCATTGAGGAAGTGGAAAACCTTGCCGCTGAGATGATAGCAAGTGAAATGCCCTTGGTGTACGCCACCGCGGATGGGTTTATCATCTATGGTCTCCGGGCAGGAGAGCCATTTGCCCTTTTCCTCTTGAGTGGGGAGCAGCTTGGCGCAGGCGTGGTAGAGGGCAGTGAACTCCACGTTCGTTGGGAGCAGAGAGGCGAACCTCTCCTTCTCGTTGTCGGAAAATCGCATATCAAACTCATACGATAGGGCGTAGAGAAGTCCGTTCACTCAACCCAAGGAAGAGGTCTGTAACGAACGACTATCCCCCGAACGAAGGATCCTCTGTTTGAGACTTTGATTCGGGGGATTTTATTGCCCTTTCTTTGCTGTCAGTTGTTGCTCATACCCGATGCAGCAAAAACTACGACGCGTTGGAAAAGAACTTGCGACACGTGAGAGCAAAAATTCCGACGCGTCGAAGTTTTATTCGAAATACCGATAAGGGTGTCGAATGGCAGAGAAGCGAGATGAGACGATGTGATGGGAAAGAAATATCGTTCATGAAATTAATGTTTTGTTGTGTTGGAAAGCTTATGATCAACTCTCACAGGTTTCGGTGCGCGGACCTCTGCTGTTTCTTACTCCATGAAGATAAGGCAATCCTCGGAGTACCCCCTGTTAGTCTTATTTCTGGCTTGGAGAAATGCCCTCTTCTCCAGTGATTTTTGTCGGGAATTTGTAGTAGCTTTGCGCGGACTGGAAAGACAAAGTCGAGTAGTAATGCAGCAAAGAAGACGAATCGTTGCGCTGTTGGGTTTGCTTCTCGTGAGTTCTGTGCTTTGGGCGCAGACCAATGTAAGCAAAGTCACAGCTGGTAGAAATAACGACTACGGTGTGGTGTACACCTTGCCTCGATCCGAGATTGTGATCGATGTGTTGGTGAAACAGACGACCTTTCGTCCCGGTCCGTTGGCTCTCTATGCCGCATCTTTGGTGGGCCAAGCAGCTGATACGGAGGCTTTCAGTCGCTATGAAATTGAGGATATCCGCCTTTCTTCCTTGGGAGTGCCCGATCCGGAGCATTCCTACAAAGTTGAGTTTCGATCCGGCACAGTCGCTCCGTTTGTCCTACTTGATGAGCGCGGTCTGATTGCGGCTATCAATGCTGGCCCTGCGGATCTCCCTGTTTGGGCAGCCCCGAGACGGCTTCCGTTTGATTTGGATTCGCTTAACAGGCGAGAGGTTCTCTGCGTGAGTCCTTCGTTGCCTCAGGAGTACGCTATGGCTGGTTCATTGTCTAAACAAGCCGAGATTGCAGCGCGCTATCTATATGACATTAGGGAGGGAATGGTCGATCTGTTGAAAGGGAATGTGGAGAGCATGCCCAAGGATGGGGCTTCCCTTCGATTGCTTTTGGATAGGTTGGAAGCACAGGAAGCAGCGACAATGCACCTCTTCTATGGCGATCATGAGAGCCGATACACGCTCCATGAGGTCCGCATTACTCCGCAGGCCGAGTTCTCCAATCGTGTCGCTTTTCGCTTTTCCGATGCGTTGGGAGCCGTGAACGCAGATGATTTGAGAGGTAAACCCATTCGCATGGACTTGAGGATTGAAGACCACTCTGCCGAGATGGACTCGGAGGCTGAGGCCAAACGCGAGAAAAAGCTCAAGGGGGTAGTCTACAATGTACCGGGGACGGCTCTTGTGAGCCTCTCGATGGAAGGCCGTACGATTGCCGAGGCGAAGCTCTCGATCGTTCAATTTGGACGCAAGGAGGCTCTGACGCCTCGTTTGTTCAAGCCTCAGAAGGACTCGTCCTTACAGATCCGCTTCGATGTAGAGACGGGAGCAATACAAAGTGTCAATGAATTGAGATACAACAAATACTAACTATGCAAATTGCTTATGGAACAACAACGTAAACACCCTAAGGGGCTTATTGCTGCTGCTCTAGCCAACATGGGCGAACGCTTCGGCTTCTACACTATGATGGCAATCTTAGTGCTATTCCTTAGTGCTAAGTTCGGTCTGAGTGAAACTCAGGCAGGAACGATTTATTCAACCTTCTACTTCGGTATTTATGCCTTAGCCTTGATCGGAGGAATCATTGCCGACCGAACGAAGAACTTTAAAGGTACGATCTTAGTCGGTCTCATTCTCATGACTGCAGGCTATGCGATCCTTTCCATACCTACAGAGGTGACAGCGGGGACTAAATCCGTTATGTTGATTTTTACTTGCTTTGCCCTTTTCGTTATTGCCCTTGGTAACGGTCTTTTTAAGGGGAACCTGCAGGCACTTGTCGGCCAGATGTACGACGATCCTGCCTTTGACAACAAGCAGCGCGATGCAGGTTTCTCTCTCTTCTATATGTTCATCAATGTCGGTTCTATCTTTGCGCCCTGGATTGCTCCTGGTATCCGCGCATGGTGGCTGAGGGTTCACCATTTTGAGTACAATGCTCAGTTGCCAGAATTGTGCCACAAGTATCTGGACGGTACGATCTCGGCCGACCAAGTTGGTACAATGCAACGCTTGGCCGACGAAGTGAGTCTGAATGGATCTGCCAGCGACCTCGGTTCTTTTGCGACTAGCTACCTCGATGTTTTTAATACAGGATTCCATTACTCTTTCGCCATAGCCATCGTAGCAATGCTTGTCTCTTTGGTAATCTATCTGGCAAATAAGAAGAACTTCCCCGATCCTGCTGCCAAGTTGGTTAGTGGCCAATCTGTAAAACAGCAGGTACCGGATATGCCCATGAGTGAGGTAAAGCAGCGTATCACGGCTCTTATCGCAGTGTTTGCTGTGGTGATCTTCTTCTGGTTCTCTTTCCACCAGAACGGTCTTACCTTAACCTTCTTCGCTCGCGACTATACGCAGCTCGATTTCTTTAGCTTCATCAAGCTCACTCCCGAGATGTTCCAGTCGGCCAACCCCTTCTTTGTGGTCTTCCTGACTCCCATCGTGATGGCTCTTTTCGCTTTCTTGGCTAAGCGAGGGAAGGCGATACCAACTCCGGGTAAGATTGCCATAGGCATGGGACTTGCAGCTGCCGCCTATGTGGTAATGGCGGTTGGCTCTGTAGGCTTGCCTACTTTGGCCGAGGCAAAAGCAATGGATCCGGCTGCTCTCCAGCAGGTGAAGGTGACACCTTACCTTCTGATAGGCGTGTACTTCTTGCTCACTGTGGCTGAGCTTTTTATCAGTCCGTTGGGTCTCTCTTTCGTCTCTCAGGTAGCTCCTCCCAAGATGCAGGGGATTATGCAGGGACTGTGGCTTTTGGCCACAGGGCTTGGTAATCAACTCCTATTCATCGGAGCAATGCTCTATAGCACTCAGCAGCTTTGGGTTACTTGGAGTGTCTTCGTAGGTGTTTGTATCATATCGATGCTGATCATGTTCTCGATGCTTGGTTGGCTTGTGCGCGTTACTTCGCAGAAACACTAAACGGAGAGATCTCAATCTCGTAAATAACGAAGGGTGGTTGGCTGAGGCGTAGCGCTGGCCAACTACCCTTCCTTTTTTCTAGCTCTCTTTGATCACTCACTTCTACTCTGATGGCTCAACTTTTTTCTATTTCTGCTCTCACAGCTGAGATATTATCTGGGAAACGAATATCCGACGAGGAGGCTTATCGACTCTTTGATTATGTGGAGAACGGCCAGGAGGCTTATCGAAAAGAACTCTACGAGTGTGCCCACCGCATTACTCGTCACTTCAATGGTACTCGTTTCGACACTTGCTCTATCATCAATTGCAAGAGTGGTAATTGCCCCGAAGACTGCAAGTGGTGTGCCCAAAGTGCCCACTACAAAACCTCGGCTGAAGCTTACGCTTTGCTCCCTGATAAGCCTTCTGTCGATTTGGCATTGCATAATCGGCGCAGCGGTATCAGTCGTTTCTCTCTCGTGGGTAGCGGCAAACGAGCTTCGGATAGAGAGATAGAGAAATTGTCTGCTACATTTCGAGCCATAGCGAAGGCAACTGACATTAAGTGCTGCGCTTCGCTGGGGCTATTGAGAGAGGAACAGTTGGCCAAGTTGTATCAAGCTGGGGTGCGTACTTACCACTGCAATATGGAGACTGCTCCATCCTTTTTCCCTTTGCTTTGCACCACACATACACAGCGAGATAAGATAGAAACGATCGAGGCTGCTCGACGAGTGGGGATGCGTGTCTGCTCGGGCGGTATTATCGGCATGGGAGAGTCGGCCAGGCAACGGGTCGAGTTTGCTCTTTTCCTCAGGTCCTTAAAGATCGAGTCCATCCCCATCAATATTTTGCAGCCCATTGAAGGAACACCTTTGGCTAAAGCAGCTCCTCTTTCTCCCGATGAGATTTTTTCGACCATCGCCTATTTCCGCTTTATCCATCCTACCGCTTATTTGCGATTTTCCGGCGGGCGCAGGCAGCTGTCCGATCAAGAGCAGCAGTGGGCAATCTACATAGGAATCAATGCAGCAATTACGGGCGACATGCTTACGACCGATGGTGAGCAAGTGGCGCATGACATGGAGATGATTGAGCGGGCAGGAATGCGCAATGAGTGGGACTATGAGTGGGAGCGTTGATGGGTATCGATTGGGTGGCCTTTGCCTCCTCTGATTGGGGCTGTGGGCCGTCGTTGTGCGCAGAATACTGGAGGGATTGTTATCGGGTTGGGAGAACCTTTGACCTCTCACGTGTCGGAGCAAAATCTCCGACGCGTGAGAGGTAAAGCTACGACGGGAGAGAATATTTGCTCTCTCCCGTGATTGGGAATTGATCTTATTGGGACTTTCGTTGGGAAATGCACAAAACAAAACCGCCTGAGAAGGAGCAACCTCTCAGGCGGTTTTGAATTCGAAAATGTGTAGTTGCCCGTTCTTAGATCTTATTGTCCGATCCGAGTACCTTTTCAATCTTGTGTTGGTACAACTCCTTTAGGCTATCACGGGCCGGTCCGAGGTATTTGCGGGGGTCGAATTCGGCCGGTTTGTTGGCCATCACTTCGCGGATCGCTGCCGTCATGGCCAGTCGGCCGTCTGAGTCAATGTTGATCTTACATACCGAGCTTGAGGCCGCACGACGCAATTGTTCTTCCGGTACACCGACTGCATCCTTGAGTGCTCCACCGTACTTATTGATGATCGCTACCTTGTCTTGGGGGACAGAGCTAGAACCATGAAGCACAATAGGGAAGCCTGGGATACGACGCTCGATTTCCTCCAAGATGTCGAAGCGTAGAGGCGGTGGCATTAACACTCCGTTTTCATCGCGTGTACATTGCTCCGGAGTGAACTTGTAGGCTCCATGGGATGTCCCTACAGAGATAGCCAAAGAGTCTACCCCAGTGCGGCTGACGAAGTCTTCTACTTCTTCAGGGCGGGTGTAGGTATGAGATTCGTGCTGTACGTCGTCTTCGATACCTGCCAATACACCCAGTTCTCCTTCTACCGTGACATCATACTTGTGCGCATACTCCACTACGCGGCGAGTAAGTTCCACATTTTCATCGTAGGGAAGGGCCGAGCCGTCAATCATCACAGACGAAAAGCCCATTTCGATGCAGCTTTGGCATAGCTCGAATGTATCTCCGTGGTCTAAGTGTAGACAGATCTGAGGATTGGCACAGCCCAGTTCTTTTGCGTACTCCACCGCTCCTTGAGCCATGTAGCGCAGCAGGGTTTGGTTGGCATACTTACGGGCTCCACTGGATACTTGCAGGATAACGGGCGAGTTGGTGGCTACCACAGCCTGAATGATAGCCTGCATCTGCTCCATGTTATTGAAGTTGAAAGCCGGTATTGCATATCCGCCTTTCACTGCCTTGGCGAACATCTCCCGAGTGTTTACCAAGCCTAAATCTTTGTAACTAACCATATGATTGTTGTTCACAATAGAATATTATAAATGATCGAAACCAATCGGAAAGCGTACAAGAGTGTTGTAGCTTTGTCTCCGAGGGCAAAGATAGTCCTTGTATTTGGATTATCTTGCCCGCAAGGAGAGGGCTGACAAGCGAAGTCGCTACAATTAGGTAGACGAGGGGGATGGGCATTTCGCCGACTGTGCTACCGAAGAAAGGTAGAGCAACTTATATAGAGCGAAGAGCCGCATCGAAGGTCTGCGAGAGCACAGCTGTTTCTCCAGAAACGGCCGGAGGATTTTCCATTTCAATGAGCACAGAGGGACCAACCCGAGACGCTTCACCAGGTCGAATGTATCGAGCAATTTGATGCCACATGGCCTCAGGATATTTTGATGCTTGTGCAGATTCCTTATGTAACGTCGGGTCGTGGATAGAAACTCCATGCTTGTCTCTTTGAGACTGTGCGTCACGGGACAATGGATGTGATGAACTTTGATTCGTGCTTGTTTGAGGCTAAAGCCAAAGCGAGCATCCTCGTAGCCCATGCCCATTTCCTGTGGATAAGCCACAAGTTGCATGACTGATAAGGGGGCGAGCACGGACATTGCTATGAACGACCGGTATGGGTCTGTATTTCTCTCCTCTGCAGGTTTGGATTCTACCAAACAACCATAGTAGTAGCGTAGCAGCCGACTCTCGGATAGATCATCACGACTGTACATAAAACCTCCTACGACAACGGTCTCTGGATCGGCATGGGATAGGTAGGTGGATAGGAAGTTAGGAATGGAGGGCAGGACATCCGAGTCGAGCATCAGCAGGTAGTCATAGCGAGCCTGCTCTACAAGACGGTTGCGCATGCGGCCCGCACCCAGATTTTCCAATGAATGATAGACGCGAATGTGTGAGGAGAGAGAGGAGTACGATGTGTATAGGGTTTCCCATTCAGCCCCGGAGCAATCATTGCCGAGTACGATCTCGTATTGGAGCGAGAGGGCTTCGGCCTGTGAGATCAGAGCTTTTAGTAGTTTTTCGCAGTCGTAGCGATAAATTGGTATAAGGATAGAGAGAGGGGGGTAGGTGGGCTGCATGGCTAAGTTTGTGCTAAGTGTGGGTGAGCAGTACAACCGCTGCGGCAGATATTCCCTCTTGTCTCCCCTCAAATCCGAGTTCTTCGGTTGTGGTCGCTTTGATCGAGACGGCTGAAAGATCGACAGACAGTATTTCTGCCAAAACCTGTCGCATCTTCGGGATATAGGGGCTTAGTTTAGGGCATTGCGCCGAGATGGTAGCATCTACATTCCCGACGAGGTAGCCCTTCGCATGGAGTAGGTCAAGTACTTTAGCCAGTAGGATTTTGCTGTCAATCCCTTTGTAGTCTGGGTCTGATGGAGGGAAATGCGTACCGATGTCCCCCAATGCAGATGCCCCCAAGAGGGCATCGCAGATTGCGTGAATAAGGACGTCGGCATCGCTATGGCCCTCAAGACCATGGCTGTGTGGCACTTCTATGCCACCAAGCCACAAAGGAATGTCAGGTTTCAGGCGGTGCACATCGTATCCGTAGCCTACGCGAAAGGGAAGGGATGGAGATTGCATGAGCTGTCGTTTCTCCAATTTATTTCAGCAGGTTGCTGATACCGTCCATGTCGAAAGCCAACGTGAAGCGAAGCGTCTGGTCGAGGGGATTGTTTTGCACGGTCGAAACCAGATAGGAGGCATCCACGCGGAAAACATTCATCTTGAACCCAGCACCCGCTGTGAAGTAGGACAGATTCCCTTTGTCCGGATGTTGATAGTGATAGCCGGCCCTAACGAAGAACCGGTTGTCATAACTGTACTCTGCACCTACAGACCAGTTGATTTCTTGGAATTCCTCTTTCAAGCCCCCCTTGGCGTCCGCAAAACTCTTGAAGATACCTGCTATTGAGCTGGTGTTCAGGTAGTCGTTTCTTGCCCTTTGGTACTCCTCGTCTGTCATATCACTGCGATGAGGGGGCGTGGGAACGAGCAATTTGGAGGCTTCTACGTTGAATCCGATTGAGTTGTACTCGTCCAAGGGATAGAGCAGCCCTGTACCCAAGTTGAGTGCAGTGGGGATGAAGTTGGAACGAGAGTTGTCTCCGAAAGTAATTTTGGTACCGATATTTCTGACGTTGAAGCCAAATGTGTACAGAGCTTCCGCATCGCCGAGCATCACGAATTGGTGCAAAAATCCAGCTACATCTGCTGCGAATGCATTCCCCTTGCTTGCCCCATCGTTGAGACTTCTATCGGAGTGGATATACCGGAGTGCAACCCCGAGAGAGAAATTCTCAGATAGGCGACGCGAATAACCCAAGTCCACGGCAAATTCATTGGGATGAGCTTCTCCGAGAGACGCCCCCATATTGTCGAATGTAGTCATCTTGCCCATCGTGAAGTACCGCAGAGATGCACTAATGGCCTGATTGGCCCCTTCTCCGGGCATGTAGTAGCCCACAGCTTGTACCAAAGCAATATCGTTTACTAACTTGGAGAGCCATGGTGTGTACGAGAGAGCGACACCGGCTTTGCTTTGCATGAAAGAGTACTTGGAGAGGTTCCAAAACTGTGAATAAGGGTCGGGGGTTGTGGATGTCCCCTGATCGCCCATCCCGGAAGCCTTGGCATCGGGAGATATTTGCAGGGAGGGAACAGCAGTGTGTACTGTACGCAGGTTTTGCGCCCCTGTGGTCCCTACAGAAATGATGGTAAGGAATAGGGCGAGGATCGAGTGCTTGGAAAAGAACTTTTTATTCATCATCAAAATAGCTTATTCGTGTTCGTTTTCATTCGTTGGACGCATGAGTCGAGGCCTCTTTATTGGTTACCGATTCAGCTAAGCATCGAACGCACAAAAGTACGCTTTATTGTCGTTGCAGCACGAGTTTGCCGGTTGCTGAACTCATCTCCTCACTCCTATGTCCCACATAGACCTTGTACAGATACAGGCCATCGCTGAGGCTATCGTCCAGATGGACAGATAAGGTTGCAGGGGCAGTCAGCGAGCTACTTATACTTGTCTTTGGAGATTGCATCACTCGACGACCGGTAAAGTCGTATAGCTCTATGTAGCAAGACATTTCGACCGCTGGTTGGTTGCTTTGAACAGAAACGGTGATGTTATCCGTTCGCACGGGATTGGGGTGCACTGTGGCAGTCACGCCCAGCGGGGCGATACCGGTTACTACACGGAAGTCGAATTGGTATGTAGACACATTGTTGAAAATATCCCATACAGTGAAAGTGGCTTTGTGATCTCCCGGGTTTAATGATGGAAGGGTAAAAGCCACTTGTCCTTTTCCCGCCTCCAAAGATGAGGGTGTGAAGTAGGCATTCAGGTTGTAGATGGCCGTTGTCGCCCCCTCTATGCTGAGTGTAATATCGTGTCCTGTGCCCAATCCGGAGTAGTTGATACCACTCTGGTCAAAAAGTTGGGCCACAAAGAGAGGTGTCTCATTGACCTTCCCTCCATTTTTGAAAGCTTCCGAACCTAAAAAGCAACGCTCCACTGTGGGAGGCGTACTATCCATCTCCTCTTGGCCTAGTCCGTGTTCGATATAGAAAGATTTATCGTAGCCCGTTGCTTCAAGTCCTCGTTCGCTATCATACGAATAGAAGTTGGCTCGCCCTTCTGTCCCTGTATAGATAAGGTCTTTAGGGACTATAAAGCGACACTGAAAGCGACCCGCCGATACGTTGGCTAGTCCTGCGTAGATGATGCTCGGGTAATCGTGGATACTGCTTGTACGCCCCTTGTTGTCAGGGAAAGTGGTAAGCTCTTGCTTGCTATCGAAGACCGATACATACAGCTGCCCATTGAACTGCTCATCGATCTCATCGGTGTCTAAATCGATGACGTCCCCTTCCATAACGACTGGCTGCAGAGCTTTGAGGGGGATGCGACCACTTGTTTCTGCTCCGTTAATTGTTTTTACTCGGATCTTGTGTGTTGGCAACCTCAGACTGAGGGCAGGATCGCCGAGTACAAAAAAGCTGAGTTTGTTGACCGTGTCGGACTTGCTGATGTAGCCCCCCTCTGTAGGAGTTTTGGCTTCAGACAATACACTCCCGAGTCGGTAGCCTCGTTTATTGGGTGTCCGCTCAAATAGTTTTTTGATCAGAGAGCGGTTAAGATTGTAATTGGGTTGGTCAAGTACTACACGAGTTGTTGTGATAAGGGCAGGAGCTCCACTCTGTTCGTTAAGTAGGACTTCTTCTCCGGCCGAAGTGGAGAAATGGTCGAAGTTTGCGAAATCGCAGGTTGAGGTGATCCAAATAGGGAGACGGTTGTATCTGAAGTTTTTGATCATTGGCAGAGTCAGGAGTTGCTCGTCTGTCCAACCTTGTGGCCCTCCGTGACCATTGTAGTTGATCAGGAGAGCGCCTTTGTTGAGGGCTTCGTGTAGCTTACGAATAGCATCGGGCGAGGTTGTCTTTCCATTTATGGAGACGAGCTTGTACATATCGAGCAAGACTCGGTCGACCATCATAGCGGGATTGACGTTTTCCAGCACCTTTGTGACCCCGTCGCTTTGGGAGAGGTGTGTGAAGCCGTCTTGATTGTCAGCGACAAAAATGGCCTTGTTTTTCCAGTCACCGATGTTGCGATCTTCTGCGTAGCGGATAGTCTTGGATACAACGGTGTGGGCTTCCTGTGGTGTCCGTACTGCGATTCGTCCTACTCCGATGAGGCTTTTCTGTGCACCCAATGCCCGGTCGGAGGTGGAGGCGTTCAGGGCTGTGAAGTAGTCATCAGCTGTGTAGGACTCGACGTCGAGCGAGTTCTCACTTTGATAGGTTAGCAAAAAGTTGTACCCCTTGCCTTTGTACAGTTTCCACTCGGAGGTGATCATTCGGTTGTCGTAGCTGCCATCGCCAAATAGCAGTAGTTGCATCGGGCAAGGACCTCTCAGCTCCGACTCTTTTCGTAGGTATTGATCGTAATATGTTTTCGCCAGCAAGCGGTATGCGGTGGCATCGGGTGTACCACCCGTGAACTCGTTGTAGACTTGTTCGTCCGTTGCTATCACCACTCGCATTTTATCGGCAGACCGGTGATACTCGGCCAAACGCTCTGCTTCTGGCTTCAGGCCCTCAGGGGTGATGATCAGTAGATCGGGCCACTGCTGAGCACGGAGGTCTTGATTGGGTATGGAGCCTATGATTTCGGCCTTTTTTGCATCGGAGAGGCGAAATGCGAGGTAGGAAGCCCCTCTTTGATCGGGAGCCTTATCTGTGAAAGCATAGCCATCGGTTTGCGCTTCAGTAGGACACAGGGCCACCGACCCGATTTCGGAGGTAGCGAAGACCCTTGTTTCGGCATCGGCCCCTTCGATGATATACTTCACTACTTTCCCTTTTGTTTCATCTCGTGGCTTTTGATACATAGCCAGCTGCCAGCCTTTCGTTAGTCTCAGTTGGGCAGCGATATTCAGTTCATAGTAGTCGAGATAGACTTTTTGAGCATTCTGCGAGTAGCGTAGTTCGATCCACAGTTTATCAGAAGTGGGTTGCACACTTGTGTTGCTGTAGGCAATGCAATCATAGCCGCGAATGTAGGATCCGAATTGCTCCGAATCAGGATTGATGCGTGGGAGCCTGTCTTCGATCAGTTTGTTCCCGTTGATACTGAGCGTCATCGTTCCCTCCGTAGATCGGCGACTTGCGTAGCGCAATTTAGCCTCAACGGTTCCGTTTGCGTGAGGAGGGAGAGTCTCTTCAATTCGATAGTCGGAGCGAAATAAGAAAGGCTCGCCCCAGAGTTTTCGTCCGGAGTAAGCCAAAGAGATTTTGTCTTCTTCGTGCAGGAGTACTGCGGTGGTACTCCGTTCTTCAATCTCGGCTGTGGTATAGCCCTTTTTCATCTCTACTCGCAGGGGCTCAACCGCATCCGACAGCAGACAGTACCCCTCCGTTGCATAGACATTGGTGGTGTGCTCAAAGCGATTCGAAGAGGCATTGTAATACCAGGTCGTTGTGCCTGATGCATAGAAGTAGATGGCATTCCCTTCGCGTAGGGATGGCAAGGCTGGCACATCTGTACTCGTTATTCGCCTGAGGTCTTCGGGGAGCATTGCCCCACCGTAGCCATACACACCTACTCGCTCGGGGTGACTGAAGCCGGCTTTGTGCAGCTCGTCGTCTGTGATCTTATAGACTCCGCTCTCGGGGATGCGTACTTTGACCCAATGACCGGACTGCATGATCGACTGCTCTACGTAGTGTGGACCCTCCGACAGGACTGGGGCCGGGAAAGACTGTGAATGGGCTGTGTAGAATGGCCACACAATGCTCAATGTTAAGACGACTGAGCGCAGTATGAGTACTTGCAGAGTATTGCTATGTTTCTTCATCGTATTATATCCTGATCGTTGGTGCAGATAGAGTCTGCTCCAATGGCTACTTAACGTTCATTTCAAAGGCTTTATTGCCTCCCACATAGCCGACCAGCGTTTGCCCGATTGAAATCGGTCCAACCCCTGCTGGCGTGCCACAGTAGATCAGATCTCCCATTCTCAAGGGGAAGATACGACTTGCCGCTGCTATCAGCTGGTCGATAGAGAAGAGCATATCCTTGGTATTGCCCTGCTGTACACAATGACCGTCTATCTCCAATGAAAAGTCCAGATTTAGAATATCGCCCAACTCATCTTTTGGGAAGAATTTTCCTACCACAGCCGAATCCTCGAATGCTTTAGCGACAGTCCAAGGTCTGCCCAAAGCCTTGGCTTTGCGCTGCAGATCCCTTGCCGTGAGGTCTAGTCCCACTGTGAGTTCACTGTAGTACCGATGGGCAAATCGTTCGTCTATGTATTTGCCTATGCGATCTATGCGTACTACGATCTCGGTTTCGTACTCGATTTCATTGGATAGGTCGGGGTAGAAAAATGGATATCCCAGACGGTGTATGGCATCACCTTTGAGAAAAAATATCGGAGAATCCGGATGAGAAGGATCGAGACAAGCTCTAGCACTCATCTCGGTGATGTGTTCGCTGTAATTGGATGCAACGGCAATGATCTTCATAGGGTGCTGTGTCGAGTGTGGTATGCTGGGTCAATTGGTTGAGTCTTCGGTCACGGGTAGCAGAAGTGAGCTGTCCCCATAGCTCAAAAAGCGATAGCCGTTCTCCAAGGCATGTGAATATATTTTGCGCCAATCCTCCCCGACAAATGCTGCCACAAGGAGAATAAGTGTGGACTGAGGCTGATGAAAATTGGTGACGATACCGCGTACCACGCGATAGCGATAGCCGGGAGCGATGAGAATTTGTGTAGGGAATACAAGCTGATCGAGGCCATGCTTGTCCATGTATTGTAGGAGAGTCATGAAAGCTCCTTTGCGCGAAGGAAAATTCGACGTCGTCAGATAAGGTGTCCATTGCTCAACTAGGAGTTCGGCCGGTGCGATCCTCGGATTTTCCATGAGGGAGACAGCCAAGTGGTATAGGCTTTCCAGTGAGCGTACGGATGTCGTACCCACTGCAATCGGTTGTCTGTCACTTGTGGCCAAAAGGGCTATCGAGGTGCGTGCGACGACTACCAACTCTTGGTGCATATGGTGGTTACCTATCTGTTCCGTCTTTACCGGCCGAAACGTGCCGGCACCTACGTGCAGCGTGAGATCACAGATTGGAATAGATTGTTTACTCAGTTTGTCGAAAATGTCGGGTGTAAAGTGTAGCCCTGCTGTGGGGGCTGCTACCGAACCTTTGGACTGTGCATAGACAGTTTGGTAGGTCTGCAAATCTCGCTCTTCTGTCTCGCGATGCAGGTAGGGTGGGATAGGGAGGATACCACTCAGCTCCAATACATCACCGAAGCATACATCTGGTCGATCCCATTCGAAGTGAACGATCTCGCCTTCTCCCAGCTTCTCTCCGCTGCGTTTGGCTCGGAGGGTAAAAGGCTTCCCTTCCGACGGTTGCAGCTCTCGTTCCAGACACAGATCGCCTCGCCATTTCTTGGCATTGCCGATCATGCAGATCCAGCTACAGTGGCCGGTGCAGCCGAGGTTGGTATCGTAGCTTGATGGCCTGTGTGGCTCCAGACAGAAGACCTCGATACGAGCACCGTCTCTACCTTTGCGAAAGAGCAACCGTGCACGGATCACTCGTGTATTGTTTCGGAAAAGAATTGCGTCTTTTGGCAGGAGGCTCGGCAAATCCGCAAATCGATGGTCGCTCATCTTGCCCGCATTGTAGTAGAGGAGTTTGGAAGACGACCGCTCGGTCAGAGGGTATTTGGCAATTCGTTTGTCGGGCAACTCGTATGTGTAGTCGGATATGGAGATTTCTGTTGTTTTCATGAGAGTGCAAATCTAATCAATAAGCACTCACTACGAAACTCTCGATCAAAGACTTTTTGCCCTGTTATTGCGTAGCCAAGGCTGTTTTTGCATTGCTTTTATCGGTCAAGCAGAGGCTGAGTGATACGGAGGATTGATCCTTCCCGACTTCCCTCTCCATCGGTTCGTTTTTCTTTCCCGTCAGAGCAAAAGTTCCGACGCGTCGGAGAGAGAGCTGTGACACGTCGGAATTTTTGTTGGGTCGTACTCCCTGTTTGTGAATCTCTACGGAGGAATTTAGTCACCTCCTCGATCATTGCCTCTTCATCAAGGAGCAGACAAAGCGAGATCTCAATTAGGAGCGAGAGGGCAGAGGAGTGCCGGCTATTCTGTGAGAGTACGACCTTGTTTTTCTCGGTAGGGGTAGAGGGCTTTTCCGTATTCTCGAGTAGCTGTTTTTGAAGTCGGATTTATCCTAAGTCTCTACGTGATATACCGCGTTTTTGTTAGACAAACATATTATTTATATTTGCCACCGGATCGTGGACGATTCACCTGGGTTGAGAGACTGTTGCCCGGGTGTGTCTGCCGTGTTTGTGCATTCAAACAACAACATAATAGTAAATTTATCGCATTCAGTAATGAAGATTAAAGGAGGTATCGGTGTGCTGCTGTTGCTTGCAAGCATGCTAATGAGTTTGCCGATGGTCTCTCAGACGCGGTCTGACCGGAGCTTCGTCGTTCTGGTTGTAGATGCTAAGAGTAGGGAGAGCCTGCCGGGAGCCGTGGTATCCTTGAACAAGGATTATCAGGTGACGAACATCAATGGAAGGGCGACGTTCACATTTCCAGCGTCAGGCGGGTCGGCTAAGTTGGCTGTCCAGATGGTTGGGTACAAGCCCTACGAGAGGTCGATGAATCGATCGGAAGCCAACGCCAAAGAGGTGCTGATTGAGTTGGTCGAGCAAGTGGAGTCACTGCAAGATGTGACAGTGATAGCCAATAAGCCTCGCACGGTGGCGACATCAATCGCTGTGCAGGTATCACAAGCTCGACTGAAAGAAAGCTCCGGCAAGAACTTGGCGACAGTCCTTTCACAACTCCCGGGCTTGAGTTCTATCAGCTCCGGAGCCACCATCATGAAGCCGGTGATCCAGGGGATGCATAGCAGTCGCATTTTGCTGATCAACAATGGCGTGCGCCAAGAAGGTCAGCAGTGGGGTGCCGACCATGCCCCCGAGGTGGATGCTTCTTCGGCTACCGAATTGGAGGTTATCAAGGGAGCCGAATCAATCCGTTATGGTGCTGGAGCTATAGGTGGTGTGATCCTCCTAAACTCAGCTTCTCTCCCTCGTGAGAATAAGTTCAGCGGTAGCGTTGCTACGCGCGGCACAACGAATCCTACTTTGGGCGGAATGAATGTGGACTTGATGGGTGGAGCTTCTTTCTTACCCAACTTCCGCTGGCGTACCCAGTTGGGTGGTAGCTACGGTGGCGACTATGAAACTGGCGGAACGCATATGAAGGCCGCTGACTACAACAAGGCCCCGAGTAAATATCCGAAGTCATCGTATGTACTGAACAATACGGGGTCGCGTGAGCTGAGTGCTGCCTTGGCTGCCGGTATGAAGACCGACAAGGTTGAAGTCTCGGCTTTCGGTAGCTACTACTACACCAACCTTGGGGTTTTCTTTGGCTCCCATATCGGGAACTTGGAAGACTTGTACAACCGATTTGAGACCGGCCGACCGGATCGTTATTTCGAGCGCGACTTCAAGATCGTTAACCCCAAGCAACAGGTGGCGCATTATATTGGTCGCATCGATGGCAAATGGCTGTTTGATAATGATAGCCGCCTGAAGGTGCAGTACGACTACCAAAAAGATATTCGTGAGGAATATGAGATCCGTAAGGGGGACTATAACAACCGTCCGGTATTAGGCCTCCAGTTGGATACCCACTCGCTCCAGTTGGGTTGGGAGAGCAGCAAGCGCAAGCCTCTGCGTTTCGTTGTAGGTAGCTCCGCTTCTTACCAGCTGAATGTGAGCGAGGATAGCACGCATTTTGTTCCTATTGTGCCGAATTTCCTCGCTGAGAATGTGGGTGCATGGTTGATTACTAAATATGTTCAGCCAACTTTCGAGGTAGAGGCTGGTGCGCGCTATGACTACAAATACCTACATGCGGATGGTTACAATAACGTAGGTAAACGCTACGGTAGCGTGGTTGAAGGAAAAGCAAAACAGTACAATAGCCCAACGTTCTCCATTTCTGCTATGTATGCTCCTAACAACCTTATTCGCCTCCACTCCAACCTCGGTTTGGCTTGGCGTGCACCCGAGGTGAGTGAGTTGTATAGCAGTGGTTTACATCACGGAGCCGGAACTTTCGAGCTTGGTGACAAGGACTTGAAGCCTGAGCAAGGACTCAAATGGAGCAATGAGTTGCAACTCAATAGTACCTATGTCTCTTTCAATGCGACCGGCTTTGTGCAGTGGATCAACAACTACATCTACGCGCAGCCTTCACGTATTAACGGCAAGCCCGAGACACAACAGCTGATCAATGGTGTTTTCCCCATTTTCCGTTATCGACAGAACCCCGCCCTTTTCTATGGTGGAGATGTGGTCTTGACACTTCGTCCACCAGTAGAGAACTTGAGCTACATATTGCAGGGCGAATGGATCCGTGCTGAAAATCGATCCAAGTCTGCTACAACGAAATTTTTGCCCTATATCCCATCGGATCGCTATACACAGAAACTGGAATGGAGCAAGAGCTACAACCGAAAAGGTCTCAGCAAACTGGGCTTTGCTGCAACGCACCAGTATGTGACTAAGCAACGACTCTTCGATCCTTCGATCGACTTCGTGGATGTGACGCCAGATGCTTACCATTTGCTTGGCCTGAATGTCTCTTCTGAATTCCGCATAGGTGAAGGACAACGCATTGAACTCAGCCTTGCAGCGGAGAACCTACTTAATCAGTTGTACAAGGAGTATACGAACCGCTTCCGCTATTACGCCCATGAGAAGGGTCGAGACTTGCAGTTGCGTCTGAGATATGAGTTTTGATGGCAAATACCCCTAGAAACAAAAAAGGAAAGGATATGAAAAATATAAATCTATTAGCATCGCTCCTACTGCTATTCCTCGCTTCGAGTTGTGGCAAGGCTCCTGAGCCTATCAATCAAGCCTTGAACAAGGGGCACGGTGAGCCGGCAAAAATTGAGATGATCTTCACGGCAGGAAATCTGTCCCAGGAATCAATTACTTCAAAGGCCTATCTCGTTGCAGGTTTCGAGGCAGACGCTGCTGCTCAGGATTTAGTCTTCGTTGGTAAGTACAATGAGGAAAATAAATTTGTGACAACGGGAGGAGTTAGCTTGTCTAAGGGCAAATGGTATCGTCTTCGGGTCAATTTCTATAATGCGACAGGGCAGTTGATTAACTCTCAGTTCCTAACCCCAGAGCAGCAGAAGATGCACCAGTTTTTCTTCCGTACATACGAGAGTTATAACGAGGATGAAGGCCGATACATGACCCAGAACAAGAAGTTGATTGATTACAAGTATGGTGATACCGACGATAGTGGTAAGTTGTTGGACTTGCCGGTTGGCTTCTTGGGCTATTTCTACATCAAACCGGATGTCTCTCTCGAACAAATTGTTGAGCGTGTCACTTTGGCACACGTAACTCCTCCCGCTTCAAAATTGAATGATGAGGGTGTCCCCTATAAGTTTGATAGCCCGTCACGTCGATTGATGGGGGTCACAGACATCGATATTCGCGTGAATATCAAAATAAATCACTAACAACAAACACCAATTACAATGAAAGCTCTGATCAAAATTTTGGCCATAGGCATGTTGCTGTCGGCCGTATCGGTAGGAGTCACAAGCTGTGGGGGTGACGAACCAAAGAAGACGCCCGAGGTTCCCGTTGTTCCTCCTGAACCAACTCCTCCAACTCCCAATCCTAATCCTGACCCGAACCCCAATCCCCAGCCGGATCCTCAGCCAGAACCCAACCCCAATGCAGCGGATTACCCAGCGAAGGTCATTGTAGAAATGGCCGAGGGGCACATGCATGGGTCGCTATTTCATGGTAATCCCTTCTCTTCCGAATTCCCACTGAGAAAGATCCAACGGATGACGCTTGTGCGTCAGGGTGACAAATACGTACACTCTGCGGGAGAAAAGATTTTCAATATCACTGGAGGGAGTGCCTGGTCTGTGATTGTCTCCATCTTCGATGACAAAGGTGTGCGTCTCAACAGCAAGTATCTTACTTCGGAAGAGGCCAAACTTTGCCAGATGTTCGTGACAGTAAGCAATGTGAAGGATCTCAAAACATCTGCAGTGAAAAACATGCCTGCTGCCCAAGTGCTGGCTCCTTTCGTCTACAGAGACACCGATCCGGAAGATAAGATGTTGCAACGCAACTCCAATGATGTGGTTCTCACCAAGAGCAATGTTGGTTTCAAGGGATACTTCTGTGATATTGCGCTGGCCGCCAAGCCTACAAAGGAAAACAAGGGTGGAGGGATCCTCGGTGAGTATATTTCGTTTGATCTCAACCTTTGGTTCATGAGGTTCAAGAGTGCAGAGGAGAAAGCCAATGGAGGGAATCCCTATTCGGCCTTTGATGCCGATGCTCACAAGAAGGCTTCACCGGTCTTCGATATTAGTGTGCCGGCAAGAATCATCACCAATCACCCTTGGTCGGATTCTGATGAGGAGCGTTATGTGCGGGACATCGCCGAAACATTCGGGATGTCATTCGATCAGGTCAATGACGCGTGGAACAATTTGATGGATATCGATCCCGAATCGGCAAACTACTACATTTGATGTAGGTAGAACTTGGGGAGGCCCCGGTCTCTTCTTGAAGGAAGGGGGCGAGATGCGGCTAAGGTCTGCACCTCGCCCTCTTCGCGTTTGTCGTGTAGAGAGGGAGTGTGGGTCAATTCGTAGACTGTATTGTAGCAGGGGTAGCTGTAGGAGATGTAGCATTTTTTCCTACATCTGAAAATACTGGATGAGAGCGAGGTGAGGGTTTCGGGTGAATCGCTTGATGTTGAGTTGACGAAAACCGCGATGCTATAGCTTTGAGGAAAGAGAGACGAGAACGGAGACGAGCGGTTGCACTCTGCATAAAAAAGGCCGACCTGACCTCTCACGAGGTTAGTCGGCCCCCAACAACATTATAGAAAAAATGAAATCACATACTGGAGAGAGCGGGTGCACCCCGCCCCTTTTCAGTCTATTTCTTCAAAGCGAGCGGTGAAGAATCGGAGCTGCTTGGGTTCATAGACAAAGCGTAACCCCTTGATATCTTCCTTGTGCTTGTAGAGATTGATCACCGATTCGGCCACCAAGTCCATATGCTTGTAGGTGTAGACACGACGAGGGATCGTTAGACGCACAGTCTCAAGCTTAGGCGCGTGGTTTTTCCCTGTCTTGCTATCTCTACCAGCCGATACAATCCCACGCTCCATCGAGCGGACACCACCTTCGAGGAAGAGGTTTGCAGCCAAACTTTGGGCGGGGAATTGATCTTGCGTCAAATGTGGACAGAAGCGTCTTGCATCCAAGAATACAGCATGTCCTCCCACCGGCTCAATGATGGGGATCCCGGCCTCGAGCAGTCTCTCGCCCAAGTAGCGTACTTGCAACACACGATGGCGGATATACTCGTATTGCATCGACTCGCGAAGACCAATGGCCATCGCTTCCATGTCTCGCCCTGCCATGCCTCCATAAGAGGGCATCCCCTCATAGACTACAACCAGCTCTTTTGCTGCTTGGAATAGCTCCTCGTCGTTCATACAGAGGAAGCCACCGATATTAACGAGGCAATCCTTTTTCCCACTCATCGTGCAGCCGTCTGCATAGCTAAACATTTCGTGTACGATCTCTTGTATTGACTTGTCGGCAAATCCCTCCTCCTGCTCTTTGATGAAGTAGGCATTCTCTACACAGCGAGTTGCATCGAAGAAAACTTTGATACCGTGCCTGGCTGTCAACTCGCGCACAGCACGCATGTTTTTCATTGACACTGGCTGTCCACCAGCGAGGTTCACCGTCACGGCCAGACAGACATAGGCGATGTTTTCAGCCCC
The DNA here is from genome assembly GCA_034181285.1 of Porphyromonas sp. Classification (GTDB taxonomy): domain Bacteria; phylum Bacteroidota; class Bacteroidia; order Bacteroidales; family Porphyromonadaceae; genus Porphyromonas. Next base: position 117,294 of record JAXFND010000018.1, on the reverse strand, counting down.
CTTTTCCTTGATTAAAGTTTCCAATTTATTGAGGCATATATCCCCCTTGAACGGGATTTTAAGCCCTGCATCGTGAGCTTCGTCTCGGATGATGTCTACAAATATGCCACCATTGTTTTCCTGATGATAGCGTGTCGTGGTAAAGTACATATTCCCGGGGACGAACTGCCCTGGCTTGATAGCAATTCTGCTCAGTAGATTCTCTGCGCCACGCCCTTGGTGGGTCGGCACAATATGCTTGAACCCAAAAAGTTCCTGCACGGTAGCCTCCAGATGTTTCCAGTTACGACTCCCTGCATACGCCTCGTCTCCCTGCATGATGCCACCCCATTGACGGTCACTCATAGCATTGGTGCCGCTATCGGTCAGCAAGTCGATGTACACATCCTCGGAGTTTAGTAGGAAAGTATTGTATCCGGCTTCTTTGATCATTCGTTCGCGTTCCTCGCGACTACTCATCTTGACCGGTTCTACACTCTTGATACGAAAAGGCTCGGCAGGATACTTGTTAATGTCCATTGTTCTTGGTGTTTTAGCTGTGAGATTTTGATGTTATGTCATTGTGTTTGCTTTGTGCTTCGTTTAGGTTTCAATTAGACGCCTAAACAATGTCCGTTGGCAAATATATGATTGATATTTGAAATAATCAAATCCCAAACGATAAATCGATATTCCTTTTTTACAAGCCATGGAGATGGCTCATATGATAGATACTTTGACATATTGTTTCGAAACTCTTTGCCTCTCTCGTTGTAATTGTTCTTCTCTTACCTTGGCGAGAGACTCTCAACCTATTTGGTAAATTGCCTCTTTCTGTCCTTTTATTTTCCTTGAAGTTTTTGATTTGGATAGTTTTCCTCCAGGCCGTTGCACTCTTATGGGACGAAGTTTTCATTGCGACGGGTCAGAGCTGATTCTCCGACGCGTCCGAGTTTTTGTTCTCACGCGTCGGATTTGCACAGATTTTTTGTCGAATTTGTATTTGCCCCTTCTGGTGAGGTGGTATGTGTCCGGAGGATAAAAAAACAGGTGCACCACCAAATGGTACACCTGCTATAGTATCAGGCTTGAGGCTTCCGGATGAAAGCCTCAGGCAAACTGCTTAGCGACGAATGCCAAGCTCCTTGATGATTGTGCGGTAGCGCTCGATGTCCTTACGTGTCAAGTAGTCGAGTAGTTGGCGACGGCGGCCAACCAAACGCTTCAGTGCGCGCTCCGTTGCAAAGTCTTTCTTGTTGGCACGAAGGTGCTCAGTCAAGTGCTTGATACGGAAAGTGAAAAGGGCGATCTGGCTTTCGGGACTACCAGTGTCCGTAGTACCCTTGCCATACTGGCCGAAGAGCTCTTGTTTCTTTTCTTTGTCGAGATACATTCTCTTGTCCTTTTGGGGATTAAACATAAATGCTACGCCCGCAACAACGGAGGTAGATCGATAAATCGCGCACAAAGGTATGATGAAGTAATGATATCTACAAGTGACTTGCGCAGAATGTGGTGTCACAGTGCGATAAAATCTATATGCTTTTGCCAAGAATGTTTTGTTTATTGCAACGCAATACTCTACCTTTGCCGGAGTGATTATTCCTAATTCAAAACAGTATTTCTATTATGAAAACTAGTGAAATCATGGCCCAGCTTGAAGCCAAGCACCCGGGCGAGAGCGAATTCCTGCAAGCTGTGCGCGAAGTCCTTCTCTCTGTAGAGGATGTGTACAACCAGCACCCTGAGTTTGAGAAGAATGCAATCATCGAGCGTATCGTAGAGCCGGATCGCATCTTCACATTCCGTGTGCCTTGGGTGGACGATGCCGGTAAAGTACATGTAAATATCGGTTATCGTGTGCAGTTCAACAATGCCATTGGCCCGTACAAGGGTGGTCTGCGCTTTCATCCGTCCGTGAACCTTTCTATTCTGAAGTTCCTCGGCTTCGAGCAGACCTTCAAAAACGCACTTACGACACTCCCGATGGGCGGTGGCAAAGGTGGCTCGGACTTCGCTCCCAAAGGTCGCAGCGAAGCAGAGATCATGCGTTTCTGTCAGAGTTTCATGACCGAGCTTTGGCAAAACATTGGTCCTGACACTGATGTGCCTGCCGGTGACATAGGTGTAGGTGGCCGTGAAGTAGCATATATGTACGGTATGTATAAGAAACTTGCTCGTGAATGCACTGGAACGATGACGGGTAAGGGCTTCGAGTTCGGAGGCTCTCGTCTGCGCCCCGAATCAACGGGCTTCGGTGCTGTGTACTTCGTACAAAACATGTGCAAGGAGAACAACGTAGACTACAAGGGTAAGACTCTGGCTATCTCTGGCTTTGGTAATGTAGCTTGGGGTGTGGCTCAAAAGGCAACCGAGCTCGGTATGAAGGTCGTTACGATCTCTGGTCCGGATGGATATGTATATGACCCGGATGGAATCAACACGCAAGAGAAGTTTGATGCTATGATCGACCTGCGTAATAGCGGTAACGATGTAGTGGCAGACTATGTGAAGAAGTTCCCCAACGCGAAGTTCTTCGCTGGCAAGAAGCCTTGGGAGCAGAAAGTGGATTTCGCAATGCCTTGTGCTACTCAGAACGAGATGAACCTCGAAGACGCTAAGATGCTTCACAAGAATGGAGTTATTTTGGTAGCTGAGACATCCAATATGGGTTGTACAGCTGAGGCAAGCGAATATTATGTGGCTCAGAAGATGCTCTTTGCTCCAGGTAAGGCCGTGAACGCTGGTGGTGTGTCTTGCTCAGGTCTCGAAATGACCCAAAACGCAATGCACCTCTCTTGGAGCAACGAAGAAGTAGACAAGTGGTTGCACCAGATCATGAATGATATTCACGAGCAGTGCGTTGCTTATGGCAAGCAGGGCGATTATATCGACTACGTGAAGGGGGCCAACATTGCAGGCTTCATGAAGGTGGCTAAGGCAATGGTTGCTCAGGGCGTGTGCTAATGATTGTGTTGTCGTAAAGACGATCGCATATTGAATCGAAGGGGGGCTCGCTGCGACTGTGGTGAGTGCCCCCTTCATTATTATTTACCACTTTGTCCTCTGTTTCATGAACCCCATTGAGATCATCAATAAGTACTATCGAGAGGGGAGCGATTTGTACTACGTTTTGATGAAACACAGTACCGATGTTGCTGAGTGTGCGTGTCGCATAGCTCGGATGTACGCATCGAGAGAAAAAGTTGATCTTGATTTCGTCTATCAGGCATCTATGCTTCACGATATAGGTATTTGTAGAACTTATGCCCCTTCGATCCATTGTTATGGATCAGCAGACTATGTCTATCACGGGATTTTAGGGGCCGAAATCTTAAGGCAAGAGGGTTTGCTCCCCCATGCGTTGGTTGCCGAGAGGCATACGGGTACCGGTATTTACCCAGAGGAGATTTCTTCCAGAGGACTTCGTTTCCCCCCCGATCGTATATACTATCCCCTAAGTGTAGAAGAGCAGATCGTTTGCTACGCAGACCTGTTTTACAGCAAGACGAAACTCGGTATGACCAAAACTGTTGAGCAGGTCCGTCGATCGGTGTCGAAATGGGGGAAGGAGAGTTTATCTCGTTTTGAGCAGATGCATACCCGATTTGCCATTCAGATCCCAGAATCGGACCTAAAAGACAATGAGAAATAGGGGCGTGGGTGAAGGAGGTAGCGCACCAAATGTATAATCACTACTTTTGCACAGACGAATACATGGGGTATGTTACACGCATTTAAGTACATCAAATCGTTTTTTTCCCTTATCCTGGGGTGGGGGGTGTTGTTGTGGCTGTCCAGCCCGCTCCTTGCTTCGATGCTTGAGGGCCGTCTCTCGGCCAAAAGTAAATCCTTTGTGGTTGTAATTGATGCCGGGCATGGAGGGCATGATGGTGGTACTTGCGGAAATGGCTTGAAAGAAAAAGATATCACGCTGGACATAGCTCTCAAAGTAGGTGAGAGGATCAAGAGTCAGTACCCACGAGTGAAGGTTTTGTATACGCGTAGTACGGACGTTTTCGTCAAGCTGCACGATCGGGCGACTTTTGCAAATAGGAATAAGGCCGATCTCTTCATCAGTATTCATGTCAATAGCGCTCCGAATAAAGGTGTTTATGGGACGGAAACCTATGTCTTGGGATCGGATAAATCGGAGGATAAGCATGCAGCGGTCAATGAGACCAACTTGAGAGTTGTGATGCGAGAGAATCAAGCTATCACTCTTGAGAAGGACTACCAACAAACTTATCATGGTTTCGACCCATCTTCGACTGAGAGCTATATAGCTTTCTCCATGATCAAAAATAAGCATTACGACCAGAGTGTGGAGCTTGGTACCTACATACAGGAGGCTTATCGTCAAGCCGGTAGAAAGTCAGATCGTGGTGTTCGCCCGGGGGACTTACTTGTTGTGCGTAATGTGGCTATGCCAAGTGTTTTGACGGAAGTGGGATTTATCACTAACACTGCGGAAGCTCACTACATGGGGACTGAGTCGGGGCGTAGCCAACTTGCCGGAGCGATAGTGCGCGGTTTTGCTAAGTATTACAAGCGTTTGACCGGAGGGTCTAGTGTCGTACGAGTGGAGGAATCGAGCGAGAGGGAGCCGGTAGATGCGGAGGTCGTACCCGAAGCCGAAATATCTCAGCAGGTTGCTTCAGCTGATAGTTCAAAGGAGGAGCCTCAGCGCACCACCCCACCTGAGAAGGAGTTGGTTCCCACTCACTCCTCTACGGGTACTACTTATTCTGTGCAGCTAATCTCGGCTAAATCTCACGTCAAGACCACGGATCCTCAGTTCAAGGGATATGCTGTGCGCTGTGAGAAGGTAGGTGATCGCTATGCTTATGTCTATGGAACGGTGGATAATATGTCAAAGGCACGAGACCTGAGAAAAAAGGTTCGCAAACACTTTAAGGACGCTTTCATCGTACGCTACAAAGATGGTAGGCGAGTGGAAGCCATCTATTGATGTTGGGCGAAAAAAGGAATTAGGATATGGGCATAAAATTAAATCAGAAGACAAGGATTGGCATTTTTGCCCTCCTTGCATTATTGCTTGTATATATAGGGATAAACTATTTGAAGGGTATAAACCTATTCAAGAGGGATAATCTTTACTACGTTGTCTTTGAGGAAGTGCACAATGTCAAGCGCGCCTCTCCCGTCCTGATTGATGGTTACAAAGTCGGGATTGTGAAGGATATCGAGTTCGACTTTGAGAAAGGACACGGGATCAAGGTAGAGCTGGATATCGATTCCAAGATGAAGCTTGAGCGAGGGACGCAAGCTACGATTAACCAAACGGCTCTCAGCGGAGCCGAGATTCACCTGTTGTGTCCTGCTGGACGTAAGTCAGGAGAATACCTCAACTCGGGTGACTTTTTACCTGCAGCTCAAAGCACGGGAGACCTCTTGGCCATGGCTAATACGAAGATTATGCCGGCAATTGTAGACCTGTTGCCTAAGGCTGATTCTTTGCTTACCAGTCTCACAAATTTGGCTAACAGTTCGGAGTTTGGTACGATATTGAGGAGCTTGGAGCAGAGTGCGAAGGAACTCAACAAGTCGATGATCGAGATCAACCAGATCGTGAGGCGGGATTTTGATCCCATGATGTCTAATTTGAGCCACACTGCTGCAAATGCCAAGGAGATAACAGAAAGCATAAATAAAGTGGACATGGCGAAACTCGATAAGGTACTGTCTAATCTTAACGACTTGACCGGAGAGCTGAAAGCTACGACCGAGCAATTGAGGAAACAGGATAATACGGCCGGTCGATTGCTTACGGAAGACCAGTTGTACCAACGAGTGGACAGTTTGGTGAATAGTGCAGAAATGTTGATGAGGGATATTCGACAGAACCCCAAGCGTTATGTACATTTCTCCCTCTTCTGATCCCGAGATTTTGCTTTTGTATTCTCGCTCTACTTGCTTTCTTTTTGATGGACTATATTTCTTCTTTGGACTTCTCCAAGGTATGGGAGCTGCTTAGCTATCAACCTCAGTCGCCCATGATCTTTTCGGGAGGGCTATTTTTTGTACTCTTCCTGTTCTTCCTCCTGATCTATATGATGCTAAGGCGGACGACCTTGCTACGCATCTTGTATGTAACCCTCTTCTCTCTCTTCTTCTATTACAAGAGTAGTGGATTATACGTTGGCTTGCTCATAGGGGCAGCCACGAGCGATTTTCTGATCGGTTTGGCTATGTCCAAAAGTCAGTCGGGTAGGGTGCGCAAGTTTTGGGTGACTCTGAGTATGCTAATCAATTTGGGTGTGCTGGCATATTTCAAGTACTTCAATTTCCTTTTCGATGGATCGGTAAATATTCTGCACAGTGTGGGAGAGTGGTGTGGAGTAGCGGAATTGGTTGCACTGGAGTACACACCGATGGATATTTTTCTTCCAGTCGGGATTTCGTTCTACACCTTTCAGACAATGAGCTATATCATCGATATTTATCGAGGGCGAATAAGTCCGCTTGGTCGTTGGGTGGACTATCTTTTTTATGTCTCATTCTTTCCTCAATTGGTGGCTGGCCCGATCGTCCGGGCGCGCGACTTCATTCCGCAAATTTACAAGCGGCCTCTACTCTCACGTTCTGAGTTTGGGGAGGCTCTTTTTCTCATCATCTCGGGTTTGATCAAAAAGGCCGTCATTAGCGACTACATCAGTCTCAATTTTGTCGATCGTATCTTCGATCAACCGTTGCTTTACAGCGGATTGGAAAATTTGATGGGAGTCTATGGCTACACTTTGCAGATTTATTGTGATTTCTCTGGCTATTCGGATATGGCGATCGGTATTGCACTGCTTCTTGGATTTCGTTTCAATATCAACTTCGATGCTCCCTACCAGTCGGCCACGATTACGGAGTTTTGGCGCAGATGGCATATCTCTCTTTCTTCTTGGCTTAAAGACTATCTCTATATATCTCTAGGGGGAAATCGCAAAGGCAAGCTTCGCACTTACATCAATCTGATTCTCACGATGCTTTTGGGCGGTTTGTGGCATGGGGCGGCCCTAAGATTTATATTGTGGGGAGGTATTCATGGGGTGGCTTTGGCCGTGCATAAGTTCGTCATGCATCTTTTCCCAAGGGTAAAGGCTGAGGGATGCGAGATGAAGCCCGTATGGAGAATTGTGGGAATTATTCTGACTTTTCATCTTGTTGCTTTCAGTTGGGTACCTTTTCGGGCGGCCAATATGGATATTGTGGAGCAGATGTTTTTGCAGATTGCATACGATTTTCATCCTGAGGTCTTCTTGCAGCTTGTTTCGGGCTATCCCTATGTGTTTTTGATCATGTTATTAGGCTATGTGGGACACTTCCTCTCACGCCGGTTTGACGCTCGTATCCGGAGTACGATCACGGTCTCTCCATTCATTTTACAGGCCCTCTATTTGTTAGTTGCCATTTTTGTTGTCTTCCAAGTCAAGAGTGCAGAGGTACAGCCGTTTATCTACTTTCAGTTCTGAAGTATAGGGATCTGCTTGGTTGCCCCAGTTTGTTGGGATAACATCTCCCGCACTTTCGGAGTGGGGTTCGTTGCTGAATGTTTTACGCGGAGAATCCTGTTTACCCGGGTTTCGCCCGGGGAGGGGTTGTGGCTTTTCCTCCATTTCGATACTTTTTGCAAGGACCTCTGTTTGTCTTGTTTGTGAGATCTCCAAAGGCATGTGCGAACTGCTCAGTTTGCTTCTTCAGTAAGGACTCAATATTTTCACGCGTCGCAATTTTTGCTCTGACGGGTCAGCTTTTTTCTTCTTACGCGTCAGAATTTTTGTTCTCGTAGCATGTGCTCCTCGATCCTTGGAGGGCCGTGATTGGATAGCATTTGTATGGTATCCCATGAGTGTTTCGAACAGAAGGTTGCGGCATTCGTGTTGGGTAGCTGGTGCAGAAGACTTATCTTTGCTCTACTCTAATGCAAAAAGTCAAGTACGTAGCTCAGATGCAGATAGGTAGGCTCTCTTTCCTCATTGCCTTTCTCCTTTTGGGGATCTTTGGCAAGGAGGGCGTTGTCTGTGCTCAGCAGGTAGAGGAAAGCCCATTGCCAAAGGTCAGCCTTTTATTGGCCTCCCCGGTGATCGAGGAGCCTTATACGCTGTATGGGCATGCTGGTCTTCGTATCCATGCTACTTCTCGAGGGAGTGATTCCGTTTACAATTGGGGGCTGTTTGATTTTGAGGCTCCCGGGTTTGTTCGCAAGTTCGTTTACGGACAAACAGACTACATGATAGGGGTTTCTTCTACTTCCGACTACATGGCATATTACCTGGAGAGGGGAAGCTCTGTGACGGAGCTCGTGTTGAATATGGATCATGCGTCTATCAGCCGTCTTGAGATCCTTTTGCAGGAGAATATGCTTCCTGAGAATAGGGTTTATCGGTATAATTTCTTTTATGACAATTGCGCTACTCGTCCGGTTGATGTCATCGAACGAGCCATCGGAGGACAGCTGCAATTGCCACCTGCGGATCCGATGACTTTTCGTGAGATGATCAATGCTGCCGAGCGACCAATGCCGTGGCTCGTTTTCGGTACCGATCTGGCTGTTGCTTCGCCGGCCGACAGGGAGGCAACTCCACGTGAGCAACTTTTTTTGCCACACAGGATAGCAGAGCTTTTGCCCGAATCACAAATGCTTATGCCCGATGGATCTACCCGAAACTTGGTCAAAAAGGTTTCTATCTACCGTAGTACTCACGAAAAAGAGGAGTTGGCCAAGCTGGGTGAGTCTCCTATCAATGAACCAGCCATCGTAACTTTCTTGTATGCGTTTTTGTCGGGGGTGGTTCTTTTCTTTGCAAGTAGAAGCGGACGTAGGAGGTGGAAAGTGGCAGCCCGACTGCTGAACGTTGTGACTTTGTCTGTAGCAGGCTTTATCGGTCTTACTCTTGCTTTTCTCTCTTTTGTGTCGTTGCATCCGGCTATGTCGCCCAATGCCAATTTGCTTTTTCTACACCCTTTCCACATGCTGGTAGGTATCCCTCTCCTTTTCTTTCCGAGGGCTGTGAAGGTGATCCGCATTTATCATGTTATCGTGTTGCTGGGTCTCTTGGGATATTTGGGTGCAGTACTGATTTTGCCGCAGCAATTCAATATAGCCTTTGTTGGCATCCTTTTTGCGCTTCTCTTTGAGTGCATCTATCAACTATGGGAAAGCGGGAACCGATGAGAGAGAAGCGGAGTAATCGTCTAGCCACGCGCAATTTTTTCGCTTCGTTAGTTGCTCTGCTCTCGGTGGCTATTGTTGTCCAGTCGGCATCCGCTGCTGCCCCGCCTCTGCGTGGGAAGGCTCCTCGCCTCATTCTTTGTATCAATGTCGATCAGCTTCGCACCGACCATTTGTTGGGCTTCAGTTCCCTTTACAGCAATGAGGGGTGGATGCGACTACTTAGGCAGGGAGCCGTGTATCCTTCGGTTGATTTCAATACTTATCCGATCGACATTGCCACAGCTATAGCAAACATATATTCGGGTGTTTATCCCTCTGTGCATGGGATAAGCAGTCGTGTCGCTTATGATGACGAGACGGGGCGTTATCGGTCGGTATTGGAGGATCGGTCTTTTATTGGCAATTACACGTCCGAGCGTTACTCTCCGATGGCCTTGCAGTCGAGCACGATAGGTGATGAGCTCAAGCGAGCCTCCGCCGGTCGTGCCACTGTCTATAGCATTGCCCCGACAGCTGAAGCTGCGATCTTGTCGGCCGGCCTGGAGGCCGATGCTGCCTATTGGATAGAAAACAATAGAGGGAAGTGGGCTACTACGACTTACTACACCAGGCCGATGCCTTGGTTTGTGGAAAAAGCCAACGCTACGGGGGAGTCTGTCGGGAATCGTTTTCGAGGAAAGGCTTGGAGGAGTCTTCGGGAGATTGATTACCGTTTGTTGCCCTACGCCACAGCGAAGGCATCCTTTAACCACAGGGTAGGGGAGAGCGTAGAGCTATACAAGCAGAGTGCTTTGGTAAATGACGATGTGACTGATCTTGCGATTAGTTTCATCGAGTATGCTGGCTATGAGTTGGCTTCGCGACCCAATCTCTTGTCGCTGAGTTATACTGCAGCTCCGTTTGCCTCCGCTGTGGACTATGACATGGGAGCCGAGATGCAGGATAGCTATGTGCGCTTGGATCTGAATCTCTCCCGGCTGCTCAATGCCGTGGACCGCAAGGTCGGCCTATCCGACTGTCTCGTGATGCTCAGCGGTACAGGATATTCCTCGTTTAGAGTAGTATCCTCTGTTTCCGCTAATGGAAACCGATCGAATCGCAGTTTTAGTCCGGAGCGTTGCAAAGCACTCTTGAATATGTTCTTGATGGCAGTCTACGGGCAGGGGCAATGGGTAAATTCCTATAGAGATGGCTACATCTGCCTGAATCATACACTGATCAAAGAGAGGGACTTGTCTTTGAGTGCCGTTCGGGGAGTGGCTGCTCGCTTTGTATCTGAGATGGCGGGGGTAGAGTCGTGTATTTCGACAAGTTCTGAACCTGATAGGCAGGGGACTCCGGACCGCTTCTCCAATAACTTGTATAAGCACGATAAGAGAGATCTTTTTGTGCGAATTTTATCTGGATGGCATATCTCATCGGCAGGAAGCGAACACCTTGGTACAGAGAATGACGGACGGTACAGAAGGGAACTGTGCGATGCTCCTCTCATTTTTTGGGGTATGGGTGTCAAGCCTATGTTCTACGCCAATGAGAAACCTTCGGTCAAGCGCATAGCACCAAGCTTGGCCTATGTGTTGCGCATTCGCCCCCCGTGCAGTAGCGACTTGCCTTTGGAGGCTGTCATAGACAAAGCTACTTACACCAAATAATTACATCGAACAAAAATAAAGACAATAGCATACATGGGATTCAATGAAATCGTAGCCAAACTGTTTGGCAACAAATCGCAGCGCGACCTTAAGGAGATCAAGCCTTATGTAACAAAGGTGAAAGAGGCCTATGAGAAGGTGGATGGACTCTCGCACGATGAGCTAAGAGCTCTCACAGGGCAGTTGCGAGAAAAAATCAATGACCGTATAGCCGGTGAGCGTGCCGAGATCGAGAAAATAAAGTCGGAGATAGAGAGCAAAGAACTCAATGCAAGAGAGGAGGCTTGGAAGAAGGTTGATGCTCTGGAGAAAGAGATCCTCGACAAGATCGAAGTTGTCCTGGAAGAAGTCTTGCCGGAAGCTTTTGCCATCGTCAAGAGTACAGCAAGGCGATTTGCTGAGAACAAAGAAATACGAGTGATGGCCACTCAGTTGGATAGAGACCTCTCCACCAACCATGACTTTGTGCGTATAGAGGGAGACGAGGCTGTCTACCAAAATCATTGGGTGGCCGGAGGCAACGAGATCACGTGGGATATGGTGCACTACGATGTACAGCTCTTCGGTGGTACTGTGCTGCACAAAGGCCGTATCGCAGAGATGGCCACCGGAGAGGGGAAGACACTCGTGGCGACTTTACCCGTGTTTCTGAACGCCCTTCCCGGGAACGGGGTGCACGTGGTTACAGTCAATGACTACCTCTCTAAACGTGACTCTGAATGGATGGGACCACTCTACATGTTTCACGGTCTCACAGTGGATTGTATAGACAAGCACCAGCCCAATTCCGACAATAGACGCAAGGCTTACAATGCCGATATCACTTTTGGTACAAACAATGAGTTCGGCTTCGACTATTTGCGCGACAACATGGCCATGGGGTCGTCCGATCTTGTTCAGCGGAAACACAACTATGCCATTGTCGATGAGGTCGACTCAGTATTGATCGATGATGCCCGTACTCCGCTCATTATATCCGGCCCTACTCCCAAGGGGGAAGATCAATTGTTTGAAGAATTCTTGCCCAATGTCGAGAAGGTCGTGAATGCACAGCGCAAACTCTGCGCACAACTCCTGATTGATGCGAAGCAGAAAATGGCAAGTTCCGAGAAGAGTGAGCAGGAGGAGGGAGCATTGCTGCTCTATCGCTCATTCAAAGGAATGCCGAAGAACAAGCAGTTGATCAAATATCTTAGCGAGCAGGGAGTCAAGTCGGCTATGTTGAAAACTGAGGAACAGTACATGGCTGAAAACATGCGTAATATGCATATTGTCACAGATCCTCTCTATTTTGTCATTGATGAGAAGAACAACAGCGTTGAGCTCACTGACAAGGGGATTGATTTGCTGACCTCTGGTACGGATGATCCGCAGTTCTTTGTACTTCCAGATATAGCTTCCGAACTTGCTGAGCTGGAAAATGAGAACTTGGAAAGTGCACAACTGGCAGAGCGCAGGGATGAGTTGTTGGCCAACTATTCAATCAAGAGCGAACGGGTGCATACTGTGAACCAATTGCTCAAAGCCTATTCTTTATTTGAAAAAGATGACCAGTATGTGGTGATGGATAATAAGGTGATGATTGTAGACGAGCAGACAGGCCGTATCATGGATGGCCGGCGCTACTCCGACGGTCTTCACCAGGCAATCGAAGCCAAAGAGCGAGTTAAAGTCGAGGCCGCGACCCAGACTTTTGCAACGATCACGCTACAGAACTATTTCCGTATGTACCACAAACTTTCAGGGATGACGGGTACAGCAGAGACGGAAGCGGGGGAGTTGTGGGATATATACAAGCTGGATGTGGTGGTGATCCCGACCAATCGGCCAATTGCTCGCAATGATATGAATGACCGCATCTACAAGACTGCCCGTGAGAAATACTCTGCGGTGATAGATGAGATCCAAAATTTGATCTCGGGCGGTCGTCCAGTACTTGTCGGTACAACCAATGTCGAAACCTCCGAGTTGCTTAGTCGAATGCTCAAACTCAGAGGTATTGAACACAATGTCCTCAACGCCAAACTTCACCAGAAAGAGGCTGATATTGTGGCCCAAGCTGGTATGAAAGGTGCCGTAACCATCGCAACCAATATGGCCGGTCGCGGTACCGACATCAAGTTGTCTCCGGAAGTGAAAGAGGCTGGAGGATTGGCGATCATCGGTACAGAACGGCATGAGTCTCGTCGTGTTGACCGTCAGCTTCGTGGTCGTTCGGGCCGTCAAGGAGACCCGGGCTCGTCGGTCTTCTTTATCTCGCTTGAAGACCACTTGATGCGTTTGTTTGCAACAGACCGTATAGCTTCGTTGATGGATAAGTTGGGCTTCAAGGAAGGTGAGGTCTTGGAGAATAATATGCTCAGTAAGTCGGTAGAGCGTGCCCAAAAGAAAGTGGAAGAAAACAACTTCGGTATTCGTAAACGCCTTCTCGAATACGATGACGTGATGAACACACAGAGAGAGGTGATCTATACCAAGCGTAGACACGCCCTCATGGGAGAACGCGTGGGAATGGACGTCCTCAATACCTTGTATGATGCGTCCAAACTGATAGCAGAAGCACATGCGGGCTATGATGACTATCAGGAATTTAAGACAGACCTGATGATCACCTTCGCCATAGAGCCTCCTGTGGATGAAGTACAGTTCAAGAAAGAGAAGCCAGATGCCCTCACCGAACGGATCTTCGATGCAGTTTACAAGGCTTATGCAAGGAAGATGGATATGATTGCTGAGATTGCTTATCCAGTGCTTCATCAGGTATTTGAGGAGCAGAGCAATGCCTATGAGCGCATCGTGATCCCCATCACCGATGGAAAGCGAGTGTATAATGTCCCTTGTAATCTAAAAGAAGCCGATGAGACTAAGGGCCGGAGTATTGTTAAGGAGTTCCAGAAAGCCATTGTACTACTTTGCATCGATGAGGCTTGGAAAGAGCATCTTCGCGAGATGGATGAGTTGCGTCATTCGGTGCAGAATGCCAGCTATGAGAATAAGGACCCCCTACTTATTTATAAGCTCGAGTCTTACGATCTCTTCCGCAAGATGCTTGAGCAAATGAATCGCAAGCTTGTGTCTATCCTGATGAGGGCTCGCATCCCGATGCCCGAGCCTTCGACTCAGCAAGAGCAGCAACAGCGTGTAGCCATACAGAAAGCAGAAGAGCAGCGTCGGCGAGAGTCCCCCAAATATCGAGAGACAAAGGATGATATTGCGGAGCACAGTGCTTCTCAGAGGGCTGCTGCCAATTCTCCTCAACAACCACCCCAACATCGCGAACCTGTCCGGGTGGAAAATAAGGTGGGGAGGAATGATTTGTGCCCCTGTGGCAGTGGTAAAAAGTATAAGAATTGCCACGGAAAGGCCTGAAAGGCTTGAGAGAATGGGAGCTGTCTGTGCGAAACTTCATTGTTTTGGAAGACAGCTCCCGTTCTTGTAATAGTAATTGAGAGGATTGGATATGATACTTTCTATGACGGGCTTTGGTAAGGCCTCATCCACTATCGGCCCATTCAAGTTAACGGCCACTGTACGCTCGCTCAATAGCAAGCAACTTGATTTGAGTACACGTATTGCTTCCAGGTACAAGGATCGTGAGTTGGAACTCCGTACCCGATTGACGCAACAGCTATCTCGAGGCAAAGTTGATTTTGCACTCCAGGTGGAACCGATAAGTGGTAATAGCCAAGTTGCTCCTTTCTCTAAGGCCATTGCAACTGAGTATAGCAAGCAGATTCGGGAGTTTTGCCGAGAGCAAGGGACCGATGTGCCAGAAAATTTGATGGAGATCGTGCTCGCAATACCTGCTATCTACAAGATGCAAGATCAAGACGAGCCCGAAAGTGATGAACTGACCGATGCCGAATGGACAGCTGTACTATCGACAGTGGATTCAGCCATAGAGCAGTTGATAGCGTTTCGCACACAAGAGGGGCGTATGTTGGAGCAAATCTTTCGCATTGCGATTGGAAACATTGCCGAGCTTGTGAATAGAGTGGAGGCTATTGAACCTTTGAGAGTCGAGTCGATTCGGAGGCAACTTGAAGAGAAGCTCGAACAGTTGTCTTCAAGCAACATAACCTATGACAAAGGACGATTGGAGCAAGAGTTGATTTTTTACATCGAGAAACTTGATGTGAGTGAAGAGCGCCATCGTCTTCAGAACCATCTCCAATACTTTCTCAAGACGATGGATTTAGAGTCGGGGCAGGGGAAAAAACTTGGTTTTATAGCTCAAGAGATCGGCCGTGAGATCAATACACTCGGATCCAAGAGTAACGAGATACAGATGCAGCAGTATGTCGTGCAGATGAAAGACGAGTTGGAGCAAATAAAGGAGCAAGTTCTCAACACGCTTTGAAAGGATCTTTGAGGGACCCAATCCTCGAAGTCAATCGGAGGGCTGCTCTTTGGGACGTAGTTAGGAATCAGACTAAATCCAAGAAAGACAACACAAAAACAACAATCATAAACGCAAACTTAGATGATAACTCCCCATGTTACTAACGAGGTTGGGAGACTGCGCACGGTCGTGCTCGGGCTTCCCGACCAGCAAGGATCACAGCCAACCAAAGAACAGACCTATGATGCCAAGAGTTACTATTCGGTCGCGAAAGGGATCTATCCCAAAGAAGCTGATTGTCGAGTGGAGATGGATGCCGTACTTTGCGTGCTGGAAAAATATGGTGTAGAGGTACTTCGTCCTCGCTCGCTTGAGTCTTGCAACCAGGTCTTTGCCCGTGATGTGGCTTTTACGATAGATGATACGCTCTTTGTTGCCAATCTCATTGCCGATCGATCCGAGGAGACTTCTGCTTTTGAGGAGGTATTCAAGTTGGTTGGTGAGCGCGTAGAGGTTTTGCCTGCCCCCATTCGAATAGAAGGAGGAGATGTCCTACTATACGATGATATCCTGTTTGTGGGGACTTGTCTCGATGGAGAGTTTGACCTCTATAAGACCGCACGGACCAATCGTTATGGGATCGATTTTCTCAAGGAACGTTTCCCGCGCAAAACCCTTCTCCCCATAGCTTTGAAGAAGCATGACACGGATCCTGCCCGAAGTGTCTTGCACCTGGATTGTGCCTTCCAGCCTGTTGGCGAAGGGAGAGCGATCTATTATCCTGATGGTTTTGCTACCCGAGAGGGGAGGGGGGTGATCGAAGAGATCTTTGGCAAGGAGAATCTATTTGCCGTAACACCGGAAGAGGCATTCCATATGAATACCAATATTTTCTCCATTAGCCCGACTGTTGTCATCAGTGAGCAGCAGTTTACTCGTCTGAATACACATATGGAGAAGGAGTGGGGCATACAAGTAGAGCCGGTTCCTTACTTCGAGATTTCTAAGATGGGTGGTTTGCTACGATGCTCTACTATGCCTGTCGTAAGGGACTAACCATTGATGTATCATGGCAAAGCCCAAGTCTATATTTGCTTGTGCAGCTTGTGGCACAACCTACCCTAAGTGGTTGGGCAAGTGCAATGCTTGCGGTCAATGGGGAACAATAGAGGAAGAGACTATTGTTGCCGATGTTGGGGTTCGGTCAAGGGGCCGCGACCTTGAGCCCGAGAGACTCGATGAGGTCTCTTCCGGGCAAGAGGCTCGTATCGATCTCTGTGATTCAGAGTTAAATCGGGTGTTAGGTGCCGGGTTGGTACGAGGAGCTTTTGTCCTGTTGGCCGGAGAACCCGGAATAGGCAAGAGTACTCTGGTTTTGCAGACTGTAATCAGAGCTACACATCTGACTACCTTGTATGTATCGGGGGAGGAGAGTGCCAAACAACTTAAGTTACGAGCTGATCGATTGGGTACCACCCAATCCCATTGTTTGGTCTACACCGAGACTTGCATTGAGCGTATTCTGGACGAAGCTGCCCGACTTAGTCCTCAGTTGTTGGTGGTAGATTCTATTCAAACGGTATATTCATCACAATCTGATAGCTCGCCAGCTTCGGTCGGGCAGGTGCGCGAAGTGGCTTCTCAGTTGCTTCGTTTCAGTAAATCGACAGGTATTCCCGTCATTCTCATTGGGCATATTACGAAGGAGGGTCAGGTTGCCGGACCCAAAATGTTAGAGCACATGGTAGATGTTGTTTTGCAGTTTGAGGGAGACAAGCAGCATATGTACCGTTTGTTACGCGCAGCCAAAAATCGCTTTGGCAGCACGTCCGAGATCGGGATTTACGAGATGACGAGCGGGGGACTTCGCCCGGTGGAGAATCCTTCGGAGCAGTTGATTAACAAGTGCAGTTTGGGCTTGAGCGGTACGGCCGTAGCTTGTAGCATGGAGGGTGCACGCAGTCTACTCATTGAGAGCCAGGCGTTGGTCAGCTCTGCTGTCTATGGTACTCCACAACGCTCTGCTACCGGATTTGATCTTCGTAGGCTAAATATGTTGCTCGCTGTCTTAGAGAAAAGGAGCGGTTTCCGTTTGATGGAGAAAGATGTTTTCCTCAATATAGCTGGAGGCCTTCGGACAGTCGACCCTGCAGTTGACCTCGCCGTTATTTCTGCGGTACTTTCTTCAAGTTTGGATATTGCTGTTCCGTCTGATATTTGTCTCTGCGGAGAGGTCGGGCTGGCTGGGGAGATTAGATCTGTCAGCCGCATTCGTCAGCGTATATCTGAGGCTGAGCGGTTGGGCTTTGGTACTATGGTTTGTCCCGCGGGGAATATAGAAGCAGAGGGAGGGATCAAGACGAAGGGTATTCGTCTTGTACCCGTGAATAAGGTTGAGGACGCGTTTCGTTTCTTGTTCTCTTCGGAAAAATAGATTTGCTGCTGTTGGAAGCTTGGGGAGGAATCCCTCCTTCGATCAAAGTATAGAAAGCAGAAAGTGGATGTGCCATGTGTATATGGTGTATCTGCTTTCTGCTTTACTTTTCTGGGGGTATCAGGTCGAGGAAGGGGACTGTACCTAGTGTCTTCATTTTACATTGAGTTTGTTCGTATACTTGTCTCTTTTCGCTTTATTCCCGAAAGAGCATCTTCGATGCAGAGTAAACAGAAAGATCTGAATAGTCTAGACCTTGCATGTCAAGTTCGTTGTGCCCGACATGAATTTTCCACGCGTCGGGAGAAATTTTGCCACACGTCGGAGGAAAAACTCCGACGCGTGAGAGCAAAAATTCTGACGCATCGGAATAGCAAGAGGAGCTTTGTAATTTTGGAAAAAGGAGGCGTCTGAAGAACGCGACCTCTGGGGGCATTACAAATTGATCCTCCTGCCTATCTTGAATCGCTGCGGCTTTTGGCTCTTGTTCTTCGATCTATCTGTGCACACGAATTGCGACTTGGATTTGTGCGATACCTTGTGCCAGAGTTGAATCGTTGAGTATATGCGTGTCTTTCGTCCTACTGTTGGTGTTTGTCCGGATTTCCCGAGTTTGTTTCTATTAAAATTGGACGATGCCTTCTTTTTGTTCGTGCTTTTTGTCGATCTCGATGCTTTTTGCGAAGTTTGCACGGCAATTGCACGATTCATGTGGCATAAAACTCAGTTGATGAACCTTTGGCGTTTTCCAGAGAGCGGAAACTAATTGAGCGAGCAAAGGGTGCAGATGAGTTTTTTATCTCCATTCCTAACATAGACAAGACAGTTTGAATAAATCGATGAGAACGACCGCTGTTGCTTTCCGGCTGCTTATAATCACGATCTCCTTGATGCTTTTTGTGATAGTGGGTGTCGCCCAAACGACTCAGCCGACTTTCGATCCCTACACTCCTGAGCCTTTGCCGTTCGGTGCACCAGCTTGGATGCAGGAGATTGCAGACAATCCTTCTGGAGTGAATTACACTCGCATGGATTCTCTGTTTGTCCTGTGGATGCAAAATGATGTGGATGCCCGTGTCAAAACGGTCGAAAAGAAGCCAGCGGTAAATTTCTATCGAAGATGGCGTAAAGCCTATGCTCCCTATGTCGGTGTGGGTGGGATCATCCATCTACCCACCTGCCGGGAACATATGGCTCGCTTGCAGCGACAAAATCAAGCCCGAGGCCAGCGCTTTCGAAACAGAGATTATTCAAATAAACAATGGCGCAATATAGGCCCCAACACGACTCATACATCAGAGGGAGGGAAGTCGAAGTCCAAAGATTCTCAAGCCTGTGTATATCGGTTGGCTGTGGCAGAGAGTAATCCGAATATCGTCTACTGTGGCACTGAGACAGGGGTGGTTTTCAAAACAATGGACAAGGGGAAAAGCTGGATTCCTTGTAGTCCACTCCACAATTTCGGAGGGCCGATCTTTGCCTTGCAAGTATCGCCAAAGGATCCCAACATTGTCTATGCCGGTGGAGGGATAAACTTGTGGAAATCGACTGACGGAGGAGCCTCGTGGCAAATGAATACCGAGATTGCAGCCAGGGTAAACAGCATTCGTATTTCCCCACAAAATCCACAGACGGTCACCGTAAGCACTGGTATCGGTGGGGGAACGAACGGAGGCTTCTATATTTCTATCGATGGAGGCAGTAGCTTTAGACTTACTGAAGAAGGCGTTTGCCATGACCACGAAATACAACCGGGTAATGACAGCCGGGTCTATCTCTTGTGTCGAAAGCCTGGTCAGACAAAATTTGAGTTCTTAATCTCTGAAGATGGAGGTAATACCTTTCTGGCTCACCCTCTGCCTGTGAGCAATGTCGTTTCAGGTCGATTGGCCGTTAGCCACGCACCTCGCGGAGAAAAGTATGTGTATGCCCTCGTAAATGCCAACTCAGGAAGCTATGATACAGGTACTTACGGTGGACAGGGTGTACCTCATATCCTGCAAAGTACTGATGCTGGGCAGAGTTGGATAGACCATACCCAACGTAGTGGACGTGATCAGACCTTTTCGTCGGTATTGGACAACAACATGGGTGGCCAGGGCTACTTCGATATGATTGTTGGGGCTTCATCTCAAGATCCCGAGCATGTTATCTTCGGATTATGCTCTGCCTACCGCTCCACGCAAGGAGGGAAAGGGGCAGCTCATACTACAGCCATAGGCGGATATCAGAACCTTGAGAAAATGCACCCCGATATGCAGGATATTGTGGTTTGTGGACAGGACACATGGATCTCGACCGATGGGGGGATCAAGTATTCGTCGGACTTCTTTGCTACTCCCGGAACGGATTGTAATTTCGGAGTATATGCTGCTGAATACCACGGATTTGGTCAGGGGTGGAATGAAGATATAATGGCGGGTGGTCGCTGGCACAATGGAGATGCCGTGCACCTTTCGTCTTACGGAGAGGGCAACACGTTGTATGTTGGAGGCGTGGAATACGCAACCGGACACATTTTGCCGAGTGAACCACGCAA
Organism: Porphyromonas sp.; assembly: GCA_034181285.1. Classification (GTDB taxonomy): domain Bacteria; phylum Bacteroidota; class Bacteroidia; order Bacteroidales; family Porphyromonadaceae; genus Porphyromonas. Next base: position 97,161 of record JAXFND010000018.1, on the reverse strand, counting down.
AGTCTATTTTTCCGATTCTGGGACCAGCATTGTCCCCGAGCAGATCGAAGGAAGTGTGCAAACGACTCATCTGGAGCAATTCAACGCCAAGAAACCATATGAAACTCTGCAGACAAGCAAAGAGTTGGGCTTCGATCCTCGATACGCTCTACGTTTGGTAATGAGTTCTCGAGAAGATCCCTCTGAGTTGTATGTCTCGGAGGACGAAGGGCGATCTTTTCACCTTATGCTGAACATGGGAGAACATGTTTCGAGCTATGAGTTTTCCCGTTCTAATCCCAATCATATCTACGCTGCTGGCGTCTCCAACATCTACCACTCTGCGGACAATGGGAAAACGTGGAAAGAGTTTGCTCAGAAACCTTTTGATGATGGGTACAGTGGGAGTGCAGCTATCAACATAAGTGTAGATCCGCACGATGAGAATAAGGTCTGGTTTACTAATTCCAATTTTCCCGGTCGTGTGGCTTACACAACGGATTGCGGAGCTACATGGCACTATCCACTAGACCAGAGCATGAAAGACAAGCTATTCAACTGGGTCGTTCTTACCGGCAACAAAAACAATGGAGTCTATATTGGAACGCAGGGAGAAACACGTGTCTACTACAAAGATGATACTATGGCAAAATGGATGGATTACTCCGAAGGTTTGCCTTATGCTGCTCGTATAGCACGCCTGGTTCCCTTTTACAAAGAAGGAAAGCTGCGCGCTGCTACAAGTCAGGGTATTTGGGAAATTCCTTTGTACGAGGAGTCATTTGTTCCTGTGGCACAACCCATGGCATTAAATCTGGGTAATGGAGATTTGACAAGGATGCCTGAAAAGGAGGTGCTGTTTGATAGCTATTCTATTGTCAACCAGAATGATGTGGAATGGGAGTGGACTTTTAGTCCTGAGCCCAGGCAAGTGACTGGAGAGCGCACGCGTAACCCTCGTGTTGTTTTCGGATTTCCGGGACAGTACAGCGTAACTCTCAAAGTCACAACACCCCAGGGTAGCCATAGCCGTACTATCCCCGATATGATTCGCATTGATGGAGCAGAATCTGTGGCAGCGGCATTGAACCCTACTGCTTCTGTGAATGTGTATCTGTCTCAAAGTGAGGACAGGTCTGGGTTACATGTAAAAACAGAGCATCTCTATGAGGACAAAGTATTGACACTACATGATGCCAGAGGCCGATTACTTTGTACGATTGTCATACCAATGCAGGAGGTGGAAACTACCGTTGCGTTGTCCGATTTGAGTAGTGGCGTTTATATCTATGAGTTGCGCACCTCTCGGCATAAATTCTTTGGCAAACTACTTAAGCTATAAATATCTCTTTTTCAAAATGTATCTAGTCAATCATTACTCCTATGATGAAGAATAAGTTTTTACTGCTGTCTCTTTGTCCTCTTTTGTTAGGCTATGCTACCGCGCAAATATCAGGTGAAAAACACTACAAGCCTTATGCTCCTGTAGCTCTGCCCAAGGGAGCACCCAAATGGATGGAATTGATGGAAAATCTTGAGCAGGTCAACTATTATGCAATGGTTGACTCCTTTCATATGTATCTCAAAGAGAACCCGGATGCCCGTCGCAAAACACCACAAACGAAGGCTGTAGTCAACCACTTCAGGCGGTGGCAGAGCAATTATCTTCCATTTGTGCAGCGTAGTGGACGGATTCGTCTTCCCGAGCATGCTTTATTCAGAAATTTTGTGCAAGATGTAAATAGACAAACAGAGCTCAAACGTCGAAATGCAGGAAATGCGGCAGCTGAGCCTGAGGGTTGGGAGGTCCTCTCTCCCATCATGACCTATGATTGGAAAACGAAACAAGCCTCCCCAGCACAGGCCAATGTGCAGCGCTTTGGAGTTGCTCACAGTCACCCCAATATCTTGTATTGTGGCACTGAAACAGGTATGGTATTCAAGTCTACCGACAAGGGGACTACGTGGAAGGCTTGTTCTGGTGGAGATTATTACCTCGGGGGAGGAATTACTTCGGTAGAGGTATCCCCTGTCAATCCTCAAAAAGTACTCGTTGGAGCAGGCAGTTTCTTGTGGTTGACCAATGACGGAGGTGACAGTTGGATTGACATAACTCCTGCACAGGTTAAGGAATATTCGGCAAGGGTGAGAGATGCCGTATTCCATCCCGATGATGATCGACAGATGCTTGTTGGCAATGACATGGGAGTGTTCAAAACGGATAACAATGGTGAGTCGTGGACTCAGATCAATAGTGGACAATGTTTCGATATCAAGTACCGGATAGGTGATCCAGAAGTCGTTTATCTATTGGCGAAGAAGGGTAATGCTGCGGTATTCCAGGTGAGTCGTGATGGAGGCAGAACGTTCCAGATACACATGCCGCAACAAAGTTTCGTATTGTCAAGTGGGCGAATAGGGCTTTCTGCAGCACCCAATGGGAGAGATTATATCTACATTTTGGCTTGTAAAGCAGATGATGGAAACTCCTACACTCCTCCGTTCTATTCCGGAACCCCGGTCTTGTATAAAAGCACCGATAGCGGTAAGACATGGGTGGTGTACGAAGACTTGGACAAACGTATGGAACCAGTGGACCGAACTGGAGGACAGGGCTACTACGATATGGTAATAGTGGCATCTCCTAGCAATCCCGAGCAGATCCTCTTTGGTCTGTTGCAGCTCTATCATTCGGAAGATGGAGGGGCTACAATCACCAACAAAGGAGGATATTACGGGCCTTTTGACTTGCATTGCGACATGCAGGACATACAAGTTGTTGGCAATGATACTTGGCTTTCTACCGATGGAGGCATTATTTATTCCAAAGATTTTTTCGATGCCCATGCAGAGGCCCGAATCAACGGCATTTATGCTTCTGAACTTTGGGGCTTCGACCAGGGGTGGAATGAGGATGTGATGGTAGGTGGGCGCAATCACAACGGCAACATGTCCCAGCTGGATCGCTATAACGGAGCTACCATCAGCATGAAAGGGAGCGAGAGATCCACTGGATATGTTTTCTTGAGCAACCCTCGTAAGATAGCCTATTCTGATTCAGAAAATGTGGTGATGCCTGATAACTGGACAGAGAGTTTCGTCCCTTTCTTGAACTTCTGGAGCTATCCTGCCGAGTCAACCCAATTCGGACTGGGATTCGAATTCGATCCTCGCTATGCCAAAAGTTTTCTCATTATCCAAGGGAACTGGGATCAGGAGTATCGCACTCTATGGAAAACGGTTGATGATGGGGAAAGTTTTGTGGCTCTGCATACCTTTGATCAACCCATCTCATCGCATGTCATTTCTCGATCCAATCCGGATAAAATCGTTGTGGCGACCGCTGGTAGTTTGTATAGCTCTATGGATGGAGGGCAAACTTTTGAGGCTTACGGAATTCCAGACGAAATTAAAAACTCTTACAAGCCTAGAGTGGCCATACATCCGCGTTATGAAGATGAGATTTGGGTCAGCTCCGGAGAAGCGGGTGGAATGTTTCGAACCAAAGACGATGGTAAAACATGGGAGAAAGTGGACAAAAACCTTGTCCTAGGAAGTACGGGAGAAAAGTTGTTTGTGCGTCGCTTTTTCCTCACAGGAAATACAAAGAATGCCGTTTATGCTGTGGGCAATGTAATGCGTTCGCTGGGTAATTCTTACAATGCGACACGAGGACGGGTCCTGTACTGGGATGACAACAGCGATGGATGGCAAGACTATTCGGAAGGCTTGCCTCCAGTCATCACTATTAACCGGATGTTGCCTTTCTACAAGGATGGGAAAATAAGGATTGCCACCAATAATGGTATTTGGCAGCGCGACTTGGCAGACAGCCATTTTACTCCCATTGCTCAACCTCTTATCCTTAATGTGGGCAAGGGTGATAATCCGGGGGAGGTAGAGCTCTATTTTGATAGCTACTCTATTGTAAACCAAAATGGAGCACAGTGGGAATGGAGTTTCAATCCTAAGCCGATATCCATATCCAATCCCTCGGTACGCAATCCTGTCGTTAAGATTGCAGCTGATCAAAGCTATGATGTCACTCTCCGAGTTACAACTCCGGAAGGAACAGACTCCAAAACGATCAAGAATATGATTGTTGGCTCCAAATCTGTCCCTTCCAGCGTTGCTGGGCAGGAGGTGTTGGCACACGATGTCGTACTCTCTACCAACAAAGCTCTTTGTGGACAACTCATAGAATTACGCCCACAGGGGATAACTCAAAGCTGTCTTTGGTTGCTCTATGATTCCTCCGGAAGTATCGTACAAAAGCAGCAGGTAGAAGCTGGGCAACCAACGCAAATTGCTACCGAAAAACTCACCCCTGGGATTTATTTCTATATGATTACCAATAGAAATTTCAAGAAGAATGGCAAACTCGTAATCCTTCCTCAGTGATAAAATGATGAGAAATAAATCTTTGCTTGGGATATTTGTTTCGCTTACTCTTTTCTCAGGTCCGGTAGTGGCTGAGCCTACCGATAGTATCGGGCTTAGGCATACATCCCCCTTGAATAGTGCGACTAGTACTACGGACAGTGTGGAATTTGAATTGGACCAGATCGTTGTTTCTGCCCTTCGTTGGCAGCAGTCGAGACATGAACAACCCCGACGAATAATTACCATCACCCCACAACGAGCGCGGTTTCAGAACCCACAAACAACGGCCGATCTGCTTGGAATATCGGGGGAGGTATTCATCCAAAAAAGTCAATTGGGAGGCGGTAGCCCTATGATACGAGGATGTGCCACCAACCGGTTGCTCTACGCGATAGATGGGATACGTATGAACACAGCCATCTTTCGGGCGGGTAATCTGCAAAATGTTATATCCATCGATCCCCTTTCTTTGGAGAAAACGGAAGTCCTCTTTGGCCCTGGCTCTGTAAGCTACGGGAGCGATGCTATGGGTGGGGTGATGAGTTTCACAACCAAACAGGCCCAACTCTCGCAAACAAAGCGTTGGGCTATTTCAGGTACAGCTTTGACACGCTACTCCTCTGCCAATAACGAACGGACGGGTCATTTCGACGTAAGTGTCGGAGGGAGCCGATGGGCTTTTTTGACCAGTGTGAGTTCTTTTTCTTTCGGTGATCTTAGGCAAGGGAGACACGGTCCCACAGAGTACTTGAAGCCATTTTTAGTGCAACGGCAGAACGGGAACGATGTTGCCATCGATAATCCCGACCAACTTATGCAGTCACCCTCTGGCTATTCGCAGACCAACCTGATGCAGAAGGTACGTTTTAGCCCTTCTGATGAGTGGGATTTGCAATATGCATTTCATTATTCCGAGACTTCCGATTATGATCGCTACGATAGGCATACACGTATTCGCAAAGGATTGCCCCGATATGGAGAATGGAAATATGGTCCGCAAATATGGATGCTTAATCAGCTGACGGCGATTCATGCAAGGCCGGTATGGTTGTACGATCGATTGGCTGTGCGACTTGGGTTGCAACGATTCGGAGAAAGCAGAATAGACCGCGGGTGGGACAAAAACATCAGAACTGAAACTCGCGAAAAGGTAGATGCTTACTCCTTGAATGCGGATTTTAGCAAGTCTTTGTCAGATGCTTTTTCCCTTTACTATGGGACGGAGTATGTGTGCAACAGAGTGCATTCAAAAGGGATTGCCACAGACATCGTCTCGGGAAAGAAAGAAGCAGCTCCGTCGCGATATCCTCAAGCTACGTGGCAGTCGGCTGCGGCTCATCTGCAGGCTGTGTATAAATATTCTTCTCTCCTTAATGTGGAAGCTGGGGTACGCTACAATTTCTACCAGCTCAAGGCCGATTTTAGCAACCATGACATGGAGCTGAGCTTCCCACCCCTGCAAACCAACAGCAGGGGGGCATTTACCGGCAATGTGGGGGTAGCTCTGCGACCTGCCCCTGACTGGCAATTTTCACTTAGTCTGGCACGAGGGTTTCGTACACCAAATGTAGATGACATGGGCAAGCTATACGAATCCGTTGCCAACTGCGTAGTAGTACCTAATCCCAACCTCCGCCCTGAGTATGCTCACAGTATAGAGGCTTCTCTCTCCAAACATTTTGCTAACGCATTGCATCTGGAGCTGGCCGGGTACTATACGCATATTTCTGATGCCATGGTGCGGAGAGATTTTCGGTTCAACGGTCAAGACAGTATCCTCTTTAGGGGAGAAAAACAAAAAGTGCTGGCTATCCAAAATGCTGCTGCAGCATACGTTTATGGATTTCATTTCAGTGCCAAAGCCTCTTTACCCTTTGGCGTTGAACTGAGCACGCAACTTAATTGGCAGCAGGGAAAGGAAGAGTTGGAGAATGGTACTTACAGCCCATTGCGCCATGCTGCACCTTTTTTTGGAAAGGCAGCTCTCACCTACACCTTTGACAGACTTCGGATGGAGTTGTACACCCTGTTCCAAGGAGAACGATCTCACGCCGACATGCCGGAGGATGAGAAGAAAAAGACCGAGATATACGCCCTTGATGCCAATGGCAAAGTATATGCTCCGGCTTGGATTACCCTTAACCTAAAAACTCAGTACCAAGCAGGACATAACTTGTGGCTCAACTTCGGAGTAGAGAATATCACAGACCGTCGTTATCGTTATTATAGCTCGGGGATATCGGCTCCCGGACGAAATTTTATGGCTTCGGTTACCTACCATTTCTGAGAGATAATAGAGGGACAAATAAGGGACGTGTTGCGTAGCTCCAGATAGGTGGAGGCAACACGTCCCTTTTGTTTCCATAGAGTTTTCTTTGCATTAGTTCTACTCTTCTTGATGGGCCACTTATCCCCAGGTTTCTGTTCTTTCTATAGTGTGTTTGGCTCGAAGCTGCGACCGCAACTACATCCATTGTGATGAGAGAAGTTAGTAATAGCCGAAGGATTGTCGTATAGTCTAAAAACGCAGAAGTCGAAAGTTTGAGCGGATTTCGTGTGGTTTTCATCACGGTCTATTTTCACTCAAAACTCTCACGTGTCGGAAGTTTTGCTGGCTCGCGTCAGAGCTTTTGCTCTCACGTGTCGGACTTTTTGCTCTCACGTGTCCAGTTTATCGTAGAGGCGGTTGTGACTCGTTTCTGACCGGGCTTCTTGTGCGAAATCTTTTTCGTGTTTTCGTGCTTTGTTGGAGCAGCGATGGGTGGATTTATGCCGTACTTTGAGTGATGCTCTCTGTTGCCCACAACGAAATGGTCTATTCACTGGAAATAGTATATATATTTGCTGAGAGAACCAACATTCAATTTCATTTATAATTAGCTCTGATGAGAAGAATAACCCTATCAATTATCATTGCCTTTTGCTCCGTCGTGAGTTTAGTGGCAGGGCCTGTCTCCCCCCATAAGGCAGCTGAGATCGCAGCCGATTTGTTTCGTCGGATCGACCTGTCTACCCCTTTGAGGGATGCTTCGGAGAAGGCGGAAATCCGGTTGGACCGTACGGTGTGGATGGACGCCGATATTCAGGCTCGTAACCTGGGACATGAGGGGACAGCCGGCCAGGCTTGTTTCTATGTTTTCAACCGTGGTGAAAATGAGGGCTTTGCCTTAGTGGCGGCAGATGATTTGCTACCTGAAGTTTTGGCCTATTCCCATGAGGGGCAAATGCAGATGGATGATTTGCCCGACAATTTGGCCTATATGCTTCGTCAGTACAAGGAAGAAATTCGGTTTATCCTCAGCTCGGGGGTTGATGCTTCGGATCAGCCCGTGTACAGATTTGGAGATTTGCCGAGTTCTGTTCCTCCCCTTATGGAGAGTGGCCAGTGGAAGGATTCTCCACTCAGGTGGGGGCAGCGGTCTCCCTTCAACTCGGTGATTGGTGCGGATAAGTATACGGGCTGTGTGGCCACAGCTATTGCACAGGTGATGCGCTACCACGCATGGCCGGAAAAAGGGCAGGGGAGTTACAGCTATACGGACTATTATGGAAATGACTATTCTGTCACATTGGGACATCCCTATGACTGGAATAATATGCCGTCCAATGGTCGTCTTGCTGTAACGGAGCAGCAACGAAAAGCCGTGGGGCTCTTACTCAATGATGTAGGCAAAGCCTCGGGAATGAGCTATGCATCCGATGGTAGCTATACTTACAACACCCCAGTGGTGAGAGCTTTGAGGAATAACTTTTTCTACAAGAAGAGCCTGAGGATGGTGGACCGACATAGCATGACTGCAAAGGAATGGCAGCGTCTGTTGCGTACTGAACTAAGCCAAAACCGGCCGGTTTTCTACGCTGGACAGGATCGTACGGCTGGACATGCTTTCGTTTGCGATGGCTACGCGGTTGATGGAACATACCACTTCAACTGGGGTTGGGATGGCAAATCAAATGGCTACTATTACCTCACCCTTTTGGCTCCCAATCAGCTTGGTGTCGGAGCAGGGGATGGTACTTATACTTTCCTACAAGAAATGCTCATCGGGGTGGAGCCGGAGCGTAATCCCGAAGGAAGTAAGTTAGGTTCGTTGGATTTCCGACTAAGCGATGGTTATAGAGCAGGGTTTCCCGAGTACCAGGTGAATATTGGGGATGAGAAGATCAGTGGCATAATTGAACTGCGTGCGATAAATGAGTATGACCCCCAATTTATCGTTGGTATGCGTGTTGAGCGTCCTGACGGCTCGACCGAATATGTGCGGATAAGCAATGAGGTCTATACCTCTGTCTACCTCAACAAAGTAGAGGTCGCCTATTCGTTTCCTCGCTCTTTACTTCAAAAGGGAACCAATAAGCTTCGCTTTGTAACGAAACGACCGGAAGAGTCTGATTCCGAGTGGAATCCCGTATTTGCTTATGCAGGTTTGTCTCGACCCTACTTCGATATTATTGAAGGAGATAAGCCCGAAGTGAAATTGATCCCCCGGGATAATAGTAATCTCTCCGTAACCAAGATTGAGGCTTCTCTCAAGTCAAACGCAGCAAGTACATTCGATCTGCACTGTATCAACACTGGGGTTGATGAGTTTCGGAAGGTTGTTGAACTCCGGATGGTACCGATAAACTCCGATGGGGCACGCACGGTGAAATTTCGTGGTGTGATGTTTGAGGTTGCACCCAATAGCGAACCGACTGTGGTGCATCTTTTCTATCGATCACTCAATGCTCTGCCTGGAAAGTACAAACTGATAGGTCAAGTTAGAGGTGGAAACTACGAAAATATTGAGTTTGGAGAAGTTGAAGTGTGGAATACTTGGGATGATCAGAGTCTTGAGACAATCTCGGGAGAGGCTCAACGACTTGTCTACCCCAATCCTGCGCAAGATGCTGTTCGTCTCCTCAATCCCACTCCCGGAGCACCAGTAGATTATACTATTTACAGCATGGACGGACGTCTGATGCTTCAGGGGATGATGCAGGAAGTAGAGAGGGAGTTGGATCTCTCGGCCTTGCCTGCTGCCACTTACATCCTGCGCATTGGGTCGCAGTTTACTAAGCTGGTGAAGAATTGACTTTCCTTAGTTCGTTGAACAGAAAGAGGGAGGTAGACACGCAATGGTCTACCTCCCTTTTTCTATTTTGTTTAAGTGTGGCCTTTATGGATGGATACTTAGGGGAATTAGGGATGAAACTCCTGTGAATCCGTTAGGCTTTCTGATATTGAGGCCGTTTAATCCTCTTTGTTCATCTTTTCCAAAGTGGAGCTGACTATATTGCCGTCGGGGGCCACGTAAAATTCTAGCTGGTAGTAAACTAAAGATTCCTTGCCGGCGCTCCTGACGTATTCTTTTCCTTTCTCCGTGACATTGATAGTGAAATGTTCGGCCCGATTTTCATCCGTAGAGTTGCTGCTCAATTCGTACCTTCCCAAGGATTTGAATTCATATTCAGCTGGAATCATTTTCTTGGCAGTTTCGACATGTTTCATGATCCTTTTGGCATCTAACTTCTTCATATCAATAGCTGGAGCTTCTTTGGAGCTGATTCTCCCAAATATGTTGTACGATTCCGATGGAGCGCTGGGCTGAAAGTCAGACCCTGCAAAGGATTGGACATAGTCATGCCCGTCTTTGTCAACAATTCTTGTGGATATAACTGTCAGATCGTTGCTGAGGTCCATGTCCATCCAACTCAGCTCAACGAGCTTCCATTGGGATGCGTCGATGTTTTGGCTTATGACATCAACGACTTTTTGTACACCCTCTTCGGTGTCCATCTGCACTCCAGTTAGGCTCATGCCCCCGTTGCAGGAAACTAATAGTAGGGCTGCACTTGCAGCTAGGAACGACTTAATAATGTTCATAGTTGTACGATTAATAATTTGTTTTGGTTAAGTTTCTTTTTATGAGATTTCGCCTGATAAAGGAACGAATATAAAGTTGATTCTGCAAGAGTAAAGAGTTAAAGATCTTGTGGGCAATATACTTGTTTGAGGGTGTCCCATTGGAGGTGATTGTGTCTCACGCTGGATTTGAACTCGGGGATTCATGAGCTTTATTTGCCTTATGGTAAGTATCTGTCCGTGTCTTCTCCGGAGAGGTGGGGCATTACTGCCGATGTTACTGCTTCGATCAGGGGATTGGAACTCATGATCCGGTGCGTTTGCTTTCTTTTCGTCCTTGCTGTATTCGTATCAATTGTGCTATCTTTGCCAGGCACTCTGAATTTGGAAGTAAAATAAACAAGGTATAGCTATGTCCAAGAATGAATCTCAAAATGACAACGTGATCGGGGAGATCGCGTCGAAGTCTGAGCGTTACGTAGAGAAGAATATTTCTAAGATCCTCGTTGTGGTGTTGGCTCTCATCGCCATCGTTGCAGGGATTTTTGCTTACGTGCAATTTGTCAAGAAGCCCAAGGCTGAGAAAGCTGCTGCTGAGATGTATTTGGCCGAGGATGCGTTTATGAGAGAGAATGATTCGCTAGCTCTTCATGGCATGGCTGACAAGTCTGGCCTTTTGGAGATTGTTGAGAAGTATTCATCCACCCCCTCTGGCAACGTTGCTCATGCATACATCGGGATCATCTACTACGATATGGGTAAGTACCAAGAGGCACTTGATGAGTTGAGCAAGTTTTCCTCTTCAGAGAAGTTGGTCTCTCCCTCAGTAGAGCGGCTTAAGGGAGATTGCTATGTTCAATTAGACAAGCCTCAAGATGCAATCAATAGCTTTGAAAAAGCAGCTAAGCTTGCTAATAATGAGGTTGTCTCTCCTTTGTGTTTGATCAAGGCAGGCCATGTCTACGAGAGTCTGAAGGATTATGCCAATGCACTTAAGTCCTACCAAAGAGTGAGAGATGGCTATTACATGGCTCCTGAGGCGAAAACTGTCGTAGCCGATATCATCCGAGTAGAGTCCCTCATGAAATAATATGTCGAAATGGCAACTCTCGCCCATATAAAAACTGATAACGAACTACTCCAAAGCCCGATTCTCAACGCAGAGGAGCGTTGTGTAAGCATTGTTGTGGCTGAATGGAACAGCAAGATAACGAAGGCCCTTTTGGATGGAGCTATCGCGACTCTTCGGGAGTATCAGGTCAAGGCAATTCGTGTGACGCAAGTTCCCGGGACTTTTGAGCTTACCTATGCTTGTTCGGCAGAGGCTGCGAGAGAAGAGGTGGATGCTGTGATCGCGATCGGGTGTGTGATACGAGGGGATACTCCTCATTTTGACTACATATGCGAGGGCGTGACTCATGGGCTTACTCAGCTCAATGTCAGTAGCCCCGGCCGCAGACACGTCCCGGTTATCTTTGGCGTATTGACAACTAACACAGAGGAGCAAGCAGAGGAACGTGCGGGTGGTGCACTGGGAAATAAAGGGGCAGAAGCTGCTATTACGGCTCTTAAAATGTGTGCTCCCTATTGCTATTCTCCAAATTAATATTACCTTTGTGTCGCGTTTGGGAGGAAGGGCAGTTACCAGAGTGGCCAAATGGGGCTGACTGTAACTCAGCTGGCTTACGCCTTCGGTGGTTCGAATCCATCACTGCCCACTCTTACGTACGCGCGGGGGACGGTGGTTCTCTGATTATTTGCGGAAGTAGCTCAGTTGATAGAGCATCAGCCTTCCAAGCTGAGGGTCGCGGGTTTGAGCCCCGTCTTCCGCTCTGGTCTTTGTGGGAGACCTTTCCTTTTATTGTTGCCCGAATGGTGGAATGGTAGACACGAAGGACTTAAACTCCTTTGGCCATAAAATGGCTGTGCGGGTTCAAGTCCCGCTTCGGGTACGGTGTTACATCCTAACGGTTCGGTTTGCGGAAATAGCTCAGTTGGTAGAGCACAACCTTGCCAAGGTTGGGGTCGCGGGTTCGAGTCCCGTTTTCCGCTCTTGTTTGTGTCCCTTTCTCTGGTGATTCTCCAGGGAGAGGTTTTTTGTTTTTAAGAGAGGATTGCGGAGACAGTCCGAAGAAAGAAGCACTTGGATTAGGGTTAAAAGTCTATTGTTAGCCCTTCAGTTGCCGCGATTGTGTTTGGAAAGATGGCTGTGGCCTCCTTCAAATGTCCTTTTTCGTCAGGGTATCGAGCTGAGTAGTGTCCGATAAGTAGTTGATTAACCCTAGCTAACGAGGCAATTTGAGCAGCATCTCTGGCTGTACTGTGGTACGTTTCTTGAGCTCTTCTCTTTTCGCTTTCCAAGAAAGTTGCCTCATGATAAAGTAGCGTACATCCTTCGATTATAGGAATAATGTCAGGAGCATATTTTGTGTCTGAACAGAAAGCGTAACTTACGGGAGGTGTACTTCGTCTGACAAGACGTTCATTGGGAATGATACTTCCGTCTGGAGCGTGATAATCCTCTCCATTGGCAATCCCTTTTCGTAGAGCAAGTGGAATTTGATAGAAATCAAGCATTTCTTTGATCAAATGTCGCTCCAGTTTCTGTTCTTTGAATAGAAAACCGGTGCAGGGAATGCGATGAGAGAGAGGAATAATGCTGACAGATAAGGAGCGAGTCTGCAGAATTTCAGTTTCGGAAGAGGTGCCGTGTATACATAGTTTCACTTCGTAAGGCAGTGAACTGCAGAAGAAATCCAAGATTGGCTTCAGGAATGTATCGATGCCTTTAGGCCCATGGATGAAAAGAGGTGCTGTGCGACCCAATAGGCCGAGGGATGAAATGAGCCCGGGAAGTCCGAAACAGTGATCTCCATGTAGGTGAGAGATAAATATATGCACCAACCTGGAAAACCCTACATGGTACTTGCGTAAAGATAGTTGTGCCCCCTCCCCGCAGTCTATCATATAGAGTTTCCCTTTATGCTCAAGGATTTGGCAGGTTGGCAGATGTCTGTTTGTTGGAGTTGCTGAGCCGCAGCCAAGGATCAACAGTTTCATTGTGTCTCAAAAAAGTGAGGCCAATTACAGTCAAGTAGATTGCTTGATTCTTTTCCCCTTCCACCATCTGCGCAACCAGGTCAAGAGGATAAACATGCACACCAAAGCACCTATCGCATAACCAATCTCATGGCTATATACTGACACCTTTTCGATTAGTTGTTGTTCTGTCTTGATCCCTGGAACTTGTGCTAAACTGTAACCTAAGAATGCCAGGACAATATTCCAAGCTCCGGCTCCAATCGTTGTGCACGTCAAAAAGGGGAGAAGTTTCATTTTAGCCAAGCCAGCTGGTACGCTGATAAGTTGGCGGATCCCTGGTATGAGTCGGCCAATAAGCGTAGACGCAGCACCTTTTTTATCAAAATAAGACTCAGCCTTGTGCAGTTTGTCTGAACTGAGCATCAGGGCTTTACCTATTTTGCTGTGCACAAAAGAATAGATAATAGGCCGCCCCAGGTAGCGAGCCAAGTAGTAGTTGATCAGTGCTCCTATATTAGCCCCTACAGTGGAGAACAGGACTACCAAGTAGATATTTAGCTGACCATTGGCAGCCTTAAAAGCTGCAGGTGGAACCACGACTTCGCTGGGAAACGGTATGAAGCTGGACTCAATGGCCATCAGCAATGTAATTGTCCAGTAGTTGAGGTGCTCCAACCCCCATTGTATGATGGAATCCATTTGAATTTACCTCAATCTTCTTTTGATGCGACTTTCTTCCACGTATCGCGCAGAGAGACCGTTCGATTAAAGATGAGTTGGTCCTTTGTCGAGTCTTTGTCCAGTGCGAAATAGCCCACACGTTTGAATTGGAATGGCTGACCTACTGTCCCTTCCTGCAAAAATGGTTCGACCTTGCAGTTTCGCAATATGGTGAGAGACTCTGGGTTCAGCATCTCAGCAAGTTCTTTACCCTCCACAGACGATGGATTTTCATCGATGAAAAGTCGGTCATATAGCCTCACCTCTGCGTCCACTGCATCTTGACAGGCAACCCAATGGATGGTCCCTTTGCATTTGCGGGCCGAATCGCTACGACCGCTGAGCGTTTCGGGTAGATATTCTGCATAGACTTCTGTTATCCGACCTTGGGTGTCTTTTGTACAACCAGTGCAGCGAACAATGTAAGCAGATTGTAGGCGTACCTCTCTGCCTGGGCTAAGTCTGAAGTACTTCTTTGGAGCATCCTCCATGAAGTCCTCCCTTTCTATGTACAATTCTTGGGCAAAGTTCACCACATGAGTGCCCGCGGCCTCCTCTTCGGGGTTGTTGATAGCTACAAGTTCTTCAGTTTGCCCTTTTGGATAATTTGTAATGACTAATTTGATCGGATCTAAGACGGCAGCAACCCGTATGGCTCTCTTATTGAGATCTTCACGCACAGCGTGTTCAAGCAGTGCCACGTCAATCATTCCGTCATATTTGGTATAGCCAATTCTGTCTATAAATCCACGGATTGCCTCGGGCGTGTACCCTCGCCTACGATAGCCACAGAGGGTCGGCATACGGGGGTCATCCCAACCTGTAACAAGACCTTGCTGAACCAGAGCCAAAAGCTTGCGCTTACTCATCATTGTGTAGGTAAGATTCAAACGATTGAACTCGTATTGGCGAGGCCTGTATTCCCCATCAGTGGGCATAAGCTGATCGATAAAGTAGTCGTACAAGGGGCGGTGGGGAATGAATTCAAGAGTGCAGATAGAGTGAGTTACACCCTCGAAATAGTCACTCTGTCCATGGGCGAAGTCATACATTGGATAGACGTGCCACTTTGCGCCAGTGCGATGGTGCGGAGTGTGTATGATGCGATAAATGATGGGGTCTCTAAAGTGCATATTGGGTGAGGCCATATCAATTTTAGCCCGAAGAGTCATCGCTCCTTCAGGGAATTCACCTGCATTCATACGTTGGAATAGATCCAAACTCTCTTCGATGGGTCTGTCGCGATAAGGGCTTTCTGTGCCAGCCGTATTGGGAGTTCCTTTCTGTTCAGCTATTTGCTGACTTGTTTGTTCATCGACGTAGGCGTGTCCCTTCCTGATCAGCTCAATAGCGAAGTTGTATAGTTGCTCAAAATAATCCGATGCGTAGTACTCGTTGCCCCATTCAAAGCCCAACCACTGAATATCTTCTCGTATAGCATCTACATACTCGACATCTTCTTTTGTTGGATTGGTATCATCGAAGCGCAGGTTGCAAACTCCACCGTACTTTTTTGCTATACCGAAGTCTATGCAGATAGCCTTGGCATGCCCGATATGGAGGTATCCGTTAGGCTCCGGAGGGAAACGCGTCTGTAGACGCCCTGCATTAAGATTGTTTGCGAGATCTTTTTCTACGATTTGTTCGATGAAGTTGAGGCTCTTTTTTTCTTCCACGCCACTCTGTTCTTCTCTCATAATCACTGGGGAGTTATGCTTTGAGGTTTCGATTTTTATTTTGGGAATAGTATGCTTAGGCTGAAGGCTCTTTACCTGCGTTTGAGGATACTGTTTAGGACTCTAATAGTAGAGATGAGTTTACCACTGTTGGAAGAGTAGATTTCTACAGTCCAAACGTGGGTAGACCGTCCTCTATGCATAATCTTAGCTTCCGCTCTTAATGTATCGCCGACAAGAGCAGACGATACGTGATTTCCACTCACTTGTATGCCAACTTGCATTTCATCTTGCTCGCATAATACAACGGAACCGAGACCCGCAACGGTCTCGGCTAGTGCTAAACTGGCTCCACCGTGTACGATTCCCAGAGGTTGGCAGGTGCGATTGTCTACCGGCATTATCGCTTCTACGTAGCCATGTCGAATTGTCGTGCATTCGATGCCTAAGTTTCCAACCATCGTGTTTGGAGCAATTGCATTCACCTCTTCTACTGTGTACCCTACTTCTTCGTAAGGACAGAATACATATTTGTTAAGCAGATGGGCGATGCCATCTTCATTGTTTGCCTTTGTTACATAGTCGGCACAGACCTTAACTGCTTCTGTTGCATTGGCAACCGCTACGCCCAAACCGGCCATCTGTATCATTTCTACATCGGATAGAGAATCACCTACAGCAATGAGGCTTTCTCTGTCGAGGTCCAACTTGTCCAGCAAATGCTTGATAGCATTTGCTTTCCCTTTTTGAGAGTCATAGGAGAAGTCTAGTCGAACTTGAGTTTTGCAATTGTAGAGCATAGTACCTCGTTCGGGGAGGAGGTAGCCACTGTACGCATCAAGAGATAGCTCCTTTGCCAGTTCCAGCATTTGCTCCAGAGACCGAGCTGATGTGAGAGCAATTCGGATACCAAGATCTTGCTCAGCTCTCAGGAGAGCCTTCTTATTTGACTGAGACAGAAGCCCGTTGTCATCAAGCAGAGTTCCGTCTACATCGATAACTATTAGGTTATACTTCATTACAAATTGATGTTTGTCCCAAGCATAATACTTGCACCCTGCGCCGGGTAACCATAGTAGAGACTATAGTTTTGGAAGAAAATATCCTGCCCCGCAGCATAAAAAGCCACTCGGTTGTTCAGCAAGTAGTCCACACGTGCATTTACCAAGGATATATCAGGCAATTCCCCTGTTGACATGGGGGTATTATCAGGCTGGGTATACTTGATCCCTGCTATGTGGCTGTAGTCAAATGTCAGCCTGAACTGCTTTGCCGGTTGGTAATATGTCGACACCCCTACTTCGAGGTGGGGCTTTCCGTCTGCTACTGCATTTTTCGTGCTTCTTGCCCAGTTGGAATACTTCGCATTGAGCGATATTCCCCATAAGCCTTGTATTGAGTAGGATATATCTCCGCCCAATCTCCAGACAAACACATTGTCGTAGTATGGGATAAAGCCGACATGCTCACGGTACAGCTCTCCCACGTGGGAAGTTCCCAATAGTTGTTTGTCTTGAGGTTTGAGGAAATAGCAATGGTCTACCTGAGACACATTGGCGTAAAGTCCCACGTTCAGTTTTTGGGTAATAGCTGCTGCAAATCCCACCTTGGTATCGTATCGGATGCGAGATGGATCCACAGCGTAGTCGGGAAGCAGGTATGGATTGCTTTGACTCACCGTCCTGAGACTGTTTTTAGATAATCCGCCTTTATTTTCGACATACACCCGATAAGTATCCGCAAAAGTGAGTGATGCATCCAATACCGGGTAGAAGAAGATTTTGGAGTTCAATCCAGTATTGATGCTCGTACCTATGCCGACTTTAATCGCAAGATCTACAAGGGCCAAAGACGTTTTGGTATCTATGAATAGCTCTCCTCCAGTGTAGTACAAACCTTTGCTTGTCCGTTCGTTCTCTTTGTTTTTCAAGATTTTTTGGCCATTCTGAGGTGACAGATACAGCAACCCTGCGAACCCGTCAATTCCCAGTCCAAAGTCGCTTGAGCCTATCTGTTTTTTTAGTCCAATGCGGATGTCTGGGTTGTGTTCTATTAGCGCACTACTACGTTCGAGGAATTTCATTTCTCTGGCGTAGCGTGCATATTCTAATAGGATGTTGTATGTCCAAGTGTTATCTCCAGCATGATTAGATTGGAGCTCTGCATAGGTTTCGATATCGTGATCAATGGCATAGTCTTGCGTGTTGTGTTTGATGTTTTCTCTCGAAAGAGCGATGACGGGCAAGTTAGGCCATAGACCATAATAGTTGTAGTAGCGGTGTCTGTATTGTGCCCCGGCTCCTATGGAGAAATCGTTAAACTGCTGATTGTAGCGCACACCAACATCTGTACGGCTGTGTTTGTCTTTTGTTCTTGCCGAGTTATCCTTGTCTCGGAGACTTTGTGTGGCGGATCGGTGATGGATATCAACATAGAGATCCGTCTTTTCCGAACTTAATATCCGATAGCCGGCGTCTGCCCTGAAGTTGTATAAGGTTCCCACTCCTAACTCGACATATCCACGGTAAGGCGAAAAAATACCTTCCTGGGCAATGGGGCTGACGTGACCATCCATCTGAATTCTAACTTGGGGGATGTAGGTTGGTTGGAATCTGAGAGGCTGAATGGCAAAGTGGCTAAACTTGGGCTGCTCCCTGTGTATCTGTACCGGAAGCCCTTTCTCGTTAGCAATAGAAATAACCTTGTCCGTAACTACCGTGAGTTCTCTACGTAGCGTGTCGGCCTGCCCTTCCTTTTTGCTTTGAGCCTGCAGGGGGGCATAAGTAACCGTTGCTATGATGGCTGTGTATATCGCAATCCTTTTTTTCATCATCTTCCACGTCTTAATCGAGTCGACTGTCTATCATTTCTTTGATGTCGGCTTCATTCCCGTTGTAATTCTTCTTCAGGCTGAGCAAGTATTGTTTCGCCGTTTCCGGTTGTCCCATCTTGGTGTATATGTCTGCAAGCAGTATAAATGCTCTTGCCAACCAATACTGCTGTGGGGTACTCTGTTTGATAAAGTTGTCACACAGCTCTTTTGAGGTCTTGAGATCTCCGATCTCGTATTTGATCTGCCCGAGTGTAACCAAAGCTTCCGCACCTAAAGAAGTGTTAATGTCTTTATTGATGGAGTGAAGCAGGAGAACCGCCTCTTTTGATTTATGCAAGGCGTGTAAGGCTTTAGCTTCGAGTAGAGAAACTCGGTCTTGGTCCTTGATTTTTCCTGAAGCTTTTACCTCCTGAGCAATCGAGTGTAAGGTCTCGTATTTCTGTGCTTGAGTTGCTATCTGGAGGGCCTCCATGGCATAGCTGTCAAAGGCAGAGGGTGAGGCTGCAGAGCGGTAGGCTTGACGATAGAGGTCTAGGGCCTGGTCATAGTCTTGCCGATTTGCAAAGATTTGACCTAACATCGCCTGAGCTTCGGATCGGAGCTCGGGGAGTACCATCTTATCATTTAGGGCCTTCAAAAGTTCCACGGCCTCGTCATCTCGCCTGGCTTGGGAGTAGATTTTAGCCAAGTAAAGCCGAGATTTGTCGGCCTCAGCCCCTTTAGGATGTTTTTTGATGAAGCTTTCAAAGGCTTCGGCTGCGTTTGCGGCCCCGTTGCGATAGCGTGTTTCCGCTTGTTCGAAAAGGAGTTTCTCTGTTTGTACCAGCTCATCGGCGTACCTTTTGGCTCCTGTTCGTTCTACGTAGTCGGCAAATTCTTCGGCTCGGTCGGCTTGTAAGTAGATCACGCGAAGGTCTGAGAGAGCTTGACGAGCTTCATCGCTTTGAGGATATTTCTCAATTACTTCTTTGTATTGGGCGATTGCATCTTCAGTCTTTCCCTTGTGATGGTGAAGCATTGCCAGCTCAAGACCAGCCATTCTTGCCCAGCGAGTTTCGGGAAACTCTTGGAGGACTTTTTTGAGCGAGCCAACGGCTTCTGGCAATTGGCCTACGACTGCAGCCCTCCCTTTGTTGTATAGCAATTCGGCTGCGTTTTCTGCTGTTGGGTAATTGCTAAGGTATTGGTCTATGGCTGATATCTGTTTGGCATATTCGCCTTTGTACCCGTGAATCTCGGACAATCGGTAGAGAGCTGTAGCTCCGGTTGTCGGGGATTGGTTAATAGCCATCTGATACATCTTTTCGGCTTCGGAAAGTCTCTTTTGGATGTACAAACAGTCTCCCATTCGTGTGCGTGCATCAGCGATTGTTTCCACGGATATTCCCGGGGTGTTCACGAGGTCGGCGAAGGCAGAGTAGGCGAGTGCAAATTGCTTCTGATTGAACAATGCATATCCCAGGGTGTAACGTGCAGCGATAAGGTTCTTATTTCCAATCCGAGCATATCGGTGTATGTATTGCTTGGCATCTTCGGCAGCTGAGGCAAAGCGATCCGACTGATATTTGGCTTGGCTTCTACCTAAGAGTGCCTCCGGAGCGAATTTCTCCGACTGTATGTCGAGTGCACGAGAGTAGTATGCCTCAGCTTCGGAGAGGCGGTGTGCATCCATTGCCACGTCGCCCAATCTAGAGAGAACATACTGCTTGGCAACCAATATCGACTGTGTAGGCACCCCGATCTTTTCAATCGAGTTGAGACTCGACCGGTAGTCCTTGGATGTATAATACGACTCCGTGAGTAGGGTAGCTATGTCTTCTCGGTACTTTGAGTTTGGAAACTCTGCGAAGAAACGCTCAGCTACACTTACGGCCTGCCCGAAGGAACTCCCCGACTTACCGAGGCAAACGGCCATGTTGTAGAGAGCTGCCTCTCTGACTTCAGGCGAAGCCTCCTTGTTCGCCTCCGCTTGCTCGAAAGCCAACACTGCCTCGGTGGACTTGTCGAGTTCAACTCTTGTTTGCCCCAAATACAAAGCAGCCATTGAGGCTGTATGGGTTTTCCCAGAGGTGGCTGCACTAAGCGGATATTCGGCTTGCTCGAACCGACCTGCACGGAAGAGGGAAATCCCAAGTGCGCAGGCCAACTCCGGCTCTGTGTCCGTCGGATTATCTTCCATGTATTGCCCCAGTATGCGAGCTGCGCTCTCGTAGTCCTCAAGCCTGAAATAGGATAATCCAGCTGCTCTTTGCAGTTCTCTGCGAGTTCTTAGATCTGCTCTGCTGTGCCACAGATGCTCAATTGTTTCTACTGCTGCTGTCCACTTCCCTTCTGCGAAGTCTATTTGTCCTAAGTATCCCTCCGCCTCGTCTGCCAATTCGTTTGGCCATTCAACGCCTGAGAGGGCGCGACGAGCTTCTGCGTAGTTCCCCTCTTTGAAATCGAGTACTGCGAGGTAAAACCGCGCTTTCTTTTGCCAATCCCCTTTTCCCTTGCTTGCAAAACTTAGGAGGTGACGTATTTCCGAGTGGCGTCCCTCCTTGTTGGGCATTTGCATCAATGCGTAGGCGTGTCGCACCTGAGCTTGGAGTTGCATCTCTATTGGCAGAGCTTCGAGATCTATTTTCCCGAAGTAGTAGCTAGCTCGTTCATACTCTTTTCGATCAAGGTAGATATTCCCGAGTAAGGCGTAGGCCTCACTCCGATGGCTGCTTTCCGGATAAAGTTCCAAGTATCTAAGGAGCGAAATATCTGCGTCACCACGCCCCACCTTCATCAGCGAGGCGAGACGATAAAACATGGCATCGGAAAGGTTGACCGTTGCGGCTCCGTCGCAGTCCTCCATATAGCGGTCCAGGCTGGCGATAGCTGCTGCGTACTGCCCTTGTCGGTAACGGGCAACGCCATCGGCGAGATCTGGGTGATCGAAACATCTGCTCACCTGCTGTCCCGACATTGTCATCGCTCCCGTAGCAAGCAGAGCGGTGGTAATAAGTCTCTTCATCACTGTCAACGTTATAGCTACCGACAAAGATAGTCAAGATGGAGCGTATCAACGCTCTTGCTCTCTTCTTCCATTTAATGTGGAGGGGCGAACTGATTTCTTTTTGCAAGCAATTGGGTGCTTGATCGCACGACCCCTGACCCCTTGGAGGCAAGCTATCCCAAGAGGTCGGGGCGATATCGAATTTGGTAAGTGATGGATATCCCTCGCAAGACGTAGGGGATCACTTTCCATCAATACAGAGGAGAATGTTCGCTGCGCAGCACCACCACGGAGTGTGTCGAATGACGTTCTCAATGGTCTTAGGTCGATTATTCGCCGCAAAGGGAAAGAAGGGTAAGAAGTACAACGGGAGAGAATTTCTGTTCTCACCCGAGGAAGCAAAAGTTCCGACGCGTTAGGGCTTTTGCTCTCACGCGTCAGATATTTTCCCCTTTGCGGTAAGAGGGTTGTATCGAGGTGATCACGGATGAAAATGTAACCGTTAGGACGGGCGTACCAGGCCGGATTGTTCATCCGGAGACCTCTATCCTAAAACCCGTTTCTCACCGAAGAAGAATCCTGATAGACGGAGCTTATCCATGAGCCATGCGATTCCCAGACTACCGGAAATGGTGATTGTTGTGGCAATGCACGCAAACAGAATTCCGGTCTGATCGAATGAGAAAGTTGGGATAAGCCCTTTCGAGAGGAACGTAAATACAGGAGAAAATAGAAGAATGACCAAGGTGTTGCGCCCGATGAATAAGCTCGTTTTTCTCAGACCTAAGGGGAGGTAAGGAAGAGTTGATAGGAGGAAGCTGATAGATAGGTACGTGATGATCACTCCTCCGAATGTCCCCCTGTCTAGATTGTCGGGGAAGCAGCAAAGCAAGATCATTGGAAGAAGGGCGAGTTTGCTTGACTGAAACACCGAGGTGAAGCTGATCCCACTTAGTCTGATCATTGCCCCGAATGCAAAGTACATGGCATTTTCAAATGCAATCAGCCCAAACCGGGACAGCCCGTAAAAGCAAAGGAGCAGGAAAAGTAGACGAAGGAGCCGAGATTTTGCCGGGGTATAGCTCAAAAGTTTACTTGATGAATACCAGACGATATAGCTCAGGATCAATGTGTGGATGTACCAATAAGGTCCTATAGGAGAGATAAAAATCTTCTCGACTATGAGCAGAGGAGTTAAAGCAGTGATGTGTTCTCTGATGGGTAAAACTGAAGCCATGACAACGTAGCCTACCTCCATCATAGCATATGGGACGAACAAAAAGAAAATCGTTCGCAGGAAAGTCGGCAAGTTCTTGCTTGGATTGCTAAGGAAACCTGATACCACGAGAAACCCAGACATGTGGAATGTGTAGACGACAGCTTTCAGGTATGGGTATTTGTCCCCAATGCACGCCAAATGGAAGACGACCATCAAGATGATCAGCAGGCTCTTGAGATAATCGATCTCCTCAACTCTTTTCCTCATTGATCCTGCAGTGTCTTAATTTGGATGCTCCGGTCTTATTCCTTTGCTCATATCTCGAGTATGACATTGATACGCAACCTCTCCTTCGTGCAAAGGTAACGAATAGCCCTTTTCCCATCCTCATTTATCGGCGAGGCCTTTGGCGAGGAAAAATATCTGCTCCGTATCGTGCGGGTGAGAAATGGGGATCGAATTCGTTGAGCCCATTGGTATTCGGGGGGATTTTGTATATACCTTTGCGGTCTCGTACAGAGCAGAATGACTCAGGCTTGTATGAGCTTTTTTGCAGGGCAAACAAAAATGGAAAGGCTGTGGTAGCTCGCTCTTCTGTGTTTGTCCCGCCGTTGCAACGAAATAGGATAGTAGAATTATGGGATTGACAGACGAGATAGCCAAGCGACGCACTTTTGCCATTATCAGCCACCCGGATGCCGGCAAAACAACCCTCACGGAGAAACTCCTACTCTTCGGAGGAGCAATCCATGTGGCCGGAGCCGTTAAGAGCAACAAGATAAAGAAAACGGCCACCAGTGACTGGATGGAGATAGAGAAGCAGCGAGGTATCTCTGTGGCGACGTCGGTAATGGGATTCAACTATGCCGATCACAAGATCAATATATTGGATACGCCTGGGCACCAAGACTTTGCCGAAGATACTTTCCGAACGCTCACGGCGGTAGATTCTGTGATCATTGTAGTAGACTGTGCCAAAGGGGTGGAAATGCAGACCCGCCGTCTGATGGAGGTCTGTCGCATGCGCAAAACGCCTGTGATGATCTTTATCAACAAGCTTGATCGTGAGGGACAGGATGCTTTTGACTTACTTGATGAATTGGAGGAGGAACTTCAGATAGCAGTCCGTCCCCTCTCTTGGCCAATTGGCATAGGGCGTACATTTCAGGGAGTCTACAACATGTATCGTTCGGAACTGAATCTGTTTAAGCCCAGCAAGCAGGTAGTGACCGAGCGCATAACGTTTGAGTCTGTCTCCGATCCTGCGTTGGACACAGAGATTGGCGATTCGGCTGCTCAAAAGCTTCGTGACGATCTGGATCTCTTATCCGGCGTCTACCCGGAGTTTGACCTTAATGCCTATCTCTCCGGAGAGTTGGCTCCGGTCTTTTTTGGTTCAGCTTTGAACAATTTCGGGGTCAAAGAACTACTTGATTGTTTTGTCGAGATAGCTCCGTCTCCGCGTCCTGTCCAAGCATTGGAGCGGATGGTGGAGCCGACAGAATCGGCGTTTTCGGGTTTTGTCTTCAAAATACACGCCAACATGGATCCCAACCATCGTTCATGCATTGCGTTCGTAAAAGTTTGCTCTGGCCGATTTGAGCGAAATGCCTACTACAAACATATTCGGCTTGACAAACAACTGCGCTTCAGTAGTCCCACTGCGTTTATGGCTCAGAAGAAAGAAATTTTGGATGAGGCTTATGCCGGAGATATTGTTGGACTACCGGACACGGGTAACTTCAAGATAGGCGATACTTTGACTTCCGGTGATATTCTTCACTTTCGAGGACTACCTAGTTTTTCTCCAGAGCTTTTCAAGTATATAGAGAACGATGACCCAATGAAGCAGAAGCAATTGCAGAAAGGCATTGAGCAGCTCATGGGGGAGGGGGTTGCACAGCTCTTTACAAATCAGTTCAATGGTCGAAAAATTATCGGGACGGTGGGGCAGCTGCAGTTCGAGGTGATTCAATATCGATTGTTGCACGAGTATGGTGCGAGCTGTAAGTGGCAACCGCTGAGCCTCTACAAGGCATGCTGGATAGAGAGTACCAGCCCCCAAGCTCTTGAGCAATTCAAAAGACGAAAACTACAATATATGGCACACGACATAGAAGGGCGTGATGTCTTTTTGGCAGATTCCGCTTATGTTTTACAGATGGCTAAGCAAGATTTCCCGGATATCCGCTTCCACTTCACATCGGAGTTTTAACTACGCTTTTTTGCCCTCCACAGAGGACCGTACGCAAACGCGAGAGGCCATGATTCCCAGACCGTGAGGGAATTATAGTCTCTCGCATTTGTTTTTAGATATTTATTGGTTGTAAAACAAATTGTGTGTACCTTGGCTCGCGTGCCAGGAGCCACAGAGTGAGACCTCTGCCGGGGTCTCGGTGCACATGTCTCAGTCGGAGAAACAGAATCTTACTTTGTAGCTTATCTGCGTGTTGTGGCTCGAATGTTTAATGCTATGCATCTATTTGTTGAAACAATGAGAAATGAAGATTATTTCTTCCGCAATCTCGTTTTCGAGGGTGGAGGTGTAAAGGGAATTGCCTATGTAGGAGCATTGGAAGTTTTGCAGGAGGCTGGTATTTATCCTCGTATTGAGCGTGTAGCTGGTACCTCTGCCGGTGCGATTGTCGCAGTCCTATTGGGAGTGGGCTATACGGCAGAGGAAATCAAAAAGATCATGTGGGACTTGGATTTCAACAAGTTCATGGACGACTCCTGGGGTATTGTCCAGGATAGTCACCGGCTGTTGAATGAATTTGGCTGGTACAAGGGAGATTTCTTTCGCTCTTGGATGGGAGAACTCATAGCTCGTAAACTGGGTAATAGCGAAGCCACATTCAATGATTTGATGCATATGCGTGGGGAGCTTGCTATACGAGAAATTTATTTGGTAGGGACGAACCTATCCACCGGTTTTGCCGAAGTTTTCTCCCATGAACATACGCCCCGTTTTTGTATTGCAGATGCGGCCCGTATATCGATGTCTATCCCCATTTTCTTCGCAGCCAAGAGAGGCGTTAGAGGTGATGTGTATGTAGATGGAGCTGTGCTCGACAACTACCCGATCAAGGTCTTCGATCGGCGGAAATATGTGATCAAGAACTGGCGTCGGACAGACTATTATGAGGCGATCAATCGTGAGTTTAGATCCAGGAGACGGAGTATATCGGACTATGTGTACAACAAGCAAACACTTGGGTTCCGCCTTGATAGTCGGAATGAGATTGCCCTTTTTAGAGATCAGGCCGAACCTCCGGTGCGTGAGATCAATAACCTCTGGGACTATACCCTGGCATTGCTCAACACCGTGATTGGCTCCCAAGACAATGTGCATCTGCATAGCGATGACTGGCAACGCACGATCTATATAGATACGCTCGGAGTAGGAGCAACGGATTTCAAGATCAAGGATTCGCTCAAGGAGCAATTGCTCGAATCTGGTAAGCAGTATACCCAGAAATACTTGGAGTGGTACAATAACGAGGAAGAGAAGGCGAATCGTTAGCCCTCCTTGGGTGTAAGATTGTATGCGACTCTGTGGGCCGGATCGGGACGTGTCGGATTGAGAGCTTCAATGCTCCAATATATAAATTCTGTTGTCGACCTATTGGCCCTCTCGTACATTTGCTGTAGAAATTTAGGTACAACAATAAAACGATGCAACAATGACAAACAAAATTCTTGCGACGACAGGCTTAGATAGCAAACGAGTAAGCCCTGTAGTGGAAGCTCTTGCGGACCTTTTGGCCAATTACCAAGTGTATTACAGCAATCTCAGAGGGTTTCATTGGAATGTCCGTGGACCTCAATTTTACGTCTTGCATGAGCAGTTTGAGAAGATGTATAACGATGTAGCGGAAAAGGTCGACGAAATAGCCGAGCGTCTCCTGCAGTTGGGAGGAAAGCCTGAAAACCGGTATAGTGAATATCTGAAAGTCGCTGAGGTGGAAGAGCAAAGCGAACTTATCAGCCAAAATGATATGCTGGCGAATGTGATGGATACGACTCGGTGTCTCATCAAGAAAGAGCGCATGGTAGCGAGCCTTGCAAGCGAAGCTGATGATGAAGTGACAGTAGATTTGATGGTTGGCTATCTCGCTGCTCAGGAGAAGGAGGTTTGGATGCTCTCGGCATACCTTAGTGAGTGAATGCGAGCTCGGGAAATTGAATCCCCATTGGATAGTGTCGGGAAAGGGTAACCCCCTTTCCCGACACTGATTTCATAGGAGGTGCAAAGGCGAGATATAGCTCTTGCCATATTTGTTTTTATTTATACCTTTGCCACAGTGCGGTCACAGTGTGCGGAGGCTGTGTCGGTCCTGCTTCTCGGCCGAGAAAGGCTCCCATCTGTGTACGGGCTAAAGATGGTTTTTCAGTATTGTAAGTATAACAACAAAATGGAATTAAAATGAAGTCCACTACGTTATTGAAGATTGCAGCAATAGCTGTGTTGTCCGTGTTCGGGCTGTCTCGAGCTGTGGCTCAGAGTGACGACATTGACTACTCAAAGTACGAAACGGAGGGAAAACTCCAGATTCGTTTGAAGTCCGGTTTCGGACAAGGTGTGCCCCTGCCTGCAGGAGTTAAGAGCCCTACATGGTTTCTCTGTGTCCTCGAGGCCTATGTGACCGCTGCTGGATACCACGGAGATTTTATCGACTTGAATAACAATCATAAGTACGACGTGGGGGAAGGGATTTGGTCAAGTGCCAACATCGCGAAAAAAGAGATGACAGAGAAAGAGGTCACTCTCTATACCCGTCCTGGGATTAGGCTGTTGCTTGTTTCTAGTTCTGGTCTGACAGAAGTCGATCTCTCTCAGGTAGAAACCCTCACAAGCCTTAACTTGGCCATGAATAGCATCAAGAAACTTGATATATCTAATATGAACGGGCTCAATTTCCTTGATCTTGATGCTGCCGGTATAGAAGATATTAAGTTGCCTTCGGAGAAGCTTCCGCTCTCTCGTTTCCAATTCTCAAAGAATAGCTTGGATGTACATGAAATGCACCGCTTGATTGATGCTCTTTGGAACCACGCTGAAGGGGGAGGCAAGCCTGGAACGATCTGGCTTGGAGACATGACTGATGGAGATAAGGTGCAAATTGCGAAATCTTCTTATGAGCTTCTCAAGAGCAAAAACTGGGTTGCTACGATTTATCAGAGCTTGGAAGGAATATCCAATGGATCTGATGATCCCGAAGATTGGGAGCTCGGTGAGGAGTATGTTGATGGGTCAGAGGAGTTCAGCCAATGGGCAGAAAAGCACATTGTAGATGATCCGCAGAATCTTGGAGTTGAGGCTATTGCCGGCTCTTCTCTCAAGGCTTATCCCACTGTAGCCAACACTCAGGTAACGGTAGAGGCCGCTCATGGAGAAGCGCAGAAGCTTGCTATGTACGACATGAGCGGTGCGCTTGTGGCCACTGCAGAGCTTAACGGTCGTGCTACGATCAACGTGCAGGATATGCCTAATGGTATGTATCTCATCCGTGTGAACAACCAGACCTTGCGCGTGCAGGTAGCTCACTAAGTACCGATATCTTGTGTACTCAGCCGAAAGGCTTGAGGCAATATATGGCAGGGTCGCCTCTGTACAAGAGGCGACCCTGCTTTTTCTATTCAATCGGGGCGAGCATCGAGATCCTTCCGCTTCCTCGACTGTAAAAACACGGTGGAGGCGTGTGTACTCAAGCGGAATCTTTTATCTTTGCCTCGACCTTGGTCGGTGGGTTGTGCTTTAAGGAGCCTATTCCACCACAGGTGCGGTAGTACATTCTAACAAGTAAAACAAATAGCAGTATGAACATTCCTCAGGAGCTCAGGTACACCAACGATCACGAGTGGGTAAGAGTCGAAGGTAGCGTTGCAGTCGTTGGTATCACAGACTATGCACAAAGCGAACTTGGAGAAATTGTATTCGTGGATGTCCCCTCCCTTGACGAAGAGTTGGAGGCTGGTGATGTGTTTGGTAGTATTGACGCTGTCAAGACGACCAGTGACCTCATGATCCCCGTTGGTGGCACGGTTGTGGAAATGAATGCTGACCTGGAAGAACATCCCGAGTTGGTGAACCAAGATCCCTACGGCAAGGGCTGGATTATCAAAGTCGAGATGAAGGAGTCTGGCAAACTACTCACCGCTGACGAGTACAGGGCTCTCATTGGCAAGTAACGGCTTCGAATTCTGAAGAATTTCTTCAGTGAATAAGTTATCCTAAGATGAGGCCTCTAATCAGTATCATAATGGGGAGCACTTCTGATCTCCCCATTATGGAAAAAGCAGCTAAGCAGCTCGATGCGATGCAAATTCCTTTCGAGATGCTTGCTCTTTCGGCACATCGCACTCCTGAGGAGGTAGAGCGATATGCGCGTACAGCACGCAATCGAGGGGTGAGGGTGATTATAGCTGCAGCCGGTATGGCTGCTCACTTGTGTGGTGTGATCGCAGCTCAGACATCTATTCCCGTGATAGGGGTGCCTATTGCTGCAAGCTTGCAAGGAATTGATGCGTTACTGGCAATTGTGCAAATGCCGCCTGGAATCCCAGTTGCCACGGTAGGAATCAATGCTGCAGAGAATGCTGCTATCCTGGCGGCACAGATACTCGGAACGCAGAATGAGGATATATATGCTCACTTGACCGACCACAAGGAACAGCTCAAGGAGAAAGTGGTAAAGGCCAACGAGGAGCTGGCAAAAATTAAAGACTATCAGTTTAAGACGAATTGAGGTCTATACTTTAGGCAATATGCCACAGCAGGTAGACTTATACAATTATCAGCGTCGCCGCTCATCGGTCGTATCCATCGCGGATAAGCCTTTGGGCGGCGACTTCCCTATACGCGTTCAGTCAATGACCAATACCTCCACGATGGACACCACGGCATCGGTGGAGCAGTGTAGGCGTCTGGTAGAAGCCGGTGCTGATTACATTCGCCTCACGGCTCAGGGGGTACGTGAGGCGAACAATATAGGAGAGATTGCTTCGGAACTCAAGAATGAGGGGATCCAAACACCACTTATCGCTGATATTCACTTCAATCCGAAAGCTGCCGAAGCAGCTTTGCAAACGGCTGATAAAGTGCGCATCAATCCGGGAAACTTTGTCGACAGCAAGGCCGACCTCATCTACACAGACGAGTTGTTTTGCCAGATTGCTGAGCGCGTGCGAACTGAGTTTGGACGATTTGTAGACAGAGCTAAGCGAGAAAGGAAAGCTATCCGTATCGGGATTAACCATGGGTCATTGTCCGAACGTATGACCCAACGCTATGGTGATAGTCCGCGAGGAATGGTCGAGAGTTGTATGGAGTACCTGCTCGTCTGTCGCGCACACGACTTCCAAGACGTTGTTATCTCTATGAAGAGTTCTAACGTCTCGGTTATGACCCAGGCCGTACGCCTCATCGCCGAACGTATGCAACGGGAGGATATGTACTATCCACTGCATCTGGGTGTCACTGAAGCTGGCAATGAGGCTGAGGGACGCATCCGATCAGCCCTCGGTATCGGAACGCTCTTAGCCGATGGATATGGAGATACCATACGTGTTTCTTTGAGCGAAGATCCAGTAGCTGAAATTCCTGTTGCCCGCCTATTGTTGCAACTTACCGAGCGGATAGCCTTCGCTCCTCATATCGAGTGTACAGGGCTTACTTCGTATGATCGTACTTTCAGACAAAACCGTTTCGCTCTCCCCGTGGGGAACTTGTTTGCCTCTGGTAGACCACCGGCTGTGTTGGCCGACCTGCGTCAGTGCAAGACTCCTGTTCGGTTTGAAGGCAAGGATGTCCCTGATGCCATTCTTCGGAGTCCGGATGAGTATGGGACAATTATCCCAAATGCAGAAATTGTAGCTCTCTGTTGCTCGGATTTAGATGATGCAAAACTTCTTGAACTGAAGCAAAATCCCCGGTCGGTACTGATCCTGACAAGTGATCATAGTAATCCGATCGGGGATTGGCGCAGAGCTTTCCAGCGAATGCGCGAAGCCGATGTACACCCTCCTGTGATACTCAATCGTACTTATCTGTTCGGTGACGTCGAGTCTCTGATGGTTTGTGCAGCCACAGAGATGGGAGCGTTGCTGCTGGAGGGTCGCCCAAGCGGCTTGGCTATCTCTGCTCCTCATATTGCTGACCAAAGCCAAGTCGTACGAATAGCCTACGGTATTTTGCAGGCAGCCGGTCTGCGCACTACCGATACGGAATATATCAGTTGCCCAGGTTGTGGCCGTACTTTGTTTGATTTGACTGGCACGATAGCTCGGGTCAAGGCTGCAACTCCTGGTCTCGTAGGGCTTAAGATCGCCGTTATGGGCTGCATCGTGAACGGCCCGGGAGAGATGGCAGATGCCGACTATGGCTACGTAGGTGCAGGGCGAGGGCGAGTAGACCTCTATCGACATGGAGAATGTGTGGAAAAGGGGATTCCCACGGAGCAGGCTGTGGATCGATTGGTAGATCTCATAAAGTCCTATGGAGACTGGACTTCGGAGAGCTGAACTCGATATGGGGAAGAATCTGTTTTCCTCGTTTCGCATAAAGGGAGGTGATACCCGATATAGAATTTAAGGTTGCAAGTATTTAATACATACCCTTTTCCTTCTCCTGTTTCGGTCATGCTGCACTCGTTGCTTTTTTCGACGTGAAGGAGAAAAAGTTGGGACGTGAGAGGTTTTTTTCTCTTTCGTGTCGGAAAAATGTCTCTATCCCCAAGTTTTTTTCAGAGTCTTTTGTGAGACGATTTGCTGTTTGAGTTTCCGAGTATTTCGCGATGTTTCCTCTCTCTCTTCTGTACGAGGTCCGATTGTCCTTTAGCTCTCGTCAGAGATAAATTGATTTTTTGGGGGAGAAAAAACAGGGAGGGGTACGGCTGTACGAACGAAAAGCGAGAGAGCCTATTCTCGAAGTACTGTTTTATGTGGTTTTCTTTGGTACCTTTGCAGCGCTGTGCGGATAGAATTTTGCTCGGCTTGAATTAAGGACAACTTTTAATCAATCAATAACAAACAAAACAACGCAATTCGTTATGAAGAAGCACAATTTCTACGCAGGACCCTCTATCCTGAATGAAAAAGTGATCAAGGCAACGGCTGATGCCGTGTTGGATTTCGCCGGTACAGGTCTTTCGTTGCTTGAGGTATCTCACCGCGGTAAGGAATTTGATGCCGTTATGGCTGAAGCCAACAAACTCTTTAAGGAGTTGCTCGATGTACCCGAAGGCTATGAGGTCGTATTCGTGGGAGGTGGTGCCAGCATGCAGTTCTGCATGGTGCCTTATAACCTGCTTCGCAAAAAAGCTGCTTACCTCGACACTGGTACGTGGGCGAGCAAGGCGATTAAGGAAGCCAAGCTTTTCGGTGATGTGGATGTTGTTGCTTCTTCCAAGGACAAGAACTACAGCTACATCCCCAAGGACTACAAAATATCAGACGATGTGGACTATTTCCACTACACGTCCAACAACACGATCTACGGTACAGAGATCCGCAAAGATCCGGATGTGAACGTCCGTCTTGTTTGTGATATGTCTTCGGATATTTTCAGCCGTCCGATTGATATCTCCAAGTATGATTTGATCTATGGTGGTGCGCAGAAAAACCTTGCTCCTGCCGGTGTGACCTTCGCTATTGTTCGTAAGGATGCTTTGGGACAGGTAGATCGCATGATCCCCACAATGCTCAAGTATAGCACGCATATCGAGAAGGATTCAATGTTCAATACACCTCCCGTGTTGCCTATTTTCTCTGCATTGCAGACATTGAAATGGTACAAAGAAATGGGTGGTGTGGCTGCTATGCAGAAACTTAATGAAGAGAAGGCCGCTGTTCTCTACAACGAGATCGATCGCAACCGCCTCTTCGTAGGTACTGCTGCAGAAGAAGACCGCTCACTGATGAATGTCTGCTTCGTAATGAAAGAGGAGTACAAAGAACTTGAGGCCGAATTCGCTGACTTTGCTATCAAAGAGCGTGGCATGATGGGTATCAAGGGACACCGTTCGGTAGGAGGTTTCCGCGCTTCTCTCTACAACGCGATGCCTAAGAGCAGTGTGGAAGCTCTTGTGGCTGCAATGCAGGAATTTGAGAAGAAGCACTAATCATAAAACTGAAAGGAAAAGGGTAGGGCTTCCCGTGCAGATGGGTGGGCTTTACCCTGTCTCTTTTTGAGACGTACACATGATTCTCTGGGGTAGACGATTTTCATCGCTTGCATTGCAGAGAAGACTGCGTGTCATATTTCAACCACATCACAATCAATTATTCAGAAATGGCAAAAGTATTGATCGCTACCGAGAAGCCGTTTGCTCCGGTAGCCGTAACTGGTATCAGAGAAATCGTGGAGAAAGCTGGGTTTGAATTGGCTTTGCTCGAAAAGTATACAGAGAAGTCTCAATTGCTCAATGCTGTAGCGGATGTAGACGCTATTATTGTGCGTTCGGATATTGTTGACGCCGAGGTGTTTGATGCTGCCAAGAACCTTAAGATCGTAGTGCGTGCAGGTGCCGGTTATGACAATGTAGACTGCGCTGCTGCTACGGCTCACGGTGTATGCGTGATGAATACACCCGGGCAAAACTCCAACGCTGTGGCCGAGCTTTGCATTGGGATGTTGATTTACGGTTTGCGAGGCTTGTATAATGGGGCAAGTGGTAATGAGCTGAAAGGTAAGACAGTGGGTATTTTGGCCTATGGTCATATCGGCAAATTGGTTGCCCAGTATTGCAAGGCTTTCGGTTGCCAGGTGTATGCTTATCATCCTCGTCGTACAGACGAACAGATCGAGGCGGACGGTGTGATCCCCGTACATTCTCAGGAGGAGCTTTTCGAGAAATGCCAAATCGTATCCGTACACACACCTTCTCGTCCTGAGAACAAGGGTTGTGTGAACTATGCTTGCATGAGCAAGATGCCGAGTAAGGCAATTATCTTGAACTCTGCTCGCAAAGAAGTTTTCAACGAAGAAGACCTCGTGCGCATTATGAAAGAGCGTACAGATATGAAGTACTTGACAGACATTCAGCCAGCTTGCCACGAAAAAATGTGCGAGTTGTTTGAAGGTCGCTACTATGCAACACCCAAGAAGATGGGAGCACAGACTGCAGAGGCGAATATCAATGCCGGATTGGCTGCTGCCGAGCAGATTGTGAAATTCATTAAGGACGGTGATGATACTTTCCGCGTAAATTAATCATAGCAATACAGAATACAGTACAATGGCTATTATCAAACCATTCAAGGGTATCCGCCCTCCGCGCAACTTGGTAACGGAAGTCGCTTCACGTCCCTATGACGTACTCAATAGTGATGAGGCTCGTGAAGAGTCTAAGGGGAATGAGAAGTCTCTCTATCATATTATCCGTCCGGAAATTGATTTCCCTGTAGGTACAGACGAGCATGAGCCTAAAGTGTACGAGAAAGCGGCAGAGAATTTCCAAAAGTTCCAAGACAAGGGCTGGTTGGTGCAAGATGGCAAGGAGAATTACTACATATACGCACAGACAATGAATGGCAAGACACAGTATGGTCTTGTGGTTTGTGCCTATGTGGAGGACTATCTCAATGGTGTGATCAAGAAGCATGAGCTCACACGCAGAGATAAGGAAGAGGATCGAATGAAGCATGTCCGTGTCAATAACGCCAACATCGAGCCTGTTTTTTTTGCCTATCCAGAAAATCGTGAATTGGACGCGATCGTGAAGAAGTATACTGTGCGTGAGCCCGAGTACGACTTTGTCGCTGAGTTGGATGGCTTTGGCCACCATTTCTGGATCGTAGACGAAGAGGCTGATATACAGCGGATCACAGAGCTGTTTGCTCATATGCCTGCTCTCTACATTGCCGACGGTCACCATCGGTCAGCCGCCGCTGCTTTGGTAGGGGCCGAGAAGGCTAAGCAAAACCCCAACCACAAGGGTGATGAAGAGTACAACTACTTCATGGCCGTTTGTTTCCCTGCCGATCAGCTGACTATTATTGACTACAACCGTGTGGTGAAGGATCTCAATGGCTTGTCCGATGAAGCGTTCTTGGCCAAGCTTGAGCAGCATTTCACCGTAGAGTGTAAGGGTGAAGAAATCTACAGCCCAAGTGGCCTGCACAACTTTGCGCTTTATCTCTCTGGCAAGTGGTATTCGCTTACGGCCAAGGCGGGAACTTACGATGACAACGATCCTATCGGGGTCTTGGATGTTACGATCAGTTCTAACCATATCTTGGACGAGATTTTGGGTATCAAGGACCTCCGTTCGGACAAGCGTATCGACTTTGTCGGAGGTATCCGAGGATTGGGCGAGCTCAAACGCCGTGTAGATAGTGGAGAGATGCGTGTGGCATTGGCTTTGTATCCAGTGTCTATGAAGCAGTTGATTGATATTGCCGATACGGGCAATATCATGCCTCCCAAGACGACATGGTTCGAGCCAAAGCTGCGTTCAGGTTTGGTGATCCATAAACTCAGTTGATCGTGATGTAGCCGTTTCGGCTCCTGATTTCGTACATAGCGCCCGCTACCGGTCACAGACAGGTAGCGGGCGTTTTCTTTTGATACTGGGATGCCCATTTGTTTAGGGAAATACCTTACACACGTTCTACAATGCTGTAATAAAGCAGTGCATTCAATCCGTTTTTGCACCTTATTTCCTGTGATCTGAGTTTCAGATCACGAGTACTTTCTCGTGGTAATTCTTGGGTTGTTTGGAGAACTGAAAAGGGGTGATTTTCTTGTGAGGTTAAGTTGTATCTGATGTTATTGTATTTCAAATAAATAGAGCTGTCTGAGATTCATATGGGATGGGTAGAGATTTCTCACGTGTAGCAGTAAATTCTGCCACGCGTGGGAGTGGATATTCCTTCACGTGAGAATGTTTACTCTCTCCTCAGTTGTTTTCGGTAGGGCAAAAATAGATCTGATCTTTCCTCCCATTATGCTACAAGGTGGATCCGATTTGACTTCTTTTTGTTGTGAAATATGGAGCGTGGAATGTTGGGGCGTGACAGGATAGATAGAGGGTCGATTGGATCTTGTGTTGAGAGGCAATTATGCCTATCTTCGCGAGAAATCGTCCATGACTATGCCGACAAATAGGGCTTTTGCAGGCTCGGAAAATAAATAAATCAAGTATGAAAAAAACAATTTTGGCCTTAGGCTTTTTGGCTATGATCTCTTCGTGCACACAGCAGAGGGAGGATGCAGACAATCCGCTCCTTCGTCCATCGGATCTCTTTATGGGAGCTCCTGATTTTGCCAACATCAAAAATGATCATTTCGCACCCGCATTCGATGCCGCGATGAAGGAGCAATTGGCAATCATTGACACGATTGTAAACAACAAGGAGGCCGCAACTTTCGACAACACGATCCTTAAATTGGAACTCTCCGGCTCGACACTCCGTCGTGTTTCGAATATTTTCTTTGGTCTTGTGTCGGCTGATACTAATGATGAACTCAGGAAGATCGAGGCTGAGTACAGTCCCAAACTTACAGCGCATAGTGATGCCATCTATCTAAATGACGCCTTGTTTGCTCGTGTGAAGTCCGTTTACGAGACACAGTTGCAGGGACTGGATGGCGAAGACAAGCGTTTGGTTGAGTTCTACTATGACAACTTTGTTCGCTCCGGAGCGAATCTTGATGAAGCGAGCAAGGCTGAACTGAAGAAAATTAATTCGGAATTGTCCTCTCTGACGACCGAATTTGGCCAGAAACTTACCAATGCAACCTATGCCAACTATGTGGTAGTAGATAATCAAGAGGCCTTAGCCGGTCTTACAGAGGATGAGATAGCAGCGGCGGCCGAAGCTGCTATCTCGGTCGGTCAGAAAGGTAAGTATGTGTTGCAGCTGACTAACACAACGCAGCAGCCTCAAATGGCTTCACTCGAAAACAGGGATGTAAGGCGTCGTTTCTACGAGGCTTCTGTAAATCGTTGTAGCAAAGGAGACGATAATGATACGGGTGCAATCATTTTGCGGATCGTGAAATTGAGAGCCCAGAAAGCTAAGTTGCTTGGCTATAACACCTTTGCTGCGTGGAAGCTGGAAGACCAAATGGCCAAAACGCCGGAGCAGGTCCACGATTTTCTCAAGACGCTGGCAGATGGATATACCAAGCGGGCAAAACTCGATGCTGCCGAGATAGAGCAGTACATGCGTAGACTCGATGGTGACAGTCTCAAGCTCGAAGCATGGGATTGGGCGTATTATGCGGAGAAACTCAGGAAGGAAAAGTACGATGTGGATGAGAATATGCTCAAGTCTTACTTCGTACTTGACAGTGTTTTGCAAAATGGTGTCTTCTACGCTGCCAATCAACTTTATGGCCTCAGCTTCAAAGAGAGAAAGGACCTACCGGTGTACCAAGAGGATGTGCGAGTATTCGACGTATTTGACAAAGACGGCCAGCAGTTGGCGTTGCTCTACACAGACTTCTACAAGCGTCCGAGCAAGAGTGGTGGAGCGTGGATGAGCAACTGGCAGGATCAAAGTAGCGTAGAGGGTACCAAGCCCATCATCTACAATGTTTGCAACTATAATAAGCCGGAAGCTGGCAAGCCTTGCTTGCTCACCTTTGATGAGGTCGGTACACTCTTCCATGAGTTTGGACATACTTTGCATGGCTTATTCGCTTCTCAGAAATATGTGTCTCTTTCCGGAACGGCTGTACCACGAGATTTTGTTGAGATGCCATCGCAGTTCAATGAGCATTGGGCAGTGGAGCCAGCTGTATTGAAAAACTATGCCAAGCATTACCAAACCGGTGAGATCATTCCGGACTCGCTGGTTGACAAGATGAACAGGGCTGCAACTTTCAATCAGGCCTACGCTTTTGGCGAAAATCTTGGTGCTGTGACGGTTGATATGGCTTGGCACAGCCTTTCGGCAGACCAAGCGGTGGCAGATGTGGCAGCTTTTGAGGCGGCAGCTCTCACCAAGATGGGAATTCTTAATGCGCAAATTCCTCCTCGTTACAAGTCACCCTATTTCAGACATATCTTTTCTAACGAGTACGCAGCAGGGTATTACGCCTACTTGTGGTCCGAAGTGCTGGATCAGAATATCTATACCTGGTTCAAAGCCAATGGAGGGATGACTTCGGAGAATGGGCAACGCTTTCGCGACTTGATCCTCTCCAAAGGGCATACGGAAGACTTGTCCAATCTCTTCATGCAGTTTACAGGTCTCGCTAAGCCGAGGGTGGAGGATTTGCTGAGGTCCAAGGGAGTTCTTTGATGTGAACTGTCGGTAGAAAACAAAAGTGGCTGAGCCTAACAAGCTCAGCCACTTTTGTTTTCTACCCTTATCTCGGTGGGGACAAGTGGTCCTTCCTTACACGGAGCTTTACTTCATTTGATCTCTCATCTTGAAGATGGCAGGGAGAGAAATCTTCAGCTTGCCACTCTCTGTGATCATAGGCTTGCTCAAGTTCATTGAGTAGCTGATCTTGGCAGCTCCGGTACGAGCCACTTCGTTGAGGATCGTTTCATAGAAACGAATCTCATCAGAAGCTACACTACTTATTCTTACTGGCCCGGACTTGCTTATCTTGTCGATCTTCACTTGCTGATCTGCACAAGTGAATTGTACGTCGCTTAGCTCAACTCCGGAAGGGATGACGAGGTAAAACTCGCGCGTGCTACCGCTGCTGATGTCCACAGATGCTCTTTCAATCCAGCCATAGTTTTGTTTGCCGATAGCTGCGACTTCCTTGAAATCTTCGAGCTTTATCTCGAGGAAGTCAGATGCACTGTTGTTCCCTACCAGCTCCACGGTCTTAGTAGCAGTTGAGCTTATTTCTGCGGGAATGTTGCCAGGTCTAGGTTTGGGACTGTCGTCTTTGCAAGATGTAACGGACAGGAGAGCTACTGATAGAGTCAGTAGAGAACATGCTAGCTTCTTCATTTCAATTTTCTTTTCGTTTTATAGTTAGTCATTGGTGGTATCACTACTGCCACCCGAGCAAAAGTAACCAAATATCCCAAACGAGCGGTACTCTCTTCAAGACACCCCTCTTATGCCAGTTCTCCTTTGCTTATGTGTATTCGATTGTTATGTGACCTATAGGTATTTTGGCCCGCCCTACCAGATATGCTTTTCCCATCAGCTTTCTTGCTTGGTGGAAAATTGGGCAAATAAAAAAGGGAGACGGATTAGGTCTCCCTTGTAGCACGACTTATCTCGTTACTTATTGGGCCGGTTGTTGCTCCGGTGTTGCAGGAGTCTGCTGTGCCGGTATTTTGAAGTCTGGCTTCGTTGCTTCTGATTTCTCGGCCTCTACCACTTCCTGCTTTACTTGCTTCTCAAGATCGGAGGTTTTGTCCTCGACAGACGAGAATAAGAAGCGAGAGGAGAGTATGCTTAGCACCACAACGGCACCGGCAAGGTACCAGGTGGCCTTCTCGAGGAAGTCTGTCGTCTTGCGTACCCCCATGATCTGATTGCTGGAAGAGAACCCGGCAGCCAAACCTCCCCCTTTTGAATTCTGAATTACGACCACCAGTATGAGTAGCAAACTGGCCAGCACGATGAGAATTGTTAGAAAGATATACATTGTTATTCCTGTTTGTTGTTTCTTATGATCTTCTCTAGAAAGCGGATTTGGTCCGCAAAGTAAATGTTTTTTTCTGGGAATTTCAAACTCAGCACCTTAATGATACGGAGAGCCTTTTCGTAGTATCCTTGTTTAATGTAGATTTTAGCCAAAGTTTCTGTCAGTAAAGCGTCTTCTTCCTCTGTTTCTGGAATAGGCTGGCTGGCTGTCGGCTGTACTGTAAAACTTGGTATGGGAGAGGTCGTTTGCGATGGCTTGGTAGGCTGGATGGATAGATTCAGGTAGGGGGTTGTGGTGGTTTCGGACAGATTGAAGTAGTCCGTGGCTGCTGATTCCGTACTGTAGGAAATTCTCTCTGGGAGGTCGGCTCCAGACGATTGCATTTCGGATAGAAAAGCCTCGATCACGCCGAAACTGTCTTCTTGCGTATCCGATTCACTTTTTACCGCTTCCGGGAGAGTACCCTCGCTCATGCAGATAAAAGGGGCTACCTGCCTGAATAGTTTGGCTCGACTTGGCAGTAACGGTGCGAGGTGACCCAGCTCGGAAGCGAAGCACACGTCATTTTGCATCGCAGCCTTGCAAAGGAAGAGGTATGCACAAGGGGCTGAATAGGGATATGCGCGGAGCAGTCTGCGGAGTTCCTCGATCGACTCTCCGGATAAGGTCATCGGGTTATCGAGGTAAGTGTACAATTCATCTTTTGTCATGCTGATCGGTTGTTGAAGTCTTCTGTAGATTACCAGTTCTCGACCGTTGCCGCATAGATCTGCTTCAGGATGCGCTCCATTAGTTCATCGACCAATTGATCTTCTATTGTGTTGAATAGAATTTCGCTTCTGAAGTCGGTAAACTCGGTGAATGTCCGCTTAAAACTCTGCGAAGGCGTTGCACGATTATTAAATGTGACGGCTACTCCCATCGTGAAGCGTGTCTCAGCCGAGATTGCATTCTCTTGTATAGCCATCGGGGCCAAGTCGTAGTTTACAATGGCACACTCAAGCTCCAAATCTCCATCATACGAGACCATTTCCAACTTCGTACGGCGAATGAAGAGGTCTTTGAGTTTTTCTGTCATGCGAGATGCAAGCGGAGCATACTGGTACTGAGCCTGATTGACCACCTCAGCGATGTAGATGGTCTTGGTCGTATTGTAGTCAATTGATGCGCCATCAAACTTGTAGGAGATGCTACAGGCCTGTAATATTAGCACACAAAGGATGGTGCAAAGTGTGTTCAGAGCCAGGTGAAAACCTCTATGATTCATCTTCAATGTTGTACTCCTTAAGTTTACGATAAAGTGTCCGCTCCGATATTCCGAGAGCATCTGCTGCCGCTTTTTTGTTCTTGATCCCAAATTTGTCGACTGCAAGCCTGACTAACCGGTACTCGGCTTCAGCAATCGTTGTTAACTTAGCATCCACCACAGGTTCTTCTGTTTCTGGGTAAATGTCGGCCTCTTCCGGTTCTTGCTCGCTATCAGGTTTGAGCAAAACGATGGGCCTATGTTCGGAAGGCTGGACGTGATGAGTTCGTGCCTCAGTTGCCTTTTCGCTTTCGATTGGTACGACTGGCACTCTCCCTTGCATGATGTCGTGCACCAGATCCTTTAGGTCATTCATGTCCTTGCGCATATCGAACAGCACCTGGAACAGTATTTCTCGTTCGGAATTGAAAGACTGGCGGTCGGAGGCTTGTTCGCGATTGAATAGGACCGGATGTCGATCTACGAAAGCGGTGTCTGGCAGATAGAGGCGCATTCGCTCGGCCGAGACGATGCGCTCTTCTTCCAGTACAGACATTCGCTCGGCCACATTTCTTAGTTCGCGAATGTTCCCAGGCCATTGGTACGAACGGATGATTCCCTCAGCTTCCAGACTTAGGCGTAAAGTTGGCATCTGGTATCGCTCGGCAGTGTCTAAGGCGAATTTACGAAATAGGAGAGGCGCATCTTCGGAACGCTCCCTCAGAGCCGGCACTTTGATTGGTACCGTGTTGAGGCGAAACAGTAAGTCTTCGCGGAAGCGTCCTCGAGCAACGGCCTCGCTCAAGTTGACGTTGGTTGCTGCCACGATACGCACGTCCGTTCGTCTCGCTGTACTTGCACCTACGGAGATGAACTCACCGGTCTCCAATACGCGCAGGAGCCGTGCCTGTGTGGAAAGGGGCAACTCACCAACTTCGTCGAGAAAGATCGTGCCTCCATCAGCCTCTTCGAAATAACCTTTTCGGTCTGCTAAAGCCCCCGTAAATGAACCCTTGCGGTGACCGAATAGCTCCGAGTCGATCGTTCCTTCCGGGATTGCTCCACAGTTTACCGCGATGTATGGGCTGTGTTTCCGACTACTGTATTGATGTATTATCTGAGGGAAAAATTCCTTGCCGGCACCGCTTTCCCCTGTCACCAGCACAGACATATCTGTCGGGGCGACTTGTACAGCTGTGCTGATGGCTCTCTCCAGTAGGGGGCTACTACCGATGATGCCGAAGCGTTGCTTAACCTGTCGAAGATCTATTTTGTTTGCCATATCCGATTGCTTGTGTGTGCCCGATACCTCCATCACAAGCGGAGAGTAAGGGAGCACTCCATCTATCCGCAAATGTACGAAGACTTGGGTACATGCCTTTCTACGGACGTTTAAAATTCGTTGCGGAGAGAGTACAGATTCTGACGCGTGAGAGCAAAAGCTCTCTCCCGGTCGGATTATTTTTCCGACGTGACAGAATTTTGGGGCAGAGCCGTGGGACTGTTCTGTAGAATAGAATAGCGTTAATCCGTGCTTTCGTAGAGATCTATATCGAGAGTTGAGCCGGGCAAGAGTGGAAGGTGAAATCAATTGAAAGGGAGGGAAGCGAATCGGAGAACTGCCTATTTGAGCTTGTGAGATGAAACGCTCTCTCGGTTTAAGACATTGTCATGCTTGTTCCCGCTGTACGGAATGGGGCTTGTTGGTTTGTCGTAGTGTGGCTCCACCGAAGAAATATTACGAAAATTGTAGTCATCGGATGAGAGTCCCTATCTTTGTGAAAGTAAATATTCATATTACCCAAACAATAGATGTATGAGGATCAAACAAATTTTGCTTGTATCGGCTTTTCTGGCAACAGCCTCGTTGATGCAAGCGCAACAGTTTAAGGTTGAGCAGAAGACAGATGCGAAAGGGTACAGCTACGAAGAGGTGGTTGGAGATCCGACACATTCGCGTGTGTACACGCTCAAGAACGGACTTAAGGTCTATCTGAGCCGGAATGTCAATTCTCCGCGTATTGAAACCTATATCCCTGTTCGCACAGGCTCCAACAACGACCCAGCCGACAATACCGGATTGGCACACTATCTGGAGCATATGATGTTCAAGGGTACTTCTAAGCTCGGGGCTCTCGATTGGGAAAAGGAAAGGGTTGAGCTACAAAAGATCTCCGATCTCTATGAAGAACATAAGGTTACGACCGACTCGGCCAAACGCAAAGCTCTCTATGCTCGCATCGACTCGATCTCGCAGATTGCGGCCAAGTATGTAGCAGCGAATGAGTATGATCGCTTGACTACCTCCATTGGTGCACAGAATACCAATGCGCATACCTGGGTTGAGGAGACGGTATACAAAAACAGTATCCCCTCCAATCAGCTGGAGCGTTGGTTGCAGATAGAAAGCGAGAGGTTCGGTGAGCTGGTCTTGCGCCTTTTCCACACGGAGTTGGAGGCTGTGTACGAAGAATTCAATATGGGGCAAGACAATATCCAGCGTCGGATGAGAAAAGTTCTTTCCGAGGCTCTTTTCCCTACACATCCCTACGGCCAACAGACAACGATCGGTACCTCCGAGCACCTCAAGTCTCCATCGATGGTTGCCATCCATAAGTATTTCGACACATACTATGTCCCCAATAACTATGCGGTGGTATTGGTTGGCGATTTGGACTACGACAAGACGATCCAACTGGTGGATAAGTA
The DNA here is from genome assembly GCA_034181285.1 of Porphyromonas sp. Classification (GTDB taxonomy): domain Bacteria; phylum Bacteroidota; class Bacteroidia; order Bacteroidales; family Porphyromonadaceae; genus Porphyromonas. Next base: position 53,953 of record JAXFND010000018.1, on the reverse strand, counting down.
CTTCGGTAATAAGATTGCCAAGCCGGTTATTCAGCCGACTTTCCCTCGCGAGGAACCCATCACGGAGCCGGTCGTGCGTGAACTACGCAGCAGGGATGCCGAGATGGCCATGATGGCTTTCCGCTTTGATGGAGGTACTGGCAGTCAGGATGACATTTATATGACGTTGGTCGATATGATTCTGACTAATGGAGAGGCTGGTCTCATCGACTTGGATCTCAACCAAGCGCAGAAAGTGATGGCTGCGGGTAGCTTCCCGACAGTGATGAAGCAATATTCGACCCATACGTTTTACGCTTTTCCTAAGCAAGGTCAGTCGCTCGAGGAGGTGCGCGATCTCCTTCTGGCCGAGATCGAAAAGCTGAAAAGAGGGGACTTTCCCGATTGGCTTTTAGAAGCTGCTGTCAATGATGTGGAGTTACAGGAAATGCAGGGTATGGACAATGCCGACAATGTCGCCACTGCCCTCTACAACTCCTACATACAGGAGCGTCCATGGGTAGAGCGTGTGTCGCGCATTGCTCAGATGCGCAAGGTAACGAAGGCTGATCTCGTTGCTTTTGCCAACAAACACTACGGAAACAACTATGTGATCGTCTACAAACGTCAGGGAGAGAATGATGATTTGATCCGCGTGGACAAGCCGTCCATCACTCCGCTTGAGATTGATCGTAATGTCTTATCCGAGTTTGGCCAGAGCATTATGAAGCAGGAAGTTCCTCGCCTTAATCCTATGTTTGTGGACTTCCAAAAGGAAATTAAGAAAGAGAAGTTGGGCAAGCATACGATCGAGTATATCGTCAATAAAGACAATAGCCTGTTCAGCCTCGACTATATCTTCGATATGGGCGGTGACAATGATAGGAAGATGAAACTCGCAGCTGAGTATTTCAACTATCTCGGCACGGATAAGCTCAGCCCCGAAGAGGTTAGACAAGAGTTCTACAAGTTGGGAGTTCGCTACTCGATATCGGCAGGGTCGGATCTTACCCACATTACACTTTCTGGTTTGGGACGCAATTTGGACAAGGGGGTAAAGCTTCTTGAGGAAGTCCTCTCGCATTTGAAGCCCGATGAGGAAGCGATGAAAGAGTTCATCGCCATGACTCTGAAAGAGCGTAATGACTTGACGACCAATAAGGACGCTATCTTCCGTGCTGCGACTACCTACGCTACTTATGGCGAGCAGTCTGAACGACGCAATGTTCTCTCTCGTGAGGAACTTTCATCCCTCAAGGCCGAAGAGTTGGTGGCTATTCTCAAGTCGCTCTTCGACTACAAACACCGCATTTTCTACTACGGCAATGATATTGCTCAGGCAAAGAAATCCATCGCTGCCTACCACCGCTTTGGTACGAAAGCCTACCCTCGGGCTACGGTCTATACCCAGCAGCCAACCGGTGGCAAGGTGTACTACGTGGACTATGATATGGTACAGGCTCAGATGATGATGCTACGCCGTGTGGACCGCTACAATCCGCAGTCGGTTCCGGTAGAGGAGTTGTTTAATGCCTACTTCGGTGGAGGGATGTCGTCTATTGTCTTTCAGGAGATCCGTGAGGCCAAGAGTTTAGCTTATTCTGCTTATGCTTTTTATGGTGGTGTGCGTAAGCAAGATGACTACAACTATCTGAAAGCCTTTGTCGGTACGCAAGCCAATAAACTTCCCGATGCTTTCCGTGCTATGCACGCTTTGGTGCAGGAGATGCCACAGAGCGAGAAAAGCTTCGAGACAGCCAAGACTTCCATATTGCAGGAAGCTGAGTCAAGCCGTATAACTAAGGCTGATATTTTCTGGTTCTACGAGCGACTGAAGAAAAAGGGCATCACGACTAATCCAATGTCGGGTTGGTACGAAAAGATCAAGACACTGACGATGGAAGATTTGCTCCGCTTCTTCAATGAAAAAGTAAAGGGCAACGATTACACTTTCGTACTTATTGGGCGAGAAAGCGATTTGCCGCTCGATCTAATGCGCCAATACGGTGAGGTAGAAAAGTTGGACGTGAATTTCCTCTTCAATAACGAGGAGTAAGAGCCGATTTGCGAGGTGTGGTCTCTACTGTTTAGTTAGTCCAACGTCTCGCCCGGTCCTTGGAATCAGGTCGTTTAAACTTGTTTTGCTGCAGTAGAGGGCTGTCCCACTCTTTTCGGGTGGGGCGGCCCTTTGCTTTTGTTGGAGGCACCTGCTTGGGTCTTTGTATCCGAGACGAAAGAGTTCTTGAGTAGAGGGTCTCCTCAGCTGTGACGGGCAAGAGTGATAAATCCGACGTGTTGGAATTTTCGCTCTCACGTGTTGGAGATTTTGTTTCGACACGTGAAAATGGGGGAGTATCTGTGAGCTGCGATTTTATCGGTTGTGTTGTGTGCATATTTCCTGGGGGAGGGCTTATGAAAGGAGGGTGATACGGAAAGGTATCCGATCAGTCGGTAGCGAACGTATTGTCTATTTGTCAAAAAGGGGCGAGGGGGGAGCACGATGTAGTCTTGGTATGTTATTTGTATCGGCAAGAGCAAACAAAACAATAACCTACACGAATAATGAGCAACAAACGCGATAAATCACAGAAGGAGCAATGCTGTACGCCCCAGGAGGAGGACGTCTTGAATGCTACACAGGATGGGGTGAACGAAGCCAATACATCCGCGGAGGAATCTCAGGAAGAGAGCGAAATTGAAAAGGCGAATAGGGAGCTTGAAAGTCTTCGCAACGACCATCTTCGTTTGATGGCTGAATTTGATAATTACCGCAAACGCACACTGAAGGAAAAGAGCGAACTGATTCGGAATGGAGGAGAGCGAACGCTCAAAGATTTGCTCCCCATCATAGACGACATCGAGAGGGCGTTATCGAACCTTCCGCAGGAGGAGGAAAAAACTCCTTTTGTTGAGGGAATCGAATTGATTGCCAAGAAAGTGACCGATTTTTTGACAGCTCAAGGCGTGAAGCCTATCGAGGCCGTTGGTCAGGCGTTTAACGATGAGCAGCACGAGGCAGTGGCTATGATACCTGCTCCAACTCCCGAAGATGCTGGCAAGGTGATTGATTGTACGCGTAAGGGATACATACTTAACGACAAGGTCCTCCGCTTCGCCTCAGTGGTTGTAGGGCAGTAATACAGATAGACACAACGATGGCAAGTAAGAAGGATTATTACGAGATTCTTGGTGTAAGCAAGACGGCTAGCGAGGAGGAACTCAAAAAGGCATACCGCAAGCTGGCGATTAAGTATCACCCGGACAAGAATCCGGGCGACAAAGAAGCTGAGGAGCGATTCAAGGAAGCTGCCGAAGCCTACGGTGTGTTGAGTGACCCTCAAAAGAGAAATCGCTATGACCAATTTGGGCATGCCGGATTGGGAGGTGCTGCCGGTGGCGGCTTCAGTGGACAGGGGATGTCGATGGAAGACATCTTCAGCATGTTCGGTGATATCTTTGGCTCGGGTAGTTTTGGTGGCTTCGGGGGCTTTAGTTCTGGTTTTGGTGGTCGCTCAGCCTCTCGCCCCGTTGTGAGAGGGTCCGATCTGCGTGTGCGTATCAAGCTCTCATTGGCCGATATCAGCAAGGGAATTAAGAAAACGATTGCCCTCAATAAGTATGTAAGTTGTCCCGAATGTGCTGGCGTAGGTTGTAAGGATAGTAAGGACAAAAAAGCTTGCCATACTTGTCATGGTGCTGGAGTGGTCACATCAGTGCAGGATACGATTTTCGGTCGGATGCAGAGCTCGACTTCTTGCCCTACTTGCGGTGGGAGTGGAGAAATGATTACCAATCCTTGTTCACACTGCGGCGGTAAGGGGATTGTGCGAGACAAAGAATCTGTTGAAATCAATGTCCCTGCAGGAGTAGTGGGCGGTATGCAGCTTACTGTTTCCGGCAAGGGAAATGCAGCTCCACGAGGTGGCATCAATGGAGACTTGTTGGTCGTAATTGAAGAGTTGCCGGATGAAAATTTGATACGGAATGGCAACGACCTGATATACAACCTGCTGATTTCAGTGCCGATGGCCGCAATGGGAGGTGAGGTCGTGGTACCTACGTTGGATGGGAAGGTGAAGCTGAAGATCGAGGCTGGGACACAACCCAACAAGATCCTTCGACTCAAGGGAAAGGGAATAGCCGTCTATGGCAACCCTTATGGCAAAGGGGATCAGTTGGTACAGGTAAATATTTTTGTGCCCAAGCAAATCTCGCAAGACGACCGTGCGTTGCTTGAGAAACTCGGTCGGTCTGAGAACTTCAACCCGACAGAAGGAGAGCGAAAAAAATTGGACCAAGAGTATCGTAGGAGACTTGGAGATTGAGCGTAGTTGCCAATTCAATGCAAAAGTTTATTTTTGCGCCGATTTGTGGCGAACGCGTGGCGTTGTTCGTCCTTTGTGGCGATGAAATTTTTTAATCAGCATAACATCGAATACTATGTATTGGACTTTGGAATTGGCATCCAAGTTGGAAGATGCTCCCTGGCCTGCAAGCAAGGATGAGCTCATCGATTATGCACAGCGATCGGGTGCTCCGCTGGAGGTGATCGAGAACTTGCAGGAGATAGAAGACGAGGGAGATATTTACGAGTCAATCGAGGATATTTGGCCGGATTACCCCAGCAAGGAAGATTTCTTCTTTGACGAAGACGAGTATTGATCAAGCAATCGGTTGGTCTCCGTTCGACGTGCATACTAAACGGAAGACGTGCTCCGTTTGTGACGGAGAAAGGGGGTGGCAGATCTGACGGGCTGCGCGTATAGAGACCCGTGTCTGCTACCCCCTTTTGTTTGTTGATGGTTATGTGTAAGAAGATCCTTGCTCGTTTGTTTTTGTTGATCAGTATTGTCTTGGTCGGGAGTTGGGAGTCTCCATCTTTCGCTCAGGCTGATTTGACAATTTCTCAGTACAGGCATGCGCTCGGATACTACAATCCGGCCCAAGCTGGGAGAGGCAAGGAGGTCGAGCTTACGGCATTGCACAATCGACAGTGGGAAGGTATACCTGGAGCTTCCAAGAGTTTTGTCGTTTTAGGCAGTATGCCTGTCCCTTTTGGGGGCAGAGAACAGGGTGTGGGAATTGTCCTGACCAACGAAACGATAGGCCTATTTACCCAAACGGAATTAGCTGGACAATTTGCCTATAAGCAAGCAATCAAGTCCGGGATCCTCAGCATAGGGCTGGAAGGTGCTTTGTACAACAGTACATTTGATGGTACAAAAGTTAAACTTTTGGATGGAGAGGGAAGCAGTAGCAGCGATCCTGCTATTCCTCTGACTAAGGTTGGGGGAAAAACTTTTGATTTGCGAGCCGGCTTGTTGTTTACCCACCCCAAATGGTATGCAGGATTGGCTGTCAGGCATTTTTTGCATCCTAAGTTGAGATTTGGAATCAATCATTACATAAGATTACTACCTTCGTACAATGTTGTTGCTGGATACAATATTGAACCGAAAGGCTCGTTATTTGGATGGTATCCTTCGGCGTTCGCCCTTACGGATGGGCATTCATATAGGGTGGATGTGAGCATAGCCATGAGTTATGCAGGAAGGTTTCATGCTTCTCTGATGTATCGACCCACTGTGGCAGCAGGCCTTTCTTTCGGGATGAAGTTAGGGAGCGTGTTTGCTTCCTACGCATTTGAGATGCCGACTACATCGTTGGCCCAGCGCAATTGGGGGAGTCATGAGTTAGTGTTGAGGTACAGTTTCCCTGTTGTGCGCCAGAAGAAAGGGGATACCCCATACAAGAGTGTCCGGTTATTGTAGGCGGAGGTACATAGCTGCGGTGATAATGGATAGTAGAATAGGATAGAGATATAGATGAAAGTGTCGAAGTTGATATATGTAGCAGGAGGCGTAGCCACTGTGTTGGTTAGCATTCTTCTGCTTTCTTGTGCCTCGGGCCGTCCTTCGGTGGGTGGAGAACTTACTGGAGCTAGATTGAGTAGGTGGAATGAACCTCAGCCCTATGGGATGATTCAGATACCGCGAGGTACAATTGTCTTGGGATCTAAGGACTCAATAGACTCCGTATGGGGAGTCCCTGGTGCTACGAGGGCAATCTCAGTGGATGCTTTTTGGATGGATCGTACGGAGATCACCAATGCTCAGTATAGGCAATTTGTCTATTATGTGCGAGACTCAATCGTAAGGGAGAGGTTGGCTGATCCTGCTTACGCTGGATTAGAGGAGTACAAGATTACCGAGGATCGCTTCGGGGATCCTATTGCTCCGCGTTTGGACTGGTCTAAGCCTATTCCAACAGAGAAACGAGCCTCTGAAGAGGAACTAAGAGCTATCAATAGTGTCTACTATACCAACCCTGTGACAAGAGAACGGAAATTGGATGCCAATCAGATGCTTTATCGATATGAAGTCTATGACTATCGATCAGCAGCTTTGAGGAAGCACCAATTGGATATTGCCAAGCGTAATCTTAACACAGACTTCAAGCCCAACCCGAATGAGTTGGTCATGATATCCAAGGACACCGCATATGTGGATGATGCCGGTAGAGTGGTTGTTCAGACGATCACTAGGCCTCTCTCAAGCGAATATGATTTCCTGAATACTTACATTATTCCGATCTATCCCGATGAGACCTGTTGGATTAATGATTTCCCCAATGCCCAGAATGATACCTACATGAAGCTTTACTTCAATCACCCTGGGTATGATGATTATCCAGTTGTAGGAATCAATTGGGAGCAGGCCCAAGCATTTTGCGCATGGCGATCGGAATATTTCAGGCGCAATTTGGATTTGCCCGCTGGACAGGTAATTGAGGACTTTCGTCTTCCCACGGAGGCCGAATGGGAGTATGCTGCACGGACAGGTAACAGCAATAACAAGTACCCATGGAGTACGGATGATCTCAGAAGTGGTAAGGGTTGTTTCCTTGGTAACTTCAAACCGGGAGAGGGCGATTATACATCGGATGGACATTTGATAACGTCTCGCGTTGGCTCATATTCACCCAATGATTTCGGTTTGTACGATATGGCTGGTAATGTGGCTGAGTGGACAAGTTCTGTTTATATGGAGAGTGGTCTTATGCAGTTTAACGACATCAATCCTGAGTTGGCCTATGCTGCAGATAGGGAGGATCCGTACATGATGAAGCGAAAGGTCGTTCGTGGAGGATCGTGGAAAGACGTGGCTCGCTATATCCGCAGTACAACTCGTGGCCGGGAGTACCAGAATGTACCGCGCTCGTATATAGGTTTCAGGTGTGTGCGGACAGTTGTGGCTTTCGGCAAGTAAGTGGATACATATTTCAATGATAGACCATACAAGATTATGAGCAAGAAATATAGACGATATAAGAATAGACTTGAGTTATTTCTTGGTAGCAGGAAGGGAAAGCGTATTCTCAATTTTTTCTACAGTTGGGGTGCTGCGATTGTAATCATAGGTGCATTGTTTAAGCTCCTCCATCTCCCCTTTGGCAATCAGATGCTGTTTGTAGGAATGATGACTGAGTTCTTTGTGTTCTTTATCTCTGCATTTGAAAAGCCTGCCAATGAATACCACTGGGAGAATCTATTCCCTCAGTTGGATTCGGATAACCCAATGGATAAAGAGGAAATGGAGGCTCGCAGGATTTATCTGCAGGAAAAAGCAGAGCAGGCAGCGAAACAAGCGTGCCCTGGAATGCCGATAGCTCCTGTGTCAGGCTTTTCTTCCAACGTTATTTCTCCTCTGTCTGTTTCTCAGGATGAGCGAGGAGTCAGTTCAGATCCAGATCTATCAGCTTTGTTTCCTCAGGGAGATGTAGATCGATTGAAAGCTGGTATAGAGAAACTTACTGACTCTGTTGAACAGTTGGCTAAAGTGAGTGAGCTATCTGGGAGCATGCAGCAGACATTTAACCGGATGCAGAGCTTGGTGGATACGTCTGTGAATTACCAGCAAGAAATGGAGAATCTAGGTCGTAATATTGCGGGCTTGAACACCATCTACGAGTTGCAACTCAAAGGTATCAGCTCTCAAATAGATACCATTGATCGTATCAACAAGGGCTTGCAGCATATTCGAGACATGTATGATGGCACCATTGTAGACAGCTCTCATTTTCGGATTGAAAATGAGCGAATGGCTTCTCAACTCTCCCAGCTCAACGACGTTTATGCCCGTTTACTTTCAGCTCTCACCGTGAACATGGGGGCATCGGTGGTGGCAACACCTATGCAAGGACGACCCTCAGGGGGGCGGTCGGGAACAGATGTACTGTAACTTTGTGAGGCGTCGTATTGTCTAATTAGGAATATTCTTAGTAGAGTATATGTCAGGATTTGGAGGCAATGTCAATAGGCAGAAGATGATCAATCTGATGTATTTGGTCTTTATTGCCATGATGGCCCTCAATGTATCATCGGAAGTGCTTGAGGGTTTCCAAAAGGTAGATCGAAGCTTAGACACGACTATTGGAGGGACTAGCACTCGGAATAGTCTCATCTTGCAAGAGCTTCGGACGGCTTATAACTCTAATCCGGAAAAGGCTCATGAATGGTTGCAACGAGGCGAGCAGATTAGTAAAGCGGCTGAGGTGTTGTACCAGTTTATTGAGCAGACAAAGACAGATATTGTACGCAAGTCTGATGGCAATAATTCCGATTTGAAAGATATTAAGCACAAGGACGACTTGGAAGCCGCTTCCTTTGTGATGCTTAACCCAATCAATGGGAGAGGCAAACAACTGAAGGAGCGGATAGATGATTTTCGAACTTTGGCTGGCAGGTTGATGAGCGATACGACTAAGTCCGCTGCAATCCGACGTATGCTTAGTACGCAGAGTAGCAGGCAGGGGACTTCTTGGGAGGCTTCTCTTTTCGAGAGTATGCCTACCAGTGCTGCTGTGACGATGCTTACGAAGATTCAGAGTGATATACGTTTCGCGGAAGGGGAGATTTTGAGCGATTTACTCAAATCTGTGGATGTTGGAGATTATCGTGTGAATTTGATCACGGCACAGGTAATTCCTCAAAGTCAAGTAGTGATGAAGGGAGATGTTTACAGGGCTCAAATTGTCTTGTCGAGTGTAGATTCCACACTGCAACCGGATGTGTACGTTGGTGGTAGGTTGTTACCGACGGAGAGTAAAGGGCTTTATTCGACTGTCGCCGGAGCTACAGGGGTCCATCCTATTCAGGGGCATGTGGAAATCAAGAGAGGAGATGGTAGCATGATGCGTAGAGAGTTCAAGAGCGAGTATTATGTCACCGAACCGATGGCTTCTGTAGCTCCTGTGCTGATGAATGTACTCTATGCTGGAATTGATAATCCAATTAACATAGCTGTGCCGGGCATTCCTTCAGAGAATATTTCAGTAACGATGAGCGATGGCACGATACAGAAGAAGGGTGCGCTTTGGATCGCTCGGCCAATAAGAGTTGGCTCGGAGGTGGAGATCTCTGTTTCGGCCAAGATGGCTGATGGTCGTATGCAGTCAATGGCTAAGAACAAGTTGAGAGTACGCGCGCTTCCGGATCCCTTGCCGTATATTGAGGTGAAAGATGCTCAAGGCAACCTCACCCGTTTCAAAGGAGGGCGGATTGGTAAGTCTCAACTTTTGGGGGCCGGGGGCCTCAAAGCGGCTATTGACGACAATGTGCTTGATGTGAATTATAAGGTCGTGAAATTTGCAACTAAGTTCTTTGATTCCATGGGCAACACTATACCAGAGGTCTCTGATGGAGCTGCTTTTTCGGATAGGCAACTTAGGCAGATACGTTCACTACAGAGAGGTAAGCCATTCTATATTACGGATGTACAAGCAATAGGACCGGACGGAATCACAAGGCGCATAGCTCCTATGGAGGTAATAGTAAACTGATATGAAACTAATCCCAAAGATATCATCCACCATTGCAGCAATGCTTGTTGTGAGCGTTGTGGCACTAGCTCAAGGTAATGTGTCGAACGAGAGAGCTACAGTAGAGAGGCAGTCGTCACGCAATGAAGATAAGCGGCAAGATAAATCGATTCACCTATCAACGAGAGCCGAGGCGTTTAATGAGTTGTTGAGACAAAATACAACAGATACTCCCTGGGAAAGGGTTATCTATCGTAAACTGGATCTTACTAAAGAAGCCAATGCTCCCCTGTATTATCCAGTAAGACCTCGCGATGGGATGAGAAACCTTTTCTCCGTCATTTTTGATCTTCTTAATCGAGATGCCATTGCGGTCTATGAGTATATGGATGGATATGAATCTTTTGATGAGGAGCACAAGCTCAAGTTCAAAGATTTCCTTGATCGCACCCAAATAATGTATTCTGAACCAAAAGACAAGAATGCTGGAGTACTGTATGAGATCGAGCCTGCCGATATCCCGAGTAATAATGTAAGGGCCTATTATATCAAGGAACAGTGGTATCTTAATCCGCAGAATAGCAACTATGATCTCCGTATTTTGGCATTATGCCCAATCTTGTCGGACGTTGGAGATTATGGAGAGGAAAGTAATACGCCTCTTTTTTGGATTCCCTATGAAACACTACGTCCGTACGTTGTTCGACAACAGGTGATCCTGAGCAGCGTGAACAATGTGCGCTCTGCTACGGTAGATGATTTTTTTAGGCTTCGTTTGTACAAGGGGGATATTGTGATGGCATCGAATCTACTTGATCGATCCATTGCACAGTATTGCAATACACCTGATTCTATCCGTAAAGAACAGAATCGCATTGAAAAGGAATTGAAAGATTTTGAGAAGGGGCTCTACGTAACACAAGATTCTGCTTGGGTTGAAACTGCAAGCAAGGGCAACGTGAAGAAGCAAGCCTCGATGAAGCGTACTTCGAGGACTCCTGCTAAGGAACCCAAGATTTCAACTCCCAAAGTAAAGGCACCTAAAGCGAAAGCTGCAGCCCCCTCTAAGGCAAAATCTTCGGCTGCCAGATCGAGTAGGCGGCGCTATTAGACTCCTTCTCGGAGCCTCTTAGGATGAAAGGATTATTAAACCTGTTCCTCGTATTCTTCCGGATCGGAGGATTTACGTTTGGGGGTGGGTATGCTATGCTTCCTTTTATTGAGCAGGAGTTGGTTGATCGGAAACGATGGATTGGCCGAGAAGAGTTTTTGGATTTATTTGCTATTGCTCAGTCTATTCCTGGAGTTTTCGCAGTGAATATGTCGATAAGTATTGGCTACAAACTGCGTGGGTTAGTGGGAGCTGTAGTCTGTGCTATAGGCACTATTTTGCCGAGTTTTGCGGTGATTTTGTGTATCGCAATGTTTTTCATCGATTTTAGAGAGAACCCACTTGTTGTCCGTATCTTTTCCGGTGTTCGTCCTGCGGTTGTAGCCATGATCGCGGCACCTGTCTTTCATACGTGGAGGTCGATGAAAATGAAGCGATCGGCTCTCTGGATCCCTATCTTATCGGCTATTTTGGTTTGGTACATGGGTGTTTCACCGGTGTTGGTTATCATCGCTGCGTCCGCTGGTGGTCTGCTATACACATTAGTGCTGAAGCAAACCTTAGATCAGCATAGGTAAGCATCAAGTTGAAGATCTCAAGTAGAAATCCCATAGAGCTATGATTCTCTATCTCCAGCTTTTCCTTGTTTACTGTGAAATAGGACTATTTGGTTTTGGAGGAGGCTATGCAATGTTATCTTTGATTCAGGATAAGGTGGTGAATCAGTACCATTGGCTTTCTTTGCAGGAGTTTCTTGATATAGTAGCTGTGAGCCAAATGACCCCCGGGCCTATCGGTATCAACAGTGCAACCTATATAGGCTACAGGGTTACCGATTCTGTTTGGGGAGCTGTCGTTGCAACCATCGCGGTGAGTCTCCCTTCCTTTATATTGCTACTCCTGATCTCTCATTTTTTTGTAAAGTTTAGGAATAACAAGTACGTCGAGGCCTCTTTTCAAGGCATTCGGCCTGTGACAGTCGGATTGATCGCTTCGGCGGCACTTTTGCTTTCTGTACAGTCTGGTTTTTTCGTTGAGTTGTTTTCTCCACAGAATGGACAAGTTGATATTGGGAAAGTCTTCGTAACAGAGAACTTTGTTGATTGGAAGAGCCTCGTGATATTTGCGTTTGCGTTTGTTCTTACTGTCAAAAAGAAGATTCATCCTATTCTTACGATTGTTTTGGCCGGTGTCGTGGGTTTTTTGTTCTATTAGAAAATGAAAGAGGGGGTAGCTCGGGTTGTTGCATTTTTTGTGTTGGCGTTTTTTTGCAGTGCCTGTGCCATTCGCCGTGGTTCGCGTACTTCGCCGGATCTTATGCAGAAGATTGATCGGCTGATGTCCGAGTCGATGGCATTGCAAGGTAAGCCCTATCGTTATCAAGGCCGTCTTCCATGGCCAATGGATTGCTCAGGTTATATCTGCTATATTTACTCACAAGTAGGAATCCATTTGCCTCGTACGTCGAACGAGATCGGACGACTTGTGGAGCCGGTTCGTTTCCCTCTGCCCGGTGACTTGGTTTTTTTCAAAGGTCGTAATCTCAACAGTAATAAGATTGGTCATGTGGGGATGATCATTGCCAACGATGAAAACGGCATTCGGATGATCCACAGCAGTGCCTCTAGAGGGATCGTAGTAGAGAATCCGTTCGATTACGATTATTACCGTAAGCGTTTCATTAAATACGGCCGCATCCCCGATTTGTACCGTTAGCAGTATTTGTTCAACAATCTCATGGAAGAGGTTCTTTCTGCATCGGGAGTGTTTGAGATGGAATCAACCGAAAGTCCCCTTACTCCGATCGGAGTAAGGGGACTTTCGGTTAGAAAGACGTGAGGACTTCCCCACGTTCCTCCTGCGTTTACGCTTGTTACTTGCTTTCTTCCAAAACTGCTTGAGCTGCGGCCAAGCGTGCAATGGGTACACGGTATGGAGAGCAAGATACATAGTTGAGGCCCACTCTGTGGCAGAACTTTACTGAGCTTGGTTCACCTCCATGTTCACCGCAGATACCGCATTTGAGGTCTGGGCGCACGGCACGACCTTTCTCCGTGGCCATTTGTACCAATTGGCCTACGCCGTTTTGGTCAAGGACTTGGAAAGGATCCACTTTCAAGATTTTCTTGTCGAGGTAAACAGGCAAGAATGAGGCGATATCGTCTCGAGAGTAACCAAAGGTCATCTGCGTGAGGTCGTTCGTCCCGAAAGAAAAGAACTCGGCACGAGATGCAATGCGATTGGCAGTAAGTGCAGCACGTGGGATCTCAATCATTGTTCCTACTTTGAACTCGATTGTGTCGTTTGCTTCGGCAAAGAGTTTTTCTGCCGTTTTGCGGATCACACTTTCTTGTTCTTGGAATTCGTAGAGAATACCAGTCAATGGCACCATGATCTCGGGTAAACAAACAACCCCTTCTCGCTTAAGCTCAAGGCAAGCAGAGAGGATGGCACGTGTCTGCATCTCAGTGATTTCAGGGTACGTGTTGCCAAGACGACAACCTCTGTGCCCAAGCATCGGATTTGCTTCGCAGAGAGCATCCACGCGTTGCTGGATCTTCTGCACAGACACTCCCATCTGGTCGGCCATTGCTTGCTGTCCAGCCAGATCGTGTGGTACGAACTCATGCAGAGGAGGATCGAGTAGGCGCACAGTCACAGGGTAACCGTCCATTGCTCTGAATATGCCCTTGAAGTCTTCTTTTTGGTAAGGGAGGATTTTTGCAAGGGCTTTTTTACGACCCTCGGCATTCTCCGACAAGATCATTTCGCGCATGGCCTTGATCTTCTCTCCTTCAAAGAACATGTGCTCCGTGCGACAGAGGCCAATACCTACAGCCCCAAACTTGCGAGCTGTAGCGGCATCGTGAGGTGTATCCGCGTTGGTACGTACCTTGAGCTTGGAGTATTTGTCGGCCAGCTCCATGAGGCGAGTGAAGTCTTCGTCCATATCGGCAGCTTTTGTCTCAACTTGCCCAATGTACACTTCACCCGTTGAACCGTTGAGGGAGATCCAATCACCCTCCTTGAGTACTGTGCCGTCTACTTCCACTGTACGCGCCTTATAGTCTACAACCAAGGCTCCGGCTCCGGATACGCAGCATTTGCCCATGCCACGAGCTACCACTGCCGCGTGAGATGTCATACCACCTCTTGCAGTGAGAATACCTTGAGAAACAGCCATACCGGCCAGGTCTTCGGGAGATGTTTCGAGACGTACCAAAATCACAGGGCCAGATTCGCTATATTTTGCAGCATCCTCGGCAAAGAATGTGATACGGCCTGTAGCTGCACCTGGAGAAGCAGGGAGACCTTTGGTCAGGACACGGGCTGCAGACTGGGCTTTCTTGTCGAATACGGGATGAAGCAACTCATCAAGTTTGTTGGGCTCAACGCGCATCAGGGCTTCTTGTTCGGAGATCACCCCTTGGGCAAGTAGATCCATAGCGATTTTCACCATTGCACGTCCGGTGCGTTTCCCATTACGCGTCTGCAGGAACCACAACTTGCCTTCTTGCACAGTGAACTCCATATCTTGCATATCGCGGTAGTGATCTTCGAGTTTCTGTTGCAGGCGGTTGAGTTCTGCATAGATTTCCGGCATTGCTTCCTCCATCGACGGGTAGTTGGCCTTGCGCTCTTCCTCACTGATACCGGCACGCTCAGCCCAGCGACGTGAGCCGATGATCGTAATTTCTTGCGGAGTGCGCACACCTGCCACTACATCTTCGCCCTGAGCGTTGATAAGGTATTCCCCGTTAAAGAGGTCTTCCCCACTACCGGCATCGCGAGAGAAGCACACTCCGGTTGCTGATGTGTCACCCATGTTGCCGAAGACCATTGCTTGTACATTCACGGCCGTACCCCATTCAGCAGGGATCCCTTCCATCTTACGATAGAGGATGGCTCGCTCGTTCATCCAAGAATTGAATACGGCCATCACGGCTCCCCAAAGTTGTTCGTAAGCACAAGAGGGGAAATCAAGGCCCGTTTGAGCTTTCACGGCAGCTTTGAAGCGACGTACTAGATCCTTGAGGTTTTCTACCGTGAGCTCGTTGTCCATTTTCACGCCGTTTTCCTCTTTCACCTTCTCGATGATTTCCTCAAACGGATCAATGTCTTCCTTGTTTACAGGCTTCATACCCAGTACAACGTCGCCGTACATTTGTACAAAACGGCGATAGGAGTCCCAAACGAAACGCTCGTTGCCGGTCTTGCGGATCATCCCTTCCACAACTTCATCATTGAGGCCCAGGTTGAGGATTGTATCCATCATACCGGGCATGGATGCCCTGGCCCCCGAGCGAACTGATACGAGCAGCGGATTCTCTATGTCTCCAAACTTCGCATTTACCAAGCTTTCTATATTTCTTATGGCGGCTTCTACCTCAGGTTTGAGGAGCTCTACCACGCGATCACGACCAAGGTCGTAGTATTCTTGGCATACTTCCGTTGTAATCGTAAACCCCGGAGGTACCGGCACTCCTATCAGGTTCATTTCAGCAAGGTTGGCACCCTTGCCTCCAAGCAGATTTCGCATATCTGCCTTGCCTTCGGCCAATCCATTGCCGAAAGTGTAGACTCTTTTTTTGTCCATCGAAGTCTGGTTTATCTTTAATATTTTAACACTATAATCTTCGTATCCGTAACACACCAAAAGCTAATCCTTCGGAACGGACAAAGATAGAAATTTTATCGGCTTGTCCTACCAATTAGAGGTGATCTGCTTTGGTGTCTGAGAAGGGAGGCGAAAGGCTCAACTACGAACCGTGTTTTTTGTTTCCTTTGACAGCGAAATGGTACATCTGCGAGAGTGCATGCCGCTTCTGGAGAAAATCCGATATTCGGGGTGTAAAAATCGCACGTGTCGAAGCGAAAATTCTCACCCGTCGCAGATTTTGCTCTCACGGGAAAGGTTTTTGATTTTCAGGGGTGGGAGTAGTGGGGTAGTAGCAAAGTTGCTTTCAGACGGCTGTCTATAAGCAAAGTGGGCGGAATGGGATTGGTGAAGTAAGAGCCAAGCAAACAGTACGGTGGTGATAGTGAATAATCGAACGACAGATGTGGCCGTTATTGGGGCTGGGTTGAGTGGCCTCTCCGTTGCTTTCGCTTTGAAACAACGGGGGATAGGAGTTCGTGTTTTCGAGCAGAGCGACCGCATAGGTGGTCAGATACGGACATACAGAGAAGGAGGCTTTGTTTTCGAGAGTGGCCCGAATACGGGGATCATTTCTCGCTGCGAGGTCTTGGATCTATTTGGCAACCTCTCTCAGAGGGCTTTGTTGCTTCGTGCTGCTCCACAGGCCGAGCGTAGGTTGATATTTAAGGACGGAGCATTTCACCCTCTTCCCTCGGGGTTTTGGTCGGCCCTTGCAACCAATTTGTTTACTTGGAGGGATAAGCTTAGAATTTTGGGTGAGCCTTTCCGAAAGCGGGGCATCGATCCCAACGAGAGCGTTGCCGATTTGGTACGACGCCGGTTAGGTGTCTCCTATTTCCGCTACGCTGTGGATCCATTTGTCGGAGGTATCTATGCCGGAGATCCCGAGAGTTTGGTCACACGCTTTGCCTTGCCCAAACTCTATGCGTTAGAGGCTACGTATGGTAGCTTCATCCGTGGGGCCATTGCCAAAATGGGATTTTCAGAGGCAAAGCAAGGGGAGCAAGTCGATAAATCCATCTTTTCTACAGTCGGGGGACTCTCCTCTTTTATTGAAGCATTGGGTAGAGAGATTGATCTTGCCAATGTTCAGCTTGGAGCTCGCATTCGAGAGCTTAGTCAGGTTGAGGGGGGAGATTGGCAAATATCTTTCGAGGTGGATGGTCGGATGGAGCAGGTGCAGGCTCGCTATCTGGTCTCCACTGTCGGCAGTTATGCTTATCGAGGATTGTTCGGTTTTTTGAGTGATGATGATTTGGCCCCTATCGAAGCCCTTCGCTATGCCCCGATTGTGCAGGTTGCTGTTGGGTATCGCCATATTCCGAATGTCGATTTTAGAGCCTTTGGTGGGCTAATCCCCTCATGTGAGGACCGAGATTTGCTAGGCCTGCTAAACCCCTCGGCCTGTTTCCATGGTCGTGCTCCCGAGGGAGGAATGCTGCTCTCTGCTTTTCTCGGAGGAATGAGGTCTCCCGATTTGATCGATTGGCCGGAAGAAAAGATCACCGATCTACTCCTACTCCGTCTGAAGGTGATGCTCGGTATTGAGCAGAGGCCGGATTTATTGAAGGTCTTTCGTCATCCGTATGCCATCCCTCAGTACGAAGCCTCTACGGGGGAGAGGTTGCAAAAGATGACCGAAATAGAGGAGCGCTTTCCTCGGCTCATCCTTGCTGGGAACTTGCGTGATGGAGTGGGCATTCCCGATCGGATTGCACAAGGATACGGCATAGCTCAACGTCTTGCATCAGTCTGGCAGGGCTGAGGAATAGGTTGACCGTAATCGTACTCACCCCAATAATGCTATCTTTGTTCCATAGATTTCTGAAAATAGATACGAATCATGGAAACAACACAATTGCTCCAGCAAGTAAAGGCCAAGGCCCGGACTTGGCTCGAAGATGTGTATGACGTGCAGACGAGAGAGTGTGTACAGAGAATGCTCGACAATGAAGATGCCACGGAGCTTATTGAGTCTTTTTACAAGGATTTGGAATTCGGTACGGGTGGCTTGCGAGGCATTATGGGGGCAGGTAGCAACCGGATGAATCGCTATACCATAGGGGCTGCAACGCAAGGCTTGGCCAATTATCTCAAAAGAGAGTTCGCAGGATTGCCTCGTATTTCTGTGGCCATCGGACATGACTGCAGACACAATAGTCGCTATTTTGCCGAGACCGTGGCCGAGATCTTTACAGCCAATGGTATATACGCCTACCTATTTGAAGCCCTTCGCCCGACCCCTGAGGTTAGTTATGCGATTCGCAAGTTGGGATGCCAAAGTGGGGTGATGGTGACAGCCTCACACAATCCCCCCGAATACAATGGCTACAAAGTCTATTGGAGCGATGGTGCTCAGGTGATCGCCCCCCACGACAAGAATATCATCGATGAGGTCGGCAAGATCGTCTCTGTCGCAGATATCTATTTTGATGGAGACAAGTCGATGATTCTTCCCTTGGGTGAAGACATGGACCGAGATTTTGTAGAATCTGTGCGCGCTCTGAGTTTATCGGCAGAAGAGGTCGCCAAGCACAGGGATTTACGGATTGTTTATACTCCCATTCATGGTACTGGTGGCACGATCGTACCAAGAGCTCTGAGGGCATTTGGCTTCGATCAGATCATCAATGTACCGGAGCAAGACGTTATCAGCGGAGATTTTCCCACAGTGGTGTCCCCAAATCCTGAAGAGCCTGCAGCCCTCGAAATGGCTATCAATCGAGCCAATGAAAAGAATGCCGATATGGTATTGGCTTCCGATCCCGACGGTGATCGTATCGGTGTGGCTGTGAGAGATCATAAGGGACAGATGGTGTTACTTAATGGTAATGAGATCTGTGCTTTGATGACCTACTACGCCATTGCACGTAGGAGCGAACTCGGGGATATAAGACCTGATGATTATGTCGTGAAAACGATCGTGACGACAGAGTTGATCAAGGCAGTAGCCGATGACTATGGGGTTGAACTTTTTGATTGCTATACGGGATTCAAATGGATTGCCAATGTGATTCGAGAGAATGAACCCAAGGGAAGACGCTACCTTGGTGGAGGAGAAGAGAGCTATGGTTTCTTGTGGGAGGATTTCATTCGAGACAAGAGCTCTGTCTCTGCCTGCTGTATCTTCGCAGAAATGGCGGCTTGGGCTTTGGAGAAAGGGCAAACTATATTCGATCTGATGCGTTCGCTCTATCTCAAATACGGCTTTTACAAGGAGGTCGGCATTAGTCTTGTGCGCAAGGGGCGTACCGGAGCTCAAGAGATTGCCGACATGATGAAGAAATATCGCAGTGCACCCATGACTCAGATCGCGGGCTCTCCCGTGATAGAGGTTATCGACTACCAAACACTTGAGCGGAAAGACCTTCGCACGGGAGAGACCGTTCGTTTCGAAATGCCGGCAACGAGCAATGTCCTCCAATATCGAGCCGAAGATGGATCTAAGGTTTCGATTCGCCCCTCGGGTACCGAGCCTAAGATCAAGTACTACATTGGGTTGCGGTTGCCAGTTGCCGATGAAAATGAATTGGATGCTGCATACATCAGAGCTGAGCAGGCTGTGGCACAAGTGCGGAAAGACCTTGGGAATATCTAATATTCACCGATTGGATAGAGGACACTTCGGAGAATTTGATTCTCGGATGGTGACCTCTATTCTTTTCGATACACCTACAATATAGTCTATGACAGATACTTTTGAAATGGTAGCCAAAACCCTGCATGGGTTGGAAGAAGTCCTCGCTGAAGAACTAAAGCAGTTGGGGGCCGATGATATCCGACCCGGTAGACGGATGGTTGCTTTCCGTGGAGACAAACGCCTCCTCTACACTGCCAATTTGAGACTACGGACAGCTCTCAGAGTACTTAAGCCCATTCTCAAGTTCCAAGCACAAGATGCAGATGGTATTTACACTCAAATGCAGCGGTTTGATTGGTCTTCTGTTCTTTCGCCTGAGGACACATTTGCCATAGATCCCGTAGTTTACTCCGAGACATTCCGTCACAGCCGCTATGTGGGTTATCGGGCAAAGGATGCCATAGCGGATTACTTCACGGAAAAGAGAGGCAATCGTCCGTCCGTGCGTCTGCACAATCCTGATGTCCTCATCAATATTCACATTTCTCATCAGGACGTCACTGTTTCGCTTGATAGTTCAGGAGACAGCTTGCACAAGCGAGGCTATCGAGAAGCGCAAACTGAGGCCCCACTCAACGAGGTATTAGCTGCCGGCATTATCCTCAAGACCGGTTGGAAAGATGATTGTGACTTGATTGATCCTATGTGTGGATCAGGTACTTTCCTTATCGAGGCTGCCCTTATCGCTGCTAATATTGCTCCCGGAATTTATAGGGATCGGTTTGCTTTTCAGTCATGGAATGATTACGATTCGGAGCTTTTTGATGAGCTATTCCAAGACGATTCGGCCGAGCGTGTGCCTCAACACAGAATTTGTGGTTCCGATATCCTTCCCGATGCCATACGTATTGCCCAAAAGAATGTGGATCGAAGCGGATTAGGCAAGTACATCACCCTCGAGGTGATGCCAGTGCAGCAGAGACCCAAGCCCAGCAGTCCGTATATGGTCGTCACCAATCCGCCTTACGGTGAGCGTCTCAGACTCGATGAGACATGTGGGTTGTATTCGATGATTGGTGAGTGTCTTAAGCATCGTTTTGGTACAGGCAAGGCGTGGATATTGGCCCATAAGGCGGAACATTTCAATAGTATCGGTCTTAAGCCTATGCACAAGGAGGAGCTGATGAATGGATCCCTTGAGTGTGAGTTGAGGGCTTATGATTTATTCGATGGCACTTTCTCGGAATATCGCGCTAGGCAACGCAAATCGGATCAATCTTCAGATCGATCAGCAGGGCTCGATAAGCGTCGTTCTCCTTCTTCTACATCCGCGCCAGAGAAGCCTTGGCACAAAAAACAAGACAATCGATTTCGAGGGAAGGGCAAGGGCTCTTTTAGTAAAGACGGTTCGGATTTTAAGCAAAGGGACTTCCGTCGAGTTCATCGGAGAGATGAGGAGAGATCATCGGAGACTTTCCGTTCCGAGAGGCGTTCTTCGGCTGAAAATCCTTTCCGCAAATTTGATCGAGGGAATAGGCCCAATTGGTTGTCTAAGGAACGTCCTACTCGCTTCGGAGATGATCGAGTCAAGGATCCTAACTTTTATGGACAGTCGCGCAGAAAACTCCCTATGGAGGAGGCTACCAGAGAGAGAAAGCGCATTGGCGACTATCTCTCGGGAAAGGCTTCGCAGACTATGGAAATGGCAAAAATTCGGCGTATCAGGAGTAGCAAACATCAATATACTCCATGGCCAAGAGACCGTAAGAAAGCTCTTTTGGGAGCAGAGAAGGTGTGTCCATTTGACATGGGTAGCCGTTTGAGTAGGGCTCGAAAGCCTCGTCAGGAAATACAAATTATTCGCAACGATGACTCAGAGTAAGACAATAATGCTATACAAGACCATTAGGCTTGCTTTGTCGCTGGGTGGAATGGCTCTCTGCTCTCTTTTTGTATTGCAGGCTCAGAGCATTACTCCGCAGAGGGATGCAGGGAAAGACTATGATCTGGAAATGTTATTGCCGGGAGGGAGGACCTTTAATGCTTTCTACCCCGAACATGTCCCTGGTTTGGGATGGTATGGTGGACGTGTAGCCCAAGTCAAGGACGACCGCTGCATTCTTTATCAGCCCGGGTATCGGGGCGAAGGACTTGAGGGTCTTGCTAAAGCTTTTGTGGACAATGCTCAAGTTGCGGGACGGATAGAACCCGGAGTGGAGCATCAAGGAGTCAAACCCCAAGTTATCCATACAGATAAGGGGGATCGGTTGCTCTATACGCTAAGTCAGGGAATGTATGTTTACAATCCCGATACCCATGAAGTTGAGGCCTCTTTTTCTCGCGCCTTCGGGCAAAACGCACTGGATATTGCTCCCAATGCCAAAGCCGCAGTCGTTGTCAAGGACTTCAACCTTTATCTTCTTCCGTTGGGTAAGGAGCAGACCCCTCGCCCGATTAGTAACGATGGTAGTGAGAGCCTGATTTATGGTCAGCCGGTACATCAAAATGAGTTTGGTATTAACAAGGGGACGTTTTGGAGTCCGGATGGATCGAAGCTCGCCTTCTATCGGATGGATTGCTCTATGGTCTCTCCCTATCCCTTGGTAGATATTCAGACACGGAAAGCCGAATACCGACCTTTGCGTTACCCAATGGCAGGCATGCCCTCTCATCATGTTCGGGTAGGGGTATATGATTTGGCAAGCGGGGCTACAACTTACATCCAGTCCGGTGGAGATCCAGAGCATTATCTCACGAACTTGAGTTGGAGCCCTGATGCTCGGACTCTCTATATCGCAGAGGTTAATCGAGACCAAAATCGTTGTGACCTTAATGCTTATTCGGTTGCAGATGGTATGCGTATCGCTACCCTCTTTTCAGAGGTAGACGACAAGTATGTAGAGCCTCAGCATCCTCTCTATTTCATCCCGGGCAAGGAAGACCTGTTTGTGTGGCAGAGTCGAAGAGATGGGTTCAATCACCTCTATCTTTACAACATCCAAGGGAAACTTATTCGTCAACTTACCAAAGGAGAGTGGGAGGTGCTTGATTTCAAGGGGATTGATCCTAAAAGGAACGTCGTTTACTACGAGAGTAACCAGCCTTCCCCTATTGACAGACAGCTCTTTGTTGTTTCAATCAAGGGTGGAAAGCCAAGCTGTTTGACTCCGGAGTTGGGGGTGCATCGTACGGAGCTATCGAGTGATTTTCGCCATTTCATTGATGTGCTTCAAAGTCCCTCTATTCCGCGTTTGACTCGCTTGTGCTCTTCCGATGGTAAGCGATACCGTGTTTTGCTCAATGCTCCTGATCCCGGAAAGGCATACCGAATGCCGGAGATTGAGCTTGGAACAATACTTGCTGCAGATGGAAAGACGAAGTTGCATTATCGTCTTACGAAGCCGATGGGCTACGATTCGGGGAGAAAGTTCCCAGCTATCGTCTACGTGTATGGGGGGCCACATGCTCAGCTGGTAACTCGCAGTTGGAATAGTTCGGTTGGCGGATGGGACATTTATATGGCCCAGTGTGGTTATGCTGTCTTTACAGTTGATAGTAGAGGATCAGCTAATAGGGGGAAAGCTTTTGAACAGGTGATACACCGCCGGCTAGGACTGAATGAGATGGCAGACCAGATGAAGGGTGTTGAATTTCTCAAGTCTCTGCCATGGGTAGATGCCGAGCGGTTGGGAGTGCATGGTTGGAGCTATGGCGGCTTTATGACGACCAATCTGATGCTTACCTATCCCGGCGTATTTAAAGTGGGTGTTGCCGGAGGACCTGTCATGGATTGGAGCATGTATGAGATTATGTATGGCGAACGGTATATGGATACCCCTGATCAGAACCCCGAAGGATACCGACAAGCAAATCTTTGCCTGCGAGCTGGAGATCTGAAAGGTCGCCTTCTACTTGTTCATGGCGATGTGGACAATGTAGTGCTGTGGCAACATGGGCTACAATTTGTGAGGGCTTGTGTCAGTGAGCGGACTTACCCCGACTACATGGTTTACCCGGGGCATCGACACAATGTTATTGGCCCGGATAGGGTCCATCTCTACACGACTATTACACGTTATTTCACCGATTATCTTTAACTGGCTATGGGACTGGAACATACAATTAAACAAAATCGATTTAGCAAGGGCCCTCGTGAGGATAGGACTACTGTGGTATTCTCGGCTGACCTCATACGTTCGCAAGAGGTTCTCAGCTCTCGTTGGACCAAGGAAGCTGTGGAGTTACATTACAGAGAGCCTCAGGTTATTCTTTTGCTTGGGAGTGGAGGACGTGAGTGTGCCATGGCCCGTAGTATCGCAATGAGCCATCGTTGTGACCGCCTCTATATCGCACCTGGCAATGCTGGGACAGACCTCTATGGGATCAATGTGCCGGAGTTGTCTCCAAAGGACTTTGAGGCAGTGGCTCGCTTTGCTTTGGATAATCAAATTACCCTCTTGGTTGTTGGACCCGAAGAGCCTCTTGTGATGGGGATTGCGGACTATTTTTCCTCTCATTCGGAATTGGATCACATTGCGGTTGTAGGCCCGGGCAAATCTGGTGCTCGTCTGGAGGGGAGTAAAGACTTCAGCAAAGCTTTCATGCAGCGGCATCAGATTCCTACGGCTCGCTACAGAAGTTTTACGGCATCTGAGGAGCAAGATGCCTATGCTTTCATCGACTTTCTTTCCGCTCCATATGTGTTAAAGGTCGATGGTTTGGCAGCTGGAAAAGGGGTAGAGATATTGGACTCGGCTGAGGAAGCGAAGGTCTGCCTCCGAGCAATGCTGCAAGGCAAATTCGGGGAGGCTGGTAACACAGTACTCATTGAAGAGTACCTTCATGGTATTGAGTGCTCGGTTTTCGTTGCGATTGATGGGCAAGATTATCGCCTTCTACCTGTGGCTAAAGATTATAAGCGTATTGGCGATGGTGATATGGGACCTAATACAGGAGGGATGGGGTCCGTCAGTCCAGTTCCCTTTGCAGACAAGGCTTTTATGCAGAAGGTAGAAGACCGCATTGTTCGCCCCACGATTGAGGGGCTGGTTGCTGATGGTATCCTTTACAAGGGCTTCTTGTTTGTAGGGTTAATGAATGTAGGTGGAGATCCTTTTGTAATTGAATACAATTGTCGCCTTGGTGATCCGGAGGCTGAATCCGTATTGCCCCGTGTTAAGTCCGATTTTGTCGATCTTCTACTTGCTATTGCTTTTGGCCGTTTGGCAGAGTATCAGTTGGGGATAGATGACCGAGCTGTCGTCTCCGTAATGCTCGTCTCTGGTGGCTACCCGAACAATTACACCAAGGGAATGGTAATGGATTTGCCCGATCCCCCCGAGGATATTATGCTGTTTCATGCAGGGACCAGGCGTGTAGATGATCAAATATTGACCGATGGAGGGCGTGTACTTGCAGTGTCGGCTTTTGGCGAAACGATTGAGGCGGCCTTAGAAAAATCTTACTGTGTAGCCAAGCAGGTCCTCTTTGAAGGGAAGAATTATCGCCACGATATTGGTCAAGATCTTTTATAAGGGACTTCAATCTGGTAGTGACTCTCTTTGTGAGTTAAATCTTTTCCCCGGAGTTTTCTTTGCTGATGGAAGGAGGCTACAGGGGGAGTGGGGTGTTTTGTCTTTTTGCATTATAGCTCCTGCCTGCAGCGACTTGGAGAAGTAGGGCAAGACTAAGTAAATCCAACAGGTAAAGGAGTACATAGAGGGGATATTCGTCCAGCAAAGCCAATGATTTTGGAAATATTATTTCTACCTTTGCTGCGCTTTTGGGGCGATTGTGATGGTTGGGTAGCTCAGCTGGATAGAGCATCTGCCTTCTAAGCAGACGGTCCCGGGTTCGAATCCCGGCCCAATCACGGAGAGAGGGACATGCTTGGCCCCTCTTTTATTTTTGGCTACCAGTTAATGCATCTCTCTCAATTCCAGAGAAAAAGAGAACGGCTGTCGAAATTCATTCGACAGCCGTTCTTTCGTATTAGTGTTTATACAGTTTTTATTTAGAAGGAGAGTTTCACTCCAGAATAAACTGTCCGAGGCATTGTGGGGCCGTACATATAGCCAGAGTCGCGAGTTGCACCCTTGTCAAAATCGCTCTGGAATGCGTTGAAGATATTGTTCATACCTACGAATAGTTGGAAGTCCATAGTGCGACTCAATTTGAGGTCGTAAGACACTTTCGCCCCGAAATCGAAGAAACTCTTTGTCTCTTGCAACTCATCGATGTGTATTTCATTTGAGTTTGTTTCATCTTTGGGCAAATTCTCAAAGGCCTTGTGTCCTTCATCACTTACTGCGGCTCCATCGCCATATATGATTGCATGGGGTATGTACATCTTTCCGGTGTATGTCCCAGTGAGGGCGATGTTGAGAGGCTTAACGGGGTTAATTCCAATGGTGAAATATCCGTATACAGAGGGCGTGCGTGGCATGCGATCACTTGTCTGAGCCACGTTGTATTGCATCTTCTTCACCTCTTCTCCTGTAGCTTCATCTGTGGTTGGCTGCTCGGTCATTACTGGGTTGCCACTTGCATCGAAAGTTGCCCTTCGGCCCCATTCTTCAGGCTGGTCAAACTTACTGCTTGTGAGGGTCAAACCTGCTTGGAGCTGTAGCCACTTATAGGCTATACGCCCTTCAATGTTTGCTCCGAGTACTTTGGCCCCATCTCCATTTATTCTCATATACCGCTTGATGCCATCACCGAGAGAAGGCTGCATTTTATTGGTAAACACGTCTTTAAGCCTGTTGTAGAAGCCCTCTACCATTACATTAGCTTGAGCTTCATCACCGATACTGAAATACGTGTCTACAGAGAGATTGAATGCATGACTGATCTCCGGTGTCAGGTTTTTGTGATTGACAACTTTCTGAGCTTCTCCACCTACGACTCCTACGTGCAAGTCCTCATCGAAGACTTGTGGAGCTCGGAATCCCTTTGCGTAACTAGCTCGAATGTTTAGCAGAGGAATAGGAGCATAGCGCATCGTCACACGGGGACTAAAAATGGGTTTGTCTACAGCTGAATGCTGGTCGAATCGGCTACCTAATAGTAAGTTAAACTTGTCCGATTTCCATTCGATTTGGGCGAATTGACTCCAGTTACGGATTTGCTGATCGAGGGTGGGGAACTTGGACTCCTCTTTCCCTCCATCGGTTTTCTCCCAAGCTCGCACCGGCATCTTATCTACAAGATGGTCGTAGGTATACTCGACGCCAGCCAAGATCTGAGCTGGCATGAAGAGAAAATGCTCAAAGTCGTAGGTGTATTGTGCACCTATATTGTAGGTGTTTCCATTTGTCACACCATAATTGTCTCCGTATTTCTCTTTCGGTACAGGATTGCCCAGCTTTCCCCAATTTTCATCCCAATCTTCCACTCCTCCGTAGTAGCTCTTACGTAACACATGTTGTCCGGAAGCATAGGCCTGCAAGTGGTGTTTGTAGTTGGTGGAGAAGAGGTCGTACTTGATATTTCCACTGTAGATAGAGTGATTGACACTTTCAGCTACGGCGGCTACGTGCTCGGGCCAGTCAAGGTTATCCCCACCTCGGCGAGCTTCGCTGATCGTGTGCACTTCTCCTGATATTTTGGATACATCCGATGTGCGGAGGTAGAGATGAGCACCGAGCGAACGGGCATCGATTGCTCCGATCTCTGAGAAATGATCTCCGTTGGCATCCCATTCATGACGTTTACGGGCTTGACCGAATACCATAGCTCCTGCTTTTCCTGAGTCGCTCACCATTGATGCATTAAAGCCCATGTTGTTGTCTGGTTGCTTCATCCCTGTGTAGGCAAGCGATTCGGTGAAACTCACTCGATTGCTAGTCGGCTCTTTTGTGATGATATTCACTACACCGGCGATAGCAGATGAGCCGAAAAGGGCTGAGCCTCCACCACGAACAACTTCCACTCGGTCGATCATGTTTGTAGGGATCTGCTCCAAGCCGTACACTCCAGCCAGCGCACTCATGATAGGACGACTATCGATCAGGATCTGTGTATAGCGTCCATCAAGTCCGTTGATGCGCACCTGGTTGAAACCACAGTTTTGGCAGTTATTTTCCACACGAACTCCGGGCTGGAACACAAGCCCCTGAGCCAGATTGTTGGCGTTGGCTCTGTCGAATACTTCATCGTTGAGGACGTTAACCAGAGTAGGTGCCAGACGGCGTAGAGTTGTCTGTCGGTTGGATGATACTACGACTTCGTCCAAATTGATGTTATCGATTACGGCTTCGAAATTTACCTCGATCACCTTATCCTTTTCCACGACAACTTCCTTCTGCTGGCTTTTGTAGCCCAGTCCTCGCATCTCAAGCACGACCTTGCCCGGCTTGAGGTTTCGGATAAAGAAGTGTCCGGTACGATCGGTAACGGTGCCAAAAGTTGTTCCTTTGATCGTGATTGTGATCCCGGGCAAGTGCTCTCCGGTCGCAGCCTCTACTACGTGGCCTACGATATTAGCATCACTCGGATGCTTTCGGTCTGTCTCTGTCGTTCCGTCATTGGCAGCCAGCACGCGGAGCGGGCAGGCTGAAACGAACAGGAGAGACAAGAAAATTGAAGCGATTTTCTTCATACTAAAGATTGACTTATGTACATTGTGAAACTAAATTTGAACCATCAATTTCAATGGCAAAAGTAGCTCAAGGGCTTATCTATAGAGCAATAGAGGCTTATAAATACCGTGTAGTAGGTAGCTTGTGGCAGAGAATCACATAAGTAGGTATATGGAATTTGAACTTCCTCCACATTGAATCAGAAGACAGCAGAGTCCTCTTATAGACGACTACAAGAGGGCCTTGCTTGGGTTGGCAATGGATGATTGAATGCTTCAGAAGCGGTAGTTGAATCCGCAACTGACCAGTTCATTCATTTGCAGATACCGTCCCCACGTAGAGGCTGCAGGCGTAGTATCGTCATATCTTAGGTGGAGGTATAGTCGAGTGGAGAGGTAGCGACTGAGGGCTAGGTTAAGTGTGTTTTCCCACTCGGCAGTTACTGATCGATAGGATGTTGTGTAATAGAGGCGAGATTGTAGACTGACATTCAGGTTGAAGTCAACTGACAATTCCGCTCGGACACTTGAGCCGACCAGCTGATGGAAGTTGTCGTTCTGGGGGAATCCATGTCGAGGTAAGTCGACATTCTTCCTCGTACTCCATTTCATATTGTAAGAGAGTGGAGCCAGATAGACTTTCAATTTCCATTTTCGCCCGTAGACTTTGCTGCTTTTTTTACCCAAGCTATACTGCATACCAAGCCCGAAGTCAATACTCAGTGGAGACAGAAATGCAGCTTGCAGGTCGTGAGTATTCTCCTTGTAGGCAGAAAAGATTTGCGTGCGGGCCTCTACATCAGCCGAGTAGTACCAGTGTCGGTAGGCTTGGTAGCCGAAGTTACTATGCAAACGGAAGAGATCGTCTGCGACACGGTACTTGCGGATTGTATCGTTCTGCGAGTTATAGATACTTAGCTTGTACTCCAACTCATTTAGCCACTTGATCTTATCTTTTTTGTATTCCAGACCAACGTATTGTCGTGAGAAGAGGTTGATGTTACTTGATCCGCCCTTGTGCCAATTGGATGAGACGTAGTTTTGAGAAAACTGAATAGAACTCTCCATGCTTGGCTGCCAGTATTTGCGATCTTTGAGTATGGTGCCGAGACTTGCCAGTCTTTTTATTTCGATCCCCTCTCCATCCGTAGGTGACGCTTGCAAGGGGATGGGGGCCTGCTTGATATCGGTTTGCTGTATTGCATATTTGCTCAATTCGTCGAATCCGTAGGCAAATAGATCTGGTTTCTGAAGCGAATTTCGCACCAAATAGTTCCTTACAAAGCGACTGACTGAGTTGCCCTCGGGAGAGGTATAAGTAATCTCAGATCGTTTGAGGATGGGAAAAGGAAGGCCAGGGAGTAAGGTGTCGGTTTGGATGTGTTTGTCACTCCTTTGTTGTACCCACGGGAGCGAAAGAATTTTTGCGTAGACAGAAGCTGATACCGACTGCTTAGATCGAGGAACTTTTCCCCCTGAGAGGTAGTGGAGTAGCAAAAGGTCCCCGTTCGCGTTGGATTGTTGCCATAGGCGTGTTAAAGCGGTGTCCTGAGACGAGGGGGAGTACTCGTATCCTAAATGCAAATGGAGGTTGTCTAATGTCACAAGGGATTCTGGTGAGACCTGTGCCTTAACGGAGCGGATCCCCATGATGAGTAAGGTAAGAAGTAGAGCGAGTCGGATTGGGAAGGAATGAGAAGTAAGAGAACGGTCAGCCATGATAATGCCATAAATACAACCGCAAAAGTAGTAAGTCCTGAGCTAAGAGCTACCATCTTCGGATGGGGTGGAGGCTCTAAGGAGAGGGTGGGGAGAATGTAAAGAGACGGCCTCCGCAAAGAGTGTTTTCTCGGGAGAAAAGATTGCCAATGCTTTCCCGCAAAAATTATGACGGGAGAGAGCAAAAATTCCGACGTGTCGGGGATTTTGCTCCAACGCGTCGGAAAATCAGATACATCACCTAAGACGGCTCCTTTGGGTGCCGATGGGGGCTATGCGCAAGCCTATTTGCGAGAAACGGAGCCCCGAAAGATCAGATCGTATGCACGCTCGTATGCCCTTTTCTTCTCCGCTGAACATATGACGAGATGCGACGATTCTCGGACTGCTATAAGTGACGCTCAGCGTGGTAACTGGAGCGAACCAAAGGAGCCGACTCGATGTGTCGGAATCCTTTCTCGATCCCAATTTGCCTGAGGTGCTCAAACTGTTTTGGGGTGATGTATTCTTCTACTGGTAGGTTCTTGCGCGAAGGTTGAAGGTATTGCCCTATCGTGATGATTGTGACACCAACAACCAAGACATCGTCCATCAGTTGCAGTACTTCGGCTTCAGTTTCGCCCAGCCCTAACATGATACCCGTCTTGGTCGGGATCCCCGATTGGGCGATGTGAGCAAGTACTCGCAGACTACCCTCATAGGTCGCAATGTGTCTCACCGATGGGGTGAGGCGACGTACAGTCTCCATATTGTGTGAGATGATATTGGGCTTAGCCTCGATCACTCGATTGACCAAGTCAAGACGTGCACGGAAGTCGGGGATCAAAACCTCTATTGTAGTGGAGGGACACTCTTCCTTGATTGCTCGAATCGTTTCAGCCCAATGGTTAGCCCCGTAGTCGGGCAAATCGTCTCTGTCCACACTGGTAATTACAGCATGTCGCAGCTTCATGAGGCGTACGCTGTTGGCCACGCTTTGAGGTTCGGCAGGATTGAGAGGAAGCGGTTTGCCTGTATTGGTATTGCAAAAACGACAGGCTCGCGTGCAGATGTCTCCTGCAATCATAAAGGTTGCAGTGCCTCTGCTCCAACACTCTCCCATGTTCGGGCAACGACCACTTGAGCATATTGTGTGCAGACAGTGCCGATCCACAATGTCTTTGGTTTGGGCAAAGCGATCATTGGCACTAAGGCTGATCTTGAGCCAATCGGGTTTCCTGAGAGGTCGTTTCCGTGGCCCCTGTGCGGGGGATTCTTGAGTGCTCATTAGAGATTGTCGAAGAGATAGTTGGCCATGCGGCTGTATAGATGGAAGCGTGTGTTGCCCCCCTGAATGCTGTGATTCTTGTCAGTGTAAATAGCCTGGTCAAAGGGAATGCCGGCCTCGACCAGACGTTCGGTAAGGCTCATGGAGTTCTGTAGATGTACGTTGTCATCGGCAGAGCCGTGTATGAGCAACAATTTCCCCTTGAGAGCGTGAGCAAAGTTCAGTACAGAGGCATCATCATATCCAGCCGCATTCTCGGCAGGGGTACGCATGTACCGCTCGGTGTACACCGTGTCGTAGTACCGCCAGTCGGTCACGGGGGCCACTGCGATTCCTACTTTGAATAGACCGTCCCCTTTGCAAAGGCTCATCAGAGCGTTGTATCCACCGTAGCTCCATCCCCAGATACCCATGCGAGATGCATCGATGTAGGGAAGTTTGCCAAGCTCTTGCGCCGCAGAGATCTGGTCCTCGGTCTCCAACGTGCCGAGCTTGAGGTAATGGCATTTGCGCCAATCCTCTCCGCGAGCTCCCGTCCCTCGACCATCGACGCAAGCCACAACGATGCCATGTGCGGCCAAGTACTGTTCCCACTCAAGAGAGAAACTGTTGGTTACTTGCTGCGAATTGGGGCCACTGTACTGAACCATCAGAAGTGGATACTGCTTCTGAGGAGTGAAATCCAACGGCTTGATGATCCAAGCATTCATCTCTTGCCCTGCTTTGTTCTTGAGGGTGATGAATTCTTTCTGTCCCAGCTGGTAGTTACGAAGTTTGTTCTTCAGTTCCGCATTATCTTGCAGCACCCTTAAGGGTTTGCCTGCTTCGGATGTTTTGTACAGTGCGACCTCCAACGGCTTGTCGATGGAACTTTGCGAGTTGATAAAGTAAGCGAAATCCCCACTGAAACGGGCATTATTAGTACCACCGAGCGGGCTTAGCCGAGTTTTTCTCCCTTTCCTATCGATACGATACACCTCCCTGTTGAGTGGGCTTGTTTCTGCGGCTTGGTAGTAATAATTACCGGCAGGGTCCATGCCGTAGAAGAGGGTTACATCCCAATTGCCCTTGGTTACTTGTTTGAGCAGAACTCCTTTGGAATTGTAGTGATAGAGGTGTCGGTAACCATCTCGCTCGGAAAGGTAGACAAATCCGTCTGACAAAAAAAGAAACGAATGCAGGGCAGATTCCTCAATGTAACGTTCATTCTTATCTTCCAAAACAAGACGGGAAACCAAACTTTTGGGGTTGACATAGAACATCTTGAGCAAGTTTTGATGTCTGTTCAGCGTGAGAACAGCCAATTCGTCAGCTTTTCCAGTAAAGGCCAGACGAGGGATGTAGCCATCTTGATCTATTGGTATGTCTACTTGCTTGGTGGATCGGTTGTCGATATTGTACAGATGGATGGAGAGCAAGCTGTTCTTTTCCCCCGCTTTGGGGTACTTGTAGCTATAGGTTTGAGGATACAGATTATGCTTTGGGTGGTACATCGGCATAGCATATTCTTTCACACGACTTTCATCGGTGCGTGCATAAGCCAGAAACATACCGTCTCGGCTGAAACTCAAAAGCCGATCTTGCCCGAATTCTTCCTCGTAGACCCAGTCGGTACGGCCGTTGATCACTTCGTTCCACTTGCCATCTGTTGTTACAGCTACTTCCGTGTCGAAGTCGAATTTTTTGATATAGATATTGTTGTCCCTGACGAAAGCAACCATGCGACCGTCTGGGCTAAATGTAGGTATACTTAGTTGTCCTCCGTTGTCCGATAGCGGTTTTACGAGTTTGCGACGGACATCATACTCGTAAATTTCGGCTGTAAAAGATCGTCGGTAGATAGGCTCAATTTTGTTAAGCAGGAGGATATGATTGGCATCGGGCCCGATGATGTATTGTTCAAATTTGTCGAATGGGCATTCGCGTGTTGTGGAGACACTAAACAGGGTATCGATTAGGCGACCGGTGGAGAAACTATAGCGAACGATTGCCTGACCATCTTTGGATTGTTCGGAGTAGTATTCTGTGTTACCAATGCGTCTGAAAGATCCGCTTGCCCCTTGTGGTCGAAATTGCCCGTCTGTGATTTCCTTGAGTGTCACACGCTTTTGTTGCTGAGCTGATAAAGGCATAGAAGCCAGGCTACAAAGGGCAAAGATTGAGAGGAGTGCGGTTGTAAATTTCTTCCTGTTCATTATGGGTGTCGTTTTTTTGTTTGTTCTGTCTGATTCTTGGACGAGGATTGTTTGTTTGTGTTGGATTGCTCGGGGTCAGCCGGAGTAGGAACTGATTCCTTTTCCGGTGCAACCGGCTGGCTGGGAGCTTCGGTCTCGGTAGAGACGTTGCCGGCCTCTGTCTTCTCATTTGATTCGGGAAGAGAAACGTTGGGTGTTGTATCGGTTTGAGGAGCTTCTGTCTTGGATTGTGTGGTTTCTTGCTTTGATTTCTCCTTTGCGGTGGTATCAGCTCTTGCCTTGGCTTCTTGTCTCATTTTTTCCAATTCGCCCGAAGGTACAACGCTAAACTCTGTGCGTCGATTTAGTTGGTCTGCAATTTGTTGCTGCTCCGGTGTCAGGCGTAGGACAAAAGCCTCTGTGAGTAATGAATCTTGCTGTAGGAAAGGGTAAGAAGCTGCTTCTTTGACCGTTACCCGATGAGGTTGTTGCTTGCCTTGGCCGATGGGGAATAACCGAAGGGAATCGATCCCGTTGGCAACCAAGTAGTCACCGACCGATTTCGCTCGCCGAAGAGACAAGGCTATGTTGTAGTTATCCGACCCTTTGCGGTCGGCATGCGAACTCAGTTTGATGGAGATATCGGGATTATCGTTTAGTATTTCCACTAATTCGTCAAGGCTCTTCTTACTTTCTGGTCTGAGGGTCGCTTTGTCAAAGTCATAGAAGATATTTTTGAGAGCTTCGGGTGCAATGCGGGAGGCCAAGTAGAAATCTACGTAGTAGGTCTCGTCTTGGCGTGATTCCTCGGTCGCAAATCGTGCGAAGCGATTGAGATAACCGGTTGCTCCGGCCAACATTACGTATTCGGTGGCTTGGTCCACCAAGATACGGTATGAGCCGTCATCTCTGCTGTACACAAGTCCATTACCTACAGGTCCTGTTGCTCCGATGATGCGAATTTCGGCCTTGGGAATAGGTTCGCCTTCTCGATTGTAAACGAAACCCTCTATATAAATGTGAACGGCAGGCTTGGAGAATTCATAGAGGTGAGGTCGAGCTTTGGCGTCTTGTCGAGTGGATGAGAACAAGCCATTTTCAGCGATGGGATCATCGATTGCGCGCTTAGCTGGATTGAAAACCAAGCCAAAATCATCAGCCGAAGAATTGATAGGGGGGGGGAGATGGATCACAGTCCAATGTCCAGCCGCATCTAAGGTTGCCCTGTATATGTCTAGGCCTCCATAGCCAGGCCGTCCAGTAGATGAAAAATAGAGTACCGAGTCGGTTGCCATGTGGGGAAATAGTTCGTCTCCAACGGTATTGATCTCTTGTCCCAAATTCTCGGGAAAACCGTAGCCATCCTCCCGAATAGCCGATCGGTAGAGATCTTTGCCCCCGTAGGCTCCGCCTCCCTCGCTAACGAAGTACAGCCATTTGCCATCGGGTGAAGGAGCCGGATGTGCGGCCATGCGTAAGCTGTCGCCCCACAGATCCACAAGTGTGCCCTTGCTCCAACCTCCCTCTCCGGAAGTTCTGGATGAATAAATTTGAGCTGTACGTCTATAGAGCTCATTTTGCTCTGCATAGGTATAGTAGAGTGTCTTGCCATCCGACGAAATAGCCGGTGTACCTTCATCTTGATCTGTATTGATCCCACCCGCGAGTGAGTCTGCCCTGCTGAACCTTCCTTTGTTGTCCTGTTTGATATAGTATATGTCGTTGGGTTTAAGCCCTGTGATATTGCTTTGCTCTACAGATGGATCCTTGCTTCTGCTCGAAGAAAAGTAGATTACAGACCCGTCGGGTGCATAGGTTGCGGAGAAATCGCCTCTAGTAGAATTTAGAAGCGATGATTTTTTTACCCTGTAGTCGGTCGCAGCATTTTCTTTCATAGCAATTAAGCACCCCTCTTTCCCTGTCTGCAAGTTGGCATCATTGGGATGGAAAAATCCGAATCGATCATAATAAGAAAGAGCATCCTTGTATCGTCCCATCGCCTGGAAGGAGCAGGCGATGCGTAGATAAAGCAAACTATCGGGGTAGCCATATCGGAGTGCTGCTTGATAGGAAGAGAGAGCTTGAACTACTTGCCCCAGACGTGTATAATTCTCTGCTGCTCGCCATGCCAAGTAGGCGCGTTGCTCACGCTTGCCCTTGTTCGTGCGTTTGTACAGGGCATTGTATGTGACGGCAGCTTTGTGATACTCTCCCTTTCGCTCTGCCTTTTCTGCGTCCGCGATCTTCACCGGCTTGCAAGCGGATAATGTGAGGAAGATTAATAGGGAGCTGATAAGGCGAAAATATTCTCTACACATACGACTACCCTCTATTTTATACCAATCAATTTATGCATTTGTAGGCTTAGTTGCCAGCGGGGGTGTTGTCTGCAAAAAGTCACACAGCGAGCCAGAGCTTTCGGGTCGACCTGCTCAATTCCTTCTGAGGTAACAAAAACAGGAGAGACGCAGTAGCTGACTGCCTTTGGTAGCTCTCGCTCTGTTGGAGGCATCGGAGTTTCCGCCTCAATGAGGAAGCGCCACTCAGAAACTCCTTCGGGGAAAAGGCTGTGCAATAGGGCTACATCTCGATGTTTGGGGCTGCAGCTAATGTAGTCCAACCCTTGCGGCAGTTGGTGTGTCCCATTGGTTTCGATTGCCTGGTAATAGCCGAGAGAGGAAAAGTATGCAATGTGCTCGTCTTTTAGTTGTAAGGAGGGCTCTCCTCCTGTCCAAATGATTGTTCGGGTGGGGTAGGTCGCTAAATGTGCTGCGATTTCTGCAGTGGATAATAGCTGCCCATCTGCAAAATCTGTATCGCAGAACGGACAGTGGAGGT
The DNA here is from genome assembly GCA_034181285.1 of Porphyromonas sp. GTDB lineage: Bacteria > Bacteroidota > Bacteroidia > Bacteroidales > Porphyromonadaceae > Porphyromonas. Next base: position 18,228 of record JAXFND010000018.1, on the reverse strand, counting down.
TGCAGCCAGACAATCGCACGAAGATTGAGGGCTGACCACATCGTGCTCCCTCTCCCTGCAAGCTGTAGAAGATTTCCTTTATGAGCAGCGCTTTCATCGGATCACAAACTGTACGTAGCCGAACATTTCCGAGTTTCCTCTACGCGACAACTGCACAGGGTAACGTCTGTTCCGTCAAGTAGGATCGGCCCTATCTCTTCTACAATATAGCGTGCCATATTTTCCGCTGTTGGGTTGAAAGGAACGATCACTATATCTTCAGGTACAAGTGTTTTGAGTTGCCCCAACAAGGGATCCTTCTCCCAAATCATAAACTTGTGGTCCCATTTCTCTTCGAGATAGGCACATAGGGAGGATTTGATCAGACCAAAATCTATAATCATGCCCAAGTGGTCGGTTTCGGGAGCTGTACAGCAAAAATGGATGCGGTAATTATGCCCATGTAGATGTCTGCATTTATGCCGGTGACCTACTACCCGGTGTCCCATGCTTATGTCGTGGTATCGTTCGGCCGTAATCATTTCTTGTTTTGCCTTGGTCTGATAATTCTTTCTTGCCGCCCCCTTTGAAGGCCTTCCAAAGGTACGTTTTTTGCTTTACACCGATCGTGAGAGACTAGGATGAGCGAACTATTGGACCTTCCAAAGGTACATTTTGCCTTGCACCACCACGGATTCAAACCCTCGTTGCACAGCTGGAGTCTTCCAATGGTACGTTTTCCCTGTGCACCCGTGGCCTTATCTTAAGTTCGGACAATAGATCGTGAAGAATCTTAGCCTGAAGCCTGTTGGTTTCCATCCCGAGAAAAAATTCTTCCCTAAGCCATTTGGAGACGGATCGACAAACACTGAATTTTCAAACGAAGGAGAGAGGGGAGTCACCAGGCAACCCTCTGATACGAGGGCCGCTGTTTTTGTCTTTGAGAGGTATCACCGGGAGGACAAGAAAAACCAATTAAAATTGGAATTGACTACGAGATCTCTTGATGCTACTCTGCTGCTGCTCTTCAATGTGATCTCAACCGTAGATTACCTTGTCTCTCTTGAGTATGTGACAGATGAGAATGTAAACTTATTTTTATCTGTGAGGTGAGACGTTTTCTATTGTTTTGCTATCAATTAGTTCATACTTAAATCTGAAGTAAATCTTCTTCTAATGTTGGATGATATTCTTTTTGGAAAACCATATATCTCAGATATCATGTGCTTTTCTATACGTGAAAAATGTATTTTGCTTGTAATGAGAATATTATATTATGACTGCTGAATTTTAATTTGTCTTTTTGGAAAACTTTGTAGGATATAATCCGATGGTTGTATGCTGTAATATCTATTTGATTACCCATTTGTATGTTGGAAATCTCTCTCTTTTATGTAACTTCGCATCACGGTAAGAGGCTCAAGTAGAGATCTCTCACTATCGTAAATATTAACTAATACAAGATGTTTTTCATGGAATTCACAGACGAAAAAGAATTGCACATCGTAAAACGCGATGGAAAGATTCAGGCTTTCGACCCTAATAAGATTAGGCAAGCCGTAATCAAGGCCTATAGGGCAGGGGGTATTAATGAAGATCCAAACAAGGTTGATCATATTGTATCTCACATCGTTGATCTGGCCAAACAGAGTCCTGAGAGAAATTTGGCTGTTGAGGAGATACAGGACTTGGTGGAGCAGCAACTGATGGGCTGCGATCCCTATATAGCGAAGAAATACATTATATACAGGGAGTGGCGCAACACGGAACGGGACAAGAAGACTTCGCTCAAGCAAACAATGGATGGGATCGTGAAAATCGAAAAGAACGATGTCAATCTGGGAAATGCTAACATGAGTGCGCATACCCCCGCCGGACAAATGATGACTTTTGCCTCGGAGGTTACCAAAGACTATACCCGTAAGTACCTTCTCTCTCCAGCATACAGTCGCGCTCATAATGGCGGGGATATCCACATTCACGACTTGGACTATTATCCCACCAAGACGACAACTTGTGTGCAATACGACCTCGAAGATATTTTTGAGAGAGGTTTCCGAACAAAAAATGGTAGCGTACGTACTCCCCAGAGCATTCGCAGCTATGCTACATTGGCTACGATCGTTTTCCAGACAAATCAGAATGAGCAGCATGGGGGACAAGCTATACCGGCCTTCGACTTCTTCATGGCTCCTGGGGTGGCTAAGTCTTTTCGTAAGCATTTGACGGATAACATATCATTCGTGTTAGAGCTGAAATCGGTTGAGAGCAAACTCCCTATTTCTGACCTCATTGAGGAAATATCTCCACTCCTCACCGACTCAGAGGAAGAGGCTGAGCGCATCCTGCAACTGTTGGAGCAAAAGGGGGTGTCTTTAGAAAAGCATGAGGTGACCCACGCTCTGAAAAAAGCCTATCGCTCTACGCAGCGAGATACTCATCAGGCTATGGAGGGTTTTGTGCACAATCTGAATACGATGCATTCGCGTGGGGGAAATCAGGTCGTGTTTAGCTCTGTTAATTACGGCACAGACACCAGTCCTGAAGGTCGTATGGTGATTCTGGAATTGCTCAAGGCCACGCAGGAGGGACTGGGGCAGGGAGAGGTCCCCATTTTTCCGATACAAATTTTTAAGGTTAAAGAGGGGGTCAATTATAGTGAGGAGGATTTTGAATTGGCCATGGGGCAATTTGACAAAGCTCTGAACGGAGAGTTGACCTACAAGACGCCGAATTTCGATCTTCTAATTGAGAGTTGTAAAGCGACTGCCAAGGCTCTCTTTCCCAATTTTCTCTTTTTAGATACTCCATTCAATACCAATGAACTGTGGCGTGCTGATGATCCCAAACGTTATTTGCATGAGGTTGCCACGATGGGTTGTCGCACCCGTGTTTATGAAAATGTGCGAGGCCCCAAGTCAAGTGTAGGCCGGGGAAATTTGTCTTTCACCTCAATCAATATGCCTCGTTTGGCCATCGAAGCCATTCGCGAGGCCGAAGAATATTGCCCCAGTGGTAGCAAAGAACAGCTAAGAGGCGAGGCGCGAATCATATTCCTCGAGAAGGTACGTCGAATGTCCATTTTGGTTGCAGACCAACTATACGATCGCTACTGCTACCAACGCAAGGCATTGGCGCGCCAGTTCCCTTTTATGATGCGCAACGATGTCTGGAAGGGTGGACAAGCCCTTGACCCTCAGGATGAGGTTGGGGACGTAATCGCCTCTGGTACGCTCGGTATTGGCTTTATCGGTGGACACAATGCCATGGTTGCTATCTATGGAGAAGGGCATGCACATAACAAGGAAGCTTATCGTACACTCTATGACGCAGTTGAAGTGATGAACGATGTCGCCAGGGAATACAAGCGGAAATACAACCTCAACTACTCTGTACTGGCAACTCCAGCAGAAGGGCTCTCGGGGAGATTTACTCGTATGGACCGTAAAAAGTATGGTATTATCCCTGGGGTAACGGACTTGGACTACTATGTCAATTCGTTCCATGTTGATGTACGAGAGCCGGTAAGCATAGGAGAAAAAATCAAGCTCGAAGCCCCTTTCCATGCAATCACAGGAGGTGGCCACATTACCTATGTCGAGCTTGATGGCGAAGCAAAAAAGAATGTCTCTGTAATACTAAAGATCGTTCGGACTATGAAGCAAGAGCAGATTGGGTATGGATCAATTAATCACCCGATCGATACCTGCCTCAAGTGTGGATACAAAGGCGTGATCTATACCAAATGTCCGGTCTGCAAATCTGAGCGTATCGAACGCTTACGCCGCATTACTGGCTATTTGACAGGAAGTCTAGATAGTTGGAATAGTGCCAAACAAGCCGAAGAACACGATAGAATCAAGCATCATTGATTTGGTCCATTTGTGAAGACATGGAGGGTCCCGTTGGCTCTCTGTGTCTTTATTCCTTGTATATGCGTATTCTCAATATCTACAAATCAACTATAAGCGATGGCCCTGGGCTGCGCTACTCGATCTATCTCTCCGGTTGTCGTCATGCTTGCCCGGGGTGTCATAACCCGCTTTCTTGGGATGAGACTGCCGGAGTTCTCCTCACACCTCAAGCGTTGAACGATATTACAGAGGAGATCAACAGCGATCCTTTACTGGATGGTATCACTATCAGTGGAGGAGATCCTTTTTTTAATCCTACCGAATTAACTGAGCTGTTAGCCGAACTCAAGGCTAAGACCGGCAAAAATATTTGGTGTTATACAGGTTACACGATTGAGACAATATTGGCTTCAGAGTCTCTTCGGGCCCCTTTGCGGTACATTGATACATTGGTGGATGGTCCTTTTGTACAATCCCTTTTTAGTCCGGAGTTGATGTGGAGAGGAAGTAGTAACCAACGTATTATACCTCTTCAATCAGGGATGCCTCAAGGTATCTCCTTTCTTCTTTAGTATACTTCTGTAAGAAAATTTTTTAAGGGATCAGGCAACGTAGGATAGAGAGGATGATTGGTGTTTACGACTATGACTGATTGTCCTTATCTGCCATCCGTTTTTCTCTTTTATCCGTAGCGGACAAAGTCTCCTTTTATGAAAGGATAAACAATCCGAGGGTCACCGTAAAATTTGTGACAGTTCCTAGCAAAAAATCTTTCTTAAAAGGAATGATCAAAGAAAAAGGTATTAGGAAGAGGTTTGAGGGTAAGTAAATGGAAATGAGAGAGCTTTGCAGTATTTCTCTATGTTCTGCGTAGGGGGATAAAGTGCAGATATTACCCTTGTGCAGGGTCAATTGAGCTATATAAAGCACTGTGTATTTTCAAAGAAGACAAGTTGCTGAGTCTTACTCACTGCATTCAGCAACCACAAGCCGTTACGACTGGGCAGTGAAAGTGAAGAAGATAAGGCGCATTTCAGATTGTCATTGAAATAAGACAATGTATGGATAGAGAAGAATACCGTCCGACAGCCTTATCGTAAAATATCTTTCATACGATTATGTCGATTCATATGCGAGAGTCGTTTCGTGCTGAAAGCTGATAACGGCAAAACTGTTTTTCGACAAGGCATTCAATCAGCCTTCGTACTGGAGGGATAAGTCGCTCCGATTAAGGGATTGTTTGGTGAAAGCTCTGATGCTCGATGCTGTAGGCCATATATCCGATACGATATGTGAGCAAGATGCACGTGAGATCATCTTCGGAGGCAGATAAGCATCTTACTTTTCATACATCTCTGCTATATGGCAGGAGCCTTGATGGAAAACAGGAGCCTCGGATAACAATAGTAGTAAAGTATCATAATACGTCAGAGAGAATCTATTTTTCTTTATCCGTCCGCTTCATGTCGTCATTGTGAGATCTCTGATGAGGAGAGTGGCAAAACGCTTCATTGAGGATTAACCCAATGAAATAACGACCTTATGATGATATGCCAAGATATGTTACACCGACCAGGGTGGGGTTACATCATTGCTCAATTCTCTGTACTATAGTCGCGCCATAATTAATGTATTGAACACATGAGGTCGTTACATCTGTGTAGAGTGTCATCCAAAAAAGAATTGTAAAGGAGGTCGCAATTCTCCGGTTCTAGGAGCCGGGTTCACAAACCGGACGAAATTTTCCAATTTTCCCTTTCCATTTTTGGCATTTTTCCCATACCTTCGCGCCCGGAAAAAGGAACAACGAGTAGTGTCTGATCACGTAAATCCAGTTGGGTTACAGGGTCGGGCACTTTTTGAGTAAAAACGAGTATGGACAAAACAGCAAAAAAAACGAACTCTGGACGGGGTCTTTTACCAGAATCTGTCTGGTAAACTTTTTTATTTTCGTCAATTTCCATGCGTTGCTGCCCACGTTCCCCTTCTTTGTTACCTGGCTGGGGGGCGATGCGCTGACCATCGGGCTGGCAACAGCCCTGTTCAGTGTGGCCTCCATCGTGTCGAGACCTTTCGTAGGTTGGCTTATTGATACACGGGGACGACGCACCATCCTCATGCTGGGACTCGTTGGCATGGCACTCATCCCGATGGGGTATTTCGTCTCGGCGGGCATTGCGCTGGCCGTTGTGCTTCGCACGGTGCACGGCGTGTTCCATGCAGCATCAAGCAATGCGTCCTCCACATGGGTGACGGACATCATTCCGCACAGCCGCATGGGCGAGGGGCTTGGCATGTACGGGCTCTCGATGGCGATTTCAACAGCTGTGGCGCCGGCACTGGGACTTGCGGTGATGAACGCATGTGGCTTCCGTCCGCTGTTTGCCATTGCCGCGCTGGTGGCATTGGCGGCACTGTTGATAGGCATAGGTATACGGTCGCGCAATTACACGATATCGGAAGCTCCATTGCGTCTTGGCGAATTGTTCGAGCCGATGTCGCTGCCCGCCTCTGTCACGCAGTTTTTCTTCATGATGGCATACGGTGTGATCGAAGTCTATGTGGCCATCTACGCCGCCGCCTGCGGATTGCCCGGTGGTGGACTCTATTTTGTCTTCATCGCGCTGGGCACGGTAGCCACACGAATCTTGCTGGGGCGCACCATCGATAGGTACGGCGAGGCACGGCTGGTCTATACCGGCAACGCTGCGATTATGGCGGGCATTCTGTTGCTGGTGTTTGCCCACAACCTGCCCTGCTACCTGCTATCGGCCCTCCTGCTGGGCTACAGTTTCGGAGCTGTTCAGCCTTCTTTGCAGACGATGGCGATGCATGCCATAGCTCCCGAACGTCGTGGTGCCGCCAGTTCCACGTTCTTTGTGGCCTTTGATTTCGGTATCGCCTTTGGTGGATTTCTGGCCGGCATATTGGTGAAGTATCTCTCTTACGATGCTATGTTTCTCTGGATGATGGTGCCGTGCATGCTCTCATGGGGATATTACTACGTCTTGGGACGCCGCCATGTCTCCTCGTTCAATCCGAAGAACCGGCTGATGGTTGCCAGAACAGCGGTGCAAGAGGCAGTCACTCCTGCGGGCGCGACCCTACCGTTTGTCGTCACCATCTCACGCGAATACGGTAGCGGAGGCCACTACATAGGCGAACTGCTAGCACAGCGTCTGGGGGTGAAGTTTTATGACCGTGAACTGATTTTGCTGACCGCAAGAAAAAGTGGACTGAGCGAACGGCTTGTCGGCGAGAGTGAGCAAAAGGTGGACGGACGGCTGATGTACGATGACCCTGTGCAGACTGCCATGTTCCAAGCCCAATGCCGCGTTATACGCGATATTGCAGACAGCGAGTCATGTGTTATCGTGGGGCGTCTTGCCAATTTTGTCCTGCAAGACCATCCGAACAGCCTCCACATCTTCATCCACGCAAATGAAAAGGTGCGGATGGAGCGCATCGTTTCCGAGTACGGAGTGGAAGGCGACCGGGCGGCAACGCTGCTGAAACGCATCGACAAGGAACGTCGGGAACACTGCCTGCACTATACGGGTTGTGAATGGGACGATTGTCACCATTATCATTTGATAATAGACAGTTCAATTGGAGACTATGAAAAAACAGTGGAGACAATCCGCAGCGTTCTCGATAGAAAGTTGGGATAATCATCCATTTTCTTAGCATACATTTCCCCAGAATATCGCACCTCTACATTTTGTTTTATGCACAAGGTTATAGGATTATGAAAAGAATACAATCAACCGTATTGGTATTTGCAATGCTTGCCGTTGTTGCAGGTTGCGCAGTTTTTCGAGAAAATAAGCAGACAACTTCTCCGACACTGCCTGCGCAAAGCCTCTGGACAGGTGAGTACGGCGGGGCAGACAAAAGCTACGATTCTCGTTTGCTGGCCCTACGCGAGGAAATCGCTCCCAAGTTCCAACAGCTGACCTTTGAGGACGAGGAAACCAGCAGAATGATGCACTACAATTTGTTTATCCCCAAGAATTACGATCCTAACCAACAATATCCGTTGGTGCTGTTTATGGCAGATGCCAGCACGGTGGGCAAGGGCGTGATGGCACCGCTCAAACAGGGCTACGGAGGCATTATCTGGGCTATGGATGAAAGCCAAGCCAAAAATCCGAGCTTTGTGCTGGTTCCTTCGTTTGAAGGTCCTGAAAACGTAACCAACGACCAGTGGCAGGTAACCAACGAAGCCGATGTGGCTTTGCGTCTGCTGCATCACATTGTTGGGCAGTACAGTATTGATAAAAACCGATTGTACACCACCGGACAGTCAATGGGCGGAATGATTTCGTTTTATTTCAACTCGAAATACCCCGATTTGTTCGCCGCTTCGTTGTTTGTGGGCAGCCAATGGGATGTGAATGTACTATTGCCCCTTGCCGGCAAAAAGTTTTTCTACGTTGTTTCGGCAGCCGACCCGAAAGCCTCTGCCGGAATGAAAGAGTTGGGGCAAATGCTTTCAGAAAAAGGTGTAACGTACGGCGAAACTGAATTCTCGGCACGACTGCCGCAGGCCGAGCAGGAGGCAAAAGTGGGGGAACTTATCCGCAAAGGATACGGTATTAATTTCGTTCGGTTCTCGCCCAACACCGTTACACCTGTAAATATGAAGATGAAAAACGGTGGCGAGCACATGTACTCGTTCGACTACGCCTACCAGCTCGAGGCCGTGCGTGATTGGATTTTCAAACAGAAGAGGTAAGTTTTGTTCACCAATATTCAATACCAAAATAATATGGAACAAATACAATCTTTGCATCGGAATGCTCACATTCCTCGCTTTTGTCTATTTCCGGCATTTTTCTCTGTTATTGCTAATATCTGTGACAGGTAGCTATGAAAATCGACTTCAACTATATAAACGAGATGACGTTTCAGAAGATGAACGGTGGCGAGGGGGAATGTCGCGCACGGATGTTTGCCTGCGAAAGTGGAAAAATTATATACAGCATCTTGCCTGCTGATTCGTCTATCGGACTGCACTCGCACCCGACGAGCAACGATATAAACTACATCGTCAGTGGCACAGGAAAGGCCATTTGCAACGGGCGCGAGGAAACGCTACTCCCCGGCAACGTGCATTTTTGTCCCAAAGGTGCCACGCACAGCATTATCAATACGGGCGACAGTGACCTTGTGCTATTCACTGTGGTAATGGAAGTATGACTGAAAATATTTGTGGTAAGCACCGTAGAAATGTTTTCCCCCCTAAAACTCTACGGAGGACCAATTACAAACGGTTACAAAATATTTCTTAAATGAGATTGTGGCATTGAGCTTTTCAGAAATCGATGACATTCAAAAACCTTTCCAGTATTTAACGGATACCGAATGCTGTGAGGATGACTTCCGCTCCTATTTCCTTGATAAAACTCCGAGAAAATCTGAATAGGCGAATGGTAGACAGCGACGTAAAGGGCGAAAATCAAGAAACGATAATTGCATTCAAAAGGTCAATCAGGCTTCCTAAAAAGAGAGGGAAGCCTGATTTTTGTTACGAGTCTCCTCTCCTTTGGCAGAAAAACAAACTTCATGAGCTTAAACTCTCTCTATTCATTGAATGTGTGCATTCCCATTTGTAGGGGTAAGGAAAATGGAACTCTCTATTTTCTTCGCAGCATTTTTATACCTTTGCGGAGGTTTTCAGTAAGACTTGCCTCTGTAGTTCAATGGATAGAACGTGGGTTTCCTAAACCTAAGATAAGGGTTCGATTCCCTTCGGAGGTACATTGCCGAGAGTGGGTATATTCTTTTATTTGCATCGGAGTCTGGGTGGTCGTTATCCAACTACCACTTTCCGTTTTGGTTCTGGGGGAGTTTGTTGTGCTCGGAGATTTTGTTGTGACGAGTAGGGATTTCGGTTGTGACGCGTGCTAATATTGATTTGGTCCCCTTTTTCCACCAGAATGGTCCGCCTCTCCTGTCCAGTATGGAGATTAGAATTTGAAAATTTCTAATTGTGAAATCATATACTCGAGAAAAGGAAAATAGAACAATAATAGTTTCATGTCATGGGAATAAAGAGTAGACTTTTATGCTTGATTATTCTTTTGTTGGGAAGTATCCCAAAAATTGAAGCCCAGAGGACTATTACGACAGAAGAGCTTAATGATAGCACCTATACTTGTCGTCTTTATAGGGTTTACGTCTTGGTAGACAAAACACACAACACACTATCCTCAGCTTCAAAAACGGGAAAAAGCATGGCTAATGGGTTGCTTTTTACAGGGATTTATCCTTTTGGGTCGAGACTTTCGAAAAAGGGAAAAGGCAGGGGCTATTTTCATCGTCGACCATGTGGCCTCTCACAGAGATGAGCTATCTAGGTGAAGAGGGATTGCGAAAAACTCATATAGATGAGGACTATTTGTTCCGTTTTCTTTGCAACCCGATAGACTGGATTGCCTTGCCCATAGAAAACTATGAAATGGTGATTTGCGGAAACGGAAAATTGGTCTATCTGCGCCGGAAGGTGGAATTGGACAATGTACTCCGAACGGAGTATTACGAAACCGAGGAAGAAAAGAAAGCATATCCTGACGAACGAAGCTATGTTTCCAGTCAATTCATCGCCCTTTATATACCTGCCGATGGCGAAGAACTGGTAGAGCTTTATTGATTCGTATTACAAATAAATCCAACGCAACATGAATTCGATAACAAATATGATGATCATTGCACTGCTGCTTTTCATTCTTGCAGCTTACAGACTTCACAGAATTAACAGCAGGGGCGACAGAAAGTATGATGTGTTTTGCATTTCTGAAGGCTGCATAACCGTTCATACCGGATTGTTTTCTCTAACCTACAAGATAGAAGAGATAGAAGAAATCAGATTTTCAAAAATAGCTCTAAGAAGAGGTTTTAGAGGTTTTTTAGGCATTATGTGGTTGAGAAAGAAGAGAGGTTTGATAAAAAGTCGCATGTTTCTCTTTGACTCAAGCTGGTATTACAGGAAGACAGTACTTATCAGTTCTGAAAGCGATATCTACTTTACCACAAAAGGATTGATGGAGAAACTCAAACAACACGGCATCAGATGCTCTGTAAAGGAATAAAAACAACACCCGATAAACAATGATACAAGCAATCATACCCATACTATTCGCCATGATGTGCGACTCCACTCGATATGAACCTGTGGAACACCCCAAGCCGCTCTTCGAGCAGACCGAGCTGAACGTGTGTCTGGAAAGCGAAGAGGACAGCAAGACCTACCTGAAGCACGTAGCCCTCTGCGCCCCCGTAAACAACCTCACCTTTTTTTGGGGGTCGGAAATGGAGGAAGAAAAGTTCAGGGAACTCAATCCCGAGTTTACTCTCTATTGGAAATACAGGACGGAGGGGAACCGGGGCGGAAGCGAAAACACGGCTGTAGCCCACTTCGTCAGAGACGTGAAGACGGGGCACTACGACATCTACCAAGCGGAGTGGTTAGACGACTGTTGGGAAATGGTACAGGTCCCCGGTATCGATGAAAACAACCCACCGTATTTAGTGCCACGACCGATAAGTTTCGAGCCTAAACGTGGCGAGTACCGACACGTAGGGCGATCGGACATAAAGCAACTGCTCGCCGTGAAAGTGTGGAAGTATGTGCAAAAGGAAAGAGAAAAGCGCAAGAGGGCGAAAAAGACCGAGGTAAGTGCGGGGAGGAAAACAAAGAGATAATATTAAAGACAGAGAATATGGAAAGACTTTTCATTATTGGCATGCTTACATTCTTGGGCATTGGATTTGTTTTTATTATCTACTTTATGTACAACTATTATAAGAATACCATCGTCGACGGAAAAAGGCTGATTGATAAAGTTGTAAACTCAAGTACAAGAACGGATAAAATGGAAGTAGGTGAAATTCTCAAATATGCCTTAATGTTTGCAATAGCCATTTTCTCCGCGATAAAGATTCTTTACTGGGGGGCGAAATTCCCATCAGCTACAGCCACTCTGATGAAGTTAATCATTCTTGCACCGATTATGGCTTTGTTCAATGCGAGAAGGCGAACGAGAAAGGCTGTTTTTGTAGTTGTTGGCTCTCTGTTGTTTTTATTTTTCTGCGAGATAGCTTATATCACCATCGGCTTGCCCGTAAAAGCACCTGTTCTTGCCATAAACAATACGGAGATGAGATTGGGACATACCATGGTTCAGGAACTTATGAACGACGGCTTTGACATTTATATTCGGAAACAGTGAGATTATGGTCGGAATATTTCTTCCGACCCGTGCTATTTTGAGCTCTCACCCGAGCGAAGTAAAAACGTGAGCCCTTTGATTGTCAACAGCCTCTCTCTAGCCCTTTGTTGCAGAGAAGAAAATAGTTGGCGAGAGAAGAGATTGGCCAGCCATTGAATAAGAGTAATTTGACAGGCAACCGATTCTTGCTCACAAGGAGATACCACAAACCCTCACAAATCAAGAGAAGAGAGCCTCTCGATGAGCGATGAAAGATCTCCTTCTTGCCCAAATTCGAATTGGAATAGTTCGTTTCCCCGGAAAAGTTTCTTGCTTGAAGCGCAGTAGGCCTTGTCGTAATATTTCAGCGCAAGACCGATCGCCTCGCGGTATTCTCCTCTCTCAGTCGCAACTTTAGCGTCCCTCGTCCGTTCGGCTCCCAATCGTCGACTTATTTTATCAAATGCTGATTGCAACTTTTCGATTGGGATAGAACGGTAATCGTTCAGTATGCGCTCGATTCTCTGCTCCATAGGGGAAGAAATCCGGACAAAGTCGGCTGTTTTCATTCGTTCAAAGAAACTGTCGGGAATATCTACTGAACCAATTCTTTTGCTTTCACTCTCGATAAAAATCGGCCGATCTGGATCCATCTTCAAAAGCTCTGAAATAATCTCATTGCTCAGCATCTCAGTAGTAGGCTGCGACTGATCGGGATAATAGCCGAAGGCTGAACCACGATGCTTGGCCAGATTTTCCAGATCAATCACTTGCAAGCCCGATCCTGCAAGAGCTTTGAGGATATGAGTTTTGCCCACACCCGTTTTTCCCTCAAGCAGAACAATACGTCTACAACGCTGCAAGAGTTGAACTAAAAGCCCCCGATAAGATTTGTACCCCCCCGGATAAACAGAGACATCATAGCCGTACAAGCGCAGAAGCCATGCGACCGAAGAACTACGCATACCACCCCGTGCACAATAGATCACCAATGGGCGGGTATAACCTCCTCTCATGGATTTCTCAATCTGAGCCTCAAGGAGAGGCAATCGATGAGCTATAAGTTTAAGTCCAAGGCTAATGGCTGCCTTTCGGCCCTTATGGGCATAAGCCGTTCCCACCAAGGCTCGCTCCCTGTCGTCGAATAGCGGTATATTGACTGCAGACGGGATATGCCCCCTCTCATATTCTTTCGGGGAACGTACATCAATCCACAATCGTTGGCCATCGAATAATGGCATTGTGTTCATCTTAATCCATTAAGCAGATCTTGGTCGGACATCGGCCGCTTGCCGGGGGCCTGTAGTTTAGTGATGCGTGCCATACGGTCGCCACAGACTACCCACAACTGTTTTCCCTGATGTACGTAACACTGCCCGATCCTTAGCTTAGAAGGGATACCAATGGGTTCTTCGACAAAAGGGTTTATCGCGTGAATCTTATAAACCTCCGGAGACTTTGTTTCGATGCCCAGGGTACTCCATGCCGATGGCACGGGGTTGAGTCCTCGCACAAAGTTGTGTATTTCCTGAGCCGTCTTGTGCCAATCGATTTCACAATCAGCCTTGAATATCTTCGGGGCCGGTTTTAGTTGGCAAGTCGAAAGCATCTCGTCTTGCTTTCGTGCACAACTACTTCCATTCAGATAGCTTTTTACCGTCCTCAACAGCAGGTCAGCCCCGAGGGTAGCTAGTTTATCGTGTAACTCTCCTGCCGTTTCATTAGGTCCGATAATCGTTTCCTCTTGATCGAGGATGTCTCCTGTGTCAATCTCGTGACGCAACAAAAATGTACTAACTCCTGTAGTTGATTCTCCATTAATGATTGCGTGATTGATGGGAGCAGCTCCTCGGTACTGAGGGAGGAGAGATCCGTGCAAATTGATCGTACCCAAGCGGGGGAGGCTCCACACTTCTTGAGGAAGCATCCTAAAGGCTACGACAATGCCCAAATCAGGCTGAAGCTCTCGAAGTCGAGCAACGAAAGACGGGTCGGACAGTTTCTCCGGTTGCAAAACTTCTATCCGGTGTTTGAGAGCATACTCTTTCACGGCAGAACACTTGACTTTGTGACCTCGCCCCATGGGCTTATCTGGCATGGTTACAACTGCGACGATGTTCAGCCCGGCATCGACCAAGTAGCAGAGAGGCTTGACGGCAAAATCTGCCGTCCCCATATAGATGATTCGTTCGGACATAATTGCTTTACAAACGATTGATGAGAATGCAGGAGCAAAGGTAGGTCTTTCGTTTATAGACTTCCGCATCGACTCTCTCCGAATATGTTGAGCAAAAAAAGAAAGGCTGTCGAGAGCTTAAGCTCTCGACAGCCTTTCTTCGTTCGACCTATGACCCAAAATTACCCGAGGATTTCGAGCGTATCTTTGGCAATCAGGTATTCTTCATCCGTTGGTACAACCATGACTCTCACTTTGCTGTCAGAGGTACTTATTACTTTTTCCTGTGAGTACAAATCGGTGTTGATGGTTTTGTCTATTTTGATGCCCATGAACTCAAGTCCTTCGCAGGCAATCTCACGCGTAGTCCACTGGTTCTCTCCTACACCACCGGTGAATACGATGATATCTACTCCACCAAGTGCAGCAGCATACGCTCCAATATATTTCTTGATGCGGTAGTCGTACATTTTCATAGCAAGGATAGCACGTGGGTTACCGGCCTTGATCGCAGCCTCCAAGTCTCGCATATCACTGGACACCCCACTCACGCCCAAAACACCGCTCTTCTTGTTGATTATTTCAGAGAGTTGGGCTACAGATAGTTTTTCTTTCTCCATCACAAACGTAAGAGCTCCAGGGTCGACATCACCACAGCGCGTACCCATCATCAGGCCCGACACAGTACTCATTCCGAGCGAAACATCGATTACCTTGCCCTGTTTGATCGCGGCTATGGAAGCTCCGTTACCGATATGTGCGGTGATAATGTTCACTTTATCGAAGTCTACGCCCAAAATCTCGCAGGCCCTCTTGCTCACATAGCGATGGCTCGTGCCATGGAAGCCATAGCGACGAATCCCATGCTTCTCGTAGAACTCATAGGGCAAAGGACTCATATAGGCATAGTCTGGCATAGTCTGGTGAAAAGCAGTATCGAACACCCCTACCTGGCGTACCTCAGGTAAGATAGTCTTGATCGCTTCAATCCCCTTGATATTGGCTGGGTTGTGTGCAGGAGCCAAGTCCGTACACTCTACTAATGTTTGGATTACCTTCTCGTCTATCTCCACACTATCAGCATATTTGCTACCGCCATGCACAAGACGGTGGCCCACAGCCTTGATCTCATTGTAGTCCTTGATGCAGCCATACTTCTCGCTTCGGAGGGTCTCCAAAATGAATCTCACAGCTACGGTATGCTCCGGCATATCCTTCTCTAGAAGGACTCTCTCTCCATTAGGCATCTTGAGCTTAAGGAAACTGTCGGGCAAGCCCAACTTTTCCACACCACCCTCAGCCAAAACTTCGCCCTGGGGCATATCGATCAGTTTATACTTTACCGAAGAACTGCCACAGTTCAGAACTAAAATCTTCATATCTATTATGATGTAGGGTTGATTATTTCTTGAGAGCTATCGCTTGGTTGGCGGTGATAGCAACTAGCTTATATATATCGTCTACAGAGCAACCGCGACTGAGGTCATTGACTGGAGCACCCATACCTTGCAACACCGGCCCAATGGCTTCGGCATGGCCAAGACGTTGAACCAACTTGTAGCCGATATTACCTACCTCCAAGCTAGGGAATACGAGTACATTCGCCTTGCCGGCAACAGGACTATTAGGAGCTTTCAGTTCACCTACTTCCTTGATCAATGCTGCATCGGCTTGCATCTCTCCGTCAATCATTTCATGGGGAGCTTTCTCTTTGGCCAAACGAGTTGCCTCCACAACCTTATCTACCAACTCGTGCTTTGCACTCCCCTTCGTGGAGAAACTAAGCATCGCTACACGTGGCTCAATACCGGCCAGTGTGCGGGCCGACTGAGCAGATGCCACAGCTATCTGAGCCAATTCTTCTGCATTGGGGTTAGGCATCACCGCACAATCTGCACAGCAGATCGTACCTTTCTCTCCAAGATCCTCTGCTTTGGTAAAGAGTATAAAGAATCCACTGACGCAACTGAATCCCTTAGCAGTCTTGATTATTTGCAGAGCAGGGCGCAACACATTTCCGGTCGTATTCATTGCTCCAGCTACTTCCCCATCGGCATCTCCATTCTTGATCATTAGACAAGCCGTATAGAGGGGATCCTCTACCAACTTGCTAGCCTCCTCAGGTGTCATTCCTTTGGATTTGCGCAGCTCTACGAGCAAGTCAATGTAAGTCTGTTTGTACGGATTGTCCTTTGGATCTATGATCTGAGCCTTTTCGATTTGTTTGAGCCCAAGCTCCACCGCTTTGGCTTTCACCTCCTCGGGCTTACCCAACAAGATTACCTTTACTACGCCATCGGCTATTAATTTGTCGGCGGCCTGCAATGTGCGAGGTTCACTACCTTCCGGAAAAACGATACGCTGAGGATCAGATTTTGCACGGTTGATAATTTCCTGAAGTACGTTCATCGTGATATGCTTTTTGATGTATTTTTCGATGACTCATGCCTACGAGTCGGAGGCAAAAGTAATCAAATCTATTGAGCCAATCGTCCGTTTGCATAGCTTAATTAACTCTTTTCGATAAGCCTATCCGGTCTCATTCAAATCTACATCCATCCTGGATTATTCTGTTTGATGTTTTTACTATCCACCTGTGCACAGCGATTTAAATTTGAACGGTATTTATACGTTTGCAAGAGCCCATAAACAAAGGCTTCGGTGCTCATAGTACCGAAGCCTTTGGGCACGTCTCAAGCGACCACATCTCCAGAGTCACTCGTAAACCTCGCCTTCTCTCTGATGTCTTTCAGTCTTGTTTGCCATGCATCACGAGCAGGGGCGTTCCTGCATGGAAAAGCATCCTGCGTGCCATGCTTGGGTTAAAAAATTTAGCAAAGAAGTTGCGCCGATAAGTGTTAACAACAATCATATCGATGCTTTCTAGGCGGATAAATTTCTCCAATGCAAGAGAGAAATCTCCAGAATCAAGGCTCTTGTGATCTATTTCGGACTGGGGATAGTAATGTTTGTAATACTCATGCATGGCTTTGAGCTGTATCTCATTCCATTCTGGCGTTGTGTTGGAGATATTGAATAAGTGGATAGCTGAATTGACATGAGAACCCAACAAACTCATGAATGAGTCGAAAAGAACCAAATCTCGCTGGTCGAAGCTGGTTGCCACTGCTATATGACTTGCTTTCTTCAGATCGCTGAATGGCACTTCCTCTGGGATGACCAGAACAGGGACGCGACTCGAATCAATCACCTCGGCAGCTACGCTCCCAATCAAATCCGAATCTTTGCGTGATTTGCCACGCGTCCCCATCACAATAAGTACCGGAGGATGGCGTCTACTATACCCAAGGATCACATCCTCGGGAGTTCCATTGCGAATGATGGTTGAGAATGATACTTCGGGAAGTTCCTTGCGAGCAATTCGCTCCTTGAGTTCCGTTTCTAATTGGGATAGCTGCTTATTTGCTTTGGCAACTTCTTTCTGCAGGCCATTGTCTACGGCCACTGGGGCAGCAGTCACATCTCCTACAAAGTAAAATGCCGGAGTAAGAGGAGTAAAATGCACGTGCAGCAAGACAACCTTCAGTCCCCTGCGTGAAGCAAAATGAAATCCCAACTCACAAATCTTATTACTGTACTCACTGAAGTCCACAGGAATAAGCACATAGTCATCTTTCGGGCTACCTCCTTTCTTTTCCTCCACCAGGCTTTCTTCTTCCCACTTATTATCCTCAATGATGCGAAGAGCCTTGGGCAAATCAGCCTCTCTGATTCGAACACGAACACCAGCCGAAACAACCGGTTGTATTTGGTTTACATTGTGCAGATACGCCTCCACACCTTCGCTCTCCAGTAGTGTTTTCAAAACCTCTGCCTTCCCATAGGTGTGTATGGCAATCGTTACTAACTTATCTTCAGACATTGCTCTGTGTTTTTTTTTGTAACGTTACTTTTCAATGGAAGAGGAAACCCCGCCTCGGCTGAATCCCTATCCACCCTAGGCTCGCCTCCCCACTATTCTACGCAACTCCGAGATCCGCCCGCG
>JAXFND010000024.1:0-1902 GCA_034181285.1 Porphyromonas sp. | reverse complement strand
GCATTCGGAGTTTGTCTGGACTTGATAGGCGGTGAAACCCTCGCATCCAATCAGTCGCTCTACCTCACGCTAAACAGTCTCTACAAGGCTGCACCTAAATGCATTTCGGGGAGTACGAGCTATCTCCAAGTTTGATTAGCCTTTCACCCCTACCCTCAGTTCATTCGAAAGCTTTTCAACGCTCACCGATTGGGTCCTCCAGTTAGTGTTACCTAACCTTCAACCTGACCAAGGGTAGATCACTTGGTTTCGCGTCTTCTCCATCCGACTAGCGCTTTTTTAAACTCGCTTTCGCTTCGGCTCCAAAGCTATCGCCTCTTAACCTCGCCGGATAGAAAAACTCGTAGGTTCATTATGCAAAAGGCACGCAGTCACCCCTTATCGAGGCTCCTACCGCTTGTAGGCAGACGGGTTCAGGATCTATTGCACTCCTCTGTTCGAGGTTCTTTTCACCTTTCCCTCACGGTACTGGTACACTATCGGTCTCTCATACATATTTAGCCTTACGGGATGGGCCCCGCTAATTCACTCAGGATTTCTCGTGCCCCGAGCTACTCAGGATACTCCTAAACATACAACCGCTTTTCGAATACAGGGCTTTCACCTCCTATGGCAGGCCTTTCCAGACCTTTCTCCTAAACGATCATACATTACGACGAAGTCCTATTACCCCCATGATGCCGAAACATCATAGGTTTGGGCTGCTCCCCTTTCGCTCGCCACTACTCAGGGAATCACTTTTGTTTTCTTTTCCTATGGGTACTAAGATGTTTCAGTTCCCCACGTTCGCTCACCGCTATATCGCAGTGTGATATGCCTCCTGCATATCGGGTTGCCCCATTCGGATATCTACGGATCAATTCGTATGTGCCAATCCCCGTAGCTTTTCGCAGCTTATCACGTCCTTCTTCGCTCATGAGAGCCTAGGCATCCACCGTCTGCCCTTAATTCTATTCGTCTCCAATGTATCTCGCACTTAGGCAAAATACATCAGGTTGTTCTATTATCGTGCTCTACTTATTCTATTGCTTCTTGCTATCATTACGTCAAAGACCGCTCTCCGGTAAATACCGAATACGTGGAGAATATCGGATTCGAACCGATGACCCCCTGCTTGCAAAGCAGGTGCTCTAGCCAGCTGAGCTAATCCCCCCCTAAACCTGTTAGTGGTAGTCCCAGGCAGAGTTGAACTGCCGACCTCTACATTATCAGTGTAGCGCTCTAACCAACTGAGCTATAGGACTAGGAAACAACTCGCACTACGGATCCGCTAACAAATACAGGAAAGAAAACTCAAATCCTCCCTTCTATTCGATTACGTGATGCAAACCACGAACCCAAGCGATATATCTATCATAGAAACAAAAGAGAGTACTCGCGTCTCGTACTGCCTTCTTCTTAACAAACTCCGAACTAGCTCTCCAGAAAGGAGGTGTTCCAGCCGCACCTTCCGGTACGGCTACCTTGTTACGACTTAGCCCCAGTCACCGGTATTACCCTAGGACGCCCCTCGCGGTTACGTACTTCAGGTACCCCCGACTCCCATGGCTTGACGGGCGGTGTGTACAAGGCCCGGGAACGTATTCACCGCGCCATGGCTGATGCGCGATTACTAGCGAATCCAGCTTCACAGAGTCGAGTTGCAGACTCCGATCCGAACTGGGATAGGGTTTGGAGATTCGCATCCGGTCGCCCGGTAGCTGCCCTTTGTCCCTACCATTGTAACACGTGTGTCGCCCCGGATGTAAGGGCCGTGCTGATTTGACGTCATCCACACCCTCCTCTCGGCTTACGCCGGCAGTCTCACTAGAGTCCTCAGCTTGACCTGTTAGTAACTAATGATGTGGGTTGCGCTCGTTAGGGCACTTAAGCCGACACCTCACGGCACGAGCTGACGACAAC
>JAXFND010000010.1:0-53357 GCA_034181285.1 Porphyromonas sp. | reverse complement strand
TATTTCAATTTCAGATCGGAGCAGTACCTCGAAACGTGGAGCAACCAATCAGAGTGTCGTTTGTCATCAAATTGGTCGGACAAGAAGCTGTCAAATACGAAGGGGAGATCCGGCGATAAAGCATAGTAGAATCAATCCCTTGAGATGAGCGTATGCTATCCCGAAACAAGGGGGAGTGTGCGCTCTTTCTTCTTATGTCCAAAGCTCTGCTTCCTCGGATTGGAATGGGCTATGCTTCACTCTCTTACTCCTTTGTCATGGCGATCAGCAGATGGTATTTGTAGGCTGCAATTTTGATCCATTTGACGCAGGCCGATATTTTGCACCTGATGGATGTACAATTCTGACGCGTTGGAAAATGTGCTTTCACGCGTCAGAGCATATTTTCCAACACGTGAGAGTAGAAAGCTAGATCCGTATGGATATGGAGGACGTTTCAGTAAGACTACGCTTTCTGATTCCCCTTTTCGTTTTTTCTAGCGGATTTGGTAAATCAGCGAATTGGGTTACCTTTGCCCAGCAAAACCAGAATGAGCTCGCGGCCGTGGTGTAATTGGTAGCCACGCTAGACTTAGGATCTAGTGACGAGAGTCGTGAGGGTTCGAGTCCCTCCGGCCGCACGACATCTGAGAAAGGCCTTGAAAGGGTAATCGCTCTTTCGAGGCCTTTTCTTGTATCTTTGTACCATCATGCTGCAGGTAGAGAATCTAAGCAAAAGTTTTGGCGAACTCCGTTTGCTCGAACACGTATCTTTTGGTATCGAAGACGGTGAAAAAGTCGGCCTCATAGCCCCAAACGGAAGTGGAAAGACGACCTTGCTCAGAATGCTTGTAGGAGAGCAAATCCCTGATGAAGGGCGCATCACTTACAGCTCTGATATGCGAGTGGCATATTTAGAACAGTACCCTCACATCGATCCTGCGCACACTATCCTGGAGGCTTGCTTAGCCGGGGATGACCCTCTTAGTCTCCTCCTTCGAGAGTGGCAGCGGGCAGTACTCATTGAAGACAATGAGCAAATGCTCAAACTCAGTGAGCGGATGGATGCCTTGCAAGCTTGGGATGCGGAGCATAGGGTGAGGGAGATTCTTGGCAAACTAGGCCTAACCAACGTCAATGGATCTTGCGAAAAACTCTCCGGAGGGGAGGCTAAACGTATTGCTATAGCCAAGGTGCTTATTCGAGAACCTAACCTTTTGATTTTCGATGAACCAACCAACCATTTGGATTTGGATACCATCGAATGGCTCGAGGACTACTTGACTCAGACTCGCATGGGGCTTCTTCTGGTTACCCACGATAGGTACTTTCTTGACCGCGTTTGTTCTCGCATCATTGAGATTGATGATCGATCTATCTATTCCTATCAGGGCAACTATCATTATTACATTGAAAAAAGGGATGAGCGAATTACAGCACAAGAGGCCAGCGTAATGAAAGCTCGCAACCTTATGCGCAAAGAGTTGGACTGGATTAGAAGGCAACCTCAAGCACGAGGAACAAAGGCGAAGTATAGGATCGAAGCCTTTGAAAAGCTTCGACAGCAGGCCCAACAAAGCACTCTTCAAGATAAAGTCGATCTGAACAGCCACAAAGCATCCTACGTTGGGAAAAAGATCTTTGAGGCAAAGAATGTGTCGAAGCGATACGGAGACAAGATCATTCTTCAAAACTTCAACTATACATTCAGTCGCTATGATAAGGTGGGAATTGTCGGGTCGAATGGCATCGGGAAGACCTCTTTTCTCAAACTTCTTTTAGGGATTGAACAACCTGACGAGGGTTTCATAGATGTTGGAGAAACGGTTCGGTTTGGCTATTATCGTCAAGAGATGCCTCCTTTCGATCCCAATAAACGAGTAATAGACATTATCACGGACATCGCCGATACCATAGTGTATCCCGATGGGATGAGCATATCGGCATCACAGTTACTTACTCGTTTTTTATTTCCACCCCACAGACAGTACAGCCCTATCAGTAATCTGTCTGGTGGCGAACTGCGACGGCTATACCTTTGTACCATCCTCATTTCGGCACCAAACTTTTTGGTTTTGGACGAGCCAACCAATGATTTGGACATTATTACACTAAATGTGCTGGAGGATTACCTGAGTGATTTCGCCGGTTGTGTACTCATAGTCTCCCATGATCGCTATTTCATGGATAAAGTTGCTTCCCATCTTTTCTGCTTCGAGGGCAATGGGCTGATCAGAGATTTTCCTGGAAGTTATAGTCAATGGCGGTTACGAAAAGAATTTGAGGAGGCAAACAACAAGATCGATCCTCTTGATTCACAAAGAAAAGAAGGGAAGACTAAGACGGTACGAAAGGAGAAGAAGAAACTTAGCTACAAAGAGCAACTGGAATATGACAACAATGTGCTCCGATTGGATCAACTTGAAGCCGAACAAGGCCGGATCGAAAAAGAATTGTCCTCGGGACTGTTGGCCGGCATTGAACTGCAACAGAAGTCAATGAGAGTAGGCCAGATAATAGAGGAAATGGATCTCATCGTATTGCGGCAACTTGAGTTGGAAGACAGCATCACGAGTTAGATAGAAATAATAGAATAATACAAATAGAACGAAAATCTTCAAGTATGGATTTTTTACTCCTCATCATCGGTCTCATCTTGGTTGTGGGAGGTGCCAACTATCTCACAGACGGAGCTTCCTCAATAGCTAAGAAAAAAGGGATCTCTCCTTTAGTCATCGGCTTGACAATCGTGGCTTTTGGGACATCTGCTCCGGAACTTGCTGTCAGCCTCTCCTCTGCACTCAAAGGAAATGGAGATATTGCCGTAGGAAATGTGGTGGGATCAAACATCTTAAATATCTTGCTCATAGGTGGGGCTGCAGCTGTACTCAGACCTCTATCGGTTAGCCGATCTTCAGTCAAGTATGAGATCCCTCTCTGTATCCTTTTTTCGGTTATTCTCTGTCTGTTGGGCATGGACATCCCATTTTGGGGGAGCGAAAACAACCAACTATCCCGATGGGATGGAGGCTTGCTATTAATTTGCTTCGTTGTTTTCTTTGCTTACACTTTTTGGATTACGACTAAAAGTAAGAAAGAGGCTGCCAATGCAAGTGTAGAGGTCAAAGTACAGAAATTATGGCTTTCTGCTTTGATGGTAGTTGGGGGATTGGCTGGACTCATTTTTGGTGGGGACTTATTTGTGGATAATGCTGTAGCAATTGCTCAGCGATACCATGTGTCTGAGTCTGTGATAGGGCTTACGATTGTAGCTATCGGAACATCCCTGCCCGAGTTGGCTACATCGGTAGTAGCCGCGATCAAGGGAGAAGATGATATTGCCATCGGAAACATTGTGGGCTCAAATATCTTTAATCTGTCTTTTATTCTTGGTTTATCCTCCTGTATCACTCCCCTTTCTATCAAAGGAATCGGAGTGCTCGATATGTCGATGATGATCGGAAGCGCTATTCTCCTTCTCTTTTTTGGTCTTTTGGGGGGAGAGAGGAAAATTTTGCGAGTAGAGGGGGCAGTCTTTTTGCTCGTTTTCGCTGTGTATGTATATCTCCTTCTGTCGAAAGGACACGCCTGAGAATTTTCTTATTTACTCATACGACAAAATAATTAGGAATTAAGTAGAAATGGACAAGAAGTTAGCCGATTATGCCCGCGCTTACCACGCAGGGGAAAAGCCGGGTAAGATAGAAATCAGACCAACCAAACCTCACTCCACTCAGCACGATCTTACTCTGGCTTACAGCCCAGGCGTAGCTGTCCCGTGCTTGGATATCCAGAAAAAAGAATCTGCGGCCTATGACTATACAGCGAAGGGCAACTTGGTTGCTGTAATATCCAATGGAACGGCTGTATTGGGGCTTGGTGATATTGGGGCTTTGGCTGGGAAGCCCGTTATGGAAGGGAAAGGGTTGCTATTCAAGATATATGCGGGGATTGATGTATTCGATATCGAGGTAGATGAGAAAGACCCGGAAAAATTCATCGAAATAGTCAAGGCGATCTCACCAACGTTTGGAGGAATCAACCTGGAAGACATCAAGGCACCCGAATGCTTTGAGATAGAAACCAGGCTAAAGGAGGAGTTGAGCATACCTGTAATGCATGATGATCAACATGGCACTGCTATCATTTCTGCTGCGGGGCTACTGAATGCTTTGATCTTGGCCGGGAAATCAATTGAGGAAGCTCGTATCGTGATCAATGGTGCAGGAGCCTCGGCTTTCTCTTGTACCAAACTTTACGAATCTTTTGGAGCAAAGAAAGAGCACATCGTGATGCTTGATAGCAAAGGTGTAATCACATCAGACCGTGGAGACCTCACCGAGCAGAAGCGCTATTTCGCGACTGATCGCAAGGAAATCAAAACATTGGCCGAGGCAATCGTTGGGGCTGATGTCTTTATTGGATTGTCTCGCCCGGGTGTCTTGACAGAAGAGATGGTCCGTACGATGGCTGACAATCCCATCGTTTTCGCCTTAGCGAACCCCGACCCCGAAATTACCTATGACAAAGCACTGGCGGCGAGGAAAGATGTGATCATGGCAACCGGACGCTCCGACTATCCCAACCAAATCAATAATGTGATCGGTTTCCCCTACATTTTTCGTGGGGCATTGGATGTCCGTGCCACAGCGATCAATGAAGAAATGAAACGTGCTGCGACGATTGCCATTGCTGAGTTGGCGAGGGAATCTGTCCCCGATGAAGTCCTTCGTGCCTATGGAAATACAAGCTTGCGTTTCGGTCGTGAATATTTCATTCCTAAACCTGTCGATCCGAGGTTGATTGCCCGAGTCTCAACAGCGGTTGCCAAAGCTGCCATCGAGAGTGGTGTGGCAACTCGCTCAATAGAAGATTGGACTGCCTATGAAGATGAACTAAAGAGCCGATTGGGGCTGATGAGCCATCTTACTCGTAGACTACACGAGGAGGCAAAACTCAATAAGCACAGGGTCGTGTATGCTGCCGGAGAAAATCCTTCTGTATTGAAGGCTGCCGCTGCTGCCTACCAACAGGGATTAGCTCAGCCTATGATCCTTGGTGAACCTAAGCAGATTAAGAATTTGGCCAAAGAGCTTGAAATCAGTGTCTCGGGCTTGGAGATTGTAAACTACCGTAGCGATGAAGAGCAAGGACGCAGACGAATGTATGCCGAAGCCTTTGCTGAGAAAAATTGGCGCAAAGGGGGGAACTTGCCGGAGGCATTGGACAAGATGTACGACCCCAACTACTTTGGGATGATGATGCTTGATAGGGGAGATGCAGACGCAATGATCACGGGGTTATACAGCCACCATAGTCATCTGGCCCAAGTAGCAAAAGAAACGGTAGGTCTACAAGACGGAGTCAAACACTTTGCAACGATGCACATGGTCAGCCTCAAGAATGGTCCTCTCTTCCTTGCCGACACTACGATTAACTATCACTTGGATGCAAATGCCTTGGTGGATATTGCTGTAATGGCTTCCGAGCGTGTCCGTTGCTTTGGCATTGATCCTGTAATCGCATTGGTTTCGTTCTCCGATTTTGGATCGGACATTGCTGGACCAACAGCTGAAGTGCAAGAGGCAATTGAAATCTTGCACAGGGACTATCCTCAACTGACCGTGGACGGAGAGATGCAAGTAGCTATGGCCCTACATCCCGAGCGAAGGGATAAACGCTATCCCAATAACAAACTGAAGGGGAAGGCCGCCAATGTGTTGATCTTTCCGAGGCTTTCGGCTGCAAATGCTTGCTATCAACTTCTTCGCGAGGCCGATGATGCCAAGGAAGTTGTCGGTCCTATTCAGATGGGATTGAATAAGCCGGTCTACTTTTCTGACCACGAAGCTTCGGTCACCGATATCGTCAATATCACAGCCCTAGCTGCTCTAGACCATTCTTCGTGTATCTTGTGAGGCTCCGAGGATGGGACAAGTACGCTCGGCCGATTTCTCTGTGAGTATGACTCCTTGTGGTATGATTGTTCGTGGGTGCATTGGGGTTTTGTCAAGAAACTTACGTGAGATTCTGGAGAGACTTACGATGTTTTTTTGAAATCTTACGTCTCTTTTTGAGGCTACTTGCACATTAGCCGAGAAGTCTGTCTACACTTTGCTTATTGCTCTCGCTGGCTATCATTTGTTAGTGTCCGAGTCTTGTGTGGTTGTATAGAGTTTAAGTTCTCCCTTCGTTTTGGGGAGGAATGAGATAGAGTCAGTCGTTTCTTCGCAAGCAAAGACTGCGAATTCTTATCTTTGCAGCCAATGAAACATATTCGAAACTTCTGTATCATAGCTCATATCGACCACGGGAAAAGTACTTTGGCCGATCGCTTACTTGAGATAACTCAAACCGTTTCTGGTAAGGACCTCCAAGATCAGGTCTTGGATAATATGGATCTGGAGCGTGAGCGTGGCATTACGATTAAAAGTCATGCTATCCAGATGAATTACCTCTACAATGGGGAGCCGTATGTCTTGAATCTTATCGACACTCCGGGGCATGTGGACTTTTCCTACGAAGTTTCGCGATCAATAGCTGCTTGTGAGGGAGCCTTATTGATCGTTGATGCTGCCCAAGGTATTCAGGCCCAAACGATCTCCAATCTGTACATGGCGTTGGAGCACGACCTGGAGATCGTGCCGATCGTGAACAAGTGCGATTTACCCAGTGCCATGCCGGAGGAAGTAGAAGACCAAATCATAGATCTTTTGGGCTGCGATAGAAATAGTATCATTCGGGCAAGCGGTAAGACGGGGTTAGGCGTAGAGCAGATCTTGTCGGCCATCGTGGAGCGTATCCCTTCTCCTACGGGAGACCCAGAAGGGCCACTCCAGTGCCTAATCTTCGACTCTGTTTTTAATCCTTTTAGAGGTATCATTGCTTACTTCAAGGTTGTGAATGGGAGCATTACCAAGGGGGACCATGTTAAATTCATGGCGACTGATTGCGAATATGATGCTGATGAAGTAGGTGTGCTTAAGCTCGGAATGTCTCCACGGTCGAGGGTGTGTTGTGGAGATGTTGGTTATATCATCTCCGGCATTAAAACCAGCAAGGAAGTCAAAGTAGGTGATACGATTACGCATGTTGCACGTCCTGCTTTGCGGGCTATAGAGGGATTTGAAGAGGTTAAGCCCATGGTGTTTGCCGGTGTTTATCCTATAGAAACGGAAGACTTCGAGAATTTACGCGCGTCTCTTGAGAAATTGCAACTCAATGATGCTTCGCTTACTTTTCAGCCCGAGAGTTCGGCAGCCTTAGGTTTCGGTTTCCGTTGTGGATTCTTGGGGCTGCTACACATGGAGATCGTGCAAGAGCGTTTGGATCGTGAGTTCAATATGAATGTCATTACAACTGTGCCAAACGTTTCCTATCTGGTTTACGATCGGAAAGGAGCCTGTACAGAGGTCCATAATCCAAGTGGATTGCCCGATCCGACGTTGATTGACCACATTGAGGAACCGTATATTCGAGCTTCCGTGATCACCAATACGGCCTTTATCGGACCAATTATGACTTTATGTCTTGGCAAGCGTGGTATTCTTATCAAGCAGGAGTATATCCATGGCGATAGGGTAGAGTTGATTTATGATCTACCCTTAGGTGAAATTGTGATCGACTTCTACGATAAACTCAAGAGCATATCCAAGGGCTACGCTTCCTTTGACTATCATATTTCAGACTTCCGCCCGTCCAAACTGGTTAAGCTGGACATTTTGCTTAATGGTGAGACCGTAGATGCCTTGTCTACGTTGACCCATTTCGACAATGCACAGTTTTTTGGTCGTAGGATGTGCGAAAAGCTCAAAGAGCTCATCCCTCGTCAACAATTCGATATTGCGATCCAGGCGGCTATTGGTGCTAAGATTGTAGCTCGTGAGACGGTAAAGGCTGTACGGAAGGATGTGACGGCCAAGTGTTATGGCGGAGACATCTCTCGTAAGCGCAAACTTCTGGAAAAACAGAAGGAGGGAAAGAAGAGAATGAAACAGATCGGCACGGTCGAAGTGCCACAGAAGGCTTTCTTGGCTGTTTTGAAGTTGGATTGAGATCTTAGTAGGGAGGGTTATTATGGTCAGTGGCAAAAAACGGAGTGGCAGTGTATCGGAGACTGTCATCATTCCCAATCCAATAGAGGGACGAGTCCCACCCCAGGCAATAGAGTTGGAAGAGGCCGTCTTGGGGGCAATCCTCCTAGAGAAAGATGCTTACTCATCAGTAAGTGAGATTCTCAAGCCGACAACATTCTACCTCAAGGCACATGAACTTATTTTCGCAGCTGTTGTAAGTTTAGCTTCTAAGCAAAAGCCGATCGATATGCTCACGGTGAGCGAAGAGCTTAGACGTACCGAGCAACTCGAAGCTGTAGGGGGAGCAGGCTATATAGCCTCGCTTACAATGCGAGTGGCAGGCTCTGCCAACTTGGAATACCATGCTGCAATTTTGGCACAAAAGTCGATGAGTCGGCAGCTCATTGGTTTCGCCAGCAAAATCCTTAAGAATGCCTACGATGATGTCGAGGATGTCGAGGATCAGATGCAGACAGCTGAGGCTGAACTTTTTGAGATTTCTCAGCGAAATCTCAATGAGGAGGTACGTCAGATTGACCCCATTATCAAGCAAGCCTTAGAGGAGATTGGCATTGCGGCCAACCAGTCCACTGGTATTAGTGGGATCGCTTCGGGTTTTCCTGCTATCGATAAGATGACTTCGGGTTGGCAGCGTTCGGACCTCATTATTATCGCAGCTCGTCCCGCAATGGGTAAAACAGCTTTTGTCCTCTCTATGGCCAGGAATATGGCTGTGGATTATCAAGTACCGGTGGCTATCTTCAACCTTGAAATGAGCTCAGTGCAGTTGGTTAAGCGCCTGATTAGTAACGTGTGCGAGATTCCGGGAGAGAAGATCAAGAGCGGACGACTTGAAAAATATGAGTGGGCCCAGCTTGACAAGAAGTTGCAAACTCTTACCAGCAAGCCTCTCTATATAGACGAGACCCCTTCACTGTCCATCTTCGAGTTTCGAACCAAGGCGAGACGTTTGGTGCGTGAGCATGGTGTGCAGATTATCATCATCGACTATTTGCAGTTGATGAATGCTTCCGGTATGAATATAGGCAATCGTGAACAAGAGGTGAGTACGATCTCAAGATCACTCAAAGTCCTTGCCAAGGAACTACGTATCCCTATCATTGCCTTATCTCAGCTTAATCGTGGTGTGGAGAATCGACAAGGAGATTTCAATAGCAAGCGTCCTCAGCTCTCTGACCTCCGTGAATCTGGAGCTATCGAGCAGGATGCAGATATTGTTTGTTTTATTCATCGCCCCGAGTACTACAAAATTTACACGGACCCTGATGGCAACTCGCTTATCGGTATGGCTGAGTTTATCATAGCCAAGCACCGCAATGGGCCTGTAGGTGATGTGCGCATTAGTTTTCGTGCTGAATTTGCGAAGTTCTTGCCTTTGGAGGCTGAAATCTCCACCGTGCGTCAATCTGCTGCCGGAGTTGCTGCTTTGCCTGAATTTTCACAGGGGGATGTTGTGGATCCACTTGCCCACAACTTATCCTCGGCATCTCCTATACAAGATGACTTCTTGGGGGGGGCACCTTTGTCTGATATACCCTTCTGATATTTCGAATCTATTTGTAGATTTGAATTGTTTCCTGTGCGAGATAATTTTCCCACGGGAGAGAGTAAAAATTCTCTCCCGTGGGAGGAGATCCTCCGACAGGAGATATTTTTTGAGAATTACAAATGAAGTAAAACCTGAAATCTTAGTTGTATTATGAGAGCTCACCGACCAGTCAAATTTACTTTCCCCGAGAAGCCTGTGAATTGTCCCGCTTGTGGTAAAAATACGGTTGTAAGCGTTGTCTATGAGCCAATGGACGAGGAGATAGTCGAGGCCGTGCGCCGAGGTCTGTTTATCCATGGCAATGAAGATCCCTCCGCCCCTCACCCGTGTTGGGGGTGTACATCTTGTGGGGCTGCGTTCTTCTGTGAAGAATAAAGGAGGAGTAGTAATATCTGCTGTGAACCTATTGATGGCTGCCTACTGACGTGTACCCGACTTTCTTTGTGCACAGTGATACTTTTGTCACGAATTTGTCAACATTGGGTATTTAGTACTTCGCGGGTTGCATATTGATATACAAAAAGGGTTGCGCCGAGGCATTCACGAGGAACGACAGGCGCAACCCTTGTTTTATCGGAAGATATCTTCTTGTGCTTCTGTTCTTTATTTTTATCGGAGTCCTTAGGCTTAGAAATTAGAATGAATAGAGAGAGCTGATAGATTCATGGCTACAAACACGTTTGATGCTTTCGGCTATCATATCGGCACAAGAGAGGACCTTTACCTTTTCGCATTTCTGGGAGTATGGGATCGAATCGGTAAAGATCATTTCGGATATTTTGGACTGGTCCAGTCTCATAGAGGCAGGGTCGCTCATCACGGCATGGCTGGCAATAGCCCTCACAGATTTAGCCCCGTGTTCCATCATTAGGTCGGCAGCTTTGGTAATTGTTCCGGCTGTATCCACAATGTCGTCCACCAATAAAACATCCTTACCTCGAACGTCTCCGATAATGCGCATTTCAGCCACTTCATTGGCTTTGATACGACTTTTGTGGCAGATGACCATGGGTACTCCTAAATGGCGAGCATAGCTGTTGGCTCGTTTAGTCCCTCCGACATCAGGGGTTGCGATAACCAGATTTTGCAGAGGTAGGTTGTTGTGTATGTAGTCCAAGAAAAGAGCTGAGGCGTAAAGGTGGTCCACTGGTACATTGAAGAACCCCTGGATTTGATCGGCGTGTAAATCCATCGTGATCAGCCTAGTAATACCAGCTGCACTTAGCATGTCCGCGATGAGTTTCGCCCCGATGGATACGCGAGGCTTGTCTTTTCTATCTTGTCTTGCCCAGCCGAAATAAGGTATCACGGCTGTAATGTAGTGTGCAGAGGCTCGCTTAGCTGCATCTATCATGAGCAATAGCTCCATCAGGTTGTCTGCAGAAGGGTAGGTACTTTGAACCAAGAAAACATCCTTACCACGAATGCTTTCTTCGTACCACACGGCGAACTCACCATCGGCGAAACGCTCGATTTTCATCTCGCCCAAAGGGCAACCCAGACTTGTACAAATCTTTTCGGCCAGATATCTGGACTTGGAGCCAGAAAAGACGGCATAATTGTTCTGTTCCATTGTTGTATTATCGGATCTATTCGGATGCAAGATTCTGCCCGGCAAAGGTAACAACTTTATGTACACTCGGGACCAGGTGTCATGGGAAAATACCTTTTTTGGAGGTGCTTTTCCCATCACTAGCTCTGATTGTCTTGTATCATCAAGATACCCAGGTAGGGTGCTGTCTTTTGTTGAGAGGCTGTATGAATTTAGATGGTATTGGGTTTTAATGTTTAGGCATTTTAGACTGCCTCGAGGATTGGTCTTTGTGGAAAATTGAAGGCTTATTGCACATGCCTGAACTCCTTGTGCAATAAGCCTTTTCAGTCGATTGGAATCGATTTTCATTGGGATTATTTTAATACATTTGCCCGTGTAGTGTGAATCGTAGTCAGTGTGGATACGCAACGTAAGGATGTTGAGGAGTTGTTTCGGGCAGCTCTGCAGTGGATAGAAGAAGAGCCTCGCCAGATCGCCGATTTGGTTGCTCTGCAGCGTGTAGCTCTATCTGTAGCTATCCGGTGCAGTGATTGCATGCAGCAGTCTCCAGTCTCACCCGGAGTGCTGACTCCTCGAGGTGTTATTGCTACTTCGCAGTCTATGTCGGAGGATGAGGAGTCCTCTTCGATGGTTCCTGGTAGTGGTGGACGGGTTTTTCGGCTCAAGGACGGACTTCCCATCGTAGATTATTACAGGGTTTGTAGAAATATTTTTGCCGATGATTTCGAGCGGTTGTCTCGTTTTCAAACGGAGGTCTCTGCAGCGAGCTCTCTTGAGGAGGCCCTTTTTGCTGTTCATATGTTGAATCTGGCAGAGGATGATTCTGATGGAGAGGAGATAAAGCGAGCAGTGGAGCGTTATTACCAATCTTTTTTTGCCACGGGCACTTTAAACTAATGGCCATGGCTAAGTTGAGCATAGTTCCTACTCCGATTGGTAATTTGTCCGACATCTCTTTCAGAGCTGTAGAAGTCCTGAAGTCGGCAGATTTGATTTTGGCTGAGGATACGCGTACGAGTTCTGTCTTGCTGCAGAAGTACGATATTCATAAGCCGATGCTCAGCCATCACAAGTTCAATGAACATCGTACTGTTCAGGCGATGATTGAGAGGATAGAATCCGGTGAACATGTTGCTTTGATCAGTGATGCCGGAACTCCCGGGATTAGTGATCCGGGTTTTATGCTTAGCCGTGCCTGTGCTGAAGCTGGTATCGAGGTTGATTGTCTACCTGGTCCTTGTGCCTTGGTCCCAGCCTTAGTTGCCTCGGGCTTGCCTTGTGACCGTTTTGTCTTTGAAGGGTTTCTCCCTGTCAAAAAGGGTCGACAGACCAAACTCCGAAGTTTGTCTGAGGAAGTCCGTACGATTGTCCTTTATGAGTCTCCGTATAGGGTCTTGCGTACACTCAGTCAACTCGCAGAATTTTTTGGAGACGATCGCCCAGCTGCGGTTTGTCGAGAATTGACTAAGTTGCACCAGGAAATAAGGAGAGGATCTCTAAGAGAATTGATAGATCATTTCGTAGAAAACACGCCTCGAGGCGAGTTTGTACTCGTCATTAGAGGCAAGGAACAAGAATGAACATAAAACTGAATGTTATTATGAACAAGAAAGCAATTTATGGTTTAGCCTTAATGGCTGCTTTTACGGTATCATGCGGTCGAAACTCTTCAGCCTATAAAGAGTTGAAAAGTCAGTATGACAGTATCTCGGCTATTAATGCTGCGCACGAGTCTGAACTCGGAGAAATGGACTCTCTGATCAGTTCTGTCTTGATGAATTTCCAGGAAATTTCTCAGATGGAGGCGATGATCAATGTCAATCCAATGAGTGGTGATGTTCAGAAGAGTCAGAAGGATCGAATTCGAGACAATATGCAGTTGATTTCTGAAAAGTTGCAGGCGAATAAGGACAATATCATGAAGTTATCAGCCCAACTCGAAAAGTTTGGTCGTGACAACAGAGGGTTGCAGAGGACGTTGGCTTCTCTCAAGAAACAGTATGAGGAAAAAACGGCTGAGATACAGAAACTCAACGATGAACTTGTACGCAAGAATCTCTATATCGGCATGCAAGACTCGATCATCGGTCAGCAGAATGCGGCTTTGAACGATATGTCGTCTGAAAATGCAGCGCAGAAAGCCGAACTCGCAGCTCAGGATAAGCAGCTTCACGCAGTACGTTACGCAATCGGAACATCTCGTGATCTTAAAGACATGGGCTTGTTGAAAGGGGATAAGGTGGTGACTGAAGGTGCCAATCTTGATTACTTCAGCAGTGGTGATATGAGAGAGATTAGCCAAATTCCGCTTCAAGCCAAGAAAGCTGATCTTATGACATCTCACCCGGCTTCTGCATATGAGTTGAAACCAGATAGCAAGGGAATACTTACTCTTGTGATTAAAGATGCAAAACTTTTCTGGAGTGCCTCTAGGATATTGGTTGTCAGAGTGAAGTAATATGATCAAGACACTTCTTGTTGATCTGGATGATACTCTCTGGGATACATTCGAGAACAACAAGGAAAGCCTCAAAGAGCTCTATGCTGCCTACGGTTGGAGGCAGCATTTTGCCTCTTTCGAGGCTTTCTTTGATTCATACTACTGTATTAATGACCGCCTGTGGGATGAATATAGGCGTGGACTAATAGACAAGTTTACTCTTACCATCCGGAGATTCCGGGAGCCACTGGACGGGAAACTAATTCTGACAGATGATGAGATTTTGGCTCTAAACGATTTCTTTTTGGACCGTACTGCTGAGAAAACAAGGACCTGCCCCGGAGCTTTGTCTACCTTGGAATACTTGCACCGGTACTACAAAGTATGCATTGTCAGCAATGGCTTTAGAGAGGTGCAGCGAAGGAAGTTGGAGAATAGTGGTTTGTCCCCATTTGTCGATGTAATGGTGCTGTCTGAGGATGTTGGGATCAATAAGCCAAACAAGTTGATTTTCGATAGAGCTCTATCTTCTAGCTCCACTGCTCGGGATGAGGCTCTGATGATTGGAGACAGTTGGGCCGCCGACATTGTTGGTGCTCACAATGCCAAGATAGGTTCTGTTTGGTACAATCCTTATGCTCTTGACATGCCAGACGATGGAACAACTCCTCCTTTGCATCAAATAGGTCACCTCTCTGAGTTATTAGAGTTCCTTTGATGTAAAAGGCCTTGCATCTTAAAATATTTCTCTTGTGCTAATAACTACGGAGGCTATTGTCCTGCACCGATTCAGCTACAACGACAAGAACAACATTGCCCATCTCTACACAAAGGAGGCTGGCCGGTTGAGTTGTATTCTCCCCAATTCAAGAGGACGTAAAGGGGGGCGTTTGTCTGGTGTAATGTCTCCGCCAATAGAGGTAGAGCTCGTCGTTAAGCTGAAGCCTCGTTCCAGCTTGTGTCATGTTTCTCAGGTGCAGATCGTTTATCCGATGCCAATACTCCGGCTTGACCCAATTAAGCAAAGTGTGGCCTTATTCCTTTGCGAATTTCTTTACCGCGTATTGGGAGATTTTCCTCCTGATGCTCGTCTGTACGACTTTATCTCTCGTTCCTTCAGATTATTAGATGACACCGACCGATCTACCTCTAATTTCCATCTCTCTTTCCTATATCATTTATTGGACTACTTAGGCTTTTGTCCCAATCTTTCTCCTTTCGCTTCGTTTGACCCTTCACTGGGGGCGTTTTATTTTGATCTAAAGGAAGGCTGTTTTAGTAGGACTATTCCAACTGGACCATTCGTTTCCCCATCGAACTTACATGCTTTGGCTCGCTTTGCTCGGATAAACTACGACAACATGCACCTATTTCAGTACACGAGAGCAGAGCGGTTGCAAATATTGAATTACTTAGTTACGTACTATAGGCTACACCTGCCTCCTTTTGGAGAACTCCGTACCCTATCCGTTTTCTCCGAAGTTTTCTCATGATATCATTTCGTCTGCAGACGGATAGGTGTGGGGTGGAGTGTGCGGATCACATGTCGGCAGAATAATGCGGAATGTTGTGCCTACCCCAAGTTCAGACCTTGGGATAAAGATGCTCCCCGAATGGTATTCTTCGATGATGCGTTTGGTCAATGAGAGTCCCAATCCCCAGCCTCGTTCCCTAGTTGTGTAGCCAGGTTGGAATACTGCACTCAACTTTCCCTTGGGTATTCCGCGCCCTGTATCGGAAAGATCAATACGGACTTTTCCCCCCTTTTTTTCTAAGACAAGATCTATCCGCCCCTTTCCTAGCATTGCATCGACTGCGTTTTTGATCATGTTCTCTATCGCCCAGCTGAGCAGAGTAGTAGAGCCTTGTACCAAAATGTCTTGTTGTGGTATGGAACAATGGATCTTCACTTTGTTGGATATACGTGGAGCAAGGTATTCGAGGGTCTCCTCTATCACATTGTTCAGATTGATTACACTTTTTATAGGAGCAGAGCCGATCTTTTGAAATCTGTCTGCGATTGTCTGCAGTCGCTCAGTATCTTTTTCTATCTCTTCGATTACTTCGGGAGATAAACTTCCCATCCGTAATAATTCAGTCCATGCCATAAGGGATGAAATTGGGGTGCCAAGTTGGTGTGCTGTTTCTTTGGAAAGTCCTACCCATATACGGTTCTGTTCAGCACGTTTGGTTGCCAGTACCGCACGGATAGCTATGAAGATAAAGATGAGTATGACAGTTAGTTGGATATATGGGAAATACTGTATTTGTCTGAGTGTACTACTGTCCGAATAATAGAGGTACTGAGTTTTGTTGTTACCCATCTCTATCTTGATGGGGGGGTATCCCTCCTTGAACTGCTTCAGTTTGTGTTGCAATTGATGAATGGAGTCTCTGCTGGATAACTTGATGTTGTTGTGAGATATAACATTATCCGTTTCGTCACAGAGTATTGCAGGAATCGTGTTATTGGACTGCAAAATCTTGAGCATGATATCGATACATGGTTCTTCGCTTTCGTCATCGGCTGCCATTTGACGAGCAGACATTGCCCAAATCTCCATTTTGAGGCGCTCTTCTTCAGCAACTTTGCTGACGAGTTTGTCGGATACGACCAAAGAAGTCAGTACGATGGCTGATGCGACAACGAGTAGAACAGACTGAAACGGAACCCTATGACTGTTCAAAAGAGCTTTATACCAAAGAATGGGTGGCATATCTAATTTTTGAGATCGAGGTGGCGTAAGAAAATAGCTTCATCCCCTACTTTCTGTACTAATGCAGGAAAAAGAAAAACCTTGCTGGCAAGAAAGAGACACCAAAGGCTTAGAGAAAGAGCATACGTGTACGAGAAGCAGCCATCTCCTTGATTTCTGGGGTGATGTGATTTCGCAGCAAATGAATGATAATGCTGGCCACAGCCAAGTCGTCTGAAAAACCAATCAAAGGGAGAACGAAGTCTGGAATAATATCGATAGGGGAAATGAAATAGCCTAAAGCCGCAATTAAGGTTGCTTTATCTTTGATGTTGAGATCTCCTTCTTTGAGCAAGTAGTAGAGAGTCAGCAATTGCTCCACAGCCACGCTGCCTACTACGCGAGTTACCCTGCACAATTTACTTAGGAAGCGATTCTCCCGATAAAAATATGCATAGGGGGCGAGGTCGGATAATTGCACAGGCTTGTCTGCCAATCTCTTGTTCCCTTGTTTTTTCATTGCTTTACCAATCATTTTCACCGGCTATAATAGACATTTTCTATTAGTGTACCAAACCCGTCTATTGTGTTTTGTAGGGGCAAAACCTACCTTTGTATACAGACAAGAAAGGGTGGGTAGAGATGCTGTCTAACTCCTTTCGATAGGTGAAAGTAATAAGAATGCCTGCAACGGG
Organism: Porphyromonas sp.; assembly: GCA_034181285.1. Taxonomy (GTDB): domain Bacteria; phylum Bacteroidota; class Bacteroidia; order Bacteroidales; family Porphyromonadaceae; genus Porphyromonas. Next base: position 36,347 of record JAXFND010000010.1, on the reverse strand, counting down.
ATAACAAACAGAACGAATGAATACATTGCAATTCCAAGATAAGCTACTCAGTCTGCAAGACAACATGCGGAATTTCGCTCTTTCCCTTACTGCAAATGTGGAGGATGCGGAAGATCTAATGCAGGATACGACCTTGAGAGTACTAAACAATAAAGACAAGTTCAAGGACAACATCAACTTCAAGGGTTGGGTCTTGACTGTGATGCGCAACATCTTTATCAATAATTACCATAAGGTGGTGCGTATGCAAACTGTAATCGATGACAATGTAGACCCATACAATGTCCCGGTGTTGGGTGAAGGAGGGGAGAATACGCCTGAAGGAGCTATGGATCTCAGCGAGATTACGATGGCGATTGAAGAGCTCCCCAATACACTCAAGGAGCCATTTTCCATGTACGTGAGTGGGTATAAGTACAATGAGATTGCTGATACTCTTGATTTGCCACTTGGTACAGTGAAGAGCCGTATCTTTTTTGCACGCAAGGAATTACAGCCTAAATTGAAGCATTTTCTCTGATTAGAGGGGGATTATCTCTCTCGTCTACTTGAGATAAGACAAGCAAAAGTTTCCGAGAATTCCATACAGAAACAAGCGCGGAACCCGCTCTCCATCATGTGAGGGTGGGTTTCTTTTTTCTTTATCTTCTCAAATTAGTTTGTACAACCTTGGTTGAATTCTATTGAGATGGTATTAGCCCGGATTGCCAAGTAGTAACAGGATAGAGATCCCATTGTTAAACGTGTGCAGCAAGACAGCATAGCCCAACCCGTAGCGAATGCGGATGAAAGCTAGCCCATATCCTAAATAGAAAATAGGGAGGACTGTGAGCAAATAGACGAGTACTCCTTGCCAGTGGAAATGCTGGATATTAAGCAAATGACTTACTCCAAATAGAATGGAGAAAATAACGACAATGCTGCCCTTGTATTTCTTAGGCAATTCGGGCGAGGTGCGGATAACAGCCAGTATCCCGGTGAAGAGGACGAGAAAGAGGGAAATGACTCCTACTTTGCTCCAAGGGTCAATCACATTGTGGATAGGCACTATGGACAAGTAAGTGAGGCTAAACAGAGACGAAAAGACCAAACCCAGTTTGCTAAGATTAAGCCCGTAACGAAACGTAAGTTCCTCAAGGACAGGAGCGACAAAAATGGCAAAAATGGAGATTTGAAGCGAGGACGCAATGCTTTTGTTGTATTCGGATAGTTGTTCTGCTGGGTTGGGAATCTCGGAGAGGGTCGCAATGATTTCTCCCAAGGGGGAAGCTACGAGTGAAATGACTATACCAAACAAGATGCAACCAAAGTAGATCCATAAGCTATCGACAATATACTGTCGTAGCTTATCTCGTTTGTTCAGGATGTTTGCCCCCTCTTGTTCATAGGCCGATGACGGATGAACGAAAAATCGGCTCAAACGTGCCGATAGAAACTGGTTGCATAGCATGGTGAAATTTGGTCGTAGCATGCTTTATCAGGGCATTGATGTTTTTGGAAAAAGAAGTCGGGTAGGATAATATTTCCCTGCCCGACTTCTGAAATGCTGATTTGCCTCCGGACGTGACTGATGCCGGTTGGACTTTCAATTGCTGTTTATTTGCGGTAGTCGAAAAAGCCAATACCACTTTTGCGTCCCAAATGCCCGGCGCGAACTTTCTTCTTGAGTAACACATGCGGACGATACTTGGGATCGCCATACTCATTGAAGAGTACCTCCATGATGGCCAAGCAGACATCCAATCCGATGAAGTCACCCAATGTGAGAGGCCCCATAGGGTGGTTGGCTCCAAGCTTCATAGCTTCGTCTATTTCTTCGGCAGAAGCCACACCATCAGCCAAGATACCGGCGGCCTCATTGATCATTGGGATCAAGATACGATTTACCACAAAGCCAGGGGCTTCATTGACCTTTACAGCAGTCTTTCCCAGTTGTTCGCAAAGAGTAAGTGTGTGGTCAAGAGCTCGCTTGCTGGTTTCTTCCCCACTGATTACTTCAACTAATTTCATTACGGGCACAGGATTGAAGAAATGCATCCCGATCACTCTGCTCGGCTCTGTTGCCACAGCTGCAAGGTCGGTGATACTCAGAGATGATGTATTCGTGGCAATGATCGTGTCTTTGCGCACCACACTACAGAGGGTACGGATTGTCTCTTTCTTGATTTCCATATCCTCGGCAATAGCCTCAATTACTATATCCATGTCCGCCAGGTCATCATAGCTGCGAGTTAGGACGATACGTTTCATGATAGCTTCTGCTTCCTCTGCTTGCATCTTGCCTTTAGCCACCATCTTATCTAAGCCGCTCCGAACAGAGTCCATTGCCTTGTCGAGCGATTCTTGTGTGCGACCTTTCACAACGACCTGCATACCATGCTGAGCGATGCATTGGGCAATACCACGACCCATAGCACCATTTCCTACTACTGCGATTTTCATGAGCTTTTATTTTTATATCGACATTTAGATGATTGCATTCCGCGATGCAACCTTACAAAGGTACAAAATAGCGTTTGATCTCATTCCAACGTAGCTACTGTTTGGAAGACATGGCAGTTGTGATTCGTTTCTTTTCTACATATTGGGTCGAGATTCCGATTCTTGGGGGATATAATCGCAGAGAAATAGGTTAAGAATGATATTTGCCTCTTGCTATTGTGAAAAATAGTAGTACCTTCGCTGCGTGTTTTTCATGGTATTAGATTTAAGGTTAACGAGAAAAAGTCGGTTGTCGTGAGACAATCGGCTTTTTTATTTTTGTAGGACCTTAACGTGATGATAATGAAAAGCAAGAGCGGAAAAATATACTACGGTATTGGAATTTTATTGGCGCACCTTCTTTGGATGGGGTACGCTACATTTGGGCTGGGTAGGGAACCTCATGCGTCTCTCTCCTTGTTGGCTCCGATTACGGCCATGACGATACAAATCACATTGATGTACCTCACGCTGTGCAAGCGTGGTATTGTGAGTGAGAGGGCCAGCAACATATTTCTTCTGCTGTGCGTGTTGTTATTCAGCACTCATGTTGGCTTGATGCAGCATGCAGCATTTATTTATTCGGCCATTTTGGTTGAGTTATCTCTCATTTTTCTTTTGAGGATCTACCATAGCGAAGGGGATGCAATGACTATCGGACTTTGTGGATTCCTGCTCGGTGTAGCAGCTCTGCTGTGGCCACCAATCATCTACACTTTGCCCATTTGGGTCTTTTTCTTGTATATTCTCCGGTCTATATCCGTGAGGCAAATTACCGCATTGTTCTTTGGACTCGTCCTTAGCTTTTGGATCTTCGCTACTCCTCTGCTTTTTCTTGAAAGAGGCAGAGGTTACCTTGCCGAGATCCCGTTACGACTTAACATTTGGTCTTTGCCAGTGATAGAGCGGAGTACTCGTTCCTTTGTTGAAGCCTGGTTTTTTCCTCTCTTCCTTCTCATACTTTTGCTGTGGGCCATTTCTCGAGTTCGGTTGAGGGCGTGGACAGAGAAGGTGCAATTAAGGTCTGTTTATGCTTTGTTGATGATATATCCGATATTCCTTTTGGCTTTCTATGCCTTTGCTGGTGAAGTTAGATATGGACTTCTCTACCTGTCTCTCTTACCGGCTGCAGTGATTCTCGGACGAGCATTTGATACGCTCACCGGTCGGTTTCGGCTTTGGTCTATCCTGTTCGTGAGTCTTGTTTTCACCGGATTTTTGGGGATGCAGCTCTTTTATGCTTAGCGGTGTATAGGGCCAGTTTTTCTGTTCTTCCCTGCGTGCTTGCTTTTATGGCATTAAGCAATGGGTCTTGCGAGTTGAGACGCGACCCCTCTTGGGGAGTTGTTTTGTGCGGTGGAGCTAGATATTTTGCTTTCTCCCCATCTCAAGTCTTTTTGGGGCGTGTCAGGAAAAAATCTATCACGCGTCGGAACTAAAATTCACTCGCGTGATAGAAAATGCTCTTGCCTGTCAGATTTTCATAAGCCTTTAGCAGAGGCTTTTGTATGCAGCCAGAAAGATGGCGTTGAGGGTAGGATTACTGAGTCAAATTGAAGCGGAAAGCAATCCCGAAATTGCTGTTGCGAATGGGGAATGACGCTGTACTTACCAGCGGGCGATTCAAATCCCAATCGTAAAAAGCTCGGAAGGTAAGCATACGACTGATCTGATAGTCGGCACTGAACTTGACCCTGACAGATAAGTTCCCCGCCGTTGCCTGCGAGAATCTGTCTTGTATTTTACGAATGAGTGTCGATGAATTGTTGATGCTAAACTCTGCTCTTGTAGTTAGAGATCCCCCGCTCCTTTGAGGCTTGGATTGGGCTTTGCGGCCTTTTGCTTTGCGACGGAGGCCGATCTTTTTGGCGAAGTCATCTTCTTTGTAGCTGAAAGATATAGAAGCTTCATCAGTCGAAGTCTCGATGATTTGGAAAGCCGACAGATTGAGTTTGACGCTTCGGCGTTTTCTCCATTCAGTTCCGATTCCCATTCCATTCATAAAGGTTATATCCACGCCGATGAGGGGATAAAAACTTTCATCCATCGTGATGCCGGGAATATCGTATGGAGCTGCTCCTACGAAACTGTTGATTGCAGAGACAGATGGGTCGCCTTTGATGAAGTCTGTGTTTGTAGCTATGTTTCTAGTTTGTGTCAGGAAACCGATATTGCTTTCGACTCCCTCTGCCGAAGCCCAAGCTAAAGAGGATGAGTAGCTGTCTATGCGGTAAGTCGAGGTATAGGAGTGTTTGATACTGAAATTGCTGAATATTGATTTAAAGGCTTCAAATTTGGATAGTCCGTTGTAAGTGATGCTCCAGTTGGGCATCAGAGAAGCCAGGGCTGGGAATGGGTTCAGGCTTATCTTATCCGGAGTTCCCATCATGGTATAGGAAGAAAGGAAAGCTGGGATCAAAACTTCGGGACTATTTTGCCTGATTTCGAGGGCAGTGGCGTCTACGCTCTTACCAGCCAATCCTCGTGCAACGAAATATGGAGTATTGGGGTAGCGACTTCCCTGATACGATTTCCGTACACGGCTGACAATGAGATCTCTTGCCGACAAGAAGTTGCTAAAATTCGGAGAAGCGTAGCCTGTATTACCATCTGGAGTATGGAAGATCCCTTTCAATCCGATTATTGTCATTACAAAATTGCCTCCGTAGGTTTCCGGGGAGCCAATGATTGAGTAGCTGGTACTTGTTTGTTGTGATTTGCTACGTTTGGCCGTGAGAGTGATCCTCAGGTCGCGAATAGGTTCTAGCGCAAGCCTTGCATCGAAATTGTCCGAGACAGTGTAAACCGATGGGTTGATATTTTGGTCGGACTTCATCAACCATCCCCTTTCATTGGCCGAGGATACGAAGCTATTGTCTGTAAAGCCGAAAGCAAAGCCCAGCCCAGGGGCCAATTTGTTGTTTGTTCGACTTTGTCCACCTGCTGCTTGAATGTTGGGTAGAAATCCTGGTAGATTGAGCCCCGAGCTGCGTTTGTAATCCATAGATAGGTCTCGTATCCCCATTAGGAAGAAGCCGACCCGGTCGCCGAGCGCCTGTAAGAACGGATTCTCTCTTGGTGGAGAGGGGAGTATGGAGAGTTCTATCTCTACGCTGTCCTTGTTCAAAATTTCAAATTCTTTCCCACTCAATCTTTTTGTACGCAGAGGGTAACTTTTACCTTGGAAAGTAGCGGTGATTCGCCTTGGGTATTCTTTGAGCCCGTGTTGCAGGATGAGGGTTGTATCTGTCTTCAACTGAACTTTTTGTAGTACGGGTGGCTGGTTTACCGTTTTCGGTTTCTGCCCTTTCCCAGTCTTGTTCATTCGATCTTCTACCCCCTTGAAGTATGGGATCTTTCGTAGTAGTTTAACTATGCTCAAGTTGATTCGCCCATCCAATGACATTTGGTTGCGCACGACATTCCCCACTTCTAGCCCTTTTATGACTTGTGCTCCCTTGTCCCAGTTGTAGGAACTGTTGTAGTTCGCGGAGCCATTGATCCAATCGAGAGCTGGTATTTTGTTTGTCGGCAGAGTGTAAGATACCGTAGTTGTTTGGTCGTAATGTAGAGGGGTTCCTAGCTCGCGCAGTGAGAGCATTACGGAGTCTTTCCAGACTTTATATTGGTCGGGGTTTAGATCTCGATTGACCTGTATATGAGGTTCTTCGATGCGAGCGTTTGTTCCTGATCGGAAGGATACTCTCAGGGAGTTGGTTAGGTTCCAGTTCAGAGATAGGGCACGATCCCAAATGAAGCTTTGCATGAAAGTGGCAGGTAAGTTTGGGCGGATTCCCGGCCCCGAAGCAATACTCCTCACTTGTTGCTCTTGATAGTTGCGTATGAGATTCGTTTGGAAATTGATCCTATTGGGCAAGAGATTTATGCTCCAATCACTTAAGTCGACAGCCTCAGTTTGTCTGAAGGATGTGCCACCCGATGCCCGTCTGCGATTTATGTCGTATGGAGATGCGTTTTGTTTTGCTTCTGACTTGTTTCCTTTGCTCGACTTGAGGAATGCGAATGGCTTCAGTGGTGGAAGGGGAGGAGAGTAGTCGTAGCTGAGTCCGGCACTCCAGTTGGTCGTCCTGTCGTATTGGATGTCTGGCGTCTGTCTTTCTATGCCTGTGTGGGCGTAGCTAAACGAGAAATTGGCCGGATCGTATGGCATGGCTGTCTTGCTCTTGATATTTACTCTCATGTTGGCCAGTGAGAGACTTTTGGATGTGCTGCGAGAGATGGTGAGTTTTTCGATAGAATCTCGTACGCTTTTGTCTGGAGCTGCACGCAAAGCGTCACGAAGCAGGACATCCTGATCAATGGGATTGTACTGAGGTGTAATTAGCTCATCGGTGACAGTGTAATAGAGAGGTATGGATACATTCGCCTTGGGAGGGAGGAGTTTGCCCAACTCGATATTGGTAGTCACATTGAGTTGTTGATTGTTCTCAAGAGACCGCTGTGGCAAGCGCTGATCAAGTGCTCCAAATCCGGCTGAGGTATATCGCCCCCTCACGTTGAGGCTTCCCAGGTCGGAGAGTTGTATATTCATATTGCCATTGGCAGCCCATCCTCCTTCTTCTTGATAGTCAGTTACTCGAAGTTCGTTTACCCAGACTTCCACACTTTTTATTTGGTTTGCCCCATTGCGTACTCCTATCATGATGGTGCGGATATTGGAGAGAGAGGGGTTTCCGAGTACACTGATGGTCGCTCTGCTATTGTCAGGGTCCGGCTGTGAATACAATTGGTAAAAGTTTGCCGACCTATTTATCGCATTTCTTTTCAGCTTAAGGTCTGTAAGGTTTCGGATAGCAATGTCGAAGTAATTGGCATCCGGCCACACAGCTCGCCTGTCGGCATCATTTTGTTGGCTGTATGTCCCTGATGGCGTCACCTGCAGGGGAAGTGCGTATTCGTAGTAGTTGTTACGGTAGTCTGATCCAAGTCTCACAAAAGCATACAACTCTCCGGAGTTGGTGCCTGTGTCATCGTCCGGAAGACTCTCTGCGTGGGCAAACATCTGCAGGCGGTTGTACCGTCTTAGGTCATACTGTACGTTTTTGTACACAGCTCTGGCGTCTCCAGGTGCTAGCCGATGTAGTTTGATACTAAGAGATTGCTCATTCTGTTGAGTGCTCTGTGCTTGCTGCGGATCAAGAGAGCGGAGTACTCCTGGTGGCAGGACGTAGTTTACCGGTTTTCGATCCCCGTTTTCTTCGATGCTGACAGCACTGACTTCCATTACAGCTTGAGAGTTTGGCACGATATTGGGTGCATGCAATTCGCGAGTATAGGTTCGCCAGTCTCCTCGTACCAACTTCAGTGTACCAAAGCGCAATGTGGTTTGCTCCTTGAATGATGTGAGGTACATGCGCATATATCGGATTGTCTTAAGGTCTGTGATTCCTCCGATTTTGTTTCGATAGCTGTGTACTGGTACCTTGAATTGGTACCAGGTCACCTCACCCCACTGTCCATTTCGAAGCTTGACTCTGGTATCGCGTTTGTCCACGATGTAGTTGCTCCCGATCTTCATATCTTGTGCACGTAGGGATATACGGTATTCAAAATACTTCTCGGCCTCGTTGAGAGTATTATCCTGATTGATATCCTCCACGTCTGGGACTACTCGACTGGCCACACTGAAATTTTCGTTATCGGTAGCTTGAGCCGAGTTTCCCTCCGTGCCATTGTAGTATTTGTACCGATCCAAGATCGACAACTTGGCCGCATCATAGTCTACACCTCGGTAGTGGTGAAAGTTGTCCCCCGCAGGATCATTGAGAGGACTTTGCGGGTCTTCGGACCAGAGATTGAGTGTTTGAGGGGAAACAGTTGTTTTCAGTTTAGATAGATAGTCCACGTAGGAAGGATATTTGAGTTCTTCCTCTGTTGTGAGACCATTGAACCCGACATCTTGTTTCTTCCTCGCTCCAGGGGTATTGTCGAATGCATAGCCTGTACCCTGCCTTTTGGGGACTTTTCCCCAAACCGTTAGGTCTACAGCGTTGGGGTCATCATTGATTGGCATACCATTCTCAAAGAACTTTTTTTCATCCTTGAGTACTTCTTCTGAGACATCCCCGAGGTTGATGTAGAGATCTCCTCCTTGAGCAGATTTGTCGTACACGAAAGGGTCCATCAACCAGAATTCTACATACTCGATGTTGGATGCTTCGAAATCACTTTGGTCTATCTTGCGCATGATGCCACCCCACATCTCTTCCGGATTTAGGAAACGGCCATCTGGTCCCATCCTTTCTGTGGAGAGGTTGTATGGTCCCCGTTGATAGGGATAAAAACTAAGGTTAAGCGTGTTGATATAGCTCTGTTGGGCAATGCCTTCTTCTCGGTAGGGGAATAGTTCGTTGGTTTCGATTTCGCGAACAAAGTGGTTGCTGAGCTGGTCCAGATCGTTGCGCAGATGTGAGGGAGTGAGAGAGTTTTGCTCTCGGGTGAAGAGCGGATCAATGTAGTACCACGAAAGCAAAGCACGCCGATTACCGTAGGCCAGATCGTTGGTTTTACCGGCTTCAGGGAAGAGAGCGTTAGGTGTGTCTTGGTAGGGTGTAGAGCTTAGCATCCATGCATAAGGATTGAGCAGGTCGATGCCGCTTTGGGAGCTTTCGAAATCGTCCAAGTAACTGTATCCCTTGGCATACCTGCCTTCGTAATGACCCGGTATGAGGTGGGCAAACTCGGCATTCAGACTAACCTCCGAAGGCTTGGTAAGGGAGAGTAGGGGGAGAGCATCCAAAGCGTTTGTCAGCCACTGAGATTTGGTGCGATAGCTTAGGTTTGCTCCCCAGATTGTATTCTTCATGGATTCCGATCCGTAGGCCGTTTTTGTCGTAATAGGCATTTCTGACAAATGCATGACGGTGGCTCCTAATGAGAAATCCTTACTAAAGTTGTAGTTGAGATCCAATCCCAACATTGTTTTGCGCTGCATGTTGAAGAATCCGCGATTCTCCAGTGATACGTCTATGCGGCTGCCCGAAGCCATGATACTGGGATTGGTGATGCGCACGATCCCTGAAATATAGTCCACTGTGTAGTCTACGTTCTCAGTGAGCTGAACGCCACCGGCCGTTACACGTACTGATCCCGGGGTTACATTGGTTGCCCCCAGAGAAATTTCACCAGAAGTGGAGGCCTGATATTCGCCACGTAGGAGGAATTTGTTCTTCTCTGCCACTTGTCGTGCAGCCACAGCAGTGGTGTCGTATAGCTCTTGAAAAGAGTATTTGTCGGCCAATGTTTTTGATCCGAGGGCTTTTCCCAATGTTTTTCCAAAGGGTTGAGTTGTCGGGAAAAATACGAGTCCTTTTTGAGGCAGAATCGTGTAGCCGTCTACGTAGTCGAAGCTCCCATCTGGATGAGGTTCTTGCCGTCTATCCAATCGGTCGGCTCCCAGTACACTCAGCAGCATTTTGCCTCTGATCGGGCCCTCGTTGATAAAAGGCTGAGCAATACCGGCCGAGTCGCTTTGGTAGTACACATCAAGGCGGAAATGCTCTGCCTGCACATTGTAGACATTGCTTCCGAGAGCGTAAACATTCTTCATCATTAAATCCCAATAGGGAGTCGAGGGGCTTTGGTAGGTCCCTTTGATGAGCTTGACATACAGGTTGTCAGTAGATTTGTCCGGCTTGTCTGTGGAGAACTCACCCACCTGGTAAACTTGCCCAGCGTAGGTGTACTCGTACGCAACCCCCAAGACCTCATCCGAGGATAGGCGTGAGTTAAGAGATATATATCCCAAGTTGCTATTGAGAGTGTAGTCTTCCGGCTTCAACTTACGGGCACTCTCTATCTTTTCGTATTCAATCCCTCCTTTGTACGAGGAGCCAAGTAACTGTGTTACTTTATCCATTTTTCGTGCTTCGGGGATAGCCAGGAGTTGTTCGTAGAGGGTATTTGTCCTATTGTCCGGCAATCCATTGGCTCCAGTTGTAGGGCGTACGTTGGGGTTGGTTATGTGGCTGCTTTCACCCAAATCTGAGAAAGCTACAATATTGCGAGCTTCATCAAAAGTTCCGCGTTTGTTGGTAACCCAGACTTCCACACGGTTAATTTTTGCTCCTGATCCAACGAATGGCAATGTGCTAAGGGCTTTGTCGTATTGTTCGTTGAAGAAGTGTCCCAAAAAGAAATGTCTATTTTCATCGTAGTTGTCGGCCGAGATTTCGAATGGTTGCGTTTGGGCTCCTCCTTGGGTGGAAACATGTTTTGTCTCTGCTTCTTGCTGGCTGACAACGAAGTCTACATCCAATTTCCCAAACTGCATCTTGCTATGTATACCGAATAGAGATGCCCCTCCTTGTATCAGAGAGTTTCGGCTGGACATGGATACGTCGCCCGCTTCGATGAGCTTGATGATATCGTCATCCTCTCCCTCATAGGCCAATTTCAGCTTCTTGGCATCGAAGTCGAACGACGACTCCGTGTTGTAGTTCATGTTGAAGTTAAGCTTAGACCCCACAGTTGCTTGTAAACTAAGCTGTATCTTCTCATCAAAATTGAAATAGGTGTGGTTGCGGGCATGTTCGGGTAGAGAGAGGTTTTCTGTTGCATTCGTTTTTACCCCCATCAGCACTTCGGCCGATCCTTGGGTGCGTAATTTGATTCCACCCGGGCCAAAAACTTTCTCGGCAGGACCAAGCTCGAAACTCATTTCCAGGGGGTTGAATGTTTTCTTCCCCAGAGTTGCCGCTTCTCCTCGATCTCTATCCAGAAAATGAGCCTGCATATTCTGTCTTTGTACATACTTGATGTATTCGGAGACCGTATAGGGAATAGGCACACCTATTTGTTTGCCTCCGAGCGTGGTGGTCAATAGGTACATACCAGTTTTGGGGTCGTACACGAAAGCCGTGCGTACATTGCTCGGCGTCTTTAGGTCCATCGGAGACTTTTTCAGCAGGTAGCGATGGTCTCTTGCTCCTGATGGCAAGACGGGAAAGCGCAGCGAGTCCAACTGGTTTTGACTGTCTCTTTGACTTTCTCCTGCCCATATACGCCCTTGTACGAAAAAAGCCAATATTGGAGCGACCAGCAATACGATGATGAGTAGACGCTGCATCCCTTGCTTGTATTTCTTTCCCGTTTGGTTCACGTCTTTGGTACGAATTGATCTGTAGGAGATATTAGAGTCGTCGAAGGGCTTGCTTGATAAGGTCTTCTACACTGAGTGATGGCTCTGTCCCAACGATCTCCTTGATAACCTTGCGGATGGCCGGTTCTCCAAAGCCCAACAACTTGAGAGCAGAAGTTGCCTCTGTCTGTGTCGCTGCCTGAGTGATGCTGGAGGAGGAATCTCCGTTGGAAGGTATTGTATCTAGGTCGATCTTGCCTTTGAGATCTACGATGATGCGTTGAGCTGTTTTTAGACCGATCCCCTTGACTGATTTGAGAGACTCTGTTTGCCCCATTGAGATAGCTGTCATTAGCTCGGATGGAGCAAATGATGAGAGGATGATGCGAGCTGTGGATGGTCCGACCCCGGATACTGTGGTGAGTTTGCCAAAGAGTTCTTGTTCGGATTTTGTGGCAAATCCATAGAGGGTGTAGGCATCTTCTCGTACGATTTCGCTTACCCACAACTGTACTTCTGTCTTTCCACTGATAGCCGTGTAGGTAGTGAGGGATATATTTAGTTCGTAGCCCACACCGGAGCATTCGATGATCGCCACTGTGGGGCTTAGATCGGCCAGTCGGCCTCGGAGGTATGCAATCATAGCTTTTCTTTGCTTGTCCTTTCCTTGAGGATGGAAAATTCGATACCTCAAGCAGTCTACAAACGCAAAAGTACTCATTTTGTTGCCCTTCTTAGGAGCTATGAGTTATGCGAAGGTACGATTGTGGCGAAGGCCTTTCGCTTCCTTCGTCAAGGCCTTCGATGGTTGCACCTTGAAAGATCGCTGGCCCATTTTTCGACTGCCCTTCGTATCTTGTCGGTATCAGGGAACAAAGGGTTTCCAATTCGAGAAAGGTTTCGGTCGGATTTGACTGTGTATGAACAAGCAGTGACAGATCGATGGATTGGGAAGGACGAATGTTGTACACGAGATGGAGATCGTGTGGTATGAATGTACGGAGATGTCTTCCATCGATTGTGGTAGATAAGTCTTAAGGTTTCGGAATGATGTTTTGACCCGTCACACTCGAAATTGCGACCTGTTGGAGTAAAAAATCGGACGCGTGAAGACAATAATTCCGACGGGTCGGAATTTCGTTAGCTCCACAAGCCCGATCTCATGGAGCTTGGAGGAGGACCTTTTACTCGTGGAGTGAATGATCCTTTCATGAGTGAGAGGCGAATAGATCTTTACCGTGTTTATTCATAATTGAAATCCGTCTGAAGCATGATGTGGGATAGTTGAAAAATCTACATTGTACTGGAAACTGTAGTTGTAGGGATGGACAAAAGAACCGAGATTTTGCGGTTAGTGTGGCTTCGTTTGTAGTAGAGATGCTAGACTGCGGTAATAAACAAAGAGTTGTATCTTTGGACCTGTATACCCATGTTTGTTGAAGCAAAGCAATGAAGGCATATATAGAGCTGCTTAGGCGCATTATGGAGGAAGGGGTTGTGAGATCGGATCGCACAGGCACGGGCACGAAATCGATTTTTGGCCATCAGATGAGGTTCGACTTGTCGGAAGGATTCCCCTTGCTCACAACGAAGAAACTTCACCTAAAGAGCATCATACATGAATTGCTGTGGTTTCTGAGCGGCTCAACGAATGTGAGGTACCTCCAAGAGAATGGGGTACGCATATGGAATGAGTGGGCCGACCCCGAGACGGGCGAGCTAGGCCCTATTTATGGGAAGCAGTGGCGTGCTTGGAGCAATCCGGAGGGAGAACCCGTAGATCAAATTCGCGAGGTTTTGGAGACGATTAAACAAGATCCCAACAGCCGTCGGATGCTTGTCTCTGCCTGGAATGTGGCCGAGCTACCCAAGATGCATCTCGCGCCCTGCCATTGCTTGATGCAGTTCTATGTGGCGGAGGGTAAACTTAATTTGCAGCTTTACCAGCGATCGGCAGATGTCTTTCTGGGAGTCCCTTTCAACGTTGCCTCTTACGCCCTTTTGCTAACTATGATGGCGCAGGTTTCTGATCTTGAGGCTGGTGTGTTCGTCCACACGCTTGGTGATGCGCATATCTATCTAAACCACTTCGACCAAGTACGTCTGCAGATGAGTCGTACACCTTACTCGCTCCCCCGGATGCGCATCAATCCTGAGGTGAAAGATTTGTTTGCATTCACTTATTCGGACTTTGTGCTAGAAGATTATCAGGCACACCCACACATAGCGGGCGAAGTCTCTGTGTAGTCCCTTAAAGAAATATCTAAACACTTTATGCAACTCTCTATCATTGTAGCAGTATCCGATGATATGGCTATCGGAAAGGACAACGATCTGCTTTGGCATCTACCCAAAGATCTGGCCTATTTCAAGGCTGTGACCGAGGGCCATGCCATCCTTATGGGGCGGAGAACTTACCTTTCCCTTCCCCACGGTGCTCTTCCTCGGAGGACCAATCTTGTACTATCCTCTACGCTTGGCAATATTGATCCGGCAGTGGTTGTCCGATCAATAGATCAAGCAATAGAATTGTCTGAGCAGGCCGGTGAGACGGAACTATTTGTAATAGGGGGAGGTAAACTCTATACCCAAACCATTGCATTAGCCGATCGTCTCTATGTAACTCACGTGCATACGACTGCTCCCGAGGCCGATACTTTCTTCCCTCCGATCGACCCGAAGATATGGCAGGTCGTATCCGAGGAAACTTGGGAGGCTGATGAGCGCAATGTTCATCGGTGTACGCACCGTACTTACGAACGCATTTGTCAGTAGACAAGCGTCCTTGTAATAACCGCCAGAAAACAACGCGAAATATGAGTAAACCATCGATACCCAAGGGGATGCGCGATTTTGGTCCGGAAGAAATGGCCAAGCGCAACTACATCTTTTCTATCATACGTCAAGTTTATGCCACGTACGGCTTTAGCTGTATCGAGACCCCGGCTATGGAGACCCTTGCGTCCCTAATGGGAAAGTATGGAGAAGAGGGAGATCGTCTGCTATTCAAAGTATTAAACTCGGGGGATTTCTTGTCTGCTGCAGGCTGTTGTGAGCAGTTGTCGGAGATGTCTCCTGCTGCTGTCGCATCCAAGATTTGTGAGAAGGGACTTCGGTATGACTTGACCGTCCCCTTTGCTCGCTATGTGGCTATGCATCGCAACGAGCTGTCTTTCCCGTTTAAGCGTTACCAAATACAACCTGTCTGGAGGGCCGATAGACCACAGAAAGGTCGCTATCGTGAGTTTTATCAGTGTGATGCGGATATTATCGGATCGGATTCGTTGCTTAACGAGGTAGAGCTGTTGTGCATTATCAATGATGTCTTTGCCAAGCTGGGAATAGCCGTTAAGATCCTGCTCAATAACAGGAAGGTTCTTACCGGTATTGCCGAGGTTGTAGGGTGCGCAGATCGTCTCGTGGATATTACCGTTGCTATTGACAAGCAAGACAAGATAGGGTCTGAGAAAGTCTTTGCCGAATTGACCTCCAAGGGCTTCAGTTCCGATGAGATAGCTCGTCTCAAACCTCTGCTTTTGCTCAATGGTGACAATCGAACCAAGTTGAGCCGATTGGAGGAGCATTTGTCTACGTCTGAGGTTGGACTCAAAGGTATTGAGGAACTTCGCTATGTGTTAGATCGAATTGAGAAGTTACCTATCCAGTCCGAACTTGTGGTTGACATCAGTTTGGCTCGTGGGCTTTCTTACTACACGGGGGCTATCCTTGAGGTCAAGGCTAAGAATGTGGAGATTGGAAGCATTACAGGAGGAGGTCGCTACGACAATTTGACAGGCATCTTTGGTTTTGACGGAATGAGTGGTGTCGGCATTTCTTTTGGGGCAGACCGAATTTACGATGTGATGAGTCAGCTCGACCTTTTCCCAAAAGATCTCAGTATGGGGGCTCAGATTCTTTTTATCAATTTCGGCGAGGAGTTTGCCGATTTCGTCTTATCGGTGATAAGTAGACTGAGGGCAGCAGGCATTCGATGCTCGTACTATACAGATCCGGCCAAATTGAAAAAGCAAATGAACTATGCCAACGACTTGGCTGTCCCCTATGTGGCAATGGTGGGGGAGGAGGAGTATGCCAAGAAATGTGTGGCACTCAAAAATATGGCTACAGGGGAGCAGCAGCTTCTTTCTGTAGGTGAGTTACTGAGCATTCTCTGATCCATTGTTGAGACGTACCAGAGCAAAAGACTCTTTCTCTCGGGAGGAGCTGTTTTTGTGACAACGGCGATTTTATTACAAGATGACTGAACTCGAATATCCTTTACTAAGTCAGATAAATTTCCCCTCAGATCTGAGAAAGTTACCGGAGGCTTCACTGCCGGCACTTTGCGGTGAACTCAGACGTTACATCTTGGAAGTCCTATCTCGTCATCCGGGGCACTTGGCTTCCAGCTTGGGGGCAGTGGAATTGACGGTGGCTCTGCATTATGTTTTCGATACACCGTATGATCGATTGGTATGGGATGTTGGGCATCAGGCTTATGGGCACAAGGTGTTGACCGGAAGGAAGATGCAATTTCCTACACTTCGTCAATGGGGAGGGCTTGCGGGATTTCCTTCTACCGGAGAGAGTGAGTACGATACATTCACTGCAGGGCATGCCTCGAATTCCATCTCGGCAGCTTTGGGGATGGCTGTTGCAGCGAAAAAGCGAAACGAAGATCGTAAGGTTGTAGCGATCATAGGAGATGGATCGATGACTGGGGGGCTGGCTTTTGAAGGCCTTAATAATGCGTCTTCTTTTCCAAATAATCTCCTTATTGTGCTTAACGACAATAATATGTCTATAGACCGCAATGTGGGAGGTTTGAATAAGTATATGGTCGATATTCTCACAAGTAAGACGTACAACACTCTCCGGTACGACCTGTACAAAACTATGCGGCGGATGAATCTTATCTCAGAGAACAAACGCAAAGGATTGCTTCGCTTCAATAACAGCTTCAAGGCCCTTCTCAGTAGCCAACCTAATCTTTTCGAGGGTTTCAGCATTCGTTATTTCGGGCAGGTGGATGGAAATGATGTTTTGCGTACAGTGCAAATCCTTCGAGACATCAAAGACATGGAGGGCCCAAAGATCCTGCACCTCAAAACGCAGAAAGGAAAAGGCTATGCTCCGGCTGAAGCAGAAGCTACCGTGTGGCATGCTCCAGGTAAATTTGACATCGGTACAGGTATCCGGGAAACCAAGGAAGATAGTCTCCCCATTCCCCCTCTTTACCAAGATGTGTTTGGTCAAACTCTTGTCGAATTCGCTCAGCAAGATGATAGAATTGTTGGGGTTACTCCTGCTATGCCTACAGGGTGTTCTCTCTCCTACATGCAAGCATCTTTCCCCGACAGGACTTATGATGTGGGTATTGCAGAGGGGCATGCGGTTACGTTTTCCGCTGGATTGTCTCGTGAGGGGCTGATTCCATTCTGCAATATTTACTCCTCTTTTATGCAAAGGGCTTATGACCAATTGATTCACGATGTGGCAATAAGCAAGCAGCATGTGGTGTTCTGTCTGGATCGGGCCGGATTGGTAGGAGAGGATGGCGCAACTCACCAAGGTGCATTTGATTTGGCCTATCTCTCTACTATCCCTAACATGACAGTAGCATCCCCTATAAACGAGCATCAGCTTAGAGATCTGATGTTAACCGCCTACAAAGGCCAATCTGGTCCTATGGCCATACGTTATCCTCGGGGACGAGGTGTCTTGCTTGACTGGCAGAATAAGCCGAAGATCTTGCCTATAGGTAGGGGTTGTGAAATGTGCAGTGGTAAGGATGTTGCCGTTCTTACAATAGGTCCAATAGGTAACAGTGTAGAGCGAGTTGTGGCCCGTCTTCGTGCTGCTGGAATAGAAGCTGCTTGGTACAATATGATCTATGCAAAGCCGGTTGACACCGAGCTTATTGCTCGTGTCGCGGCCTCTTATCCCTTTGTTGTCACGGTGGAGGAAGGAACTCTGTGCGGAGGATTGGGAGCAACAGTCGCAACACAATTATTCACCATGAGTAAGATCCCTAAATTGAAGATGTTAGGCTTACCTGATGAGTTTATCGAGCATGGTTCTCCGGATGAGCAACGAGAGTACTGTTCGCTTGATGAGGACTCAATTTATAATTCAATTATTGAGTTTATTCAACCATGAGAGTAATAATTGCCGGAGCTGGCGCTGTGGGTACGCATTTGGCCAAAATGCTATCCAGTGAGGATCATGATATTGTCCTTGTAGACAACGATGACAAGCGTCTGCGTTTTGCCTCTATCAGTACGGATATTCTGACAATCAAGGCTGATCCGACATCCATTTCAGCCCTCACCTCGGCAGGAATCGAATCAGCTGACCTTTTTGTCAGTGTGCTGAATGAGAGCGCTTCTAATATCTTGGCTTGTGCTTTGGCTATGCGCCTGGGAGCTAAGAAGAGCATTGCACGCATAGACAATCAAGAGTATATGGCCCCACAGTACGCGAAGTTTTTTGCCGACATGGGGATCGATATGTTCATTTTTCCTGAACTCTTGGCTGCTGATGAGATCGTATCCTCGATTAAGACGCCTTGGGCAAGGCAGTACATAAAGTTATTCGATGGAGCATTGGCATTGGTTGGGGTTAAGGTTCGCAATGGAGCTCCTTTGGTTGGAAAGTATCTGCGAGAGTTGTCCAATGAATCGGAAAAGGCATTTCATATAGTAGCCATTAAACGGGATATGGAAACCATTATCCCTTCTGGTAGTACCCAAGTCTTGGATGGAGATATTCTGTTCTTTACTTGCGATAAATCACATCTTTCTTTGGTGAGGAAACTTGCAGGGAAAGAAAAGCGAGAAGCTAATAAGGTTATCATAATAGGGGCGAGTCAAATAGCATTGTTGGCGGCCAAGAAGTTGCCTCATACGCTACAGGTATGTATCATAGATCAGAGCCCGCAACGATGTGCTGAAGTGGCGGCTCAGGTTACGAAAAATATAGAAGTTTTTGAGGGCGATGGCAGAGACCCGGAGTTATTGCGAGAAGCCGGGATCGAGAATGCGGATGTATTTATCGCTCTGACAGGAAATTCGGAGACGAACATTTTGGCTTGTCTGGCCGCAAAGAGGTATGGAGTATTCAAGACAATTGCCAAGGAGGAGAACATTGACTACATCCCACTGGCAGAGAGATTGGATATTGGAACTTTGATCAATAAGAAGTTGATAGCAGCTGGGCATATTCATCGGATGTTGCTTGGTGTCGATACAGAGTCTGTGAAATGCCTGACAATAGCCAATGCCGACGTTGCTGAGTTGATAGCTCGTAGAGGATCCAATGTGACTCGAAAGGCGGTCAAGGACCTTGATCTTCCTGATGGAATTACGCTGGGGGGAATGGTGAGAGGAGGCGTCCCCTCGATGATCGACGGGAATACCATTATTCAGCCGTTTGATCACGTTGTCGTATTCTGCCTGGGGACTTCTATGCATAAGTTGGCCGAACTATTTAGTTGATGAACTCTGTGGTAAAGCATATCAATTTTCGCTTTGTATCCAAGATTGTTGGCCTAACTTGTATTTTGGAGTGTGGCTTCCTCTTATCGGCCTTGTTCGTTGCTCTCGTGTACGGTGGAGAGGATGTATTGCCCTTTGTTTTTACGATGCTAACCATGTTGGGGTTAGGAAGTGTCGGTTGGTTGTGGGGTAGACGTGCCGATTCGAAACAGAACAAACGCCTAAGCCGGAAAGAGGGGATGCTCATTGTTACTCTCATTTGGCTTCTTCTTTCGTTTGTTGGCATGTTGCCTTTCATTTTCGGGAACTATGTAACTTCCATCTCGGATGCTTTCTTTGAGACAATGTCTGGGTTTACCACCACGGGGGCAACTATTTTTCGTTCTGTGGAAACCCTCCCTCACGGAATACTATTTTGGCGGAGTATATTGCAGTGGCAAGGAGGGATCGGAATAGTTGTTTTTACATTGGCTTTGCTGCCAATCATAACAGGAGACAGGGGAGCTTCGATGGTTTATAATGCTGAGACGACGGGTATTATGCACGATCGCTTTCTACCTCGTATCAGCACCGTTTCTAAGCGGCTTGCTTCGGTTTATGTATTCATGACTTTGCTTTTATTTTTTCTGCTATGGCTTGGTCCGATGGATATCTTTGATGCGCTTTGTCACGCCCTTACTTGTATTTCTACGGGAGGCTATTCGACCAAGGATGCCAGCATTGCATACTATCATTCCCCTTATCTGGAATATGTAATCACGGGGTTCATGTTTATTTCTAGCCTTAGTTTGAGTTTGATCTACTTTTGCTTCATTGGTAAACCGATGAAGCTTTTTAAGGATGAGGAGTTTAGATGGTTCATCGTAGTGGTTCTCTCTGCTACTTTCATAACGTGCTATTGGTTGTACAGCTTTAGCGAATTTAACTCTGTGGAAGAAATGGTGCGGACAGTCCTTTTTCAGATTGTTTCGTTTATCAGTAGCACTGGTTTCGTTACCTCAGACACGACTCTGTGGAGGCCTTTCTTTTGGAGTATAATGTTGATGCTCATGTTTGTTTGTGGTTGTTCTGGATCGACAGCAGGAGGATTCAAGATCAGCCGTTTGATGGTTCTGGTCAAAAATCTCCGGAATGAGTTTAAGAAGAGAATTCATCCCAACTCTGTTGTCCCCGTGAGAGCAAACGGAATTGTCATTCCCGGGGCGATGGTAAGCCAGGTCTTGGCCTTCTTTTTTGCCTATTTGGGGTTGATAGGGATGGGCGTTTTGCTTCTTACGTTTGACGGACTACCTTTTTTGGAGAGTGTCTCAGCGTCTATTTCGGCAACAGGCAATGTCGGTCCTGCTCTTGGTTCTTTGACCGCCAACATGGCCGATATATCTCCTTTTGCAAAGTGGGTCCTGAGTTTTTTAATGTTGGCTGGACGTCTTGAGATATTCACTGTATTAAGCCTTTTGCGGCCGGCCTTTTGGAGAGAATAATATTATTCGTACTTTTGTGCGCCAATCGGGGTGTAGCACAGTTGGCAGCGCGCCACGTTCGGGACGTGGAGGTCGGAAGTTCGAGTCTTCTCACCCCGACTGATAACGGGGTTGCACGGAGTTCCATGCAACCCTTTCTTTGTTCTATAGCATCAGGTCCCCCATCTCAGGTGAACGATCTTTCTATGCGGCTACTCTATGAGCCTAGCGATGGAGAATGAGTGTCGTAGTCTTATTCCTTCGAAGCATACGATGAGTGTAAAAACGCTGTTATGCATAGCTTGAATTTTCGTGGACTAAAAGCCTGCTGGAGCGGGGTAGTGAGGTGGAAAATAAAAAAGAAAAGACTACCTTTGCCGCTTGAAATAGGATTGTCAATAAGATAAGTTCAAGAGAATTATGACGAAGGCTGATATAGTGGGTGAAATTAGCAAGGCTACGGGTGTGGACAAAGAGGTAGCTCTTGAGGTCGTGGAGTCATTCATGGAAAATGTACGCAGTGCTTTAGCTAATGGAGAGAATGTCTATCTGAGGGGCTTCGGTAGCTTTATCGTAAAGGAGCGTGCCGAAAAGACAGCTCGCAATATCACAAAACAAACGACAATCATCATTCCTAAGCGCAGAGTGCCAGCGTTCAAGCCTTCTAAAATCTTTGCAGCAAAAGTAAAGTAACAGAATAACGTATAATCCATTAAAATCAAACTTCTATGCCAAGCGGAAAGAAAAGGAAAAGACATAAGATGTCTACGCATAAGCGCAAAAAAAGACTAAGGAAGAATAGACATAAGAAGAAGTAATCTTAGTTACGAATTTAGGTAGGAGGGGCCGAAAATTGTGTAGCAGGGGCATGGTCGTTTGTCCTTTACACTTTTCCGGCCCCGCTTTATTACAGAGCATTGACCTGTAGCCCTATTTAGTCGGTTGGCTAGGGGCGTTCAGGTTATACAAATAATCCACTTCCAAAAAGTGAATAGTGAGCTTATAGTAGACGTTGACGCTAAGAGAGTTTCTATAGCCGTTCTTGAAGATGGCAAATTGGTGGAGCTTCAGCGTGAGCCTCGCGACCAGTCTTTTGCAGTCGGGGATATTTACCTTGGCAAAGTGAAGAAGATTATGCCGGGGCTAAATGCCGCATTTGTGGATGTTGGCTATAAAAAAGATGCTTTCCTCCATTACTTCGATTTGGGACTTACATATCTCAGCCAACGAAAACTATTGGAAGACAGTTCTTTGCAAAAAGGCCTATCGGCGATTGGTAAGATGACACTTGAGGCTGATCTTCCCAAAGAGGGCAAGATTAGCGAAGTACTCAAGGCAGGTCAGCAGATCCTTGTCCAGATTGTCAAAGAGCCCATTTCTACTAAGGGACCTCGTCTCACAACTGAAATATCTTTGGCTGGGAGGTCTTTAGTTTTGGTGCCTTTTTCCGATCGAGTGTCGGTTTCTCAAAAAATTAAGTCAGGAGAAGAGCGAGCTCGCCTCAGGCAACTGATGCTCAGCATTAAACCCCGCAACTTTAGTATCATTGTCCGTACTTCGGCTGCGGGCAAGAAGGCCTCGGAGCTGGATGCTGAACTCAAGATGTTGTTGAAACGCTTCACTGATAGCGTTGGCAAGATCTCAAAAATAACTAAAGCCCCTCACATCCTTTATGAGGAAACGGGGCGTACCTTAGGGCTTCTTCGTGATACGTTTAATGCTGAGACATTCCATAATATCCATGTAAACAACAAGTTCTTCTACGAAAGCATTAGAGACTATATTTCCTTGATTTCTCCGGGGAATGAGGATATCGTGCATCTGTATTCGGGAGAGCTCCCTATCTTCGACAATTTCGCTGTCACCAAGCAGATAAAATCCTTGTTTGGGCGTACTGTGACGTACAAGAGTGGGGCCTATCTGATCATCGAACAGACAGAGGCGATGCATGTGGTGGATGTCAACAGTGGTAATAGGTCTCGGGGAAGTAATCAGCAGGAAGATACGGCAGTGGATGTCAATATGGCTGCAGCGGAGGAGTTGGCTCGCCAGTTTAGACTTAGGGATATGGGCGGCATCATTGTAGTAGACTTCATTGATATGGCAGAGACCCAGCATAGGCAGCAGTTGTACGAACACATGTGCAAGTTGATGTCGGGGGATCGTGCTAAGCACAATATTTTGCCTTTGAGCAAATTCGGACTGATGCAGATCACACGGCAAAGAGTAAGGCCTGCCATGAGTGTGGATACTGAGGAGAAATGCCCTACGTGCATGGGATCCGGTAAGATGAAAGCCTCCATCCTTTTTACGGACACACTTGAGGAGAAAGTGTCAACGCTTGTTGATACGCATGGGCTCAAGCATTTCGTTCTGCATGTACACCCATACATTGCCGCTTATCTCAAGAAAGGGATTGTTTCTATTGCCATGCGATGGAAGATGAAATACTCTAAGGGGATCAAAGTAATACCAGACCAAAGTATTCCTTTTCTTCATTACCGCTTTTTTGACAGTGAAGGGAATGAGCTGGAAGATCTGGAAGGCATCTAAATTTGTCCAAAGTTATTTTTCTTACCTTGAGGCCAATGCTGAGATCAGGGCTGCAGAGCTTTGATGGCTCATCGGATTGTTCTCCGCTATTCTGTCTCTTCTGTTACTCGTTCTAATCCCATATGCAGCACAAGTATCCCTCTCAACTGGTGGAGAATGCCGTGGAGCAGTTGTCGAATCTCCCGGGGATAGGACGCAAAACGGCTCTTCGCCTGGCCCTTCACCTATTGAGCAAGACTCCAGCGTTTACCCACAATATCACTTCCGCTTTAGATCGTTTGCGCGATGGGATCGTCTATTGCCGTTCTTGCCACAATGTTAGCGATACGGAGCTGTGCCCTATCTGTGCCGATCCCAAAAGAGACTGCAGGACGCTCTGTGTGGTGCAAAATGTGAGCGATGTACTAGCTATTGAAAATACGGCCCAGTACAAGGGGCTTTATCATGTGTTAGGAGGCGTTATTTCTCCCATAGAGGGCATTGGGCCTTCTCAGCTCACAATCGATGCTTTGATTCAACGGATTCACGAGGAAGAGATCCAGGAAGTTATCTTAGCTCTGGGGTCTACAATGGAAGGAGATACGACCAATTTCTTTATATACAGGCGACTATCGGGCCTGGATGTGCGGATTTCTGTAATTGCGAGAGGTATCGCTGTGGGTGATGAGATAGAGTATGCTGATGAGATTACGCTGGGCCGATCAATTCTGAATCGGATTAGCTTCGATCAGGCCATTAAGCACTGAGTTTTCTATAATGAGGTTCCTTTTCGAGAACGAACTGATCCGTTTTAGAGCTATGGAGCCCACGGATGTGGAGCTTCTCTACTTCTGGGAAAATGACCCCGAGCATTGGAGCTCGGGCTCTACTTTGCAACCGCTGAGTAAGTCGGCAATGGAAGCATATGTGGAGGAGAGCCATAAATCATTGTATGAGCTGGGAGCCATGCGATTGATGATAGAGGGAGTCCGAGAAAGGAGAGCAATCGGGGCAGTAGACTTGTACGATTACGATGCATATAATAGAAGGGTTGCTGTTGGGTTGCTTATCGAAACTTCATATCGTGGTAGAGGTTTTGGTAGCTCTGCAATCAAAATGATTTCGGACTATGCCCTTTGTCATTTGCGTCTTCGGTTGGTGTATGCACACATCGATAGACAAAACAAACCGAGTCAGGCTGCGTTTATTTCTGCCGGATTTCGAGAAGTAGCTTCTCTTCCCCTTTGGCACTGGAACGGTGAGGAGTATTCCGATTTGCTGGTTTACACCAAATTCGCAGATTGAATTTGGATGCATTTTATTTTCTTAGTGCTGGTCGATAATGCTCTGTTGAAGTATTGTTGACAAGATCTTGAGTTTTTTGTTTCTCGATGAGATTTTGACAAAGGCTTTCTCCTTTCTCTCTGATCATTCGCGGATTAAGCAAGAGGTCTGATCAGCGTATTCTTCGAGATGCTGGGGCCTTCTTGAGGCCATTTTTGCTTCAATATTGTATGCAGACGAAGCAATTGCTGAGATCATAGGTTGCCTTGCACCAATAAAGATTCTCCACGTCAATTATCTATGTGATTGGAAAGCGTGTAAATTACGCGCTGCCATTCATCGAATCCGATTTTTATCCCTACTCATTTTCCACGCGTGAGAGCAAAATCTCCAACGGGTCCTAAATTTTGCTCTCACGCGTGGAAATTTTACTTGTGTCGGGTCTGACTGTACCATGGCGTTGGGGGCTGAATATTAAATTCTGTGGTTGTAAGTCCTTTGCCCTGTGTAAGCGATTTGAGTGGCTTTCTGGAGTGGCAGTGTATGTCAAGGTGAGATCAGAAAAGAGATATGCTCGTATTTCAAAGCTCAGACGTATTAAGATGCGATATGATAGAGGCTATTTCGTTACCTTTGTCGCTATGAAATGCAAGTCTGTATCATATTTGCTCGTTTTGCTTCTCGGCTGGGGGGCTCCGCCTTTCGCCTCCCTTTTTGCACAGAGAACAGCATCGTTTCCCAAGAGTACAGCGGATGAGGATCCATACACGGAGTATATCAAAGCTGTTGAGACCTTTGGTAGCTTACTCCGGAACATTAAGATGTACTACATCGATAGTCTTTCGACACGAGAATTATACAAGAGAGGTATCAAGGGGGTCCTTGCATCTCTCGATCCCTATTGTGAGTACTATAGTGCACAGGAAGAGGGTGAACTGCGCTTGCTTACCACCGGCGAATATGGCGGAGTGGGGGCTGTGGTTATGCCTGCAGCCGACAGTAGCGTGATGGTCGCGAGACTCTTTGAGGGTAAACCTGCGCACTTGGCTGGTGTGCAGGCTGGAGACGTCTTTCTCAAAATTGATGGTGTTGATTTCTCCAAGTCCGATGTGCAACGAGTGAGTGAGGCATTGAAAGGTAGTCCCGAAAGCCCGATTTCTCTTGTACTAAAGCGTCGAGGGGAGGAGGCTCCCATCCAGTTAAGTTTCCTACGTAAACGCATCCAAATAGAGCCGGTTTCTTATCATGATGTGAGACCAGGGACTCAAATTGGGTACATCAGTGTCGATGCGTTCAACGACAAAACCGCCACCGCTTTTGGCGAAGCCCTAAGGGACCTCAAGTCGAGAACAAAACTCAAGGGATTGATCATTGACTTGCGCGGCAATGGAGGCGGATTGGTTGGCGAGTCGGTTGGCATCTTAGGCCATTTCTTACCCAAAGGGACAGAGGTTGCCACTCTGAGAAGTCGTGATAATGCAGTTAGTGCCATTTATCAGACTTCTGTTGTCCCCTCGGATCCGAACCTGCCACTTGTCGTTTTGATCAATGAAGAAACGGCCTCTACTTCCGAGTTGTTGGCCGGTGCGTTGCAGGATTATGACAGAGCCGTGATCGTGGGGCGCAAGAGTTTTGGCAAGGGGATTGTGCAGACTACTGCGCAAATGCCCTATGGAGGTAGGATCAAGTTCACTATTTCTCGCTACCATATCCCGAGTGGGAGATGTATTCAACGTATTAACTATCGCAAATCGGAAGCCGATAGTTCGCACCATATTTTCTACACAAAGGCTGGCCGACCCCAGCCTGAAGCTGGAGGTATTGCTCCAGACTTCGAAGTAAAGGCCGATAGCACGAAGGTGATTTCCTATTTCGTGGCCGGTAACTATCTGGTTGAGGACTTTGCTACAGATTATCAGCGTGCACATAGATCAATTGCCAAACCGGATCGTTTTTCTCTAAGTGACAAAGAGTACGAGGAGTTGATTGGGCGACTTTCGGTTCCCGCATTTAAATATGAGCTACGTTCTCCCTCCTACTTAAAGGATTTGCGTCGGCTGGCTGAGTCGGAGGGGTTCTTGCCCGAAGCTACGGAGGCATTCGATACTCTTTCCGAGCTTTTGAAGCCGGATGTGCGGCGAGACCTTATTCGCTACAAGGCCGATGTGAAGAAATGGGTGGAAGAAGCGATTGTACACCGTTATTATCATGAGAAGGGCCTGACCCAGTATCGGTTGCGTAGCGATAGTGATGTGAGTGAGGCTGTACGCATTCTTTCCGATGAGGACGAGTACCAACGTCTGTTGCTCCCGAAGAGATGAAACGAGTAAGTTGCCCGAAGTGCGATTATCGAATCACCATTTCGAATGATCGGATCCGCCAAGCCCTGGCCGATCGGGGACGTTTAGTGCTGGTTTGTCCCAGCTGTGGCCGGCAGATCAAGGCTCAGCTTAAAACGACAGGAAAGCAGGAGCAGCAGGGAATGGAAGAGAGGGGAGAGCTATCTCCCGCGGTGATCATTGTCGTGGAGAATGCATTTGCCTATAGGCAGGTCCTGCGCTTTGGTAAGGGAATACACTCCGTAGGCCGACAAAACAAGGATACGGAGGTTGACCTTGCCATACAGACCTCTGACCCAAGTATGGATAGGCATCATTGTTTGATACGAGCCGAAGTGGATAGTCAGGGTCATTGGACTTACGCGTTGAAAGACGATGATAGTCGCGTGGGGACATTTGTTGCCGGTTTTTGTTTGGGCGACAAAGAATGGTTGGTTCTGCGCGAGACGACTATTATCACTTTGGGAGCGACATCTTTAATTTTTGAGCCTCATCCGGACAAGGATACCATCGAGGAAGACAACACGACAGCACAGACAAAACAAACGAAGACAAAATGAGTAATACCAGAAAAGTAGCTCTCATAACGGGTGTTACGGGGCAGGATGGCGCATACTTGGCGGAGTTTCTCCTTAGGAAAGGCTATGAGGTGCATGGCCTCAAACGCCGTTCTTCCTTATTCAATACAGAGCGGGTAGATCACCTCTACCAAGACCCGCATGTAGATGGTCGCAACTTCTTTTTGCACTATGGCGATCTCTCCGACTCAATGAATATAACCTCTCTTATCAAGCAAATTGAGCCCGATGAGATCTACAATTTGGGCGCGATGAGTCATGTGAAAGTGAGCTTTGATAGCCCTGAGTACACAGCCAACGTGGATGCTTTGGGCGTACTGAGAGTTTTGGAATCGATACGCTTGTTGGGACTGGAGAAGAAAACTCGCATTTATCAGGCTTCTACTAGTGAACTTTTTGGTTTGGTACAGACGGTGCCACAAAACGAACAGACTCCGTTCTATCCGCGTAGCCCTTATGCTTGTGCCAAACTTTATGCCTATTGGATTACGGTCAATTACCGAGAAGCGTATGGGATGCACTGTAGCAACGGGATTCTCTTTAACCACGAATCTCCACTACGTGGAGAAACATTTGTAACTCGCAAGATTACTCGCTCGATTAGCCGTATAGCAGTGGGCTTGCAACGGCGGATATATTTGGGCAATCTCTCTGCCACTCGAGACTGGGGGCATGCCAAAGACTATGTTCGCTCTATGTACTTGATCTTGCAGCAGGAGAGTGCGGGAGATTACGCCGTAGCTACAGGTATCACGACTTCGGTTCGGGACTTTGCCAAGATGAGTTTTGCTTACATCGGGATGACTGTTCATTTCGAAGGAGAGGGATTGGACGAAGTTGGTGTACTGGATGCTGTGGATCGGTCGCTCTTTGTCGAACGAGTGGGGGAGAAGTATTTACCCCTTGTGGAGAGCCTCGTTGGAGAAACTCTCGTTCAGGTTGATCCTGCCTATTTTCGCCCTACAGAGGTTCAAGCTCTTATTGGGGACGCTTCAAAAGCACGGCGTGTATTGGGCTGGGAGCCTGAATACAGTTTACAAGATATCATTGGCGATATGATGGCCTACGACGTCCGACTTATGCACAGAGAGGCATATCTCAAGGATGGCGGCTATACAATTCACAACTATTTCGAGTAAAATGAAGCCGGGCGACAAGATATATGTGGCAGGTCATAAGGGGCTGGTAGGATCTGCAATTTGTCGTGTTTTGCAGAGCAAGGGCTATGGGAATATCGTAGTCCGTACTCATGCGGAACTTGATTTGCTTGATGCCCAAGCTGTGGACGCTTTCTTTCAAGCAGAGCGGCCGGATTTTGTCTTTTTGGCTGCCGCTTTTGTCGGTGGTATAATGGCCAACAACACTTGTCGGGCTGACTTCATATACCGCAACTTGGGCATACAACAGCATGTGATAGGCTCGGCCTACAAGTATGATGTCAGGAAGCTACTTTTCTTGGGATCTACTTGTATTTATCCTCGGGATGCCTCCCAACCGATTCGAGAAGACGCCCTCCTCACATCGCCTCTGGAGTACACGAATGAGCCATATGCAATAGCCAAGATCGCGGGGCTGAAGATGTGCGAATCGTTCAACTTGCAGTACGGCACCAACTATTTGGCCGTGATGCCTACCAATCTTTATGGACCAAACGATAACTTTGATCTCGTTTCGGCTCATGTGTTGCCGGCTATGATTCGCAAAGTGTTGTTAGCTAAGTTTCTGGCCGATGGAGACTATCGTAAGATAAGGCAAGACAGCTCTGTTCGGTCAATACCGGGCATTGACCCGACTTCCACGGAGGAGGAGATGGTGGATGCATTGGCCCGATTTGGAGTCTATCCCGATCGATTGGAGCTTTGGGGCAGTGGGAAGCCGTTACGCGAGTTCCTATGGAGCGAAGATATGGCCGAGGCTTGTGTTTATGTGATGGAGCATATCGATTTCCAGGATCTTTATTCGTCGGAGACTGCCCAAGTGCGCAATTGCCACATCAATATAGGGAGTGGAGAAGAAGTCTCAATTGCCGATCTAGCCCGTTTGATTGCTGATGCCGTTGGATATAAAGGAGCTATCCTCTTCGATCCGACCAAACCGGATGGCACCATGCGGAAGCTCACCGATTCGAGCCTTATTCGCAGGCTCGGGTGGCGACATCGAGTAGCATTGAGGGATGGCATTGGGAGGCTTTTGGATTGGTACAAACACTCCGTCGTATGATGTGTGAACACTCCAAGTCCAGTCCGTTGGTACCGGTTGTGTCGGTTGCAATAGCTCCATTAGACAAAAGAGTAACAGCAAAGTATCCAGAATTGATCACTACTCAGGATGACAAGCATAGATAAAAGAGAGCAAGAGAGAATAGTCTCTCTGATCAAAAGAGAAGTCGTGCCGGCTACCGGCTGTACAGAGCCAGTAGCGGTGGCATTGGCGGTGGCCTATGCCTCAAGTGTGTTGCCTACATGCCTCATCCCTCCTACTCGGATCGAAGTCTTGCTCTCGGCCAATATGCTTAAAAATGCGATGGGAGTAGGCATTCCTGGTACCGGGATGATTGGATTGCCGATAGCCGTTGCTCTTGGCTATGCCATAGCTAAGCCGGAGAAAGGCCTTTCCATCCTGAACGGCTTTTCTGGGCAAGAGTTGGATCGGGCGAAAGATATTGTGAATCAGGGAAACGTCGTGGCAATTGCCCTAAAGCCCGGAGACGTGGATAATCTCTACATTGAGGTCAATCTTGTATCCGGCAAGCACAAGGCCACAGCTATTATAGAGCAAGTGCATACCGGACTTACTACGTTGATTTTGGACGGCAAGGTCTTGCCTGTGGTTGCACAGTCCAGGGCCGGCGGTATCCCTTCGGAAGAGACACAGACAGAGGAGGACATTGCACTTGATTTCGATCTTGTCTATCGCTTTTCCATGGAGACCCCGATTGAGGAGATCATGTTTATCGAGGAGGCTGCCAGGCTCAATTCCGAGGCCAGCCGCTTTTCTTTGCATGGTAACTATGGTCACTCGGTGGGGCAGATGATTCTGAGTCCTTTGGGTAAGCGATATTTGGGAGATACGACATTCACGAAAATGTTGTCCTGTACCAGTGCTGCCTGCGATGCACGCATGGATGGAGCTTCGGTGCCTGTGATGTCCAATAGTGGCAGTGGTAATCAGGGGATAACGGCGACTTTGCCGGTCCTGGCTTTTGCTCGGGAGGAGAGAGCTGATAGAGAGAGCACTATTCGGGCTTTGATGCTGAGTAATTTGATGGTCGTTTATATCAAGCAGAAGCTGGGGCGTCTTTCTGCTCTCTGCGGTTGCGTTGTCGCAGCCACGGGCTCGGCTTGTGGTATCACTTATCTCATGGGAGGGACCCGTGAGCAGATCGGCTTTGCGATTAAAAACATGGTGGGGAATATTTCCGGAATGCTTTGCGACGGGGCCAAACCAAGCTGCGCCCTGAAAGTGACAAGTGGGGTGAGCTCGGCGATGCTCTCGGCCCTGTTGGCCATCGAAGATAGGGTCGTGACAGCCTCGGAGGGTATCGTGGATGAAGATGTAGACCGGACGGTCGATAACTTGACTTCGATCGGACGGGATGCGATGCGAGAGACCGATATGCACGTGCTGAACATCATGACGCATAAGGGGACGGCTTAGTAGATGACTGGCCGTTTGAGAGGGGAGATTGATTCCGCTTTCTTTGTCTTTGCCCACGGCTGGGAAATATGTGGGATAGCTATTAACAACACAGATAACAATGGATTGAGTAATGAACAAGTGTATTTGGGGACTATTCTTAGTCCTATTAACCCCGTTTTTTCCGCTTGCTGCTCAGCAGGAGTTTGGAGGTAAGCCTCGTAGTTTCGAGCTGAAAGAAAAGCAGTCTCGAGCAGCGTTTAGGTACGAGGAAAGTCAAGTAATCGATTTGCCCATGACAAGGAATGTCGATGACTTGTTGGTTGAGGATGAGTGGAATGCTGCAGGAGCTCAGTATCGCCCCTATCGGGTGGCTGTGGTCTTGCCTTTCGAGGTCGATTTTGCACGCGAAGCAGAGCAGGTGCTTTTGCCTGATGGGAGCAGTATCTACAGGATGGCTGTCCGTTCGGAAGGTGCCAAGGGCCTCAATGTGTATTACGACCGTTTCAGTATCCCGGAGGGAGGAAAATTGTACATCTACAACGGAGATCGTACTCAGCTGCGTGGGGCATTTACAGCCCGTACGCACGAGGATAACTCCGAGTTTGCAACCTCACCACTGGCTGGGGATTGCGTAGTACTTGAGTATGAGCCTAATTCAAAAGGGGAAATGCCCGAGATCCGCATCTCAGGGCTGGGGCATTTCTATCGAGGAGTTCCCGATTTTCTAAAGGGTGCAGGCCACAAAGACCTTGGCGAAGACTCGTCTCTTCCTCAATGCCAGATCAATGTCAATTGTCCTGATGGAGATGCTTGGCACAAGCAGATGGCAGGGGTTTGCCACATTCTGTTGGTGGTGCAGAAGGATAGGACCGAGTATGTGACTTTCTGTACCGGAAGTTTGATGAATAATACGGCCAAGGACTATGCTCCGCTTATTTTGTCGGCAGCTCACTGTGCAGATGCCGGAGGTTTTGCTGCTGGTCCCGAGCAGCTCAAGAAGTGGATTTTTAGTTTCCACTATGTGAAGCCCTCGTGCAGCAATGGTACCACAGGGTCTGCTTACCATACCAAGAGTTTGGTAGGATGCGACAAACTTTCATTCCTCCCTCTGAGTGGGATGTCCGACGGTCTGTTGCTCCGACTTAAGGATCAGGTCCCCGCACGCTATCGTGTCTATTACAATGGATGGAATAGACGTGAGGAACTGTACAAGTCGGCTGTTGGGCTGCATCACCCTGTAGGAGATGCCATGAAGATCGCTACGCACAATGGTAGTCCAACTCCCCACACGGCTCAGATAGGAGGGGATATTGGGGGGAAAAATGCCCACTTCAGGTTCCATTACGACAAGGGCGACACCGAGGGCGGATCCTCCGGCTCTCCGCTTTTCAATGAGAAAGGCTTGCTTGTTGCTACCCTCACAGGTGGGGGGCCGGGGATTTGTTTGCCGAACTCTGTAGACTTCTACGGTAGACTATCTCACCACTGGGATAAGTACAAGGATCGGGGTGATTCATATCAAATGGCCTCGTACCTGGATCCCGTAGGCAAGGGAGCAACAGAGGAGCTTGAAGGGACTTTCCGCGATGGCATGTACCCGATCAACACGGTACGTCGCTTCGATGCTGTCATGAGTGCCGATCGTACCAAAGTTGTCTTGGCTTGGCAGGCCCCATATGGTGCCGACCAATGGGGAGTGGAAGGTTTGCACTATTGGTTGTTCCGTGGTGACAAGAAAATAGCGGATATTCCCGCCAAGGGTGTGGAGGTAACTCGCTATCAGGATGACCTGGCCACCTCGGAAGTCACCCACGGACTTTTGACCTATTCTATCCAGGTTGCATATCCGTATCAGGATGAAAACAAGCAGACGCAATACGACCTGAGTGCTCCTGTGCAAGCAGCCGTTTTTGTGGGAGAGTTGATCACCAAGGTAACACCTACGGTCACGATTTCGGATCGCAAGACAGCTATTGTTAAGTGGGATGCTCCGGTTTACTACCAGTTGCTCTCCAAGCTTGGTCTGGATCAGAGCTATGCCTTGGCTCCCTTCTCGACCTCATATGTACCCCTCCTAAACGGGCGAATAGGATCTTTTACTCATGCCAAATACAGAGAGAAGTGGCCTATGAATAATCCTTTGTATTACGAGAAGGGCGGTCTGTCTACAGATCCTCTCTACATCAGCCAGATTAATATCATCCCGAATAGAGCCGGCGATGAGTTGTTCGTGTTGGCTATGACAGATGAGGGATTGGAGCAGGAAGAGGTATTCCAAAGAGTTGTCGTTCCTAACGATTATCAGGAAAAAACATGGTTGTCAGTGCCATTGGAGAAGCCCTACAAGATTGATAAGAATCAGATGCTGTACATCGGTTTTGGTTCCGAAAATGTGAAGGGAAAAGGCCCCAATACGATCAACGAGTGGGTGGACACAAAAGGCCTGTTGGATTATGAAAAAGATTTTCCTCATGCCTACATAGGGAAGTTTAACCAGATGGGAATAGTTCGACCTCGCTGGGTCACTCATGCTCAGGTAAAGAACATTATGCCAAAGCTCTCCTCTACCGAAAATACCTTGGCAATACAGCTGCTACTCTCCAATAGCCCGAAGCCACTCGATAAGCCAGTAAGTCAGCACCACTTCGGGGGTAAGTTCGCTGTCGATACACCTGTACCCTCTGCCTACATCATTAAACGTGACGGACAGCAAGTTGCCGTAGTCCCGGCCGACCAGATGGGTAGCGGATATGAAGACAAGGAAAATGGCGATCCCAGCAAGGTCTACACCGTTGAGGTTGTGTATGCCGATTTGACTCCTCACTTGAGTACGGATCGGGTAGCATTGGATGCCGAGCCGATGGTTTACCCATCGACTTTTGATACTTATGTCGATCTGCGGAGAGCTGAAACAGTGAAAGCCGTTAAGATGTACACAATGAGCGGACAATTGGTTCGTGCTTGGACTTCCACGCCTTTGTCCGACAGATTGGATACGGCAGACCTTCCGTCCGGAGCCTACATGGTCGTGTTGGATACGATGGAAGGGCAGCTTTACCAAAAGCTTGTGAAGAAATAAGTTTCTTTTTACCATAAAAGCCTGGATGAGGCTGTGGCACAGACGAGAGATGTGTGCCACAGCCTCATTTTTTATAGGGATACCGCTTCATGCCGGAGCGTGGGCTGGTTGTTTCTGCCGAGACGATAGGCTCTATCCGCAGGGTGTATTGTTTAGAAACGATTGGACGATAGGCTAAGAAGATAGCGGGAAGAGAGAGTATGCCTCATAGCCTTCTCCCTACTGCATCGATAGGGAAGGAGTTGCTACATCGTTATTTCGAGATTGTGTAGTGCAATGTGGAGGCATATTGCCACTTTCGGAAATTTCCTCTCCCTGATACACCATGAGGGGGACGACCATCTCTACCCTGAAGAGGAGGCGGAGGTCGAGAGCTTCTTTTTCCTTTTCAATGACCGGACATTCCTTCCATCTTCGAGTCGGATTTGGAGGAGGAAGTTGCCGGTAGTCTTTTGTCATTTCCTTATCTGTTTATGCCCCTCAACCAATGGAGATGGCAGCAAGGTGCTCGAAAAGGATAAATCCAAACATGCTCGCTTATACCTGTTGATTATCAATTTGTTACGGTGTGGATTTGTCCGATTTGAGCAACTCTTGAAAATGCAAGATGTCCGATTTGAGCAGGTTTTTGTCCGATTTGAGCAGGTTTATTCGCTTGCGTGAGGTCTACCTTTGTCTCAGGCGAAAACCCTCGGGCGTGAGAGGATGAAAGCGCGAGGGGTCGGAGCAAAACCGCTGACCCGTCGGAGGAATTTTTTCGACGCGTGGGAGTGCAAAGCCGGCCCCGTGAGAGTTAAAGTTCGGACCTGTCTACACCAAATGAGAACGAAAAGATCGAAACGAACAGAAAGTCTTCGAGACGAAGCCTTGCGCACAGCCGAAGACCGGATGGAACTCTTGGAGACGATCCATGGGATCGTTGAGAAAGAGGTCGACAAGCAGGTCCGTGGGGAGAGTGGTGGCACTGGCCTTGCCCCACCTCTCCCTCCTTTTCGTTCGAGGAAGTACAGGCTTTGCCCACGACTCTTGGGATTGCTTTCTCGGCGTTCGAGAAAAGAATAGATACATAAACCTCAATGCCCCGGCCTCCGATGCGGCATTCCCTGTAAGAAGGGTCAATAGGGAGGCAGAATGAAAAGATGAAACAACCTTTACTTCGGAGAGTGTATGTGCCTTTTGTTGCATTGCTCATCTCTTTATTGGCTTTGCCACGGGGGGTGCAGGCACAGACAGACTACGGAATCCAGATTGCCGGTGTAAAAGTGACTTCTGGCAACTACAAGCAGATCGATGCGTCTCATGGCTTCACGGCTATCGAGCAAGGTAAGGTCACCTATGCCCCCGGTACGAAGACACTCACCCTCGACAATGCCGAGATCATGATGGAAAAAGGGGGTAACTGCATCTTCAATGTAAAAAATGATGGGCTGGTAATCAGGCTTATCGGAACCTGTAAGCTCAAGAGTAGTCACCTCTATTCGTCGTCCCTCAATATTTGGAAAGAGACCACGATTATGGGTAGTGGCATCCTTCAGCTCATAAATACGGAGGGTAATGCAATCAATCTGGACGAAAAGACAACTCTCACGATTAAAGATTGTACAGTGGAGGCCACAGGGACTGACGATGCTATCTCGAGTCGTGATGCGACTGAGAGTAGTCTAAGCCATCTTGTGATCGACAATGCCACAGTGACGGCACAGGGGGGCATAGTGCGCTTAGCCTCTCTCACGCTCAATGGTTGCGACTATGTTTTTCCCGAGGGAGCTAGGTTCAATGAAGAGCGGAAAGCTGTATGCAATGCCTTTGATGAAGTCATCACCAGCAAGGTCGTGATCGCCCCATCCGGAGGGGATGAGACCTATGATGTTGTGTTGGAGCAGATAGGGACAAGTAAGATAAAGGTGATCAAGGTTGTGAAAAAGCTTACCGGTCTTGGCCTTAAGGAGACAAAAGAGTTGGTGGAGTCTGCTCCTTGTGTCGTCCTCTCCAATCTAAGCAAGAGCAAGGCTGAGAATGCAGCCGAGCTAATTCGAGCTGCCGGTGCCACGGTGAGCGTTGTCCCTCATGGCTCATGGGAGCCGACTGCTATCGAAGCTGCTGTAGCCGATGTCACAGCGACTGTTGTAGCCATCTATTCGATAGACGGTCGGCGAATTTCTCAATTGCAAGAGGGGCTGAATATCGTGCTCTATTCGGACGGATCTATTCGCAAAGTGACAAAATATTAACAGACGAGAACGCCCGGCCCTTCTAGAGGCGTTTCCCCGGTTTGGCTACATGGTATGTCAGGCTGCAGAGGTTCTTTTCGTAGTAGAGATGCGATAGGGCTTTCTGGGGATTATAGGGGAGGGATTAA
>JAXFND010000009.1:0-81966 GCA_034181285.1 Porphyromonas sp. | reverse complement strand
TTAATCCCTCCCCTATAATCCCCAGAAAGCCCTATCGCATCTCTACTACGAAAAGAACCTCTGCAGCCTGACATACCATGTAGCCAAACCGGGGAAACGCCTCTAGAAGGGCCGGGCGTTCTCGTCTGTTAATATTTTGTCCTACGTGTAGTGCCACAATGCCAGCTGGCAACAGCACTCGTCCTCTCTATTCAAGGTGCTGACAGCTACCTGCCAAACAAACTGCCACAACAGGAATTGTCAAATCGACAACAGCAATACGGACGGCGGAGGGACGCCAAGCCCCGCAAGGCGGGCGTGAAAGATCACTTTGTCGGCATCCTTGCCAATGGTAGTCTTGCGCTCTATAGGCGCACAGGTCAACTCGTTTTCCACAACTCTTTTAATAACTAGTAAGTTTCACCCCTCCAAAATATAGTTTAACCGGTAAGCAGAACGAGGGATTTCCACCATCGGTGAGCACAATTGTTTTCATGCCCGCCGGCAAAGGTACAAAATATGATGTTATTTCCAGCAAAATATAGCAGCTTTTTTCCTCAAATATTGGGCCTTTAGCAGTCAAACAAGGCTTTATTTCTGGTAAAATCGAGTTCTACAACTTCCGATAGGCGGCATATGTACAGCTCTACCAAGAGAAAAATGCCCCTCGATCTGAACATATCAAACCATACTATAAAAGTTGCATTTACAAGACATTATCCTCGAGTATTGATAAACACTGGTCGAAGCATTTTCTCCAACG
Organism: Porphyromonas sp.; assembly: GCA_034181285.1. Lineage (GTDB taxonomy): Bacteria > Bacteroidota > Bacteroidia > Bacteroidales > Porphyromonadaceae > Porphyromonas. The sequence continues at coordinate 81,224 of JAXFND010000009.1, read as the reverse complement.
GGTCGGAACTTTCGCTCTCACGGGGAGGAGTTTTTGCTTCGACACGTCGAAAAATTTGCTCTGACACCTTACTATTTCATCCTCCCATGCCCAGGTTCTCATCTGGAATCGGATAGACTTCAGACAAGCAAGCACTAAATTATGTAAATGAGACACCAGAATTAACTATCTATCGTCCCAAAAACATAATTTTGTCACGGACAACGATGCACTTTGACTTGATCCGAACGAATAGTATTTAGAGAAAGAATTTTTGGGGCAATATGAGAGGGTATGGGAAACGCCCAGGCTTGCGAATGATCGTAGGCCTATCAGTGACGCTTGTTTCGGCCTTATTTCTGCAGACTTCCTGCAACAAGCATGTATCGGCATTGACTGCAGAGGAACGTGAGATGGCAGACAGTATTGTCGGGACAATACACACGACTGACTCGCTGGGGCTGCTGCAAAAGCGAATGGAAAGCGAGGGAAATCGTCTCGGAAGTGTCGTAGCTCTGCGAGAATGGGGCAAGGCCCTGCGCAATGAGAGCCGTTTCGACGAAGCCCTGAATGTCCATCACAAAGGCTTAAAACAAGCTGAGGCCATCGGCGATACCATCGAATGGGTGCAGGCTCTCAATAACATCGGGACAGACTACCGACGAATGGGTTTACTTGATGTAGCCCAAGAATATCACTACCGTGCAAGGACATTGAGTGAGGAATGTGCCGACACTTCGTTCATGGCCAGGAAAAACCGTGTAGTATCGCTCAATGGCCTAGGCAATATCTATATGACATTGGGAAACTACGAGCGGGCTGATAGTGTACTACGCCTATCTCTGGACGGAGAGCAGCAGCTGGGTAGTGCGGTGGGTAGAGCTATCAACTACGCCAACCTTGGCTCAATCTTCGAGGACAGAGGTGAGATCGACTCGGCATGGGTGTATTACCGTCTTTCGATGGCTATGAATCAGAAAGCTGGCAGTACGCTCGGCATATCACTCTGTCATACCTACTTTGGTTCACTCTACGAGAAGGACCTCCAATACGACAAGGCTAAGCAAGAGTACGAAACAGCTTACGAATTGATGAAGGCCTCGAAAGATGAATGGCACACCCTAACTTCACTCATCGCCCTGGCCGGGATCCACAACGCCATGAACGAAGACGAAAAATTTCTGGAATATCTGGCAAAGGCTAAGTCGACGGCAGAGCACATCAAATCCAAAGAGCATCTGATAGAAATCTATGACCTCTACTACAAGTACTACAAGCGACGTGGCGATTACCGCCAGGCTCTGGAAAATAGAGACAAGTCCGTGACACTACAAGAGAGTGTGCGAGATATGGAGAAAGTGAACCGTATCCAGAATACCAGCTTGAATATCGAACGCAGTCGGCAAATGCAGCAGGTAAACGAGGCCAAGCTCAAACTGGAATCCGAGCGCAACATACGCTATGGCGGGTATGCGGCTTTCGCCCTCATCTTTGTCCTCTTCATCGCTCTCGTCGGTATGCTGCTCTATGTACAGCGCATACGTACTCGCAACTTTTGGGATCTCAAAAAGATGTCTATGCTCAGGGAAACTTTCTTTACCAATCTCACTCACGAGTTTCGTACACCACTCACGGTAATCCTTGGGCTAAGCCAAGACATACAGCAGGATCAAGCCTGCCCTCCCGAGATAGCAACAAAGCTAACGACCATTGAACGACAAGGCCAAGGGTTGCTATTGCTCATCAACCAACTGTTGGATATCTCCAAGATCAAATCAGCAGTGGGCAATCCCGATTGGTACAGCGGAGAGATCACGACCTACATAGGCATGATCGTGGAGAGCTATCGCGACTACGCTCACCATCACAACATAGATCTGCAATTTTTCGCTCAGGAACACGTGGTGATGAGTTTCGTACCGGACTACGTGAGCAAGGTGATGAACAATCTACTCTCCAATGCCATCAAGTTCACTCCCGAATACGGTAAAGTGTGCGTAGCCATACGACGCGAAGGCAAACAACTCCTACTAAGCATATCCGACACGGGAGAGGGGATGGACAAGGACACTATCGGCCACATCTTTGAAGCGTTCTATCAGGCAGAGAGCGACGCAAAGCATATCGGCACAGGTGTAGGGCTTGCCTTGGTTAAGCAAATCATTGACGCCGTAAATGGCGACATCACAGTGGAGAGCAACAGAGGGAAGGGGACAACATTCCACATCAATGTGCCAATCATTCACAACGTAGGTAAACGAATCGATGAGAAAGAACAAGTAAACATCCCCATGCTACAAGAAGCTCGAGCAGCGCTGAGTGACAGCGATGGCAACAACGATTGCAACCTGCTTATCGTCGAAGACAATGCCGATGTAGCGGCCTATATCGGCTCGCAGCTTTCCCCTCTATACGGAGTGGCCTATGCTGCCGACGGCACACAGGGACTAGCAAAAGCTCTAGAACTCGTGCCAGACCTGATCATCACAGACCTGATGATGCCCGGTCTGGACGGATTGGAGCTATGCCGACAAATACGAGCCAATGAGATCATAAACCACATCCCGATCATCGTGGTAACGGCCAAGGTGACAGAGAAAGAACGCATCGAAGTCTTTGAAGCCGGAGCCAATGCCTACATAGCCAAACCTTTTAACAATGGGGAATTGCGTACAAGAGTAGCCAACCTGATGGAAAACTATCAACGACTACAAGAGAAGTTCTCACAGTACGTGCGTGAAAACGAAGAAGACGAGGTGAATCTATCCGACACCGATCGTCGTTTCCTCAACAAGACGGTGGATACGATATATGCACTCCTCAGCAAAAAGCAACTGGATGTAAATATTCTCTCCGACAGGCTCTGCATGAGTCCGCGACAATTCCATCGTAAGATCTCTGCACTGACAGGTGAAACACCGGCCTCTTTTATCCTCAAGGTAAAGATGAAAAAGGCAAAACTCCTGCTGGACGGCAAACCCGATCTATCCATCGAAGAGATTGCAGATCTCTGTGGCTTTGCCCACTACTCAGGCTTCTACCACGCATTCAAGAAGGTGTACGACATATCTCCCAGACAGTATAAACGGAAGATCGATTAGGAGACTATTTACAACAGTTTCCTTGGGGAAAGTGGGGACGAACCGCGGTGTTGCTCCTCCTTTTGCTCTACCAAAACGGTGGTGTTATGCCAGATTTTACGTGAAAGATGAAAAGAAAAACTCCCGACTTCGTTTAGAAATCAGGAGTTTACGTCGTTTTGCTTTTCTTCAAAGTGGTGCCACCAGGAATCGAACCGGGGACACAAGGATTTTCAGTCCTTTGCTCTACCAACTGAGCTATGGCACCAGAGAGTGTGGCTCGCCGCATCTCTTTCCGGGTGCAAATGTACAACAAATTTCCATCCCTGCAACAGTCTGCAAACATTATTCGGGATAGTCGCCTTCATTTCAAGTCTGAGCACAACGCCTGAGGCGTACACATCGCTCACTATTAGAATACTGTAAAACAGGGTATTGCGAGTGATATTTCCGCAACAGGCAATTAATTCAATTTGGGTTATGGTTAGTTTTTTTCTCGGACGCGTCCGAGAAAAAATTCTCACGTGTCGAAGATTTTGCCCTGACGCGTCAAGATTTTCGCTCTCTCGCCAAACCTATCCGAAACAACGTCGAGCGAGAAAAAAACTCCGGGGACGGCAGACATAAAAGCCCCTTGATCCGATCATGGATCAAGGGGCTTTTTGCCTACACCTTAGTGCCAAAATCAATGATCGCTCTCCAAGAACTCCAAATAGGCCTTGATATTGTCGCTGATTCCGGCCACAGTCTGAGGGTTGTAGGTGTCGTAGATCGCATGAAAGCCGATGTAACGGCATTGAGTAAAAGCTGCTACACCATCGAAAGTATCGACATAGTGTGCCAAACTATGACGCTGTGCCCCATGCCTGCTGAAGTCAGTTTCCTTGCCTCCGCAACTCACTGCCACGCCTATTTCTTTGGGCTTCATCTTGTCGCCTCCTGCCCCATAGGCCCAACCTTCGGTCAAGACTTCGTCCAACCATTTCTTGAGAAGAGCCGGAGCTGCATACCACCAAAGGGGGAACTGGAATATGATACGCTCGTGCGACTCGACCAATGCTTGCTCCCTGGCGACATCGATCCTTTCGTCGGGATACTCGCTGTACAAATCATGGATAGTGATTTGGCTATGTTCCTTGAGGGCTTCGCACCAAGCTTTGCTGATAACCGATTTATCTTGCAAAGAGGGATGAGCCACGAGGATTAGCGTCTTTTTCATAATGCAGTACTAAGAATGATAATCAATTATTGCTGCACCAAAGATACTACCTTTGTGGTTATGGATAAGGTGATAGCTATTATTCCGGCACGTTACGCCTCCACTCGGCTACCCGGCAAACCACTCGCAGATATGCTGGGGAAGCCCATGATCGTACGAGTGATGGAGCAAGCCTGGAAAGCCATAGACCAAGTAGTGGTAGCCACAGACGATGAGCGCGTCTTGCAGGCCGTGAGGGATTTTGGAGGTCAAGCCGTGATGACCGGTGAGAATTGTCGCTCCGGGACGGATCGTTGCCGGGAAGCCTATGACAAACTTGCCCGCGAGGCCGATGTGGTGATCAATCTACAGGGAGATGAGCCATTCGTCGATCCCGATTTGGTCAGGCGGCTGGCCGCAACTTTTGTAGATAGAGGTGTAGACATTGCTACAGCAGCCATTCCATTTGCCCCCGATAGCAGTTTTGCCGACCTCAGTAACCCCAACTCCCCCAAAGTCGTTACAGACGGTGACGGGAATGCACTCTACTTCAGTCGCTCGGTCCTACCCTATCTGCGCAATGTCGAGCCGGACAAATGGGCCAGCACACACACCTACCTTAAACACATAGGGATCTACGCCTTTCGCCCACATGTGTTGCGCGCACTCACCGATCTACCCCTAAGCTCGCTGGAGCAGGCCGAGAGTTTGGAGCAGCTGCGCTGGTTGCAAGCTGGCTATCGCATTCGAGTTTTAGAGACCGACAAGCCAACCATCGGGATAGACACGAGTGAGGATCTCAAGAGAGCCATCCAAAAACTACAAGCCCGACAAACGTGATTGATCCGATCACCAAACAAAAGATCCTCGACACTGCACAGATATTGGATGTGGTGAGCGACTTTGTCTCCCTGCGCAAGCGAGGAGCAAGTTATGTGGGGCTATGCCCGTTCCATGCAGACCGCAATCCGTCTTTCTACGTTACCCCCTCCAAAAACATCTGCAAATGCTTTGCCTGCGGTGAGGGAGGCACTCCGCTCAATTTCCTTATGAAATTGGAGCAAATGAGCTATACCGAAGCCATGAAATATCTGGCACGAAAATATGGCATACACATAGAGGAGCGTGAGCAGACAGAGGACGAACTACGCGAGGCGAACGAGCGACAAAGCCTCTTTGTGTTGAATGAATTTGCAGCCCGATTCTTCCACGACTACCTTCTGGAGACGTCTGAGGGTCAGCAAATCGGGCTTTCATACTTTCGCGAGCGGGGCATTCGCCTCGATACCATCAAGCTCTTCGGTCTTGGCTACGCTCCTGATGAGTGGAGCCATTTCAGTGAGACGGCTCTACACAAGGGATTTTCCACCGGACATCTTCTATCCACCGGCCTATCCTCTCAGTCCGCCCCAGACAAACCGCTGGTCGATAGATTCCGGGGGCGAGTAATTTTCCCCGTGTACACAGTCAGCGGCAAAGCGGTCGCCTTCGGGGGACGCATCCTCAAAAAGAACGACAAACTGGCCAAGTATGTAAACTCTCCTCAAAGCCTCATCTACGACAAGAGCCACCAACTCTACGGCCTTTACCAAGCCAAGCGTAGCATTGCACAAAAAGACAAATGTTATTTAGTTGAGGGGTATCTGGATGTGCTGCAAATGACTCAGTCGGGAATTACCAATGTCGTTTCCTCTTCAGGCACAGCCCTTACGGTGCCTCAAATCAAACTGATCCACCGCTTCACTCCCAATGTCACCGTCCTCTACGACGGAGATGCTGCCGGTATCAAGGCTGCCCTCAGAGGGATTGACCTGCTGCTGGCCGAGGGGATGCGTGTCAAGGTCGTACTTCTCCCTGATGGAGAGGACCCTGACTCCTATGCCAAGGCACACACTACAGAAGACTTCGTTGCATTCCTCAATGCCAACGAACAGGATTTCATCAATTTCAAGACGGATCTCTTACTCAAAGACACCCAAGACGATCCTATGCAACGAGCCAAAGTCATCTCCGACATCGTGCACAGTATCGCAATGGTGCCGGATGCCATCAACCGGTCTGTTTACGTTCAGGCTACATCCCAACGCTTAGGCATGCCGGAAGACCTTCTGTTAAGAGAAGTAAGTAAGCGACGATCCGGTGCCTCGAATGCTAGCTTTCCTCCCCTCAACCGGCCCCAACCAGCCGTAGCTCATCCAGCAGCAACGACAGACAAGGCAACGAAATCCAACGAGGGAATTTCTCTCGCCCCACGCAAAGATGAAATCGAACTCATACGACTCATCTTCAAACACGGGGGGAGTGAACTCGCCCTCCATGACGATGAGGAGATGGGTACGAGCTACGAAGCGTTGGCTCTTTTCGTCTACAACGAATTGATGGCCGACAACATTTTGGACTTTGCCACACCACTTGTCCGACAGATCATTGAGGAATCAGCCGAAGCCCTTAGGCAAGACAGCCATTGTGATCTTCACTCCCTCTTTGTCAATCACCCTCAAGCAGAAATCAGCCGATTGGCACTGGATTTGACTGCAGACCCCTACCGGTTAAGCAATCTACTCAAACCAGACAAATTTCCACTCAACGAACAGGAAAAAGAGGCAGAGGCCAATAAGAAACAAAAACGCCTCACAGATAAGACGATACAGGCCATACAGATCTTCCAAAACGCGTTCGTGATGAAGCGTATAAGCGATCTGCAACAACGCATTGTCACAGCTCAGAGAGAACATAATAGTGAGCTAGTGATGCAACTGCTGGCCGAACTCCAAGAGCTAAACGAAATCAAGGCCTCCTTCGCCCAGGTATTGGGTGAGCGCATCATCCTATAAGGGGTGTACACTCCAACTTTATCCCATTCCCCTCTCTTAGCAATTTACTCGTCAGTCAGATTCTACAGGTGAGATGCAGTATTTCCAGCGGTCTTGCATTTGGGGAACAAAGGGTGACAGTCGGCCTCCCATCGAAAAAGCAAAGCAAACTCAGGAAGAGGGTGTATGCATGTGATGACAGGCTAGAAGTCGGTCCTGTGCTCCAAAACACTTGTCTATGAAAAAGTCATATACCTATCTGTTGCTCAGTACCACCCTACTACTCGGTGGCTGCGTTGAACCAACTCCGCAAAATGATTCCCAAACAGATCTGGCAAATCCGTTCACGCCCATTCCTCTTCCAGCAGGAAGCTCGGAAAAAGACCTACTATCTCAACCGTTTTTACCTCCCAAAGGAGCTCCCATCCCCATCGTTACCAACACTGCACACACGACAATCAATGAAGCAGACAAGACCTTGATAGCGGGGTCGAATAGATTCGCCTACAAACTGTATTCACAAATTGCCCAAGAATACCAGGGAAAGAACCTCATCATATCACCTCTTTCTTGGGACTATGCCATGGGGATGGTAGCGGCTGGGGCCTCTCCATCGGCAAGAGAAGAACTGGTGCAAACGATGGGTTGGTCTGCTACAGACAAGGTAGGACTCTCGGAGTATCACCACCGCCTAACCAAAGATTTGAAAACGACTGGCCCTAAACAAAGTATTTTCGTCGCTAATGCCCTCTGGGTCGATAAAGGGTCCAATAAATTCCTGGTCAAGGACTATCCTCCCTCATTACTCAAATACTTCGATGCTGGAATGGCTCTGCTTAACCTCTCCTCTGCAGAGGGGATTCGATACATCAACGAGTGGATAGAGCGCAAAAGCTATAGCAAAATCAAAGAGCTGATCTCGCCCGATATGGCAAATGAGCATCCTCGCTTCATCCTTACCAATGCACTCTACCTCAAAGCCCCTTGGAGAATGCCGTTTGATGAGGCAGGGACATGTGCCGAGAAGTTTTTTGCTGCAAACGGAGAAGTGCAGGAGGTGCAGATGATGCACATCATAGAGGCATTCGATCTGGCAGAGCTTCCAGAAGCTCGCATACTCCGCATCCCAACCGAAGGGTATGGGTTTTATCTCAACATCATTCTGCCCAGAAACGAGAAGGCCAAGCTCACAGCAGACTTTCTTGCCAAACACGATCCCATTCAGGCTTTCGGTCAAAATTGGACCCCCAACTCATCGGTGGTACGACTATCCTTGCCCAAACTCAAGATCAAAGGGGAAAGTATACCTCTCATCGATAGCAATCGGCCCAAGCAAGCTCAGAGGTTAGGTCTTGCATCTCTGATCAAATCAGGTTCACTATCGGGAATTATGAGTGATCCGGACCTATTCGTAGGCAAAGTATTACAAAAATGCATAGTCGGCTGGGATGAGAGTGGCGTGGAAGCTGCAGCCTCCACAGCTGTAGAAGCTGCCTTGCCTTGTCCGCTACCGGATCCTGTACCTTTCAAAGTCGACCGTCCGTTCTTCTTTGCTATCAGTCACGTATCAAGTGGCAAGCTCCTATTTATTGGTCAGGTAAACCAAGTCTAGCAGAAATAGGTAAGCGGCAAAGACTGTAAAAACAAGAGCGGCACCTCACACAACTGAGAGATGTCGCTCTTGTCGCTATCTATACTTAGCTTACCCCAGAAACATCAGGCACAAATCACTGTGCAGCCAGCATCCGAGCAAACTCACCATTTAGTGCTTTCAATTCGGCCGGAGATCCGCATTCTGCCACCTCTCCATCTTTGATCACAACGACCTTGTGCGCATTAGCCACTGTGCGCATACGATGGGCAATGAGCAATACCGTCTTGTCCTTGATCAACTCAGAGATCGCTCCCTGGATCCGACTCTCGTTCTCTACATCAAGGCTAGCTGTAGCCTCGTCCAGCAAAATAATAGGAGCATCTTTGAGCAAAGCCCGAGCAATAGAAATACGTTGACGCTCACCACCGGAGAGGGCTTCGCCATTCTCCCCGATAAGCGTGTCGTAGCCATTCGGTAGTCGAGCAATGAACTCCTCGCACTGCGCCAACCGAGCCACTCTACGAATTTCTTCGTCTGTCGCATCTTTTTTACCTATCCTGATATTATCGGCTACAGAGGCATTGAAGAGCATTACATCTTGGAAAACAATCGCGTAATTGGACAAAAGAGCCTCCGGATCAATCGTCGATATATCCACACCACCAAGTCTGATCGTTCCTCTATCGACGTCCCAAAATCGAGCCGCAAGCTTAGCAGTAGTACTTTTGCCACCACCGGAAGGTCCGACCAAGGCCGTTACTTCGCCCTGTGCAGCCGTGAAAGAGATATTTCGGAGTACCTGCTTGTCCTCTTGATAAGAGAATCCCACATCGCTGAACTCGATGTTGTAGTTCGCTACACTGTAATCGGCTATACCCTGCTGCATAGGCATCTGCTCCATCTCTCGCATACGGTTGATGCGTACATCAAGGAATTGTAGTACAGCCATATTGCTGAAAGCCTCGACGACTGGGTTGTAAATATTTGCTCCGACCATCAAGAAAATAAGGTAAGTAAAGAGATCCACCGCCTCTCTGGCAAAGAGATAAGCACCAACGAGAATAACTGTAGCCAAACCCAGACGCAGTACGATGTAAGAGAGATTGAGCAAAACGCCACAAAGCAATTCGCCCTGAATCAGACTCCTCTCGTATCGCTCAAGTGATTTGTCGAAACGCTGCAGATAGTTGGCTTCCCCATTATAAGATTTGATTTCCTGAATCTCCTCAATCCCCTCCTGTATTTGCTCGGTGACCTCTCGCTTGATATGATAGTTCGATTCGAATTCACTATTGAGTTTTTTCTTGCTGAAGACAATGATCAATCCAGCAAAAGGCACCACCCAAAAGAGAGAAAGAGCAAGCTGCCAATTGAAGAAAAAGAGACCAATAGCGATAAGCACAATACTTGCGGCTGAGGCAAAAAGTTGTGGAACACTATGCGAAAAAATCATCTCAAGCATTGTGCTATCCTCCATCATCGTAGAAGTAAGATCGGAGAGGTTCTTCTCTCCAAAGAAGGATAGGGGCAGCTTGCGCAATTTCTCCGCCAAACTAATCCGCCGAGTGGCACTCTCGGTGTAAATCTTCGTGTAAGTATTGGTGTATTGAAATAATGCAACAACGAAAATAGTCAGCATGAAGCCGAATGCCAACAAGACATAAAAGGTGAGGCTATGCGATGCCGAGTTCTGCAAATAATCAAGCAAAAAAACATAGGTATAGATCGCAGGTAGCATGAAGACGATATGTAAGAAGGTCGTCCACACGATTCCTCCGACCAGAGACTTTGCCCCCTCGGGAGAAAGGACGAAGCGTTTTTGAAAGTATTGTATCATAGGATTGATAAGTTTAGGAGATAGAAAAAAACGATGAAATCAGATAGTCCAAGCGACCGACCGCTGATACTCCTCCCACATTGAACGGTAGACGCCATTGAGAGCCACGAGTTCATCATGCGATCCTTGCTCCACAATTTGTCCTTTATCAATGACCAAAATACGATCTACATGCCGGACGCTACTCAGCCGATGGGCAATCATCAGTGCCGTTTTACCTCGCATCAGCTCTCGCAGTGCTTTCTGAATCAATACCTCATTCTCAGGATCGGCAAATGCTGTGGCTTCATCAAGGACGACAATGGGCGCATCCTTGAGTATGGCACGGGCCAAGGCAATTCGCTGTTGCTCGCCTCCGGATAGATAAGTACCCTTAGCTCCAATCAGCGTATCCAGACCGTTGGGTAATCGGTCTATAATCTCACGACTTTGAGACAAGTCAATAGCTCGATTGATTGCTTCCTCCGTGGCATTGGGGGTACCGTAAGTGATATTCTCCCTCAGTGTCTGCTTGAATAGTTTGGTGTTCTGAAAAACAAACGAGATGTGTCTCATCAATTCCTCTTTCGCTATCCGACGCACATCTTCTCCTCCTATACGTACAGCTCCCGAGGTTACGTCCCAGAAGCGAGGCAACAGCCGGGCAATCGTTGTCTTCCCACCACCAGACGGGCCCACCAATGCCACCGTCTGCCCCTCTGCAATGGAGAAGCTCACGCCAGCCACAGCCTCCTGCTTTGCTTCGGGGTAAAGAAAGTGTACATCGTCGAAACAGACGTCATTTCTTAGAGGGACAACTCCTTCTCCCTCTACAGGCAGAGGATTCTCGGCAGTAAGCGTTTCCAAACGTGTGATTGCTTCATTGGCTTGAAATAAGTACTGATTTAGGTACATGATTTTCATCACATTGGATGCAATCAGAGGTGTTATCAATATGTATAGGAACATATCTGCAATCACCTGAACAGTACTACCGGTCCTCGCAATCAAAAGGATCGCCATCGGCACCAAGAAAAAGGCGAAGCTATTGACGATCACTGTATAGAAAGACATCGGTTTCTGCCAACCGAGTGTGTACTTCGTCACCAAATCTCGATAGTTGATGATACTGTCATGGAAACGTTTGAAGCTGAACACGGTCTGCTGAAAGACCTTTACTACAGGGATGCCACGCACATATTCGACGGCCTCTGCACTCATCTTTTCCTGAGCATCGAGATACATTCGCTGGAAATTGTTTCTCTTCGGATTCATCATCACAACCATCGTACCCAGGGCTAACAGAATAGGGATTAGGCAAACCAACCCCAAACGCCAATCAAAGACAAAGAGCAAAGCAATCACGCCCACAGGAGCCATCACGCTCCCTACGATATCCGGTAATAAATGAGCCAAGAAAGTATGCGTCTGCGAAGAATCCTCGTCTATCACTTTCCGTATTTTACCACTGAGCTTATGCGAAAAATAGCCCAGAGGCATATTCACCACTCGCCGCATTGCCTCTCTCCGCATATTGGTCTCGACACGGAAAGCCGCCAAATGCGAAAGCATCAGTGACAAGAAGTATAGTAGCACTCCTACCACAGACAAACCGACAGCCCACCAGGCATAGGTCAAAATAGGTGTATCACCTACCTCTACACTTCCGCCCAGAAGTGCTCGCACGATGAACCAAATAAAAATGAACGGCAAAAGCGAAATCAAACCATTCAAGCCCGAACAAATCAGGGAGAGAGGAAGGAGTACTGCCCGATCTCCCATATAAAAACGAATCTTACCTAAAGTACTCATGTAAATTAGCCTTGTAATTGTTTTCTCCGAGAGGCCTCAGCACTCACTCCCACAGCCGAATGAAACCTCTCGACAAGGGGAGACCGCTGGCTTTTATCCGGAGAAGATTAATATCTGAATGGCTCAATCAAAAACTGTAGCGAGCCTTGCACCACAATTCGGAGTTATTTTCAAAAACCTTGAACATCCCGCCCTTCTTTGCGGAGAAGAAGTCGTAGCCCAGTGTCAGACGAATCTGATCACTCAGAGAATAGTCGGCTGCAAAACGGCTAAAGCAGGCCCGATTATTCAGATCGAAGTAGCTGAAATTAGACAACTCGAGAGTGTTCTCTATCAGTTTCTTCGAAACACGAAGCGTCATCAGTGAGGCATGTTGCTCCTGACTGATATAATCTCGGTAACCGAAGATATCCTCTTGAGAGAACTGTGCCGAAACCATCCAATCCTCCGGGCCATACCAGTCCAGGCCAAGCAACCAATTCAAACTATTGAACCCTCGCTGAGGTACTACATGGGAGAACGTAAAATGCTTGTCGATATTGAACGCGGTTTCCCCTCGTAGGACGAACGCCCCAAGAGGTTTGGAAAAATCAGCTCCTACGAAGCCCATCCGGTAGTAGCGGGCCATTAGTTGCATTTCTTTTGGACTGGCAAAGGTAGTCTCCAGCACAGGCATCTTATTCCACGTATGCAAACCGGAGAAAGAAAAGTCTATCCCAGGAAAAGTGAATGATAAGCGGCCTCCATACTCAATGTTGGACAATCTGGTCGTTGGTCTATGCGTTGCATCGTTCCACTTAACCGATAGACCTGGTACATCTCTTACCAAAGCAAGGATGCTCCACGGGTTGGAAAGGCTTATTGGCAGTTTATACCCTTCGAATATAGGTACGACTACAGCATCGAATTTAGCCCACTCGTTGAAAAGAGAGAACCGAAGTGCATTTATCGGCATACGAATATCATCGTAATCCTGCGCCAAGAACTCTGTCAAGTCCATGGGGGAGAGCAAATCCGTGATCCGCACTCCGTCAGCTGCACCCCATATCACCAACTGGCGACCAAGGCGCAGTGCCCAATGATCCTCGCTATGGTCAATATAAGCCTCACGCAGACATATGCCACTCTCCTTAGAAAGGAGAGCATTGTAGGTGGCATTGAGAGAAACAAAAAAAGACGAACGCCCAATCTGCCCATTCATCTCCCCCCGTACTCTCGTTCGCGAACTGAGAAAATCGTGGGGCGAATGGCTGCGCACAGCATGATAAGTATCTACGAATCCTTTAGTCTGAAAATGAAATCCAGAGCTATCGTCTTGCCCCCAAGCTCCGCTCCCTCCCAGGGAGAGTAGCAGGGATAGAAGGATTAGGAACCGACAGACCGAGTTGTATCCAAAGGGGTTCATTGCAAACTCCCTTTCTCAAGAACGGACACACTGAACTTGGACTCATCGAGAGGCCTATCGAACTGGACATTTCTAAGCTCCAAGACTGTCTTGTGGCCGGTCTGCACATTGCTCATCTCCATCTTCTGAGCCGTCCAAACACCATCCACTTTACGGATTTCACTTAATTCCAATCGGCGATGCAGCTTGCCCATCTTGTCGTAATACTCCACCGTGATCGGGATCAAACAATCTTGCCTAATCCATGCAATTTTCTTGGAATAAACATCTCGTCCATCCTTAGGCGTAGATTCGAGTTTCCAGCAGCGATGGCCACCCAAATCCTCCTCGCCGAGTAGTTTGTGGGTATCCTCATCCACATTACGACTGCCCATGTCATCATAGGTAAAGTCACTACCCATAAAGTAGTCCTTCTTGGCCGAACTACCGCTGATACGACGAGTTTTCTTCATAGCAGGCAAATAGAGCCACTTGTCATCTTCCTTGTCGATCTTGTCATAGTCCCACGTGAGGAAGCCTGTGCCTTTGACATCGCCCGGATAGAGAAAAAACATCATCGTCTTGCGATCTTTCTTTCCTTTTCCCACATCGATAGAGTAAGACTTGAGTTTGCGCTCGCGTACGCTGCCACGCTTATTGATCAACTTCATTGTCATTTCTGACTGACGGGTATCGCCATCGGGACGATCTTTTACTTTCTGAGCAACGTCTCGACCTGTCTGTGCCGACAATTTTGTGGAGAGCAGCAAACAGACCACAATTGAGGCAATAAATGATATACGTTTCATGACTAAATCTTTGTTACACTTACGTTACATATTACTTATCTCAAATCCTGATTGGCCATTCTTTCGGAGGGGCTTTCCATTCATTGGGCATCCACAATTTTTTCTCACCCCAAGTAGCCCGATCTCCGACACCAACCATTTTTTGCTCTTTGGGGTGAGAATTCACAGCCTCCGACAACAGCGTATAAATCACTTTTAATCAAAGAATTACGCAATATCCTCCTTTGTTTCTTTTCCGAAGATATTGAAACGACGAAAGAGCAGCGGAGTAATGCACAAGTCAGCCAGGAGAGCCGACAACATACCAGCTACAGAGAGAATTCCCATGTGGATAAAGCTCAAACTATCCGATATGGTATAAGCTGCGAAGTTGGAGGAAATGATCAAGCTGGTCAGCACGATCGGTGTACCGACGATGCGGAATGACTTGAGGATCGCTCCTTTGTAGCTGCGCTGTCTGTCAAACTCCAAATGTCCGTGGTTAATGAAATGGATTGTATCATCCACAGCCAAGCCAAGGATCATAGGCATGATCGTTGCCGTCATCATGTCAAGCGGGTAATCCATCCACCCCATCAATCCTCCAACGACAATAGCCGGCATTATATTGGGGATCAAACCGATCAAGCCTACACGTACACTCCCGAAGACAGCCATCATCAGAAGACCAATTATCAACAAGGAGATCAGGAACGAAACGATTTGGCCACGCGTGACATACTGCATCATAGCTGTAAACTGTGGGAGCGATCCGACAGGCGTCACAGTTGCATTGGGGAAGAGCTGCTGGGCCATAGCTGTAACGTCTTTCATCTCTTGCTCGGCTTTGCTCGAATTGTATTTCTCCAACTCGACCTTGAGTCTGAGTCTCCTATAGTCATAGTCAATCCAATACTCAGCCTCGCTACCACCGGCATTCTCATAGAGAAGCAATTGCTGGGCAATCTCCTCGGGATTTTCGGGGATAGCGTAATAAGTGGGATCGCCCTCATGTAGAGTTTGGTTGAGATCCTTGAGAATATTCAAAATGGACGTGGAACGCTTAGTAAGTGGATAGGCATTCACTCGCCTATCGATTGAATCCAACTTTTGCAGATTTTCCGGTGCCTTAGCTGCACCATCCTCCCTCAAGTCGATCATCAAGTCGTAGGAATAAATAGACCCTAGCTCACTCTCTCCCACTTCGAGGATATTTCGCACATACTCCACATTGCGACCTTGCGTACGCTCAACATCAAACGCTGTCTCAATCTTCGTGAACTGATAAAGCAAGAATGCCGTGAAGAGAATAAACACGACCCAAATACACTTTTCGTGATGCAACACAAAGCTCCCGAAACGCTCCAACTGGCGATCCAGCCAATGCTTACCATCTTTGGACAGCTGAGGATGAGGCGTTTTGTTTTTGCCGAAACTGAGAGCTACCGGCATCACACTTGCAGCAATAAAGAAAGTCAGGAGCACACTAGTCGAAGTGGCAACTCCCACGAAGTGAAGGGGAACAACCGGTATCGTGAGAAAGGAAAGCAAAGCTGCAAATGTGGTCAATGCACTGAAAAGTACCGGCCATCCCGTCTCTCCTATCGTCTCCACAGCAGCTCGCTTGCGATTGCCATGGATCAACATCTGCCGTCGAAAGAACGAATGAATGTGGATATTATAGGCAACAGCTACAGCAAATGCCAAAAGAATAGGGATCATAAGCATACCGCTATCGGTACTCATCCTCAAATACCCAACCAAACCATATGCCATCACAACGGAACCGGCAGCCGTAACAATAGGCACAAGTACACCTCTCACACTGCGAGTAGCAATAGCCAAGACAATGAGCGCACACAAAATAGCCAGGCCAAGAATACGAGGCATCTCTCCTCCGAGCCAAACCAGCTTACGCTCAGTAAGGTAGGGCATCCCGGTCCCCTTAGGATTGAGAGACGCATACTCGGGCTTCTGAATGATATGCTCAAGCTCTCTACCCGTCACGACCTCAGGTGCTGCGGCCCCTTTACCGACATTCCAGACCGAGTCGGGCGGGAATGTGCGCAGCTTGAGTAAAATCCATGTCAGCCGACCATCCTTGGAAACGAGGCGGTTGGCAATATGAGGTTTTAGGAAAGCCTTTTGCTTGATTTTAGCCAGACCGACCTGGTCCTCTGGAATTTCCTCAGGTACAATCTGCTCAATCTGCATCCCTTCTTCATTTCCCGTCATAAACTCGATGTCGGTGAGTGAAGTGATCTTATCGGCATAGGATATACTGTCAAGCATTTCCTGCGAAAGCCGACGGATAAGCTCCAATTTCTCCTTTGTAAAGGTATCCTCGCATCTTGTCAGAACTGCCGCATAGTTGTCGTTGCCAAACACAGATTTGAATTCCTCTGTCTTCAGCAACATCGGGTCATCCTCAAGGAAATAATCCTCCCATGAGGTTTTGATATTCAGAGATCTAAGCCCATTCAGCCCAATAGCTAACAACAAAACAAATAGGCCAAGGACGAGCCATCTATGGCGGATTATCCATTCTCCTCTCCGATAAAACCATCGATTCATTCGTTCGATTTTCATGATGATATTGGGTTTGTTTGATTATTTACAGCAAAAAAGTATCAGAGCCAATGAGGTAACCTTAGTATTCCATGAGGGCTTTCCAACCGGCTGTGCTAAAAAGCAAATACTCGGACAAGCCTCGCTCCAATTCTTCAATTCCCAAATGTTCATTGGATACAATCTCCGAAAGCAAGACAATCCACCACGTACTCAACATGCGGATAAACAGAGGCGAGACATCTCTGCTGAAAGTTGGGTACCGCTGCTTAATACGCGAGAGATACTCCTCCCCTACCCTGCATTGACGATCCACCAACTCCTGGTTGAAGTGCTCCAACGAAGAACCTGCAGACCGGAAAAGCAAGAGTTTGAGTTCCATACGATATTGTCGTACCAATTCGGACAGAGAAGCGACCGTCGTATCCCTATATCGGTCGATCTCGTGCACATACATGTCCATATTCTCCTCACTATTGTGATCCTCCAACATGGCATCAAACGACAGCAGCAGAGGCTCCAAGACTGCCCTAAAAAGGCTATCCTTGTGCTCAAAGTGGTTGTAGATGTTGCTCACACTGATACCGGACTCTCTGGCGATTGTGCGGAGGGAGGCATCTCGAAAGCCATTTACAATAAATTCCTCGCGTGCAGCACGAAGAATTTGCTTGCGCATCTTGGTATTTGTTTTACATTCTGTCATAATTGTATACTGCAAAGGAATAGCAGATGAACACTGTTCACAATCCCAAGAGATAGGGATATAATGGATTGCTTGCCCCGAATAGTAGGTATAGGCATACATACGGACTATCCGTGAGGAATCATAGAGAAGAAAATCCTCACTCCAAGGAAGAGCTAATATTTCGTACAAGTGGTATTAACCCATTGAGAGAGGAAAAAGGAAGCCACACCACAAGATCGATACAAGAAGCCCTTAGATTGCCACGAGTTACAGGAAGTTTTGCAAATTGTCGTACTTTCGCAGGGTATTTGGATAATCTTTCATCCTTTTTATACAGTCCTCGGATATGGAAAGTACATCACAACTATCCCGCGCAAAGATGACAATCGTAGGGATACAGTACCTCTTCGTTGCTTTCGGAGCAACGGTTCTAGTTCCTCTCTTAGTGGGGTTGAATCCCTCGACAGCTCTGTTTTCAGCCGGAATCGGCACATTGATCTTTCATCTAGTTACCAAGGGGAAGGTGCCTATCTTCCTGGGCAGTAGCTTTGCGTTCATCGCTCCCATCGTCAAAGCAACCGAGCTATACGGGATCAATGGAGCTCTCTTTGGTATCGTGGGGGTCGCTTTCGTGTACATCTGCATGTCTCTGCTCATTCGTGCATTTGGGCTGAAGTTTATCTCCAAGCTATTCCCTCCTGTAGTGATTGGCCCCGTGATCATGCTCATCGGCTTATCTCTCTCAAGTTCAGCAGTACAGATGGCTTCGGAGAATTGGATACTTGCAATCGTTTCGCTAGCCACAGCTATTGTCGTGACATTGTACAGCAAGGGCCTTCTGAAACTAATACCCATCTTTTGTGGCATCTTAGTGGGCTATCTGGTGGACCTACTCTTTTTCGATTTAGATCTACAATCCATCACCGAGGCTCCCTGGTTTTCTCTCCCCCAACTTATGCTCCCAAAGGAGTTTAGTTGGCAGCCAATCCTCTTCATGATCCCCGTGGCCATCGCACCAGTAATCGAGCACATCGGAGACCTCTATGTGGTAAATAATGTGGCGGGGAAAAACTTTGTCAAAGATCCGGGCTTGCACCGCAGTATGTTAGGTGATGGCTTGGCTTGCCTCTTCGCCTCTATCGTGGGAGCTCCACCCGTAACGACCTATTCGGAAGTAACCGGGGCTATGTCCCTCACCAAAGTTACGGACCCTCGTGTGTTACGTATCTCAGCCGTCACAGCCATTGTCTTTGCCATGATCGGCAAAGTCAGTGCTCTACTCAAGACGATAGACTCGGCAGTACTTGGTGGCATCATGCTTCTGCTATTCGGGACCATAGCTGGTGCGGGTATCTCCAGCCTACTAAATAGTAAGGTCAATCTATCCAGCTCTCGCAATGTTGTGATCATCTCCGTCACACTCACGACCGGGATAGGAGGAGCCATACTTCAGCTCGGTTCCTTCTCACTTGCCGGCATCGGGCTGTCAGCAATTGTGGCAGTCCTACTCAACCTCATACTCCCAGAGACGAAAGAAGAAAAAACGAAACAACAAACAATTGAATAAAGTACACGCTATGAAGAAAATCTACCTAAGCCTGGTCATTTCGACCTTGGCCCTCGCTCTGCCCTCCCTCGGCAAAGCACAAAATGTGCAGTTGCACTACGATTTTGGACATCTGCGAAGTGACGATCTCCACAAAGAACGACCAGTATTGACCTCAACCGTAGAGATGTTTCGTCCCGACAGATGGGGAAGTACTTTCTTCTTCATCGATATGGATTACAAAGACTCAGGCATTAAGTCTGCTTACTGGGAAATCGCTCGTGACTTACGCTTCTGGTCTTTGCCTATCTCCCTTCACCTCGAATACAATGGCGGGTTGAGTAACCGATTTTCCTACAATGATGCCTATCTTCTGGGAGCTAGCTATTCCTACAATGCCCCCGACCACTCCTATGGCTTCGGCATCACACCTTCCTATAAGTACCTAGCCAAATACGAAAGACCCCACTCCGCGCAGCTAACAGCTACATGGTATTGTCATTTCGCCAACGGGCTACTCAGTTTCACAGGCTTCGCTGACCTCTGGGCGGATCGGGATGCAAAAGGGGACGGGATACCGGTATTCCTCTCTGAACCACAACTCTGGTTCAACTTTAACAAGCTAAAAAGTTTGCCAGAAGACTTCAACCTAAGCATCGGTACAGAGGTAGAGCTGAGCTACAACTTCCCGACAAAAAATGAGACCGTCTATGCAATCCCCACAATTGCCATGAAGTGGACTTTTTAACCCATATCTGCACGAAACTATTTACACTCACCTCCGATGACACAACATATCCGCATGAACGTTCTTAAGCTATTAGGATTCTCGCGAGAGCGACACAGCCTACGCACCGAGATTATGGCCGGACTCACAACGTTCCTGACAATGAGCTACATTTTAGCTGTTAACCCAGATATTCTCAGCATGTCGGGAATGGACAAAGGAGCGGTCTTTACAGCAACTGCTTTGGCTTCGGCTTTGGGCACACTGCTCATCGCGTTTCTGGCCAAGCTGCCTTTTGCCCAAGCACCAAGCATGGGGATTAACGCCTTCTTTGCTTTCACCTTAGTACAAGGGATGGGCTACAGTTGGGAAGCAGCCTTGGCAGCAGTCTTTGTCGAAGGGATTATCTTCATCCTACTCACAATATTCAACATACGAGAGCAGATTGTACGCTGTATCCCCACGAGTCTGCGCTTTGCCATTTCCACCGGTATCGGGATGTTTATAGCTTTCATAGGGCTCAAAAATGCAGGGATTATTGTGGCTAATCCCGCTACATTCGTAACACTCGGGCCGTTTACCCCCACGGCTATTCTTGCATGCATCGGGATCATACTAAGCGCGGTACTCATGGTACTCAAAGTAAGAGGAGCACTCTTCTACGGCATCGTGATCACAACAATAATAGGTATCCCAATGGGCGTCACGATCGTACCTGATAGTTTTGCTCCGGTCTCTCTGCCGGAATCGCTGGAGCACACATTCCTCAAATTCGACTTCCGTGCCCTTCTGAATACCGACATGGCTCTGACCATTTTCGCACTAGTCTTCATGGATATTTTCAACACTGTGGGAACCCTGATCGGAGCAGCTGCGAAAACAGAAATGATGGATGAGAATGGGAACGTGAAGAACATCAAACAAGCTATGATGGCCGACGCTGTAGCGACCTCTTTCGGAGCAATGCTGGGGACCTCGACCGTGACGACATTTGTCGAGAGTGCCTCCGGAATCGCCGAGGGTGGTCGTACCGGTCTTACAGCCCTCACCACTGCATCGCTCTTTCTGGTAGCTCTGTTTCTGTCTCCTCTGTTTCTTTTAGTGCCCTCTGCTGCAACTACAGGAGCGTTGGTCTTGGTAGGAGTCTTAATGCTGGATGCGATACAGAAGATCAGATTGTCGGACATTTCCGAGGCAATGCCCTGCTTCATCACAGTCCTAACAATGGTCCTTACCTACAATATTGCAGAAGGGATGGCCTTGGGCCTTATCAGCTACACGTTGATCAAGCTACTATCCGGCCAATTCAGACAGGTCAACGTCACGCTCTACATCGTTTCTATCCTGCTATTGCTCCGCTATATCTTCGCTTAGGCTCCACAAAATGGCGAATGCCAACAACGGTTTTAACCCATTCGCATGTAGCATTTCGTTACGACGCGTGGGGGTTTTCGTTTGCACGGGAGATAGATTTAGCTGCGACGCGTCGGGATTTCGAAAAAAGTTCATACCTTCACAAAATAACCCAATAAGACAAATCATGAGAAAACTAAAGATCGCAAGCACTCTGATGCTCCTGTTGGCTTCTATGTTACTCCTCTCTTGCGGTAGAGATGAACCATCAAAGGAACGGGATCTCGAAGGAAGCAAATGGGCAACCCGACTGATCACCCCGCAAGACCTACTCACACCCGAAGCTATTGCAGCAATCAATCAACTCAACCCAATGATCCTGCCAGCTATCAAAGGCGGGCAGATGTCTCTTGACTTCACTTCCAAAACCACAGTTAACCTGTCGGTGGAAATTTGGAGTAGCGGACGACAAGCCAAAAATGGAGTGGAATGTGCCTATGTAGTCGATGACAAGGACAACATCGTATTCACCGTAACGAATCTCCATGACCAGCCCTCCATCCCAGGATTTGATAATTCAGAAATGGAGGAGCAAGCAAAGAACACCACTCTGAAAGGGAAAATCGATTTCAAGAAAGGTGTCATAACCATTGATATTTCCGACCAAATCGAAGATCAGGAAAACAAAAAGAAGTACCTCAAGACGACTTCTTTTGAATTCATCCGGCAATAAGCCTTCGGACCAAGCAAAATACTTCTACCCCTGCTCCGCTTTCCGATAGAGGATGGAGCAGGGGTTTTCTTTTACACACCAGGGAGATAGAACCTCCTCTATCGGCGACCTGCTCATTCGCTCTGTGGTTCTCGGTAACAATTCGACAACCTCCAGTGGCCCCATTGTCTTGGTATAGGCAGGGCTTTTGCTACCTTTAAGCCGCAATAGATCAAAAGCAAGCGTTATGAGAGTCAGCAATTCGATCGAACAGATACAAGTCTACATCAAAAATCTCGACCTATATTACAGTATCCCCATCGGCACCAAACTCAAGCAAATAGCGGATGAGTTCGAAAAACAACTGGGGTTCAAACCCATCAACGCCCAAGTCAATCATCGTACTCAGGGGCTTACATTCCGCTGCTATCACTCCATCGACATAGAGTTTGTGGGGATCTCTCAAGAGAGTGGAATGCGTACTTACGAACGCACATTAGCCTTCGTTGCAGCCAAAGCCGTGCACGATCTGATGCCTGCAGCGAAGCTCTACATGGAACATTCTCTCTCCAAAGGCTACTACTGTCGCATCGAGGCTGATCATCGCATCACAGACGAAGCTATCGAACGCATCAAGGGTAGAATGTGGAATCTCATCGAACGAGATCTTCCTTTCCGTATCAAGACCGAACGTACGGAGAAGGTCGTAGCCCTCTTCAGGGAAATGGGTCTGGAAGACAAGGCCAAACTGATCGAATCAACGGGTGACCCCTACACCACCTACCACGAACTAGATGGCTATCCCAACTACTTCTACGGCTGCCTTGCACCCAGTACCGGCTACATTCATCTCTTCGATCTCATCCGCTGGATGGATGATGGACTTCTACTCCAACTCCCAAGGAGGGACAATGTCAATCTGCTCCAAAAGCCCATTCCTCAGCCCAAGATGAGGGATGTGATTCATAAACACAACAAGCTCCTAAGCCTCACGCAATGCAAATATGTCGGGAGCCTGAATCGAATCATCGACAGCGGGCAAACCGCTACCTTGATTCAAGTATCCGAAGCTATGCAAGAGAAGGAGATAGCGAGTATCGCTGCCGATATAGCCCGGCTGTATAGCAGCGGTGTGCGTGTGGTACTGATCTCTGGCCCATCTTCATCCGGCAAAACAACTTTCTGCAAGCGGCTGGAAATCCAACTCATTACCAATTATATCCGCCCTCACGGCCTCTCCCTGGATGACTACTTCGTCGATCGTGAGCAAACCCCACTCGATGCAAATGGTGAATACGACTTCGAAGATATTCGCGCCCTTGATCTTGAATTGCTTGGCAACCATATTTCGCAAATCTTAGCGGGCAAGGAAGTCGAGCTGCCCACTTTCGATTTTACCTTGGGTAAGCGTGTGTACAAGGGTAAGAAGATGCAGATCAAAGAAGGCGATCTGCTCGTGATGGAAGGAATCCACGCGCTCAATCCGGATCTGCTGCCCGGCATACCTACAGCAGCGACCTACCGGATATATGTCAGTGCACTCACCAACATTGCTCTGGACGCACACAATCGCATCCCCAGCACAGACAACCGCCTGCTCAGGCGCATCGTAAGGGATTACAACTACCGCTCCTACTCGGCTATCGATACAATCAAGCGTTGGCCCTCGGTGCGTGCCGGCGAGGAAAGGTGGGTCTTCCCATTCCAAGAAAACGCCAATGTCATGTTCAATAGTGCCATGGTCTACGAATTGGCCGTCCTCAAGCCTTTGGCCGAACAAATCCTAAGACAAGTACCGCGCAACCTACCCGAGTTTGCCGAGGCTACCCGCCTCTTGCGCTTCTTGTCCTACTTCCATTACATCCCTCTGCATATCCTACCTCATGACTCTCTCCTGAGAGAGTTTGTCGGTGGCAGTATCTTTGCGGACTAACTCCTATCTACACCTGTCATGAGCAAGCAAAGCAGAAAAGATCGAATGGGGATTGTCTATAGCACGAACGGTAATTACAGCTACGAATACGAGCAAGGAGAGGAAACACCAGAGACTCTGCCCAATGATAAGCAGCGGCTGAAAATCCTCCTTGACAGAAAGCAACGAAAGGGAAAGGAGGTAACGCTTATCTCCGGCTTCGTAGGGCAGGAAGAAGACTTAGCCACCCTTGGCAAATCGCTCAAGCAAGGCTGCGGAGTGGGTGGCAGTGTCAAGGATGGCGAAATCCTAATTCAAGGAGACCAGCGACAGAAAGTAATTGAGCTACTTACTAAACTTGGGTTCAAGCAAATAAAGAGCCTTTAAGTATTCCTCCCCTTACCCTCAAAGGTTCCCTACAAACAAAAAAGCATCCTCGCCCGGTGAGTGCTCATCGGGCGAGGATGCTGCGTTTATGCGATATTGTCTTAGAACGAGTAACCGGCAGAAAGATACGGAGTCAATACTTTCGTGTCGGCAAAAAAGCGAGTAAAGAGACCTTCTAACTGATGCAGTGTCAAGCCTGCACCAAAAGTGAGCCCAAACTGAGCAACATAGCGATACCCCACCCTCACGTAGTGATGGCTCGCAAGTTTTCCGGCCTTAGTCTTAGCAATTGTTCTCTCGTCGGGTGCATATCCAAGGTCATTGCGCCAAGAGTAATAATTTACCCCCTTGGTGAAATAATCCAAAGCAAGCCCCAACCCACTCTCGAAGAAATGTTTTCTTACTCCAAAAAGGGCGTTCAATTCCATACCGATAGAATACTCATCAAGGTGCCTCCCTACGAGAGTATGCTCCAGATACTCATATGGTTTATCCAGAACATTGCGAAAAAGATGGGTCGAGAAATTCCATCTTCCTCCTGTCTCGCCTTGGTGTTGAAAACCGTACCCCATAAATCCTTTTACAGCAAACGCCATTCCGTTAGTAAATGGGAGAAAACGATGTTCATAGGACAATGTAAATCCCCTCGTCTCTTGGGCAACTCCTAAAAGTACGGCATGCCTCTTGTCTAACTCTTGAGCCATTGCTTGTCCAACCACCAACAGAGAGAACAGACTCAATAAACATTTAGTCAGTGTATTCATCTTCCAAATCCTTTTTTATACATGATCATCCCACAATAACCTCTTCCATCCTGAGCATAGGCATATGTGCTACCCGCCACGTAATAACGTGGAGTAGCTCTCTCAAAAGACTCCGCAAGCCCTTTTACTCCGGAAATAATGAGAGATTTACCCGTTTCTTCTGCTTTTTTAACTGCATCGCCTTTTGAAACAAGAACAGACACAGTCCCAACCACAATCTTCCCGGCACTCATCAACAAACGACCCCATTTAACGGAACAACCAGACTTATTCAAAACCTTAACTTGCCGAGATCCTCCTTTCCATCTTGATGTTCCGCAGATATAGGTGTATCGCATTTCTTCCGATGGAACGTCAATTACAAAACCCACACACTTGGTATTGTGAGATTTTGACAATAAATCAAAAGACATCCCATTGTAGCCAGATCGAAGTTTGCGTGCAATATCCTCGATCTTCTCCTGAGTTATTTTCCCTGATGCCATCATAGGATAAAATGCATACGGGACCTGAGAATCCAACATAAAGTCCTCACGTAGAACCTCCAAAGCTAATCCTTCCTTTTTACCAAAGACCTCCACATCATCTATGCGAGCAGTGTACAAACTTCTCAACTTTTCGGATAAGTTCTGTCCAAGAGGCTCCCTAATGATAATACCATGGAAACCGATAGTAGTACCTTCTCTCCAATTCTCAAGTCTTCCCCATCCTCCATGCCACATCTTCTTTTCGATCTGCGCTTCGATGCCTCGTTCCGCATGAAAAAAATAGTCGTAGCCATAAAAAGAAGCTGACAAACGACGCTTTTTCATCGAACGGAGATATTCTACTCCTTCCTTTTTTGTCCCTATGGCTTCCTCTATGATTTTGCCAGCTATGGTTATTCTATTCATGTTTTTAACAGGAAATGAATTTATATCGGGGCCGCTCTCAAAACCTCGCAACTGAGGTGCAGACTCTGGGGCATGCTCTTCTGCAATATCAATTCGATTCATCTTATCGTCGAATGTTTTATACAGAAACAAGCCTTCACCTTGCCATAATTTCTCCGAGACTTCCTGCATCCCTGAAAAGTCACCACTTTCAACAAGTCTCCGTAACTTGGTAGAGTCCGACAAGTGAGCGAAAACAGTTCCCTGGGGAGTTATGCAGTAGAGAGTATCTGCTACAACAACCTCTCCTTTCGGGGTCAGAAGGCGGCGAAGATCATCATTGGGAACTAATGCAATTAGATTCTCATTGGACCCATTATCCACGTATTTTCCAGCACTTCGAAGCTCCCCACTTGATGTGCTATCGCTTCTTGAACCTCTCCTCGGGATGCAAAAGAATTAAGCACAGCACCCTGCCCTTTTGCAAGGGTTCCCTTGTCGTGATCTGTTAATAACTCGTCCTTCTTACAAGACACTAAGGCCACACCAATTAAGGCAAATACTAAAATTTTTGATGGTTTCATAATACATTTATTGTACCAATATAAAAGGAAAACAGCGCGAAGGTACAAAAAAAGACAAACACTCACCATTCAAACAGTAAAAGGAATTCCACCGAGTGCTGTAATTCGCGCCCACATGAAAGAAATGATCTGCCGATCAAACATCTTCTCTCTTCCACTCAAGCAATATCCTTAGCTCGAACCAGACTTACTCCTGTAAGAGGCTCCATAAATCACGTAACGGGAAAGAACAAAAAAGCCGACGCGTGAGAATTTTTGCTCCGACAGGTCGGAATTTTCGCTCCTTCCCGTGGGATTTTCAATCCTTTCCACAAAGCCGATAAGTGGGTAGTTGTGGCGTATCTTACTTGCTCAATGAAGAGAAGTATTCTCGGTCGAGACAACACCAAGGATGAAAGTAGCTCACTCGCCAAAGCATCCAAAGATGAGCAATCCTCCGCATCAGCTTGTAACAACCTCAATATAGGAATCAAGCAAAAAGACATAAGAATAAAACATCACCTAATTCTAATGAAATAATTTGGACAAACCAGACAGAATATACTATATTTGCATATGTAATTCATATCAATACATATTTAATATTAGAAATTATCTAATTATGCCATTTGCGCATTCAAAAGATCAGTCAACCTCAATCACTACCTCAACAAAAAAAATTGCGATGAAAAAAGTATTACTAAGTCTATGCCTTGGATTAATAGGGGCAAGTTCGGCTCCGGCAAGTCAGTGGCCAGACAACACAGAGAAACAGGAAACGGACAGCCTGCAAACCTGTGCGTTGGACGAAGTAGTGGTGCGATCTACCGGCACCTTTATCAAAGAAACCAACGCACTCAAAGCTCTTCCTGGAGCTTACTCCATCCTCACGGCTCGGCTCTTGGACCAGAGTCGGATTCGCACGATGCCTGAGCTAACGAGCTTCGTCCCCAATCTCTATATTCCCGAATACGGATCCAAAATGTCTACCGCAATGTATCTGCGGGGCATCGGGGCGCGCAGTAGTGGACAAACGGTTGGAGTGTATGTAGATGGGGTTCCTTACATCAACAAGAGTGCGTTCAATTTCAACTTAGTCGATGCGCAAGGAATTGAGATTCTACGCGGTCCGCAGGGCACGCTCTACGGCCGAAATGCGATGGCGGGTATCATCAATATATATAGTCGCTCGGCTCTGGCTCCCCAAAAATTTGAGTTGAGCGGAGGGTTAGGAAACTACGGGAATTACAATACTCGCATCAAGGGGAACTTCCAGCTATCCAAGAAAACCGGACTTGCTTTCGCCGCCTATGCCGACCGCAACGATGGGTATTTCCGCAACGAAGCGACCGGCAAACCGGCTGACCAAGAGACTAACATGGGAGGACGACTCAAGTGGGAGATACAAGCAGATGAGGGCCTACACCTCTCCCTCGGAGCAGACTACGACTACAGTGATCAGGCCGCCTTTCCCTATCGACGGTACGATGAGCGCACAAAGGTCCTTCATCCGGTGGACTACAACGACCCCGGACACTACCGCCGCCAGATCCTTAGCACGCGCTTCCTGTTGAACAAACGCTTCGATCGCTTCACTCTAAGCTCAGCTACCGGCTACCAACATCTGTCGGACAAGATGCAGATGGATCAAGACTATACTAGACGCAATTTGTTTGCCATCAAGCAAACTCAAAAGAGCCATAGTTTGACGCAGGAATTTGCCCTGCGAGGCAACACCTCCGGCCGATACCAGTGGAGTGTCGGCTTGTTTGGGTTCTACGACCACAACAAACTCAAGGCTCCGATTCTCTTCAAGCAAGATGGTATCCGCTCCATGCTCCAAACACAATTCGACAAACTCAACAAACTCCCTCAGATACCAGTCTTGCTCTCGGCCGACCTCTCTCGCGACCTCGAGATGCCGGGACAATTCGACCGCCCAACCTTTGGGACTGCACTCTACCACCAATCGACAATCAATAATCTTCTACTCACAGGACTATCTGCCACCATTGGGCTGCGACTGGACTACGAGCTGCAGCGACTGGATTACACCGAAGAAGCCACATTCCCGATCAACATCACAAACAAAGTCGGCGGGCAGTCCTTTCCTCTTCGCGTAACGAGCCGGCTGAAAGGGAGCGAAACTCAAAGTTCATTGCAACTGCTGCCGAAGGTTGCTCTCAAGTACAGCCCAACAAGCGATTTTACAGCCTACTTCAGCTTCGCCAAGGGACACAAAGCCGGGGGATTCAACGAGCAAATTTTTGCCGATCTCATCATGCAACAACAGCAAAGCGATCTGATGAATACCGTGATGAAGAAACCTCTCAAGCCAGTCGTCAAAGAGATCAAACGAGCAATTGCATTCAAGCCGGAAAATAGCTACAACTATGAAATAGGGATGCACTGGGAGGCTATCAGAGGCCAACTGGCGACCGACGCTTCCGTATTTGTCACCGACACACGAGACCTGCAACTCACTCGCTTCGTAGACAACGGCACAGGACGCATGCTCGTCAATGCCGGTCATTCGCGCAGCATCGGAGCAGAGGCATCGATCAAGGCCATGCTAATTCCAGGGCTTACGGCAATACTCAACTACGGTTTCACACACGCTGAATTCGTAGACTACAAGACAGAGAAAAAGGAGAACGGCCAAGTGCGCTCCCTCAACTACCGAGGCAAATACGTACCATTCATTCCACAACATACCTATGCCCTCTCACTCAACTACAACAAGACTCTTCCCTATCACTTCTTCCAGCGCATATTTTGCTCTTTGGATCTCAATGGCGCAGGGGAGATCTATTGGGATGAATCCAACACGGTGAAGCAACCGCTCTATGCTACACTAAACGGCCGAATCGGTGTTACCATCAAAAAAGCCACGATATCACTTTGGGGACAAAACCTAAACAATGCGGATTACACCGTATTCTATTTCGAATCCTTGGGCAACAAATTCAAGCAGCAAGCCAAGCCTTTGCGCTTCGGGATCGAGTGCAAGATTTCTTTGTAGAGGACCACTGGTCCATCCCTACTGATTGCATTTGGGGCTTCAGCTCGCCATCCAAATACGGATCCAAGCCTGAAGCCCCAAATTGGATTATCTTTGCGGTAGTTGCTGCTCGAAAGAAGAGGCAGCTCCCCTGATAACACAATAGTAAATAGACCAAGACAAAATGGGAAAAGTACTGATCATAGGAGCCGGAGGAGTAGGCACCGTGGTAGCAAAGAAAGTGGCGATGAATGCCGACACTTTCACGGAAATCATGTTGGCAAGCCGTACCAAGTCGAAATGTGACAAGATAGCCTCCGAAATTAAGAATGTAAGGATACGGACAGCTGCCGTAGACGCAGACAATGTAGACGACCTCTGCCGACTATTCGAGAGCTTCAAACCCGAACTGGTAATCAATGTGGCACTGCCCTATCAAGACCTCACCATCATGGAAGCTTGCCTCAAATGCGGAGTCAACTATCTGGATACGGCCAACTACGAACCCCTCGATGAAGCCAAATATGAGTACAGCTGGCAGTGGGCCTACCACGACAGATTTCGTCAGGCTGGCCTAACAGCTATCCTTGGCTGCGGATTCGACCCAGGATGCACCAGCGTGTACACAGCCTATGCAGCCAAACATCACTTCGACGAGATACACTACCTCGATATCGTCGATTGCAACGGAGGTGACCATCACAAGGCTTTCGCCACAAATTTTAATCCGGAGATTAATATCCGCGAGATCACTCAACGGGGTAAATATTACGAGAATGGGGTTTGGCACGAAACCGATCCGCTCTCCATACACAAGGCTCTCAACTATCCCAATATCGGAGCCAGAGAGTCTTATCTGATGTACCACGAGGAGCTAGAAAGCCTGGTGAAGAATTTCCCGACAATCAAGCGAGCACGCTTCTGGATGACCTTCGGACAAGAATATCTTACTCACCTGAGAGTTCTGCAGAATGTAGGGATGACACGCATCGACCCCGTGTTGTACAATGGCGTGGAGATCGTACCAATCCAGTTCCTCAAAGCTGTATTGCCCGACCCGGGAGAACTAGGAGAAAACTATAGCGGAGAAACTTCTATCGGCTGTCGTATACGAGGTATCAAGGAAGGAAAAGAACAAACCTATTATGTATGGAATAACTGTAGCCATCAGGCAGCTTACAAGGAAACAGGGGCGCAAGGCGTTAGCTACACCACAGGGGTTCCAGCCACGACAGGGGCATTAATGTTCTTCCGGGGCCTATGGAGAAAGCCGGGTGTCTACAATGTGGAGGATTTCGACCCAGATCCCTTTATGGAGGAGGTGGCAAAGCAAGGATTGCCTTGGCACGAAGCCCATGACATAGATCTCGAGCTGTGAAAAACGGGGTCTTCGTATTAATTGTCGATCCGCAGCACGACTTTGTGGATGGATCTCTTGCCGTACCTGGGGCCGACAAGGCCCTTGGTTGGCTGGCCTCGTTTCTGCGAGACGAGCAGGCGAGGATCGGTGGTATCGTTGTGACAATGGATCAGCACACAATGGACCATTGCAGTTTCCAAGAGCAAGGAGGGCTGTGGCCGGCTCACTGCGTGCGTTATACCGTGGGGGCAGCTATCTATAACCCTTTGGCCATAGTTTTGGCCGAATTGAACCGTAGAGGCATTCCCATCCACTACTTAGAGAAGGCTACGACAAGCCAAGCCGATGAATACAGTGCTTTTGACAAAGATGTACCTGATTACCTACGCGCTGCAGATCTCATCTGTGTGGCAGGATTAGCAGGGGACTTCTGCGTAAAACAGACAGTAGAAGATCTGAAAAAGCACGGCCTTGGCGATCAAATCCGCATGTTAGAGCAAGGCATTGCTTACATCAATAAATAAGTCCATATCACTCGATGAGGCCGAGCAATCTTCCACTTTTGCTGATTGCTCGGCCTCTTCCCGTACCTTTCTTGTGTATCTTTAGGGCACAAATGCGATCCTATGAGCAAACTATTATCTCCCGTGTGTATTGTACCTCTAGGCCCCGGAGCTCCATCCGACCTGACCTTGGGAAGTTTGGAGCGACTCCGAGAAGCCGACTATATCTTCTGTCCGGCCACAGTGGCCGGAGATAGCAAAGCCAGGCGGATCATGTTGGCGGTAGGGATCCATCCCGAGCAAATCCAAACGTATACCCTGCCGATGTCGAAAGAGCGCGAACCCGCCCTTCAAGCCTATGATATGGTAGCTGAGAAGGCAAGCATACTCTACCAGGCAGGAAAGAGGATAGCCATCACAGCCGAGGGAGATGCTGGGATATATAGCAGCTCTGGCTATATACTCGGGCGACTAAACGACTTAGGTGTCGAAACGGTACGCACGGCCGGTATCCCGGCTTTCGTGGCAGCAGCGGCCTTGGCGAAGGTAATCCTTACAGAGGGAGAAGAGTCTCTACTCATCCTTCCGTCTGTCACCTCGGCCAAGCATCTTCTTTCTCAGATAGAGAGTGGTACGACAGTCGTACTAATGAAATGCTCACAATCAACCGATGTAATCAAGGAAGCTATACACCAAGGTCCACACTTATCTTGGCATTATTTCGAATCAATTGGGTACTCTGAAGAATTCCACACCACCGATCAACAAGAAATCCTATCTCGTCCCTTTCCCTACTTCTCCCTGATCATTGTACGCAGGTAGCCATGAGAGATATTATCAACTCACGTATTAAATCATACTAAACCAACATCTATGGAAAAGTCATTATTCGATCATTGGAAATCCTGCTGGAAGCAATACGCAAATTTCAAAGGCAGAGCTAGGAGAAGAGAATACTGGGGATTTGTTCTATTCCAGTTTTTGATCTTCATTGCTCTGCAAATCTTGACGTTTATCACGGGAATAGGGACTGCAATCTCCGGAGGAGCGATGGGATATGTCAACTGGGAAATGCTTGCCGGGGCGGGAAGTGTCTATACCTTGATGTACATAGTTCTTTCGCTATTCAGGTTAGGCTCGATTCTTCCTTCTCTCGCTGCTGCAGTGCGCAGACTACACGACACCGGACGAAGTGGGTGGTGGGCCTTAATGGGATGGATTCCTCTGATTTTTATGATTGTCGGAGTAATCCTCTTTGAGATGCCGGATATGCAGATATTCGCAATACTACTCACTGTATTTGCAGCTATCAGTGGTCTTGCGACTGGGATCATCTTGATCATTTGGCTGGCATCAGATGGCCAATTCGGCCCCAACAAATACGGTCCAAATCCCAAAGAGGAGGAACTCAATAGGGCAAGGCTCCTCTGACAACAGCCCCCGCCACACTTTTGCACTCATCTCTGGTGACCGGATGAATGCAAAGGTAAGGTGGCATAAGACGGAGGAAGCTGCACTCAAATGAGAGCCCCCACAAAAGGCGAATAAACAACACCTAACCCTCAACACCAAACAATAAGAACTGGCTTTGCTCCTCAGCAGCCGGCATTGGAGACATAAGGAAAGCAAGTTAGCATGAGAATTAAGATTTGGAGCCTATTGATTCTTTCTGGATTCTGTTGTCTGCTCGACATGGGCCAGGGCCTATCTCTTAAAGCCCAAACTTCCATCCACACCATAACGGGGTCAGTAGTTGACACCCAAGGTGAAGCGATTATAGGAGCACACGTACAACTCAAAAACAGAGACCGGAATTTCGGTGCAACCACGGCCACTGATGGATCTTTCGCGATCAAGAATATTGGAGCCGGTAAATACCGTCTATCAATCTCTTACATCGGTTACACAACCATTGAGAAGGAGCTTGATCTAAGCAAAACAAACGACTGGAAACTCGGCCGCATCGAACTAAAAGAAGAGACACATACCCTGCAAACCCTTACGGTCACGGCTTTAGCCTCCGATATGCAAGTGCGTGGGGACACCCTAGAGTTCAGCGCAGCCAACTATGGGATGAATGAGGGTTCCATGCTTGAAGACCTTATCAAGAAACTCCCGGGGGCTGAAATCGATGAAAGTGGTAAGATCAAGATAAATGGCAAGGAGATAAGTAAAATTCTCATTGACGGAAAAGAATTTTTTGCCGGAGACCCCAAGGTAGCTGGTAAAAACCTTCCAACCAACATGATTGACAAGGTTCAAGTGCTGGAGAGACTATCCGACATGGCACGTATGAGCGGATTCGATGATGGGGAGGAAGAGAGCGTGATCAATCTAACAACAAAGAGAGAACTACGCAGTGGCACATTTGGATCGGCGTACGGAGGGTATGGCACTACGAATAGATACGAAGTGGGGACAATCATCAACAGGCTTGGCGAGAAATCTCAGCTTACCGTAATTGCCTCTGCAAACAATTCCAACAACCAAAGTTTCACGGACCTTGACATCGATATGGAGCAAAGCTCTTTCATCAATCAAGATGCCAGAGCAAGAGAGAAGCGGTTGGGATTAGCCTCCCCAGAGCAAATCCCTACCATTGATCCCGATGCTGGCGTTACAGAGTCTGCGATTGCCGGTATCAACACTTCACTTGATCTCAATCCTTTCGTCAACATAAATGGGAATGGTCAGTATGGCTATGCGGATCAACTCGTTACAACCCAGAAAACGACCACCAACATCCTACCTCAAGGGAATACGCACCAGACGGATAAATCCATTGACCGTAGCTTCAGACACAATGCCGGCACAGACTTTCGCGTAGTTTGGAAGCCTGACAGCATCACAGAACTTGTCTACACTCCTTCTCTGAAGATGAATGTAGGGAGAAGGCTCTACGAGGGAGAATACCAGACAGTTCGACAAGACGAGGAATCGCTTATTAACAAAGGGCAGTTTGGGATGACAGCCGATAGTCGAGCATGGCTCACTTCGCACAACATGCACTTTAGCAGAAGGCTGAACAATCGCGGACGAACGCTATCCTCAATGCTACGGCTATCCCTTAGCGGAGAAGAAAAAAAGGCCCTCCACTACAGCGATCGAAGCGACCAAACGAGGTATGACAACAATGACATATCAGGTCTAAGATACAGCCTCAGACTATCCTGGGTCGAACCTCTTGCCGGTAACTTTTTCACACAAGGAATTTTCGGTCTTAGGGGTGAGCGTCGAGAAAACGATCGAGACTGGCAGCAATTTGCAGACCCGAATATCGGATCTCAAATTCAAGAAAAGCAAGGTCTCTTCAAGAACAATTTTGTCACCCAAACAATAGGGATCAACCTCAAATATATCCAGAAGAACAGCGACTTCACCCTCGGATTTAGCCTTAATCCCAGTCAAACTCACAACAAACGTGAAAGCTCGGCCAGCGCATTTGGTATTGACACAATGATCAATACCCTCAATTTCGCTCCGGTCCTCAGCTACACGTACAACCCCAAGCGACAGACATCTGTACGTATCGGTTATCGTGGACGTACAGTACAGCCTCAACTCAGCCAGCTCGTACCCATGCCAGATGATACAAATCCGCTGCTCGAAGTGATTGGCAACCCCCAATTAAAGCCGGCTTTTACTCACAGCGTGTTTGGCCGAGTGCAACTCTCCAATTCTCAACGTAGAGCCTCTCTACATGCATCCCTATTTGCCTCGTACACGATGAACGCAATCATTTCGGATAGCAAGTACGACTCCAGTACAGGCAAGCGCACACTGAGCTATGTCAATGGGGCCGGCAGCAGCATGATTAGGGGTAATCTGTCCTACACATCTTCTATTATCACCAAAGGAATGAGTCTGCGCGCAAGCCTCGGTGGAAGGTACTCCAGCATTCCAAGCTATATAAATGGGCAAAAAAACATATCTCAAAGTCTTGAGAACCACAACAGACTTAGCCTTGTCTATCAAAACAGTCTCCTGTACACTTCGCTCAATGGGAAACTCCTGTGGAATCGAATTGCCAACACAACCCTCACAAAAAATGTAGTCAATACCCAACAGTACATGATCGGTTACGAACTCACGTTCAATCTGCCCTTTGGTCTATCGATCAGCTCGGATATCCAGTACAATACAAATGCCGGATTCAGCGAAAACTACCAAAACAGAGCACTCAATTGGGATGCTTTCGTCTCGTACAGCTTCCTCAAAGACAACCGTGCGACAATACGACTAAAAGGCTACGATATGCTTGACCAGGGGAAAGCCGTTCGAACAGTCAATACCCCTCTCACTGTATCTGAAGAATGGACAAATGCCCTCGGAAGGAGTTTTATGCTGCATTTCCTATACAAGTTCGACACATTCGGAGCAAACAAAAGGCCGGGAAAAGCTAGAGACCTGACTGTCTCGCCAAAACACAACTACGAGTAGGGAAAATCAAGCCCTAGGGTCGGGCAAAAACTGCGACGCGTCGGAGATTTTATTCTGATGCGTCGCAGTTTTTGTTCGACCGTGTAAGAATAAAAATTGTAACCCGTGAGATTTTCTCGGAATAATACACGACAACAAACCTCCCTCCTGAAAAGAGAAAGATGGAGTTGGAGATTCAAACAAAAGCCGCGGAGAGTAGTCTCTCTCCGCGGCTTTCAACTTATTAATACACTTCGACGAGCTTACACTCGCCACAAACAATGATCTTTCGCGCTTGTCTCATCTGATAGAGAAATATCAGTCTTGCAACAAAATCTCCAAGACCTTGACTGCAGAGTAAGCCACAGGCGTACCAGGACCAAAAATAGCAACCACACCGGCCTTGTAAAGGAAGTCATAATCCTGGGCCGGTATTACACCGCCGGCCGTGACAAGGATATCGGGGCGACCGAGCCTAGCAAGCTCGTCTATCACCTGAGGAATGAGTGTTTTGTGACCAGCGGCCAAAGAGCTAACCCCCATCACATGCACATCATTCTCCACTGCTTGTCGAGCAGCCTCTTCCGGAGTCTGGAAAAGAGGCCCCATATCTACGTCAAAACCACAGTCGGCGTAGCCCGTAGCAACGACCTTAGCTCCGCGGTCATGGCCATCCTGTCCCATTTTAGCAATCATAATACGAGGCTGGCGGCCTTCTTTCTTGGCAAACTCTTCCGCGAGTTGCTTGGCTCGATCAAACGTCTTGTCGTGCCCTGATTCGGATGAATACACGCCTGAAATTGTTCGGATTATAGCTTTATATCTACCTACCTCCGACTCACAAGCATCGGAGATCTCACCGAGAGAAGCTCTGAGACCGGCTGCCTTTACAGCCAGGTCGAGCAAGTTGCCCTGCTTCGTACGCACACAATTGGTAATCGCTTCAAGGGCTTCCTTTACCGCAGCCTCATCCCGATTTTTACGCAAATCCTTCAAACGAGCGATCTGCTGCTCGCGTACAGCCGTATTGTCGATCTCCAAAATATCAATGGGATCTTCTTTCTCCAGTCTGTACTTATTTACACCCACAATCGTTTGCTGGTTGGAGTCGATCCGGGCCTGCGTACGTGCAGCTGCCTCCTCGATACGCAGCTTGGGCAGACCTGTCTCGATAGCCTTGGCCATACCACCCATGCTTTCAATCTCCTGGATATGTGCCCAAGCCTTATGCATCAACTCGTTGGTCAAAGTCTCTACATAGTAGGAACCGGCCCAAGGGTCGATCTGCTTGCAAACCAATGTTTCTTCCTGAATGTAAATCTGCGTATTGCGAGCGATACGAGCCGAAAAGTCGGTCGGCAAAGCAATCGCTTCGTCAAGTGCATTCGTGTGTAGAGATTGCGTATGCCCCAGTGCAGCGGCCATTGCCTCAATACAGGTACGACCTACATTGTTGAAAGGATCTTGCTCTGTGAGCGACCAACCGGATGTTTGACAGTGTGTACGCAGAGGCAAACTCTTGGGATTCTCTGCCCCAAAACTCTTGACAATCTTCGCCCACAACATCCGTGCAGCACGCATCTTGGCGATCTCCATGAAGTGATTCACGCCGATTGCCCAGAAGAAAGAAAGACGAGGTGCAAACTTGTCCACTGGAATGCCGGCATTGATCCCTGCACGCAAATACTCCATCCCATCGGAAAGCGTATAGGCCATCTCAATATCGGCCGTGGCCCCAGCCTCCTGCATATGATAGCCCGAGATAGAAATGGAGTTGAATTTGGGCATCTTCTGGGAGGTGTACTCAAAAATATCGGCAATAATTCTCATTGAGAATTCGGGAGGATAGATGTAGGTATTGCGCACCATAAACTCTTTCAGAATATCATTCTGAATCGTACCGGCCATCTCTTCGAGCTTTGCTCCCTGCTCCAAACCCGCATTGATATAGAAGGCCAGTACAGGCAGCACTGCACCATTCATCGTCATGGATACCGACATTTTGGAGAGTGGAATGCCGTCGAAAAGGACCTTCATATCCTCAAGCGAACAAATAGACACACCAGCCTTCCCTACATCACCCACCACTCGGCTGTGGTCGGCATCGTATCCACGGTGAGTCGCCAAGTCAAATGCGACAGAAAGGCCCTTCTGACCGGAAGCCAAGTTGCGACGATAGAAAGCATTAGACTCCTCTGCTGTAGAAAATCCGGCATACTGGCGAATTGTCCAAGGACGAAGTGGATACATTGCGCTATACGGACCTCTGAGGAAAGGAGGCAGACCGGAAGCGTAATGCAGGTGCTCCATACCTTCAAGGTCGTCTTGCGTATATACCGGGCGCACGTCAATTTGCTCCGGAGTGCACCAGTTAGTCTCTATATGGTTTTCCTCGGCCCACTTCGTTGCATTATTAGCCACAAAGCCCGCCGACTTGATATCTATTTCTTTGAAATTCGGTTTCATACAATTCGGCAGTTAGGCGTTCATACCAAGCCGACGGTTGAAGTCGCGCAGGACTTCCAGCACGTTGGACTTTACATTCACAAAATCTTTGATCCCTGCTTCCTGCAACTCGGGGGTACAAGCGGGAGCCCCAGCTACAACGAACTCAGCCCGACCGGCAAGATACTGGTAGGCAGGTATTGCGTAGGTCGCATACTCATCATCGCTGGAGCAGAGGCATACGATATCTGCTCCGGCCTTGAGGGCTGCATCCACACCTTCCTGTACAGTCTCGAAACCAAGGTTATCGATGAGCTTGTACCCAGCACAAGCAAAGAAATTGGAAGAGAACTGCGATCTAGCAAGTCTCATGGCCAAGTTGCCAATGGTGAGCATAAAGACCGTAGGGGCTTTGCCACTACGCTCAGTGGAAAGACGAAGATCTTCGAAATCGGACGCTCCTCGATCGAAATTAAGTGGCTCGATTGTGCTGTTGCATCCTCCGCAGCCACAGCCATGGTCCCCGCTCTTAGTCTCTTGCTCTGGAAGTTTGTCTGCTACAAGCTCTGTAAAGTTTGGGAACTGGTTTGTTCCCAAAAGGCTTTCCTTACGCCGAGCCACAGCTTCGTGACGTTTAAGATTGGATACGTTCACTGCAGCTTGCACTTTCCCCTCATTTACCTGCTTGTAGAATCCGCCTTCCTCCTCAACAGAAAGGAAAAGTTTCCAACTCTCACCGGCAATGCAATCTGTAAGATGCTCGATGTAGTAGGATCCAGCAGAGGGATCGATCACCTTGTCAAAGTGACACTCCTCCTTGAGCAACAACTGCTGGTTGCGAGCAATACGCTCGGAAAAATCATCGCCTTGCCGATAGATGCTATCGAAGGGCAGGACTGTGATTGAATTTACACCAGCCAGCGAGGCCGACATTGCCTCAGTCTGCGTACGGAGCAAGTTGACATAGGAGTCGTAGATTGTCTTGTTCCAAGTCGTACTCACAGCGTGCATGTAAATCTTGGCAGCCTCACCCTTATATTCATCACCATAAGCACCCACAATTTCCGCCCAAAGCCAACGCGCAGCTCTGAACTTCGCTATTTCCATGAAATAGTTGGTACCGACACCGAAATTGAATTGGATTCGTTTGCTTATCTCGTGAATCGAATAGCCCTCGTCTGTAAGCGTATCAAGCAGCTGCTGTCCCCAAGCTAAGGCAAACCCGAGCTGCTGAGTGATGTAGGCACCGGCATTAGCCAATAGATAGGCATCCACGTGAAGTACTCGATAGCTCGGTATGGGTTTGGCTGCGGTAAGAACATCCTTAGCTAGCATGGGCCAGTCCTTCTTAGCTACCCCTCGTACGAGTTGCTTCTTAAAGACATTGACGTTAATGGATCCCTTGCAGTTCTCAGGTTCCTTAGATACGGAGGTAAGATACTCGGCTAAAGCCTGAGTAAGCTTGACTACAACCGATTGACAACAACTAAAGTGGAGCTCGACAGCCTCGGGGACAATCCCTTTGAGCAGTTCGCGCAAGGATTCTACATTCGTATGATCCCTTTTCAGTTTAAACCCGAGAGCCGTGATGCCCTTTTGCAGCAAATCCAGAGCTTTGGCATTCGCTTCGGAAAGATTTTCAACACTAATGTCTTGTCTCACGGTCCACTCATTATCCATACGTGTTGAGCGCACATAGGGATACTGAGCGGGTAGATTCTTAGCCGATTGCAGGCTCTCTATATCCTCCATTCGGTAGAATGGATTCAAGTCGAACCCTTCGGGAGTACGCCATACCAGCTTCTTGTCGAATGGGGCTCCCTTGAGGTCTGCCGTGATCTTGGCAACCCATTCTTCAGTGGTGATAGGCGGGAAGTCACTGAGGAGCTTCTCCTTGTTTTCTGCCATAATTGTAACTGTTTAGTGGATTATTTCGGTTCTTTATCTGCTATAGGTTCTACTACACATCGACAGGCATCCATTTACGACCCAGATCCTGAACGAGGGAGAGATAACGCATTAAATTGCCACCAAGGATCCCCCTGAGCTCGTTTTCGCTGTGACCCCGTCTAAGGAGTTCGACACTGAGACGTATAAGATCGGAAGCATTGCGACATCCAATGAGGTCGGTTCCTCCATCAAAGTCACTTCCGATCCCCACAGCTTCGGCACCCACCAAGCCAATGATATGCTCGATATGATCTACAGCATCGTATAGGTTGGCATTGTTGGCGTCTTCCCGAAGAAATCCCGAGTACAAACACACCTGTATGACGCCTCCTCGGTCAGCAATCTTGCGGATAAGCTCATCCGACAAATTACGAGGGTGATCAGCCAAAGCTCTGGCTGACGAATGAGAGGCAAACACAGGAGCTTTGCTACACTCCAAAAGATCTAGAATCGTTTGGTCTGACGCATGCGAAACATCGATGGCAATACCCAAACGGTTCATTTCGGCCACAACATAGCGTCCGAATTGGCTGAGTCCACCATGCGTAGCAGAGGAGCGAACGGCCGAATCACACAGTTGGTTATCCCCGTTGTGACATAGGGTAATGTAGGTCACCCCCAGTTCCTTGTACTTGTAGAGCTGGCTCAAGTTACCACCGATTGCGTAGCCATTCTCGATCGCAGGGACAATGGCTTTTCGGCCATAACGCTTAGCGAGCCGGATCTCCTCGGGAGAGCTTGCAATGCACAGGCTATCCTTCGCCCGTTCAACTATCCGATGGATCCCCTCCAGAAGCCGATTTGCCTGCTGTTCGGCCTCGGCAAATCCATCCTCGCTAAGCTCACCTTGCGGTAAGTAAGCTGCCATAAGGACGGCATCGACCAGCCCTGCCTGCATTTTGGGCAGATCGACTAAACAATCGGTGTCCGTCTCGAAAGAGAATGTCCCACCAAAATGCATCGGAGTGTCCACGTGAGAATCAACCACGACGGCGTTTCTGTGAACAGCTCGCGCCTGCTTGTACAAGGTTGCCTCGGAGACCAGGTGATCAAACAACGCCTGTTGACTGTCTCTATCAGCCTCTCCCGCTATCATTTGTTCCGGGTGCCACTGCACTGAGAGAATAGCCTTTTCCGGATAAGCCTCCATTGCTTCGTTGATCCCATCTGCAGAGACGGCCGTTGCAATAAAGCCGGGAGGAATAGTCTTCACGGCCTGATGATGCAGGCTATTGACCCAGAGGGTATCCTTTCCCTGCATGAGCCTTGCCAAAACGCTATTCGGCTCCTGTATAGCTATACAATGAGCAAACTGCGAGCGAGGAAGTCGAGGATTATGATTAAGAGTCGGGGTACAACTCTGTGTGTAGATATCTTGATAGAGAGTGCCACCAAAAGCTGCTGCAATGAGTTGATGGCCGCGACAGATGCCTAAGACGGGGATATTCCGCTTGGCAGCCAATTTAATCAGTAGTAAGTCATAGCGGTCTCGCTCAGGACTAACATCTCCCAATCCAACAGCGGCATCTTCCCCCACGTAATAGGGAAAAATATCATCTCCTCCACTCAGGAGCAACCCGTCTACGTCATCGAGATAAGCCCCGATAAGGATTGGATCATCAGTAAGTGGAAGGAGGTAGGGAATGCCTCCAGCTCTGGTTACAGCATCACTATACGCTCTGCTGATACAAGATCCAAGGGACTCGTTGTAGTTCGCGGATATGCCGATGCGTACTCTCTCGGAGCTGCAGTGGGGCAAGTGACAGGGAGGAGCAGATCGACGAGTCTGCTCCACCTTGTCATACAAGTCCCTATCAGGCGTCAATGCGGGCATATGTAGCGTTCTCTTCGATAAAGCTGCGTCGGGGTGCCACATCATCTCCCATAAGCATAGAGAAGACCTCGTCTGCATCCTGTGCATTCTCTATCGTGATGCGCCTCAAAGTGCGATTGTCCGGATTCATTGTCGTCTCCCACAACTGGTCATCATTCATTTCACCGAGACCCTTGTAGCGTTGGATATGCACTTTGCTTTCGTCTCCCTCTGCAAAACGAGACACAAAGTCATGTCGTTGCTTCTCATTCCAACAGTACTGTTGCTCTTTTCCCTTGCGACAAAGGTAAAGAGGCGGAGTGGCAATATAAACATACCCTTTCTCGATCAGAGGTCTCATATTGCGGAAGAGGAAAGTGAGGATCAGTGTAGCAATATGGCTACCGTCCACATCGGCATCGGTCATGATAATGATCTTATGGTACCGGAGTTTAGTCAAGTTAAGTTCCTTGCTATCCTCCTCTGTCCCGATCGTGACCCCCAACGCTGTATAGATATTGCGTATTTCTTCACTCTCCAACACGCGGTGTGGCATGGCTTTCTCCACATTGAGGATCTTACCTCTAAGAGGAAGAATTGCCTGAAACTCTCTATTTCGCCCCTGCTTAGCTGTGCCACCGGCCGAGTCTCCCTCAACAAGGAAAAGCTCACACATGGCCGGATCTTTGGACGAGCAGTCACTCAATTTCCCCGGTAAGCCGCCACCGGCCAAAGGAGACTTGCGCTGCACCATTTCCCGAGCCTTGCGTGCAGCATGCCTGGCGGTCGCTGCGATGATCACCTTGTCTATGATCAATTTAGCTTCTTTGGGATGCTCTTCAAGATAGTTCTCAAGAGCCTCGCCCACAGCCATGTCTACAGCCCCGATTACCTCGGTATTACCAAGTTTTGTCTTGGTCTGTCCTTCGAACTGCGGTTCGGCGACTTTGATACTTACCACAGCCGTAAGCCCTTCACGGAAGTCGTCTCCCGAAATTTCGACTTTCACCTTGTCGAGCATCTTGGAGTCGGTCGCATACTTCTTGAGAGTACGAGTAAGTCCTCGCCTAAAGCCAGCCAAGTGTGTACCACCCTCTATCGTATTGATGTTATTGACATAGCTGTACACATTCTCCTGATAAGTGGTGTTGTAGGTCATAGCCACTTCCACTGGTATGCCTTGCTTCTCGGTTACAAGGTGAATAATATCGCCCACAAGAGCCTCTTTGGAGCGATCCAGATACGTTACAAACTCCTTGAGTCCCTGCTCGGAAAAGTAGACCTCTCTCTTGGGGTTGCCCTGATCGTCTATCTCTCGCTCATCGATAAGGGTGAGAGACAGTCCAGCGTTGAGGAACGCCAACTCTCTGAGACGTCCAGAGAGGATGCGCCAATCGTAAGTTGTCGTTGAGAAAATCGTATCGTCAGGTTTGAACGTAATGATTGTACCTGTATCTGATGCAGATCCCTCCTTGCGAACAGGACTAATCGGCTTACCTCGCTCGAATTCCTGCACGTGAATATACCCCTGACGATGCACCTCGGCCTTGAGATAGGTAGAGAGAGCATTTACACACGAAACTCCCACACCATGCAAGCCTCCGGATACCTTGTAGCTGTCCTTATTGAACTTACCTCCCGCATGAAGCACCGTAAGCACAACTTCCAGAGCGCTTTTCTTCTCCTTCTCGTGCATATCCACTGGTATACCACGGCCATTGTCCTTGACCCGAATGGAGTTATCCGGGCATATATACACCTCGATGTGCGTACAATGGCCGGCCAACGCCTCATCGATAGAGTTGTCCACGACCTCGTAAACCAGATGGTGCAAACCTTTTTCACCCGTGTCTCCGATGTACATGGCAGGACGCTTGCGCACGGCCTCCAAGCCCTCTAAAACTTGAATACTACCGGCCGAATATTCCTCTTCGGGTTGGGCTGGGTTCCTTTCCTCAATCATATTATCGATAATCCTATTTTGACGGTCCTATATATCGGTACAAAGATAACAAAACCAAGACAAACGACTATGGCCGGCTTTCACAGATCTTTCGGGCTTCACAGCTTTGAGATTTCAACTTACTTAGGTCGCGTCAAAAAGAGGCACGCGTGGGAACATCAACTGCGACGCGTGGGAACATTTGCTTCCACGCGTCGAAATATTTATTTTCTCCTATCAGATTTTCCCTTGACTCATTCAGGAAAGATTAGGGTACCCAACAGAATGGGGTATTTTATTAAGAATCAACACAATAGCTCAATAGCATAAAAACCCACAAATGCACGTGAGACACACAGGCATACCAAGCGAAAAAGGCCCCCCTACTAGTTCGAAATAACGATCACTTGTCTTGACGTTGTTCTTTGGAGGGATGATTTGGCCTTTTACGAGCATTTCCTCCGACTCTTTTCGTGTATCGGGCAGATGAATTGCCATCACCCTGCGCCTCCATTCGTTCCGGACGAAACTTTCTATTCCTAGGTCTCAATCCTCCGTTGGAGCGGTTGCGCCCGCCATTGCCTCGACTATTTCGTCTTTTGTCGGGCTCATATGCCGGTGTTTGTCCCAGCTCTGGAGCGACAG
The DNA here is from genome assembly GCA_034181285.1 of Porphyromonas sp. Lineage (GTDB taxonomy): Bacteria > Bacteroidota > Bacteroidia > Bacteroidales > Porphyromonadaceae > Porphyromonas. The sequence goes on along the minus strand of JAXFND010000009.1, from coordinate 36,593 downwards.
GCAGTTGGTAGAGTTTTTTACCCAGGAAGGATTCGATCTTTCCAAATTCGTACTGCTCGTCTTCGCTCACAAAGGTGATCGCTAAACCCGACTCATTGTTGCGTGCCGTACGGCCTATTCGATGCACATAATCCTCAGGGTCATGCGGTATATCGTAGTTGATCACCACAGCTATGTTGTCTACATCAATTCCCCGCGCCACAATATCCGTTGCAACCAAAACATCAATAGCTCGGTTTTTGAAGTCCCTGATCACCTGCTCACGCACCGCCTGACCAAGATCGGAGTGCATCTGTGCCACATTATACCCTCTCTGCTTAAGGGCATAGCTTAGATCCTTAACCTTCTGCTTGGAACTGGAGAAAATGATGGTGCGCGTAGGAGGAGTAGAACGAAAGAGATCCAGCAAAATGGCAAGTTTCTGCTGTTCGTAGCAAATGCAGCAAGTTTGAGTGATTGCTTCGGGTGGGCGGCTGATAGCCAGCTCAACTTGTTTGGGGTTCTTGAGGATACCGGCTGCCAACTCGCGTATCTTCTTAGGCATTGTGGCAGAGAACATCAAAGTACGACAGGTTGGAGGCAATTGCTTATAAACCTGCATAATGTCGTCGTAAAACCCCATATCGAGCATGCGGTCGGCCTCATCCAATACAAAAAACGATACCTTGGATAGATCCGCCGACTGCATATTGATATGCGAGATCAGCCTACCGGGAGTCGCGATCAGGACGTCTGCTCCCATTTCCATCCCACGTCGCTGCTGCTCCCACGCGATACCATCCGTACCACCGTAGATAGCCACAGCCGAAATAGACAAAAAATAAGAGAAAGCCTCGATCTGTTGATCTATCTGCTGCGCCAGTTCACGAGTCGGAGCCATAATCACGGCGTTCACCGCATCGCGTGGGTAAGTACCCTTGCTCAGCTCACTGATGATCGGCAACACATAGGCGGCCGTCTTACCTGTGCCCGTCTGCGCACAGGCTATCAGATCGTGCCCTTCCAGGATCAGGGGGATTGTCGCCTCTTGGATGGGAGTGGCCTCAAAAAAGTTCATTGCATCCAAACCATCCAAAACGTCGTCGGTCAAATCAAACTCGTCAAATCTCATATCATCGTAATCTATTCCTCGCAAAAGTACGAAAAGCAAAATGATGCACTCACAGGGCTTTCTTGCTCGGTTTCACAACACCTACCAGGCGCACCTTTAGTTCTTTCGCTACAATCAATTATTCCCAAACATACCGAGCTACATTAACCTCGCCAAGGAAGGTATCGAAAACCATTGTGCTACAGTGATCGCTTTCCATTCTTTGACTAAAGGAACTGGCATCAAAAAAAGGGGAAAGACAAAAAAGCGAACAAAATATGAAAGCCCGACCTCACACTCAGCGAGATCGGGCTTTACTTGTCTTGCAATCACCGCACCCTCAAAAGGGAGCAGCAAAAGCAAGGGAGGGGGCTTAGAATATTAAAACTTCACACCCAGAGAGAGATGGGCAGAGGCATTGTGACTGGCGCGATACTCAGGCGTGTGTTTCTTCCAGTAGCTCAGTTCTACATGGTTAGTAGAGTTAAGCAAACCATATTCGGCACCTACTTCTACGAAGAAGTACTTCCCGCACTCTACGCCAAAGTTCACATTGAGACCAGCATCCAGTCTATTCATCGGTGTCAGGTTTTCCTGCTTTTGGCCATCCTCGTCTACACCTTCCATCCCTTTGAAGAGATCCTGGCTTACACTCACTCCTTGCTTACCCTCGAAGAGGACAGACTTGCTTCGCCCTACTACCTGGCCCGACACAGCATAAGCAATGTAAGGACCTGCATTGACGTAGAAATTGAGATTCTCTGCACCACCCATGTTCACGTTGAGCAAAATAGGCATCTCTACGTACATAGGGCGCACGTCAGCTTTGCCTGCAGTCAGAGGAATTGCTTCACCCTTACTTTGAAAAAGCAGAGTAGGTCTGATTGACAGCACGTCCTGGATTGGAAGATCGACAGCCACACCGGCACGGAAGCCCGGGAGCAGAGTACCATCTGCAAATTGCGTGATCTTGGAGCCATTGAGACCCGCCTGAACACGAAACCCGACCTTGCGATCGCTCTGCGCATTAAGTACAAATGACATAGACAGCACGGTCGCTGCTATCAACATAAAAGTCTTTTTCATCGCTTTACTATGATTAGTGATTAATTATTCAATCTACCACGGTCCGCAGCCTCCCTGCCCCCAAAGAATTCTTTTACTTGCGCTTTCCTCTTCACCGAGGAGCAAGTCCTCCCTACCTTGGCAAAAACGAGGAAGGGACTCCGGCCCAGACACATATTCCAAAGGCAAATGTAGGATAATATTCCGTTACAACCCATAATTTTTACCGGATTCGAGTGCAAAATTAGGTGGAAGCTAAGCTTCAGTTTGCCGTGTCTTGCGCAGAAGGATTTCTTGGTTTCCGGATTTTGTGTGGCATGTCAAAAGGAATAATCATCGACAACTCTGCAAAACCCGCATACTGACCATCGGCATCGTACCACGGTATCTGGTAAATCATCTTCTTGATCTCTCCTTTCTCTATTGTGTAGACATTTTTCCGCCCTTCCTCCATCATTTTTTTCAGCATGGAGCGGGCCGGCTCGGGGTGACAGTCCAAAACATTTGACCCGATGAGATCCTGCCCAGGTTTGAGATTGACCTGCCTGGATTGCTCATTCATCTCGATGATCTTTCCTTCCTTGTCGCAAATGGTGATCGCCAGATCTGCCTTGTCAAAATAATCCATATCGCTTTGTGTTAGTTGGCTAATTCATTCTGCAAGAATACGGGCCCAATTGAGCAAATATCTCTCTCCTCCTTGCGTAATGATACTCTCGGGGTGAAACTGAACACCCCACAGGGGTAAATGGCAATGCTGCAAAGCCATCAGTTGATCATCCTCTCGGCTCATAGCCAAAGGCCTGAGACATTCAGGCAATCTCTCCGTATCGACCACCCAACTGTGATATCGGCCCACCGTCTCACCCTCGGAGATATGCTGCATAACTCCCTCGGATCGCACCTTCGCAAGCGCAGAAGACATGCCATGACAAGGGGTCTCAAGGCATCTAAGTCGAGCCCCAAAATACTCAGCAATGGCTTGGTGACCCAGACAGACCCCCAAAAGCGGACGCGGAACTACTAAGTGACAATTGTCGTCTATGAGGCGCATCAAAGAGGGTAACTCCGAAGGCAAACCCGGTCCGGGGGAAAGTAGAATACCCGCAAACCGACGCAAATCGACGCCCTCTGTTTCGCTTATCGAGAGAATCGTAAGCGATCTATTGACAAAGCGCCTCCACAGCTCCACTATGTTATACACGAACGAATCGCGGTTGTCTACAAATAGAACGTCTCGCATTGCGCCCCAAAGGTATTACTTTTGCTCGCAAATCTTTGCTTATGCCACTACTGTCTGTTTCGGCCAATCAAGCCATGGAGCTAATGGACAAAGCGGTCCGAGAGAAGACCCCTTTTGTCTTTGTCTTAGACTACGAACTCTCACGCGCCTACTTCGTAACTCACCCTCTGGAGCAAGCCGACATACGTTTTTCGATTAGAGGAGAGGGAAATGCAACTGGGGTGAAACGTGCAAAAGACTACTCTTTCGACACATACCCCGAGCCGATAGAAACTTACAGCCAACGGTTCAAGACAATTCAAACGGCATTGCGTCGTGGGGATAGTTTTCTCGCAAATCTGACAGTCGCTACCCCCGTTAATATGTCACTGACACTCACCGAAGTGTACGACTATGCCCTTGCTCCTTATAAGCTCCACATACCAAACCATTTAGTTTGCTTCTCTCCCGAACCCTTTGTGGATATATCAGCCGATGGCCGGATATCGTCTTGCCCGATGAAGGGCACAATAGACGCATCATTGCCGAAGGCCGAGACCCTACTCAAAAGCAATCCGAAAGAATTGGCCGAGCACTACACAATTGTAGACCTAATACGCAACGATCTAAGTCGAGTTGCCGAACAAGTACAAGTTGATCACTTCAGATACACCGATCGCATTGAAACCAACCATGGCCCTATCCTGCAGATGAGCTCCAGAATCAGCGGTCGGTTGCAAGAACAGTTTTTACAAAGTTGGGGATCGGTCTTCCGCCAATTATTACCGGCTGGGTCCATCAGTGGTGCACCCAAACAGGCAACAATGGACGCCATAGCCCAGGCCGAAGGAAAACCCAGAGGATTCTATTCCGGTGTATTCGGGTACTTCGATGGGGCTTCACTCCACTCTGCCGTGATGATACGCTACGTCGAGCAATTGGTCGAGGGGATGGATGAAGAGCAGGCAGCCCGACTATCCACTTCCGACCAGCCTATGTTTATCTTCCGTTCTGGTGGAGGAATCACCGTTCACAGCCAAGAGCAGAGCGAATATGCCGAGACTCAGCAAAAAGTTTACCTCCCTTTCTGATGAGACTTTTGCTTGAAACAATCTGCATAAGGGAAGGCAGACCCCAAGGCCTCTCCTATCACAAGATGCGCATGGCCCATTCTGTCGCGCCTCTATCTTCCCCGACCTTACCTAACCTTGCCTCTCTCTGTCCCGAACCGCTACGCCGGTCTCGCTGCAAATGTCGCATCGTGTATTCGGCTAAAGGCATCGAGGAGATTTCCTTTACCCCCTACCATCCCAAACCTTTACGGGCTCTACGAATCGTGGAAGCCCCTACAGACCTGAACTATGAACACAAGTGGCTGGACCGCTATGCACTTGAATCTCTAAGGCAAGGTTGTGCTGCGGATGAAGACATCCTGATTTGCCGAGACGGCTTGCTGACGGATATTTCTTACGCCAATGTGCTCCTATCTCGCCTCAATACCCCCAAACAATTCCTCTACACCCCGGCAAAACCGCTTCTCTATGGCACGCACTTGGCTCAGCTTGCCTCTTCGCTCCATTTCGAACCAATCCCATTGGATCATTTGTGGCGAGACTACCACAGTCTGAGTCTGATAAATGCGATGCTCGATGTAGGTGAAATCCAAATACCGGTGGAGCACATTTACTTCCCCTAACCGCCCCATGCTTCAGTCAGTTAGTCCGGAAAATGCTGCACAACGAATCAAGGAGCACGCCTTGTCTCTCGGGTTCTCTGCGGTAGGGATAGCCCGAGCCGAAGCCGTGCCTGATTCTATAGCTGCGGCCTACCGAGAGGCCGTTGCCGGCAACCGCTGTGGCACGATGTCCTATCTAGATCGAAATCATCAACTTCGCACAGACCCCACTCAGCTATTGGCCGGCACACGCTCAATTATATCTGTTGCCCTCAACTATTATCCAGCTTTGCGCCAATCTCCGGATGCCCCACAACTTGCCTACTACGCCTATGGGAAAGACTATCATAAGGTAGTCAAAAGGATGCTCGACAAACTACTCCTTTTCATCCGTACAGAGATCGATCCCGAAGCTCAAGGTCGATCATTTGCGGACTCGGCCCCCATCCTGGAACGTTATTGGGCAGTCCGTGCAGGATTGGGATGGAGAGGACGGAGTGGTCTAATCGTCATCCCGCGCAAAGGCACTTTCTTCGTCTTGGGCGAGTTGTTCATATCGACACTCCTTCCCGCCGACTCTCCACTACCGTTTGGCTGTGGTCAGTGTCATCGCTGTATCAAGGCCTGCCCCACAAAAGCCTTGTCCGACGAAGGCTTCGATCCTCTACGCTGTCTCAGCTACCTTACGATTGAGCAACCTGGTGCTCTACCAGAGCGCGAAGCCGAGTTGATAGGCAACCGATTCTACGGCTGCGATACCTGTCAGCTCGTTTGCCCTCACAACCGCTTCGCCTCGCCCACAACAGTGGAGGCGTTTGCTCCTAAACCCGAACTTTTCAGCCTTAACTATGACAATCTAAGCGAGTTCAACGAAGAGATCTACCAACAGCTGTTTGCCGGTTCAGCAGTCAAGCGTGCCGGATTCGAGGGACTAAAGCGCAATGCCGAAACCCTATTGAGATTAAGAAAGAGGGAAAAAGCAGAGAACGGAGGAGGAGAGAAATAAAAAAGGGGCAAAACGCCCCGTACTCGTTGTCTCACAAGGATTCGAACCTTGACAAACAGAACCAAAACCTGTTGTGCTACCATTACACCATGAGACAATCCAAAGCCTCTCGATACTGAGGATGCACCACACCCTCTCCCGAAATGCGGAGCAAAGGTAAGACGATTTTTGTTACTGTGCAACACTGCCGAGGCCTCCCCGCGGGTCGGCAGCCTCAGCGACACGAATACTGCGTATGAAAACGAGAGGGCACGAAGTGGTGGAAAATGTCTCAGGAGAGAATAAAAAACCTCACGCGTCAGAAAAATAATTCTCTCCCGAGAGAATAACTGTTGCGACGCGTGAGGTTTTTTGTTCTCTCAGAAGTCCGATTCATAGAGGATTGCAAGAAGGTAAGATTTCTGTGCTTTCGCCCCCTATTTCACCATAGGAAAGGAAAACAGACCGCAAACTTCAACCAAAGCCTTCCCTTCAACAATAATTCTACCGATCTCAGGCCCTATTTCTCCTCCTATCCGAACTAGATTTCCTTTCACGGTTATTTTGTTTATACCTGATTTTGAGAGAGTTTGTATCGAAGATGGGATAAGGCAAATCATCCGATTGCAAAAAAACATATACCTTGCAGCGCCTCTCGTCTACTGATGGGCACACTTGTACGGGAAAGAAATGAAATGAGACAGAAAAATGCCTATTCCAAACTAACGGGCCACTACGATGACGTACTCACGGGGCGCAAGTGGTGGTCACGCCTTTATATGCACGGTTTGTGGAGGGTTGATGACAATAGGGTTGCTAGCGAGGTATTGGAGATGATCCCCAATGGCATCTGCGGGACAGTCCTTGATGTACCCGTTGGCACAGCTGTATTTACCGCCTCCAAGTATCTTCGGATGGGCAATGCCCAGATCACAGGCCTGGATTATTCCGACGAGATGATCAAGTTGGCAGAGCTTCGGGCAAAGCAAGAACGAATAGAGAATCTCACTCTCTTACAGGGTGACATTGGCGAATTGCCCTTTGAGAACGAAGCCTTCGACTGTGTCCTATCGATGAATGGCTTTCAAGCCTTCCCCGACAAGGAGCGTGCATTTGCCGAAGTGTACCGAGTGCTCAAACCTGGGGGCTTGTTCTGCGGATGTTTTTACGTCAAGGGGGAGTCTCGGATTAGCGACTGGATCGTAAGGAATGTGTTAAACCGAAAAGGCCTATTCCTACCCCCACACTATACCAAGGCGCAAGCCGAGGAGAAACTCCATTCTATGTTTGGGCCGGATACCTACGTGCGGAGCGAGCATTCGATCCTTATTTTCAAGTGCACAAAGCCGTAAACAATAATCCTCAGCCACCACAGATCATCCAATTTTTATTAACTATGCAATACATCATTAGTACGTTCGTTTTCTTTTTTGCCCTTCGGCTCATTTCGCTCTCGTATTCCATTCGCAATGAAAAGCGCATCCTGAAGAAGGGAGCAGTACAGCATGGCAAACTCAATTCTCTGCTACTAACGTTGGCACATATTGCCTACTATTTTTCAGCCTTGTACGAGGCCTATGCTTCCGACATTGCCTTCAACGATATTTCCATTGCAGGCGTTTGTGTGATGGGCTTTGCCTACGGGATGCTGTTCTACGTGATCTACAAACTACGCGATGTATGGACAGTCAAACTCTATATTGTACCCGACCAGCGTCTCGAAACAAGTTTCCTTTTCCGAACAGTACGGCACCCGAACTACTTCCTAAATATTATTCCGGAGCTTGTCGGGGTCGCCCTACTTTGCAATGCCTGGTACACGTTGGCTATCGGTCTGCCCCTATATGCCTGTCTCATAATTGTGCGTGTACGGCAAGAAGAGCAGGCAATGAAAAGCCTTTGGGCAAAAGCTGAACATCGCCAAGGCTGAGTATCTCAGCGAAACGACAAGCACGAAATACAATCTAGTCTATCAATCGAAGCCTGCGAGGGGACAAGTCAGCCCTATTCGCAGGCTTTTGTTGTTCATCGCCTGCGCTGCACCAGGACCACAACATACCATCAGGCAAAAATGCCCGATATGAAGAACTCTCGAATAAAGCGTGTCGAAGAAAGAAAAGAGAAGAGACGAAAGGGACGATGGGCAACAATAGAAAGAGATTGCCGAGTGCGCTGCAGTGCGTACCAATCGAGATGAAAAGGAATCAGGAGATTATAAGGGAGAATTACCAAAGCAGCAAAAATAAAAAGCTACCCAACCAACACAGAATGGATGGGTAGCCTCCAAGTTTTGTATTCCTTACAACCCGAAGATCAAACTCACTTGCCGAAACGAGCCTTGAGAACCTTGATCATATCTTGCGACATACTATCCAGATCATACTTGGGAGCCCAGTCCCACTCAGCGCGAGCACAACTGTCATCCAAGGAATTAGGCCAAGACTCTGCAATCCCCTGACGGAGAGGATCAACCTCGTACGTCATTTCAAAATTTGGGAGGATCTTCTTCACCGCAGCGGCAATATGCTCGGGAGCAAAGCTCATTGATGCTATATTGAAACTGTTGCGGTGCTTAAGACGGGCAGGATCAGCCTCCATCAATTCAATTGCCCCATTTAAGGCATCGGGCATATACATCATGTCCATGTAGGTACCCTCTTTAATCGGACAAACGAAGCGACCCTCTTTCACCGCGGCATAGTAAATATCTACGGCGTAGTCTGTCGTACCACCGCCCGGAGGGGTTACATTGGAAATCAGCCCAGGGAAACGGACCGAGCGAGTATCCACACCAAAACGCTTGAAATAATAGTCGCTAAGCAACTCGCCAGATACCTTGGTAACTCCGTACATTGTTTTGGGACGCTGGATCGTGTCTTGGGGAGTTTTGTCTTTGGGCGTATCATCCCCAAAAGCCCCAATAGAACTCGGAGTAAAAACGGCACATTTCTTCTCACGAGCCACCTCAAGCGTGTTGAACAAGCCTCCTAAACCAATATGCCACGCCAATTGTGGCTTATTCTCCGCCACGGCAGACAAGAGTGCAGCAAGATTGTAGATCGTATCCACCCGATACTTATCCACAGCCTCCGCGATGTGTGTGGCATTGGTAATATCGACCACGGCAGACGGGCCGCTCTCCAGCAACTCGCCCTTGGGCTCAGCACCCGGGATATACCCTGCCACCACGTTGCCGTTGGGGTAGCGGCGTCTTAGTTCCATTGTTAGCTCCGAACCAATTTGTCCGGTAGAGCCAATGATAAGGATGTTCTTCATTATTACGTTTTACCTGATTAGTTGAAAACTGCACGCAAAAGTACGAAACTCTGTGTAGTATGCGCCTCTAACAGAATAACAAGATTAGCATTTGAGCCGTAAGGATACGCATAAACATTGTCAGAGGATAAACTGTAGCATAGCCTATGGCCGGAGCATCATTACCAGCCACCGAGTTAGCATAAGCCAAAGCAGGAGGATCTGTCATGGCCCCAGAGAGAATTCCCATCAAGGTGAAATAATTTACCTTCAAGCACTTGATCGAAATTACTCCCATCACAAGCAACGGAAAAACCGTGATGATCACCCCATAGCCAACCCACTGCCAGCCACCATTGAGTATCGTATCGACAAATCCTTGTCCGGCCCCCAGTCCCACACAGGCAAGAAACAGCGAAATCCCAATCTCGCGAAGCATTAGATTGGCACTCTGTGTCGTGTAAGTGATGAGCCCATAGCGGTATCCAAACCGGCTGAGCAAAATAGCAATAATAAGAGGGCCACCGGCAAGCCCCAACTTGGCAGGCTGAGGAATCCCTGGGAAGTGAAGAGGTATGCTGCCCACAAAGACACCTATTGCAATACCCAGGAATATGCCCATCAAATTGGGCGACAAAAGCTTTTTCTCCGAGTTTCCAATCATTTCCTCAACCCTAGGCAGAGCAGCCTCACTTCCTACAATCAACAGACGGTCGCCAACCAGTAGAGGGAGGGAAGGGGAAGCGACCATATCCACCCCCGAGCGGTTCACCCGGGTCACGTTAACACCGTATACCTGTCTCAGTTGCAGCGACCCTAGTTTCTTCCCATTGATTTTCCCGTTGGTCACGATGACCTGTTTGCTTACAAGCTCGGAAGCCGTTGGAATCCATTGCTTACGATCCATCTTCACCTCCTCACCGACAAAATTTTTCACGACCTCCAATTCCTCTGGCACAGCGATCACAAAAATTCGGTCACCCTTGTTGAGCTCTGTATTTCCATTGGCGATGGATACAGTATCGGCCTCCTTGTCCCAATGGCGCGAGATGACAAATTTGTGGTCACCAATCAAGCCATGCATCTCTGCCACAGTCTTCCCGAAAATGGATGGGTTGGAGACGCAAAGCGAGAGAGCCATTACATCTTTGGAAGGGTCCTCTTCCTCTTTCTTGATACGGGCCTGCTCTCTATCCAACCTTACCCTCAGAACAGAGCGTATCACGATCATCGACGTAATAATCCCTACAACTCCCAATGGGTAAGCTACGGCATAGCCCAAAGCAATATTGGGGTCTGTCTCCCCGTACATATCCGAAAAAGCTTGACTGGCAGCTCCAAGTCCCGGGGTATTGGTTACGGCCCCAGACAAAATCCCTACCATAGTAGACATATTCAAGCCAGTAACAAAGTGCAGAACCAGGGTGGTCAAAACTCCAAGAAAAACGATACCCATGGCTACCAGATTGAGAGAGAGGCCTCCTTTCCTCAGTGATGAAAAGAAACCAGGCCCTACCTGTAAACCTACTGAGTACACGAAGAGTATAAGACCAAACTCCTTGAGAAAGTGCAAGACAGTAGGCTCCATCACATACCCGAAGTGACTCAGCAAAATTCCCAAGAAGAGAACCATCGTCACCCCCAGAGAAACTCCAAAAAATTTAACCTTACCCAACTGAATACCTACGGCGACAACGAGCGCAACGAGCATGAGATTGTGGGCAATCCCGGTCCCATTAACAAGATTACTGATCCAATCCATTGATCCAACACAAAAGGAGCCGTCCAAGACGGCCAATGATGACACAAATTTATTCTTGTACACTTGGCAACAAGGTAACACGACAGGGCCTACCCTTACTGCGCTGCGAAGGTACTACTTCTCTGCGATGGATACCTCTTTTTGCCATATCTTGAGGCGAGTAATCCAGGGATCGGCCTTCCCTCACAAAGCAAAATAGCTAACTGTAGGTAGGCAAAAGACAACACCGGCCACAGATCTCGACAAAATCTGCGGCCGGTCACCTTATTTCGCAGTGTTATCGTCTACAGAAGGGAGGGACACCTCCAAATGAGCCACTCCTCAAGACAACTGATTTACTTGCTTAGTTGAGCATGCATCGCGGCAGCAGCTTTGCGACCGTCACCCATTGCCAAAATCACAGTGGCTCCTCCACGCACAATATCCCCTCCGGCAAAGATGGTAGGAATAGCTGTGCGGTTATCTTCATCCACTACAATAGTACCCTTAGGATGGATCTGCAGTCCGTCGATAGAACGGGGGATAAGAGGATTAGGAGAGACACCGATACTCACGATCACCTCATCTACGGCAATTTCTTCGATAGCACCTACAATCTCCACGGGCTTGCGACGACCACTCTGATCCGGCTCACCCAATTCCATTTTCTGCAATCGCATAGCCCGCACCTTCCCCTTATCATCGGAGAGATACTCGATCGGGTTGTGCAACGTAAGGAACTCTACACCCTCTTCCTTGGCATGCTTCACCTCTTCCAATCGGGCCGGCATCTCTTGCTCGGAACGGCGGTAGACGATCATAGCTCGATCGGCACCTAGTCTTTTAGCTGTTCGTACAGAGTCCATGGCTGTATTCCCACCTCCGATCACAGCAACACTCTTTCCCTTGAATACGGGAGTATCGCTATCATCATCTGCAGCATGCATCAAATTGACGCGAGTGAGGTACTCATTAGAAGACATCACCCCTATTAAGTTCTCTCCCGGTATGTTCATAAAGTTGGGTAAACCCGCCCCACTGCCTACAAACATCCCGGAGAAACCCATCTCCAAGATGTCGTCGTAGCTCAGAGTACGGCCAATGATGGTATCATTCTCAAAGATGACCCCCATCTTCTCCAGCAGATCGATCTCACTCTGCACCACTTCATTTGGCAACCGATATTCGGGAATACCATATTTGAGTACTCCGCCGATCTCATGCAACGCTTCGAAAACGGTAACGCTATAGCCTAATTTGGCCATATCGCCTGCGAATGACAACCCTGCCGGGCCACTGCCCACAACCGCGACACTTTTGCCATTTGGCTCAGCCATCTCGGGCACCTTTATTTCGCCGTGTGTACGTTCATAATCAGCTGCAAATCGCTCAAGATAGCCGATTGCCACGGCCTCTTTTTTCAGACCTGTCGTATAGATACAACGGCTCTCACACTGCTTCTCCTGAGGACACACTCGCCCACAGACCGCAGGCAAAGAACTCGTTTCCCTCAGGACTGATGCTGCCTCACCAAACTCCCCACGCTCAATATTTTTGATAAAGTCGGGAATATTGATGCTCACGGGGCAGCCCTCCATGCAGCCGGGTTTTGGGCAATCCAAGCAACGGCGAGCCTCGGCCATTGCCTGCTCTACGCTGAGACCGAGATTGACCTCTTCGGTCAGCTTCGTAGCTCGATAAGCAGCATCTAGCTCGGGCATCTTCACCCGCTCCAGCTGCATACGCTCCTTATTCTTCATTTGATTGCGCAGCTCTTCACGCCAAACTTCGGCCCTACGCGTAACCGTATGAGTTGTCTGTGTCATTGCTCCAAACCCTTATAAGCGCCAAGACGCATGATCATTTCATCAAAATCTACCTGATGAGCATCGAACTCCGGCCCATCCACACATACGAACTTAGTCTTCCCATCGACCGTAATGCGACAAGCCCCACACATGCCGGTACCATCGACCATGATCGTATTGAGAGACGCCATAGTGGGGATCTCATATTTCTTCGTAAGCAATGAGACAAACTTCATCATCACAGCCGGTCCAATCGTAACGCAGAGGTCTACTTTCTCTCTTTGGATCACAGACTCAACGCCTTCGGTCACAAGACCTTTGCTACCATATGATCCATCGTCCGTCATCACGATCACCTCGTCACTATTGGCCTTCATTTGATCCTCCAATATCACCAGTTCTTTCGTCCGGGCAGCCAAAACGACGATCACCCGATTGCCCGCCTTGTGAAAAGCCTCTACAATCGGGAGTAGCGGAGCTACTCCCACTCCACCGCCAGCACAGACTACAGTACCGACCTTCTCTATGTGTGTGCTCTTGCCTAATGGGCCTACAATATCATCTATGCAATCGCCCACCTCCAAGGCGCAGATCTTCTGAGAAGACCGCCCTACGGCCTGAATTACCAGTGTGATCGTACCTCTTTCGGGGTCGGACGAGGCAATCGTAAGTGGGATTCGTTCACCCTTTGCTCCGACACGGACAATCACAAAATGTCCTGCTCTTCTGGACTTAGCGATGCGAGGGGACTCCACCACCATCTTCACGACCTTGGGTGAGAAATATTCTTTCTCGACAATCTTATTCTTCATCGTTATAGCAAGTGAAAATCGACGGTCTATTCCTTAATCTGGCCCCAAAGGTAACAATAAAGACTTGCACAGAACGCCAGAGAGTGAGAAATGCGGGAAAACCCGAGATAACGAAAGGGTAAACTTCATCTTCGAACAGGTAAGAAAGAGAAACAGCACAGAGATCAACCCCCTCGCACTGAAAACTAAATCCGACGCGATCTGATCAAAATTCCGACGCGTGAGAGCAAAATCTCCAACATGGCGGAATTTTTGCTCTCACGCGTCGGAATTTCATCGAAGACCTAATTCATCAGCCAATCTACGCGGAGTCAAACACATATGGATAGCCTACCTCACAGAATGCAAAACAAAGGAAGATAAAAGAGAAAAGGGTACGAGATCATGGTCTTATTCTCCATGATCAGAGGACAAACTGCAATTGTTTAAACGCGTAAGTCGTACGAACACCACCCTCATCCACAAGAGAAATCAACCCTGAAGGCAGCACGTCTTCAATCCGGGCTCGGAAAGTGCGTCCTTGACTTGTGTAGAGATGATAGCCATCTCGCCTATAGAGGCGAGCAACATAAGATCGATGCAGCTGATCGCGCCCATCGGGAGTATCAAGAAGCGGCAGGGAAGAATCGATCAAAGCACAATACCGCTTCAACAACTCTTCTATCGGCAATTCATACCCCACGATCTGCCTCACGGATACAGGGTTGGGAAGAGAGTTTGGGAAAGACTCTTCGTTCACATTAATCCCGATCCCAATGAGGGAATGGTCAATCAAGGAGGCGGTGATACTGTGCTCAATAAGAATCCCACCCAGTTTGTTGTCCTGATAATAGAGGTCATTTGGCCACTTGATACGAAGAGCCTCGGGCTGAGGAAGATAAGGAGATACAGTGTCGAATGCAGACAAGGCGGCCAACTCAGATACTGCAAACTGCTCGCTTGGGTGAAGGGTATGAGGGCGTAAATAGGTCGTAAGGGTGAGGTTCTGCCCATCGGGCGTGTACCAAGTATTACCTTGCTGTCCTCGGCCTTGAGGCTGAGCCTGGGCAACAACCGTAGTGGGAGAACACAACGACCCACCCTCCACCAACAACTCTCTCAGATAACTATTGGTGCTTGGCAGTGAAACAAAACGAAGCAACTCGTGTGGCATAGGTCATTCAGCAGTAAGCATAGGATCCTGAATCGTATCCAAACCTTCAGTTCGACGAAAAGCAGCAGAAAATCCCTTGCACACGAGGCAGTAGCTATGTAGGACGAGCTTTCGAATCATCTCGTCTCCCAATTCCGACTCAATGTAGATTTGGTTCCAATGCTTCTTATTCATGTGAAAAGCTGGCTCCACAGCCCGATACCTCTCACGCAAATCTATGGCCAACTCGGGATCACATTTTAGCAACAAACGAGTTGGACGAGCAGAGAGGGAAACCAATGCAAAAATCTTATTCGCAACTCGAAAGACGAGCGTATCGTCATCGAAAGGCATGTCTTCAGACGTGAGAGGAAGCGAGAGGCAGTACGCTTCGGCTTGGAGCATGTTCATAATAATGCGTATTTTTGCTCTGAATGCTTTTGCCCCTGGCACTACATCTCTCGGGCATCCGACAGAGCCAAGAAGCACAACGGACAAATGTAATGAATAAACTAATCTTTGCGACCAACAACCCACATAAGCTCGATGAAGTGCGGAAGCTACTGGCGGGGAAATACGAGGTCATCAGTCTCGAACAATTGGGCTGCCACGACGACATCCCGGAAACAGCCGATACGCTCCAAGGCAACGCTCTCCTGAAGGCTCAATATATCCACAGAAAATATGGTGTCCACTGCTTTGCCGATGATACGGGGCTGGAAGTGGAAGTTCTAGACAATGCTCCCGGGGTTTACTCCGCTCGTTATGCTGGAGAGCACTGCTCACCAGCCGACAATCGGGCTAAACTTCTACACGCTCTATCCGAGGTAGCCGAACCTCGCAAGGCTCACTTTCGCACAGTGATTGCATTGATAGACGAGTGTGGGACACACTTCTTCGAAGGAAAAGTTGATGGAGAAATTACATTGGCAGAGCAGGGAGAAGGCGGATTCGGCTACGATCCAATTTTCAAACCGGAGGGCTATCCAAAAACATTCGCCGAGATGACACAAGAAGACAAGAATCGCATCAGCCATAGAGCAAGGGCTGTCATGGCTCTGGCCAAATACCTGGGCGTATGAGACCTATCCGGCACACTCTTACCCAGCTGGGCATAGCCATAATCGCCTTGCTCTATGCAAGTTCTCTTTGGGCACAGCCTCAGAGCCAATGGCGCACCCACCTCTCCTACACATCCACCTCCACTGTTGCAGATGCAGACACCCGAGTTTTCGGTGTTGCCTCAGGTGGAGCCCTCTACTCAATTGCAAAAAACGACCCGACTGATATTCGCTACTACGATCGTACCAACGGATTAAGCGAAGCAGAGATACAGGACATCGGCTACGATCAAAGCTCCAAAACCTTAGTCATCTACTACAAAAGCGGCAACATCGACCTATTGACTTCCGACGCGGTGACCAATCTCACGGCCATCCGAGACAATAGCCGACTGATGAATAAATCACTCAGCCGCATGAGTTTCGGCAATGGCAGGATTTATCTGGCCGGAGGTTTCGGTATTGTCGTAATAGACCCCACAAAAGCGGTCGTGCTATCCACTTATCTGCAGGGTAAAAATGTCGTGGACATAGCCCTCCCGGAAAAAGATAAGATATGGGCATTCTTCGATGGCCAATTGAGCGAGGGAGTGGAGACAGATAACCTTCAGGATCCCTCTTATTGGCATGTACTCCCCTTGCCAATTACACCAAAAGATAAAGTTTTAGGTTTGGGGGTTTTCGCTGGCAGCCCACTGGTGCATCTAGACGACAACCGTTTGGTACAATACAAGCTCAACACAGCACAGGCCGATACCATCATATCGCCACATCAACCCCATAAGCAGTATGCCTACTCCCTCTCTTCTTCTCCGCACGGCACGATGGTCGTGGCAGATGGCATCTGTTTACTCTTTCGAGCGGGAGAGGAAAAGTATCAAACCTACAAGTGCAAATGGCCTAGCAGGATTGCTTTCTATTCAAGTCCCAACGAAGCTTGGTTGGCAATGAAAGAGGAGGGCATTGCTCGGCTAAACCTCTCTACGGAGGGAGCCAATGCCGAAATTCAGGAAATCGACACTGGTAATTCCCCAGTGGACGACCGTTATTTCTATTCCACCTTTTCGCAAGGACGGTACTTTGCTGTAAGTGGGGCACGAGGATCCTATCGCTTCGGCATTCCTTTCGGATTAAAAATTTTCGATGGTAAGAAGTGGCTCAACTTCACCCAAAAGGAAGTTGGTCAAGTCCGCGATGCAACTTCAGTCGCAGTCGACCCCAGAGATCCCAAGCATTACTTCGTGGCAACGCATGGTGAAGGTCTGATCGAATTTCGTAACGACAAGTACTATACGACACACAACGAAAGCAATAGTCCGCTCAAGTCTGCCATTGACAACGAAACCGGCTACTGCCGGGTCAGCGCACTCTGCTATGACCACCGAGGCAACTTGTGGATGGCACAAAACAGCGTACCTTCTCAAACAATTCTGGTACTCGACAAAGACGGGAATTGGATTGTCCCCAAATATCCTCAGATAGGGGCAGACAATTCCTACACGCAAATGATACCTGCGGGCAGCGATGTACACTGGTTGGCCATCTACCACGAAGCAACCGGAGCCTATGCCTTCGATACTTCTCTGAAAGGAGCTGCCAGTGCAGAAAGTGCTTCAGTTCACATCTCTTCTCTCAGTGACCGCAATGGGAAAATGCTCCCAAGCAATATTTTCCATGCGATGGCACTGGATCGCAAGGGTGTCTTGTGGATAGGATCCAACAGTGGGCTCTGCTCAATACATTCACCGGCTATGGCTCTCAAACGCACACCGATAGCTTCGCGTCCTGTCGCCGGAGTAGAGCCGAACCTCTTCTATGTACTTGACAATGTGCCGGTGAAAGCCATCGCCATAGACCGGTTGAACCACAAATGGATAGCGACATCCGGCAACGGTCTATTGCTTATGAATGAAGATTGCACTGAGATCCTACGGCAATATAATATGGGGAACAGTCCTCTTCTCTCCGACGAGGTTGTGACGCTCAGTCTGGACGAAAAAAATGGTATCCTGTATATCGGTACAGACAAAGGCCTCATGGCTCTTAATACCGGTAGCGACGTAGCTACAGACAGTGCTCTGGACAAAATCTTTGCCTATCCCAATCCTCTCCGCCCCGAGCAGCCCGATGCTATCACCATCGAGGGCCTCAAAGCCGGTTGCATCGTGAAGATCATCAATATGCAGGGGCAATTGGTCTATGAGAGTCAGATCATTGACGACCGATTGGTATGGCAGGCACGACACAAGGATGGTACTCGCGTGGATAGCGGGGTGTACACGGTATTGGTGTTTGACCCTGAGACTAAATCTAAGACACGCCTATCGATTGCCGTCTTAAAGTGACCCGACGATCTCATTGGCTCTGCAACAAGTCCAGCTTTTACTGAACCAAACTACATATCATAAGTATTCAATGAAAAAACAAGTCTTCGCACTCGCAACCTTAGCTTTGGTCATACAGGTCACTCCTCTGGCTGCGCAAAAAAAGGGAGGCATATCGACCGATATGCTCCGGGAGATCAAATCCAGCTATCAAGGGTCCGCAGCAGACAAGGCTGTCCGCAACGCCGTAATGAAAAATGGGATGAAGGCTCTTGCAGTCAATGGAGAGCGCACTCAGTCGCTTGATGACAACTTCAGCCATCGAGTGAAAAGCAAAGGTATTACTAACCAAGAAAGCAGTGGGCGATGCTGGCTCTTCACTGGCCTAAACGTGATGCGTGCGCCCATCATTGAGCAATACGGCTTGGGCTCATTCTACTTCTCGCACAACTACAGCTTCTTCTACGATCAATTGGAAAAGGCAAACCTCTTCCTCCAAGCCATCATCGATACGAAGGATTTAAGCATCGACGACAATGAGGTTGCATGGCTATTCAAAAATCCGATTGGTGACGGTGGACAGTTCACGGGTATATCGGACAATATCCTCAAATACGGACTTGTGCCCAAGTCGATTATGCCGGAAACACTCAACAGCAACAACACGGCACAACTTAACCACATCCTCTCGCGCATCCTCCGTCAAGGGGGGATACGCATCCGCAAAGCTGCCGCAGACAAA
Organism: Porphyromonas sp.; assembly: GCA_034181285.1. GTDB lineage: Bacteria > Bacteroidota > Bacteroidia > Bacteroidales > Porphyromonadaceae > Porphyromonas. The sequence continues at coordinate 17,681 of JAXFND010000009.1, read as the reverse complement.
GCCTCAATCCGAACACTGGAAAAGCAGAAAGTCGATATCCTCAAACAAGTCTATCGTGTGCTTGTATTCAATCTTGGCGAACCGCCTACCGAATTCGAGTTCACGATGAAAGATGCAGCTGGGAAGACCCTCTCCACAGACAAGTACACGCCACTCTCTTTCTATCAGAAATTTGTGGGCAAAGACCTTAAGAATGACTTCATCATGGTGATGAACGATCCTTCGCGCCCCTACCACCGGTTGTATAGCATCAAATACGACAGACATAGCTACGATGGCAAAAACTGGACCTATGTCAACTTACCAATCGAGGAGCTGAAGGAACTTGCCATCGCTTCTCTCAAAGATAGCACAATGCTGTACTACAGCTGTGATGTCGGCAAAAGTTTGGACCCCAAGACTGGTAATCTCGATTTAAACCTCTATGATTACGAATCACTACTGGGAATCAAATTCGATATGGACAAAAAAGAGCGTATCGAAACTTATGATAGTGGCTCAACCCATGCCATGACTCTGGTTGCAGTTGACTTGGACGGGAATGGCAAACCGCGCAAGTGGATGGTGGAGAACAGCTGGGGAGCAGATTCGGGAGCGGCCGGCCATTTGATCATGACAGATGATTGGTTCGATGCTTACACGTTCCGTATCGTGGTCGATCGCAAGTATGCTACAGACAAGGTTCTGAAGATCCTTGAAAGCAAACCAATATTACTTCCCCCCTGGGATCCGATGTTCGCACCCGAACGATAGGAAAAGATTCAAAATTGCATGCCCGGCAAAGACATGGAAGCTTCGGCAGATCATCTTTGTCGGGCCGTTTCTTTTCTCCAAGTCTTCGCCACAGGTATCCAAAGAACTCTCTAACAGAAAGCATAGCAGCCCCATAAAAACACAGCTCTATGAGGCTCCGATAGAGAGAATAAGGGCTGTCCTCGGAAAGGGACAGCCCTTATTCTTTTTCTCGAGAAGAGATTTAGCAGCCACCACTTCGGGCCCCATCAATCTTCAGCTGGATAATACTTGGCTCTTAACTCGGCCACCATCGGATCGGTAATATAGTCATCGTAATCCATCATCTTGTCGATAATCCCATTGGGAGTCAGCTCAATGATTCTATTTGCCACCGTCTGAATGAACTCATGGTCATGACTGGCGAATAGGATGTTGCCTTTGAATGTTTTGAGTGTATTGTTGAAAGCTTGGATACTCTCCAAATCAAGGTGATTGGTCGGTGTATCCAGCACCAAACAATTGGCGTTTTTAAGCATCATTTTAGAGATCATACAGCGCATCTTCTCTCCTCCACTCAAGACGCTCGCCTTCTTCAGAATATCCTCCCCACTAAAGAGCATGCGTCCCAAGAAGCCTTTGAGATCTACCTCATTGATCCCCTCGGCAAACTGACCAAGCCATTCGACCAGATTCAAGTCCGTATTGAAATATTCGGAGTTGTCCAGTGGCAGATAGGTCGATGTGATCGTCTGTCCCCATTCGTAGGAGCCTTTTTCTGGTTTTTGGTTGCCGTTAATTATCTGGAAGAGGGCTGTCATTGCTCTCGGATCACGGCTCACGAATACGATCTTATCCTCCCGCTCCACATTGAAGTTGAGGTCGGTAAAGAGCAATTCGCCATCATCTGTTCGCGCCTCAAGCCCTTTGACTTCAAGCACCTTGTTTCCCGGCTCTCGCTCGGGGGTGAAAAGAATCCCCGGATAGCGACGCGAAGATGGGGTGATCTCGTCTACATTGAGTTTCTCAAGCATCTTTTTCCGGCTTGTCGTCTGCTTACTCTTCGCTACATTAGCACTGAAGCGACGAATAAACTCCTCCAACTCTTTGCGCTTCTCCTCCATCTTCTTATTCTGCTGCTGTTGCTGGCGCAGAGCGAGCTGGCTGGATTCGTACCAGAAACTATAGTTCCCGGCAAACTGCTGCACCTTCCCGAAATCTATGTCTACAGTATGGGTGCATACCGAATCCAAGAAGTGGCGGTCGTGGCTCACCACAAGGACAGTCGTATCACAATTGGAGAGATAATTCTCAAGCCAAGCAACTGTCTCCAAGTCCAAGTCATTGGTAGGCTCGTCGAGCAAGAGATTATCAGGTTTCCCGTAGAGGGCTCGAGCAAGCAAGACACGCACCTTTTGTTTCCCGCTTAGCTCTCCCATCATCTTGTAGTGCAGATCTTCCTTGATCCCCAACCCGCTGAGCAACATGGCGGCATCACTCTCTGCATTCCATCCCTCCATCTCGGCAAACTGCTCCTCAAGTTCAGCCACACGATTGCCATCCTCATCGTTGAAATCGGGCTTGGCATAGAGTGCATTCTTCTCTTCCATGATAGCCCAGAGGACGCTGTGCCCCATCATCACAGTATCCAAAACGCTGTACTCATCAAAAGCAAAGTGGTCCTGACTCAACACCGATAGCCGCTCCCCTACCCCGAGAATAATTTGTCCGCGGGAAGGATCGAGTTCTCCACTTATGATCTTGAGCATCGTAGACTTACCTGCTCCATTGGCTCCAATGATACCGTAGCAATTGCCAGGCAGGAATTTAAGGTTTACATCTTGGAATAGGACTCGCTTGCCAAACTGCATGGCTAAGTCGGTAACTGTGATCATATATTTTCGCTTCCTAATTTTAGGCATTATCGGACTCCACTCAAGAGGAAGTCTCCATCCTGCCGATTGTATTTTGGGTGCGAAGGTACTGCTTTGCATCCTTTGCCCCAAAAGCAGTGGTCTCCCCGATAGCAAACAAGACAGAGAAAATAGGCTTTGGCTCATTGGGCCTACTTGACCGGATTACAACGTATCGGAGCTAAAATTCTCTCCCGTCAAAACAAAAGCTGCGACGCGTGAAAGGAAAAATTGCGACAGGAGAAAATAAGCGTACAACTCAGTATGAGGTTTTCACTCACTTCACGTGTAATCGTTCGGGCGACCCAATATCAAACCAAAAGAGTTCGGAGAGCTTGACAAATATCACGGCCTCAGGGGTATAAAATCTCTCCGAAGAACAAAAAAAAGAAGCCTCCCGATATACCACCGAAAGACCTCCCCTTTGTGCCCGGAGCCGGGATCGAACCGGCACGATATTGCTACCATTGGTGTTTGAGACCAACGCGTCTACCAATTCCGCCATCCGGGCTACTTGGCTGCTCAACCAATGCGAGTGCAAAGGTAAACAAACTTTTCAAGCATGCAATAGCGTAGGGAAAAAGACCTCCCTCCTACCTTCGTTTTCCCTTACTCGCCTAACAAGGCTGGAGCAAGGCTTCGATTTCATCTACGATCCGGTCGGCCGAGTTAGCCTGCCCCAAGCGTTTTGCCGCCTGCCCCAAACGCTCGGTCCTCTCGGGCTGAGACAGGAGATCTATAGCTACCTCACCCAACGTATTCGGAGCTTCTCTATCAGTAATCAAAACGGCTGCCCCCCGAGAGGAAAGAGACATCGCATTTTTAGTTTGGTGATCTTCCGCAACATTAGGAGAGGGAACCAAGATGGAAGCCTTCCCTAGAAGACATAGCTCCGACACCGAACTGGCCCCCGCACGTGAAACGACCAAATCAGCCAAAGCATAGGCATGATCCATCCGATCGATGAAGTCTGCAACAAACGCGTTCAGGTTGGGTATGGCTTCGGCTTCCTTTCTCATTTGCTCGATATAGCCTTTGCCTGTTTGCCAAATCAGGGTCACTCCGGCCTCAGCTATCATCGGAAGAGCATTAGCCACAGCTTTATTGATTGTAAGTGCCCCGAGACTTCCTCCTATAACGAGCAAAACTCGAGCAGTCTGATCCGGCAATTGAAAGTAGTTCAGGGCCTCGCTTCTATCGGACTGAAGTTGCGCTATTTGCGGCCGAATGGGATTGCCTGTCAGTACAATCTTATCGGCAGGGAAAAAGCACTCCATCTCGGGATAAGCCACACAGATCCTATTTACTTTCTTGCTAAGGATCTTGTTGGTGAGCCCTGCATAACTGTTTTGCTCCTGAATAAGGGTAGGAATCCCCAAGCCCTGAGCAGCCCTCAGAGTTGGAGCACTGGCATAGCCCCCCACTCCCACTACAATATCGGGATTGAACCCCTTGATAATCTTCTTGGCCAACCAAAGGCTACGCACAACATCTACGCACGTCTTGATATTTCTAAGCAAATGCTTTCTATCAAGACCTCTGATGGGCAACCCTACAATTTCATAACCGGCTCGTGGCACTCGCTCCATTTCCATACGACCTTCAGCTCCAACGAAGAGGATCTTAGCCTCCGGATAACGTCTCTTGATCGTATCGGCGATGGCTATCGCAGGAAAGATATGCCCACCGGTGCCACCTCCACTTATAATAACTCTTTCCATAACATGCACATGCAACAAAGTATATTACTCAACCGTCGGGGGATCACATTTTTCATTGGCAAATGCATCGAAATCTCTCGGAGCATCGGCTGAATCCATGGAGCCGACTCCACTCTTTTTTCGCTCTGCTTCCATAGCAGATACAAGGATAGCCAAACCTATTGCCCACCCAGTAAGCAAATATGATGTTCCCCCTCGACTAATAAGTGGGAGAGTCTGCCCAGTCACCGGCCCTATGCCAACAGAAACCATGAAATGCAATACGGCCTGCATCACGTAGAGCAGCCCGATCCCTCGGAGTAGCAACTGATTAAACGGGGAATCCGAGCTATTGGCTATCTCTCCCAAGATTAAAAAAAGAAGGATGTACAACAGAGGAATAACAATTGCCCCAACTAGGCCCCATTCCTCAATGATAATAGCATAGATATAGTCGGAGAAAGCCTGAGGTAAAATATCTCTCTCCACACTATTTCCAGGCATCTGGCCAAGAACACCGCCCAACGCCCCTTTGCCACGAGCTATCGCCAACTTGGCGTGCTGCTCCTGAAAGTTATCATCATTGATCTCATACTTTGCAGAGTCAAGCTGCGCCGGCGTCAAATCTTTATGATCGGATGAGACAAATCCCTCTAGACGAGACTTCCAGGTGGAAGCTCTCGGAACAACCTTAGAGAGTGTTTCTCCAGGCAGAGATGTGAGAGCAATAAAACCTATCAAGCCAATGACAAGTGCCCCACCAAAGACCTTGAGAAAACTCTTAGAAGGCATTCGGCCAACCCAAGCATAAATAAAAGTGAACGCTCCCAGCATTACGAACGTGGACATGTTGGACCACCCGATCATCAGAATCGGGACGAACATTGCTACCCAATACCATACAATGTACCGTCTATCCGTGCGCACAAATCGCAGAAGAGAGGCTCCAACAACAATCAACCCCAGACGAATGATCTCCGAAGGCTGAAATGAGATCCCCATCAACTCGACCCAACGAGAAGCCCCGTTGATCTCGACAGACATCCCTGTGAAAGTGAGCAACTGTGTTCCGAGGCCAAGCAAATAAAATATCATCAACAAAGCTCGAAACTTACTCTGATGCCTATTTAGATACGAACTGAACCATTTTGTAAGGACAAAGACCGAGCCGATCGCTACGATCTGGAAAAAAAGATGCTTCCCAAGAGGCATCAAAATGGAATTCTTCTGATAGCCCAACGTACTGGAAGCACTAAAAACCTCTACGAAAGAGATAAACATTAAAATGATATAGATCCACCAAAGTCTGCCATCCCCCTTGAAAATCCGCGGCTTCGCCAAGCTAGCCGACATTTGTGGGGGATACAAATTTGCTCGCGACAAGCGATCTTTGGATATTGCAAACAGTCTCATGATAGCCTCTTTATCACTCAATTGACCACACTAGCTCATTGCCAATGCACACGCTCTGAATTGGTCTCCGCGGTCTTCATAATTGTTGAACAAATCAAAGCTCGCACAGCAAGGCGACAGCAATACCGTAGATCCGGCAGTCGCCATCTCTGTCGCTTTATAGACGGCCTCAGGCATGGAGCGGGCATCTGCAATATGCGCCACTTTTCCATCAAATGCTTTGTGAAGTTTATCGTTATCTACACCCAAGAAAACCAATCCAATAGCTTTCTCCTTCACGGCCTCCTCGATGATACTATAGTCATTTCCCTTATCCGTACCACCCAAAATAAGCACAATGGGCCTAGTCATGCTCTCTAAAGCGGCCACCGTGGATTGAATATTGGTCGCTTTCGAATCATTGACATAATGCACATCTCTCAACGAACGAACAAACTCCAACCGATGAGGAACATTGCGAAAAACATGCAACGCCTGATAGAGGCAGTCATTGGAGATCCCCAAGACTTTTGCCGCCAACGCCACGGCCATTGCATTCTGCAGATTGTGCGCCCCGGGGAGGGCCAAGTCTGAACGCTTGATGGAGAAGCTCGACAAGCCGTTCTGTCTAACTTCCAATTCATCTTTCCCATTCAAGAAAGCAGATGTCTCTACCCCATTTCGGCTGATAGAGAATGGTAACAGACGAATGCTCGGGGCTACTTCGACGATTTTGCGACTTACGTAGGGATCATCAGCCCAATAGATGAAGCTATCCTCCGTCCTCATATTCTGGATAATACGCATCTTCGCCTCTGCATAGAGATCAAAGCTATGATCATAACGATCAAGGTGATCAGGAGTAATATTCAATAGGATCGCAATATTCGCACGAAACTTATACATGTCGTCCAGCTGGAAGCTACTCAATTCGATCACATAATATGCATGTGGCTCATAGGCTACCTGACGAGCCAGACTAAAGCCCACATTACCAGCCAGCCCCACATCCAGACCTGCAGAGCGCAACGTATGATGCAGCCACATCGTTGTCGTCGTCTTGCCATTACTACCCGTGATGCCGATCATGTATGCGTCAGTATAACGAGAAGCCAACTCAATCTCAGAAATCACGGGTATGTGGGCATCACGCACAGCCTTCATCACCGGAGTTGTCTCTGCCACACCCGGGCTTTTGACAACCTCCCGAGTATTACATATCATATCTAGCGAATGACCACCTTGCTCGTATGGAATGTCATACCTCGCCAACTCCTCTTGATGACGAGGGGCTATCTGCCCATAATCGGATACAAAAACCGACAAACCATGCTTATTAGCCAAGATTGCAGCCCCAACCCCACTCTCGCCAGCACCCAATACGACTATATCGAAGACCTTTTGTTTTTCGTTTTTCATTGTTCTATCATCTCATTTTAAGGGTTGCTATTGTGAAAACAGCCAACAAGAGCCCAATCAGCCAAAAGCGAACCGTAATCTTAGACTCAGGAAGAGGAGAAAGTGGATACTGGATCCGAGCATCAATACCAGCCCTACCCGGCTTCTGAAAATGGTGATGCAAAGGTGTCATCTTAAAGATTCGCCTACCCTCGCCATATTTCCGCTTAGTTGCTTTGAAATAAACCACCTGAATGATTACAGATAGCCCCTCCACTATGAATACTCCACATAAGATTGGTAATAGCATCTCTTTGCGTATGATGATCGCAAACACCGCAATAATACCGCCAATAGTGAGGCTCCCAGTATCTCCCATAAAGACCTGTGCCGGATAAGCATTGTACCACAAAAAACCAATCGTGGCACCCACAAAAGCCATAGCGAATACGGTCAGCTCCTCTGCCCCTGGAATAAACATGATATTGAGGTACGAAGCCAATCCCGTATGCGAGGAGACGTAGGCAAAAATCCCCAGTACGACACCAACAATCGCCGAGGATCCCGATGCCAAACCATCCAGACCATCGGTGAGATTAACGCAGTTGGAGATAAGCGTGATAATGAAAATCGTCACCAAAACAAAGAGGATCCATCCCCCCATCCGCTTAGCCTCCCCTCTGAACGGGATAAAGTCCGCATAGTCGAAGTTGTTGTTTTTGACAAAAGGGATGGTAGTCTTGGTAGACTTCGTCTCCGACGAAGAAAATGAGACATGCTCAATGTTGCCATTTGTACGCAACTCCGTATTCTCTTTGATTACCACAGCCGGACTCAAATAGAGAATCAAGCCTACAACAAGCCCCAGGCTCACCTGTGCAAAGATCTTATACCGGCCATGCAATCCTTCCTTATTTCTTCGAAAAACCTTGATGTAGTCATCCATAAACCCTAATAGACCAAGTAATATCGTGGAGACGATCATCAACAGAATATAAACATTGTCCAAGCGAGCTAAAAGCAACACCGGCAATAAGATCGAGAGGATGATGATGATTCCTCCCATAGTCGGAGTTCCTTTCTTACTAAGTTGCCCTTCCAATCCCAGGTCTCGGATTGTTTCACCGATTTGCAAACGCTGCAAACGCTGGATGATTCTGTTTCCAATTACGGTAGCAAAAACGAGAGCAATGATTAGAGCCAACGAAGCTCGAAAGGAGACATACTGTCCCAAGCGAGCCCCTGGTATGGAGAATTGCTCAAGCCAATCGAAAAGGTGATACAGCATGGAGGGTCTTCCTTAATTAATGTTGATATTATACTTGTCCTTCAAAGCACTGTTGCAGCACTTCTCTATCATCAAAATGTTGACGAACACCGTTTATTTCCTGGTAAGTCTCATGCCCCTTTCCAGCAACCAATACAAAGTCTCTCGGTTCGGCTAACATACATGCAGCTCGGATGGCTTCGGCTCGATCCACAATAGACAAAGTGTGAGCTAAATCCTCACTCCCCAAACCAGCCTTCATGTCAGTGAGAATATCTTCAGGCCTCTCTGTACGGGGGTTATCTGATGTAAGGATCAATTTATCAGAGAGTATAGCAGCCTCTTTGGCCATAATGGGTCTCTTGCCTTTATCCCGATCCCCTCCTGCTCCTACAACACAAATAAGTTTCCCTTCACCTTGCATAAGGCCTCGCAAAGTCGTCAGAACATTCACCAGAGCATCAGGAGTATGAGCATAATCGACCACAGCAGTATAGCCTCGCGGAGAAGAGATTGTATAGAAACGACCATCCACCGGTTCAAGTGCAGAGAGGATCAGAGCAGTCTGCTCAGCAGATTCTCCCATCAAACAATTCGCAGCATAAACGGCCAGAGCATTATAGACATTGAAGTTCCCAACGAGCTTTAAACTTATCTCTCGTCTATCAATCACGATCTCAGTCGAGTCGGGATAGAACTCCATCACCCGAGCCTTGAAATCTGCATCTTGCTTGAGGGCATACGAGTATCGCCTAGCACGGCAATTCTGCAGCATCACCGCAGCATGCTTGTCATCTGCATTGATCAAAGCAAAGGCCTCGGGTTTCAATGTATCAAAGAACTTTTTCTTCGCCTCAATATATCGTGGCATAGAACCGTGATAGTCCAAATGATCTCGTGTAAGATTTGTGAATATAGCACCATCAAAATCTATCCCGGCAATGCGATCCTGGTCTACAGCATGGGAACTAACCTCCATAAACACATGAGTACAACCAGCCTGGCACATCCGGGCTAAGAGTCCCTGCAGGGCAATGGCATCCGGTGTCGTATGCGTAGAGGGGACGGCCTCTTGGTCGATGTAGTTGCACACAGTACTGAGCAACCCAACCTTGTAACCTCTCCGTTGAAAACTCTTGTAGAGCAACGTTGCAATAGTAGTCTTACCATTGGTACCGGTCACTCCCACAACGGTCATCCTTTCCGAAGGCTTCCCGTGCAAAAGCGAAGCCATGTGACCAGCTGCAGGGGCAGTGCTATGGAGCTGCACATAGGTAACCCCTTCAATTGTTTCTGGAGGTATCTCTTCCGAGACGATGCAAATAGCCCCTCTTTCAACCGCCTTGCCAATATATTGATGACCATCCACGTGCACTCCTCTGAGAGCAACGAAAACGTCACCTCTTTCCACTTGTCTTGAGTCAATACAAACGGCACGGATCGAAACATCTAAAGTCCCTATTACAGAGACCGGACTAAGCCCTTGAATTATTTCCCTAAGAGTCATACAACAATGAAGCTATAACAACAGCACATTTTCATCGAACTTGAACCGTCCCCCCTCCCTCTGATCTTTCCTTCTCCTCGATCTTGCCTGCAAAACTCCCTAACTGTAAATGCACTTTGTGACGTACAGCCAATCTACTGCCAGCAGGAACGGACTGCGCCTGCACCATGCCAGCTCCAGTTAAAACAGCCCTATAACCACACTTTGACAGCAGATAAACAGCGTCCGATGGAGCCATTCCTACCACGTTGGGGACAATTCCTCTCCTATGCAAGCCCGCAGGGCGAAGAGAAATCTTCCCATTGACAGTCAATGCTCGCACAAAAGTAGTTTTTTGATCAAGAGCCATAGATGAATCAATTGGCAAACCTATCAACCGAGAGAGGGATAGGAGAGCATCTTTGCTTCCACCTTGCACTTGTGGGGTGTGATATTCGCTCCTGTGCAAGGAATCTATCGGGAAACGGTTCTCGATTGAAAAGATTGTCTCAGCCACCTTCCGCACGACCCCTCCACAAGCAATTCCGGCTGAGCGATACTCGGGTACGACAGGCTTGCGCACAACTACGATCATCGAATACTTGGGCTTCTCATAAGGGAAGAAACCCGCAAAGCTGATCTGATAATTCCGCTCACTATACCCTGAGGCTGCTGTGCCAATCACGGCTGTACCCGTTTTACCACAGATGGCCACTTTATCGCTGCTTGCACCCTTCTTGGCAGTACCATCGGTGACCACGCCCCGAAGGATATCCTTGATACTGGCAATAGCTCGCGAAGAAGCGATCGAATCGCGTAACACCTTCGGGCTATGCTCCACTAACACTTCACCATCGGACGAAACAACTCGATTTACAAAATAGGGCTTCATGAACTTGCCTCCGTTGGCAATCGCATTGTAAAAAGCCAAAGTCGAAATGGGAGGGATCTGCGTCTCATATCCATGGGACATCCACGGAAGAGTCGTAGAGCTCCAATAATTTCCTTCTCCCGGCATACGCACAATAGCGTGTTTAGCGGCCCCAGGTATCTCCAACTCGAAGTTGTCGCAAATACCCAAACGACGCACACTCTTGACATACTCCTGCGGACAGTCCTTGAAATGCTTGTAAATAAGTTTGGATATCCCCACATTACTAGACTGATGCATTGCCTCGGCATAGGAGATACGCCCCAGACCAGCCCTCTTACCCACGGTCCAGTCTCTAAGAGTTCGCTTACCCACGACCCACATCCCATTGCCCACATCAACAGTATCCTGAGGTGAACAAAGTCCCCGATCCAAAGCAATGAGCATGGAAACGGTTTTGAAAGTTGATCCCGGTTCAGAGAGATCGGAGACAGCAAAGTTTTGTGTCTCGCCATATTCTCCAGATTTCAGCCGCCCCAGATTGGATATCGCCAAGACTTTTCCCGTCTCAACCTCCATCAAAACAGCCGTGCCGCTCTCGGCCTCTGCTCGCTCGAGAGAAGAGCGGAGCTCATACTCTACGATCGCCTGCTTACGCATATCCAACGTTGAGTAGACATCAGCCCCACGTCGAGGTTCTCTGACTGTATTGGAGACTTTCTTCCCCTCATTGTAAATCTCCACACTGCTCCCTAGTTCTCCGCGCAAGTGTTTGTCAAAAGCCAGTTCAAGTCCTCCTTTTCCCAAAGAGTAGCCACTATCCACAGCGGAATAAACAGAGCCAATAGTTCGTCTACCAAGCGAGCCGAAAGGATTGATACGCTTGCTCCGCTCCTCTTGCACAACACAGCGTCTGAGGGCATAGTTGGGCTTCCCATTTTCTTTGACGAATGGAGGCTTTTTGTAGAGTTCTTTGAGCTCCAGATAAGAAATATCCCTCCCTATCAGAAGCCACGACCTACTTTTCTTCTTATAGCCCACCATCCAACGCTCCTTCAACTTCTTTGCGCTGACGGGTTTGTCCGGGGTAGAGAGGTACTCGGCCATTGTATTGGCCAGCCTGTCGAGCATCGCCATTGCGGTGTCTCGCTCCAGCTTGATGAAGCTACCCGCCCGGAAATCTATCTTCAGCCGATAGTGTGGAGCCGTAATGGCCAATTCCTCACCATCGGACGAAAAAATCGTACCTCGAGTGGGATACAAAGGTTTCTCCTGCGGTCTGTTGATACGACTCGCAATCTCACGCCAACGGTCACCTTCCACATACATGATCCTCAGCACTCTCTGGAAGACGACCAAGGAGACAAGGACAAAGACGACTCCCACAATTCGATACCTTGCGGCACCATTGAGTGAAAAAGACTTCCCAGACTTGGTATTCATCGCCTATGCCTCATTCTTTTGTTGGTTGAGAATCCTCCCTGTACAGAACAATCGGAGGTTCTTGAGCCGGGGTCAGACTCACTCCTTCCTGCTCGATGGCCTTGAGGATATATTGCTGTCGATCCGATTCTCGCACAGCGGCTCGCTTGAAAAGGCCCATATTGCGTGTTTCTTCCAATTGCTTTTCCAGCCGCCCGATTGTACTAATCTGTCTTATGCTGCAATACCGATAACTAACACCGATGAAAGAAAATGCCAAAATTTCTAGGAGGATTAAAGTGGGGACTTTGGCCTGCCGCCAATTCAGATGCCCACCACTGAGCAAAAACCAAATTGAGGGCCTCGACTTTTTAAGTTTCTCGGACATTTCCTCCTCTTGGGGAGACGAAGTGTGGGTCAGAGGGCTTTCTCGTCTATCCGGGGAGACAAAATCGGGAGCAGATACCACGACCGGACCTTCCTGCTCTTGGAGATGATCGGCAGAAGGGAAGACATCGTCTTCCGACTCCGACCAATACGAATCCACCTCATCGGCCTCTCTTTGGACATCGGAGCGAGCACCAAGCGACCGCAGGAGCTCCACGGCATCCTCTTCGTCTTGCTCCTCTCTGTATTGATTGTATGGCTCCCGCATAAATTTCTCCTATTTCTTTGCTCCTACACGCAGGGCCGCAGACCGTGAGCGTGGGTTTGTCTGCAACTCTTCGGCCGATGGAACGATGGGCTTGCGTGTGATTGGCTCCCAAACGGATCCGCTGCGACCATAGACGAGTTCTTGCAGTTGATCTGTCGATACCCCCGCACGAAAAAAGTTCTTAACCATCCTATCTTCCAACGAATGGTAAGTGATTACGGCCAAACGGCCACCACTTTTGAGCACATCGGGGGTAGCGGCAAGCATTTCCTCAAGGGCCTGCATCTCATCATTGACCTCAATTCGCAAAGCCTGAAAGACACAGGCCAACTGCTTTTTCTCTTTCCGCGGATCAATTTCCGGGGCTATAGCTGTCTTGAGAGCAGCTATTGTATCGAAAGTCTCCCCTGCCAGACGTGCAGATACGATACGCTTAGCCATCCGCTTGGCATTGCGCAACTCGCCATAGTGGTAGAGCACATCAGCCAGTTGCTCCTCCTCGTAACTGCGTAGGATCTGCGCAGCAGATAGGCCGGAGCGGCTATTCATCCGCATATCCGGCTCCGGGGTGTCACTGCGGAAGCTGAACCCTCGGTCGGCCGTATCGAATTGGTGAGAAGACACTCCAAGGTCAGCCAAAATACCGCTCACCTGCCCCATCAGTCCATAATAGTCTACGAAATGACTTAGGTAACGAAAATTCGAAGCAACAAAGACGAAACGTTTGTCCTCAATTGGATTAGCCGCCGCGTCCGGGTCCTGATCAAAAGCGATCAGACAACCACGAGGGCTCAGACGCGAAAGGATAGCTCGCGAATGCCCTCCGCCACCGTATGTCACATCAACATAGACACCATCCGGATCCTGCACAAGGGCATCCAAACTCTCCGACAAAAGGACCGGACTGTGGTAACTGATTTCATGCATATGGCCTACCCTGCAAATTTCAAGTCGTTTCGATACACAAAGGTAGCCATTTTGCCATGCTTCTTTTATTTATTTCGGACTTTCATCCATCATTTTCCCTATAGCATAAGGAATGGAGGGCAAAACAGCGCGAATTCTTGGGATAAAAGAACGGTTCAGCTCTCACACCTCACAAACCGCGGGGTATAGAGAGGGAAAAATTTCTCACCTGTTCGAGCAAAAATTGCGACACCTCGCAGCAAAAACTCCGACACGCCAGAATTTTTATTGCGACGGGTGAAAACCACCCTCTCGTTGCCTAGCCGGAAACGACAAGCAAGGACCAGATACTCTGTCTCAGCTTGACGCAAGCTTTTGATTATGGGGAGCAAAATCTCTACCTTAGCCACGCGCTTAAGTAGACAGAGGGCAACTTCCCCTCGGCAGTTCGTCGAAAGAAGCAGCCTCTGACAAAATAAGGCCAACAACATTCTTAACCAACACAACAAGGCAAACTATGGCAGCAACAAGAAGGACAAAAAAGAATCCGAGCAAGGGTAGCGTGAAGAAAATTTTCGTCTTGGACACCAATGTGATCCTTCACGACCACGACTCGATCGATAAGTTTGAAGAAAACGACATCTACATCCCCATCGTTGTGTTGGAGGAGCTGGATAAATTCAAAAAGGGATCGGAGCAAATCAATTTCAATGCCAGACAATTTGTACGCAAACTTGACGAACTGAGTGACGATGACTTGTTTACCTCCGGTGTTTCTCTCGGGGAGGGGCGTGGCCGCCTCTTTGTCTACTTCAAAGGACAACGGGATGAGCGAGTGGCTCAGGCTTTTTCTGGCAGCATCCCCGACCATCGCATTCTCTCCATCGCATTCACAATAGCCGACGAGCACCCCGATACTCCGACCATTTTGGTTACCAAAGATGTAAACCTACGCATGAAAGCCAAGGCCCTGGGCATGGTAGCGGAGGATTACATCAACGACAAGGTGGAGAACGTTGATCATTTCAAGCAAGGAGAACTGGTTTTTGAGGGTGTATCCGGTGACTTGATAGACAAAATCTACGCGTCCCCACAAGGAATCCCCACCTCACAGTGGGAAAAGTCATCCCAACTCACCTGCAACCAATGCTTCCTGATGAAGAGCGAACGTAATAGCGTCTTGGCTCGATACAACCCCTTCACCGAATGTATCGAACAAGTAGAAAAACATCTGATGATGGGGATACGCGCTCGCAATGCCGAGCAGGCCTATGCTTTGGAAATACTCGGCGATCCAGATGTCAAACTCGTAGCCCTCTCGGGAAAAGCCGGTACCGGAAAGACCTTACTCGCCCTAGCAGCTGCGCTGGAGAAGTCCGATAGCTACGACCAAGTACTATTGGCTCGCCCCATCGTTTCTCTGGCCAATAAAGACTTGGGCTTCCTCCCCGGAGATGAGAAAGCCAAAGTAGCTCCCTATATGCAGCCTCTATTCGACAACTTGAACGTGATCAAGATACAACTCAATGGCAATGCATCCGCTTTGCGCAAGCTAGAGGATATGCAAAAGGAACAGAAACTCATCATCGAAGCTCTCGCTTACATCCGCGGACGCAGCCTCTCCAAATCCATCTGCATCATCGATGAAGCTCAAAACCTGACACCTCAAGAAATCAAGACCATCATCACGCGAGCGGGAGAGGGTACTAAAATGATATTTACCGGAGACGTGCATCAGATAGACTCGCCTTACCTCGACATACAGAGCAATGGTCTGGCATATATGATTGACAAGATGAGAGGACAGAAGCTATTTGCCCACGTCAATTTGATCAAGGGCGAACGAAGCGAATTGAGTGAGCTGGCCTCTAACTTGCTTTAACGAAAACTCTCCCTCGCCTATTCTGAGCATGTGCGATCAACAGCCCCCCCTCAAAAGGGAGAGGGAGTGTGCAACAATCTCATCGAGGTAATGGAGATTGTCGCGCACTCCCTTGGGACGTCCCCGAGCTGCACGAGGTAGGTACTAATCCGTACATTTGCACGCATTCATAAATTAATTCCTCTAAATAAAAACTTAGTTATAGTATCATACGCAACTGTCATGAAAAAAAATGCTACACTGTTCGCAGTGTTTTTCGCTATCGTGGCGATGTTTGCCACTCCTTCCGCCACAGCACAAGGGCTGATCACAATGGCCAGTAAAAAACAACCAGGTGAAATGCTCAAATTTTCGATTAGGGCAAAAGGACCCTTCGAAATAGAAGGAGCTACCCATCAGACGGGAAACTCCTACGAACTAACGGACAAAGAAGGGAAAGTCTCTATCAAAGGAAATATAACCGAACTGTGGTGTGGCAACAATCAGCTGAACCTGTTGGATGTAACCCAATGCCCGACACTGGAAATCCTATGGTGCGATGTCAACAACTTGACTGAATTGGATATAACCAAATGCCCAGCCCTTGTACGACTTAACTGCAGCACAAACCAACTTGACCAGCTGGATATAACAAACTGCAAAGACCTCGAAGAGCTACGCTGCACCGGCAACAAACTCTCCGAACTGGACATAACGAAATGCCAAGACCTAATGATCATTGACTGTGGCAAGAACCAACTCTCTCTGCTGGATGTAACAAAGACCAAGAAAATAGCAGAGCTCTACTGCCGGAGCAATAAGCTCACTCGGCTGGATCTGACAAACAGTCCGAACTTAGAAGCTCTCGAATGCAACAACAATCAGCTCACTGAATTGGTACTCCCAAATGGTCCAAAACTCACCAAACTCAACTGCCACAGCAACCAACTCTCAAAACTGGATGTAGCAAAATGCCCAGAACTCTCGGATCTCTACTGCCACAGCAATCAACTTGAGCAACTTGATCTAACAAAATGTCCAAAGCTTACAGAGCTAAACTGTCATAGCAATAAATTCACCCAATTAGATCTGACAAAATGCGCGAAGCTCACAGCACTACACTGCCATAGCAATCAACTTACCAAACTGGATGTAACAGGCCCAGAACTGACAGTCATCGATTGCCATGCCAACCAGCTCACCCAACTTGACTTGACAGAATGCAAAAAACTCGAGAAACTCCTCTGTTCGAACAATCGCTTCTCTGCCCTCGATTTGTCGGAAAACAAAGCTCTGTACTTCATCGACTGCTCCAAAAACGAAATCAAAGGCATCCAAATGGACAAGCTCATTGCCTCCCTCCCAGACCATAGCAAATCAGATACGGAAGGAGAATTTGGTGTAATCAACAACATAAAAGGAGCTGACCAGAACATCTGCTATAAGAAGCAAGTAGCGGATGCAGAAAAGCGGGGGTGGATGGCCAAAGAATGGAAAAGTTACGGGTGGATTTCTTACAGAGGAAGTGACCCTTCCTCCAACGACAAAATCTCTACAAAAGAAGATCTCAAAATCATCGCCATTTACACAGTAGAGGGACTGCAAGTGGACAAACCCGTCCCTGGCCTAAACATCGTACGCTTCAGTAACGGTGAATGTCACAAAATCCTCATTGAGAAATAAAATTTCACCATGTAATTCTCTCATAATTAACATAGCTGCCCATGCGTTGAGTTCCAGAATGCATCGGGCAGCTATGATGTTTTTTTGCTAAGTTTTATCCGGATCTTCCCCTGTTTGACACAGATGAGATCCACCAGCACATCGGCTAAGTCCTCCGGAGTCATCCCCCCACCTGAGACGGATGCGATCTCACCCAGAAACTCCAGAGAAGCATCTTCACATATGCTATTCAGGTCTTCCCCCCACCTGAGACGGATACTTACGGTCGGCGCAGCGATAGCCACCGTGACGCTTCAGGTCCAATGAGGATTTCGACACAAGATCCTTGCAGTCGGCGTCAGTATAATAAGATCGTCCCTCCTCTTCTATTGACCCTCTGCGGAGCCTATCCTCAT
>JAXFND010000021.1:0-94595 GCA_034181285.1 Porphyromonas sp. | reverse complement strand
AAGGAAGTTATAAGTAAGATTAGGTGTTCTTTTTGCAACACTAAGATAAGTGAAAATTCTGACATGGCAAAATCCTGGGCAACTTTTTGTTGCTCAGGAACTTATAAATAAAGTTAAATTATAGTGTTGCGGAATTAAGGTCTTTATCCCTTCTTCGTTCGGAGCGGTTACCTTATCGCACGGGCGAGGTCTCGGCAAGAGGTTTCGACGAGCATCAGCATGGCATAGAGGTAGTCCCTTTTTCGCGTGGGTGAAGTTGCGGTTGTCTGCTCGAGCTGGACTCGGAGCAGCAGCGTGTGATTAGGGGACGTAGGTCTGCAAGAGTTTCATCCCGGCATCGGCTGTCAGATGGTACTCTCCTGCCAGAGCTGCCGGCAAAAGAAGCGTGCTGCCCTGTTGCAAATGAGAGCAATAGGCATTGGGATCGATGAGAATACCGCTGCCGGAGACACATTGCAGGATTGTGAAGCTCTCGTCTCGAAACGAAAGAGAGAGAGTCTCCTCTTTTTCCACGGAGAGTAAATCGACGGCAAAGTACTCGCACGAGACGAGAGTTTGAGAGCCTCTCTCTGTCCGTTTGTAGTGCAGACTGTAGCCATTGGGGTCGGCTGTGTAGTCGATTGCTTTGGCTGCCCAGTCGGTGTGCAGTTCCCTCAGATTGCCGTCTTTGTCCCTTCGCATGAAATCATAGATGCGATAGGTAAGATCCGAGCTTTGCTGTATCTCTGCCAGCAGGCACCCTTTGCCGATGGAATGGATACGCCCAGAAGGTAGGAAGAACACATCTCCCTCGGAGACCTGGTGCTTCACCAAGATTTCTTCGATTGTGGCATCGGCAATGTGTTGTCGGTACTCTTCCTCACAGATGCTTCGTTTGAGTCCGCAATAGAGATAGGCCTCGGGAGCCGCGTTGATGACGTACCACATCTCGGTCTTGCCCCGAGCGTCTTTGCCGTGCAGCTGTTTGGCCAATTCGTCGTTGGGGTGAACCTGTATCGATAGATCCTGATGCGCGTCGATGTATTTCACCAGCAATGGGAATGTATTTGCCGACTGCTTGAAAACTTTTTGCCCCAGTAATTTGTCTCCCAGAAGGGAAATGAGTTGGTTAAGTGAATACCCGCATAGCGGCCCACGGGACACGATGGAGCAGTGGTTGGGGAGCTGGGCGATCTCCCACGACTCCCCGATCATCCTCTCGGGTGCTACACCCTGAATTCCTTTGAACAGAGGCAAAGTGTTGCCCCCCCAAAGGACTTCTTTGAGGTATGGCTCAAAGCTCAGCGGGTACAATTCACAGAGAGAGGACATATGAGGTTCGGTTAATGGTGAGAAAAGGAACACCCCTCGAGTTGCTCTGTCTGCAAACAAACTCGAAGGGCGTAGAGGGCCTTTTGGGTCTTGTTACTCCATATTCGTAAACACGTTCTGCACGTCCTCGTCTTCCTCTATCCTCTCAATAAGCTTATCTATCTGCTCGCGCTGCTCGCTGGTGACGGGTTTGGTATCCTTGGGCATACGCACAAATTCTGCCGATTTGATTTCGTAGCCGTTTTCCTCAAGATATTTCTGGATGTTGCTGTTTTCTGCAAACTCTCCGTAAAGGATAATTTCGTTCTCCTCGGCATCGTCTTCCAGCTCATCGACACCGTAGTCGATCAATTCCAGCTCCAGGCTTTCCATATCTACGCTCTCGGGTCTTGTGATATGGAAAATACATTTATGGTCGAATAGGAACTCCAAACTACCGCTTGTGCCCAAGCTACCACCATGCTTATTGAAGTAGCTGCGGATGTTGGCTACCGTACGCGTATTATTGTCCGTAGCTGTCTCTACAAAAATGGCAATGCCGTGCGGACCGTATCCCTCGTAGTTGATCTCTTTGTAGTCGGTAAAGTCTTTTTCGGTAGCCCTTTTGATAGCGCGCTCTACGTTATCTTTCGGCATATTTTCCTTCTTTGCCGTTTGTACTAATACGCGTAGCCTTGGATTTGAGTCGGGATCGGCTCCGCCCTCTTTGGCGGCTATTGTGATTTCTTTCCCCAACTTGGTGAAAACTCGGGCCATATTGCCCCAGCGTTTCATCTTCCTCGCTTTGCGGTATTCAAATGCTCTTCCCATATGGATATTCTCGTTTTGCTATATTATTTCGTGCGTTTGGATGGATTACCTCAGAGTAGCCCCGAGCTGCTCGGACATAGCTCCGATCAATTTGTCCATGATCGCCTCGATCTGTTTGTCACTCATCGTGCGATTGTCGTCCCTGAGGTAGAAGCTTACGGCATAGCTCTTCTTGTTGGCTGGCAGGTGTTCGCCTTCGTAAACATCGAAGAGTTCGATACGCCTCAGTAGCTTACGCTCGGTATTGCGTGCTAGCTCTTCGATCTGAGCAAAGCTGATGTGCTTGTCTATCAGTAGGGCCAAGTCTCGCTTTACCTCCGGATATTTGGGTAAACGTTTTGCTTCAAACTTTTGCTTGTTTCCCTGCTCGAATATGGCTTTCCAAGCTAACTCTGCATAGTAAACTTCGAACGGGATGTCTGCTGCTTGGGTAAGGGCCGTAGCCACAACCCCCCAGCTGCCCAAATAGATGTTGGAGGCTGTGTAGATGTCCAGGCTGACCTTGAATAAGTCTGAACTACCCACTTTGAAATTCAGGCTGTCCGTATCAACGCCGGAGCGTCTGAGGATGTTGAGTACATGTGCTTTGAGCTCTGCGGGTGAACTCTTTTCATCGGCATGCGTCCAGGTACCGCTTACTCTTTGTCCCGCGATCCACAGCCCAAGTCTCATCTCTTCGCTATAGGCTCGTAAGGGATCTGAGGGGAATTTCTGGTCGGAGGATCGGTCGTAATGATACACGTTTCCCCACTCGAAATAGTAGAAGCGATTGGCCTTGCGATGCTCATTGCGAGAGAGTGATTGCAGCCCTCCGAAAAGCAGCGTAGAGCGCATAGCATCCAACTCGCCACTTAGGGGGTTAAGTAGGTGCACCAACCCTTCGGGGGGGCAAGCCTTGAGGTTTTGATACAGAGAGGAAGACGAGAGAGAATTGCACAAGATCTCGCTGAACCCGGCTCCCACCAATTGTTCCGACAGAATCGTAGACAAGGTGTACTGTCTGTCCTCGGAGGATTCCTCTCCTACGGAGATGGTCATCTGGCCGCTTAGCTCGATACTGTTGTAGCCGTAGATGCGGAGGATCTCCTCAACGACATCCACATCTCTTGTTACATCTGTGCGGTAGCGCGGTATTGCAAGCTGCAACATATCCTCTCCCTGCTCCTCGACAGAGATCTCCAAAGCTCGTAAAATAGCGAGCACCTCTGGCTTGGGGATGCGCTTGCCTACCAGTCGATTTAGCTTGTTTATACTTAGTTCTACCCGGTAGGGTTCCTGCTTGGTTGGGTAGATATCTGTGACTGAAGATGTGATTTGTCCACCTGCCACTTCTTGGATCAAGGAAACTGCCCGGAGCAGAGCCGTATGGGTGGCATTGGCGTCCAATCCACGCTCAAAACGGAAAGAAGCATCCGAGTTGATCCCGAGGCGGCGGGCTGTCTTGCGAATGCTTGTCGGATGGAAGTTCGCGGATTCGATCAGGACAGACGTCGTCTCCGATGTTGTCCCCGAGTCAAGCCCTCCCAGGACACCGGCAATACAGAGAGGGACATTACTACCCGAAGCCACGACCAAGTCTGTCGAGGATAGCTTCCGTTCTATTCCATCGAGAGTAACGAACCTCTCGCCCTCGTTGGCTAAGCGAACAATGATTCCTCCGTCTATCTTGTCGGCATCATAGCAGTGTAGAGGCTGTCCAAGCTCGTGCAGGACAAAGTTGGACACATCCACGATATTATTGATAGGTTTCAGTCCGATGGCTTTGAGTGTATTGGAGAGCCATGCGGGACTTGGTCCAACACGCACCCCATCGATGCGCACAGCCTCAAACCGAGGGCATAGGTCTGTCGAGCAAATGACTTCGATCGGGACTGTCGGTTTCTCGGGAATGACAAGCTCCGGTATTTCCGGCAATTTGGCTTTTATTTCCCTGCTAGTGTGAATACTGAGGTAGGCAGCCAGATCTCGCGCCACGCCATAGTGAGAAGTAGCATCTACTCGATTGGGGGTGATGTCCACTTCGATCACGTAGTCCGTCTCGACCTTGTAGTACTCGGCAGCGGGCATCCCCACATATACCTCGCTCTCCGGCAGAGTAATGATACCGGAGCAGGACGAGCCTACTCCTATTTCTGTCTCCGAACATATCATCCCGAAACTATCTACTCCACGCAGGCGGGACTTTTTGATCATGAAAGGGTCGGCCTGGTCTTGCCCCAATATGGTGCCAATGGTAGCGACCACCACATATAGCCCGGCGGCTACGTTGGGTGCGCCACATACGATCTGTAGAGGGGATTCAAGTCCTACATCTACAGTGGTGATGTGTAAATGCGTGCTGTCGGGATGGGGAACACAAGTGAGGATGTGACCAATCACGAGGCCTTTGAGTCCGCCTGCAATAGATTCTACTTTGTCGATACCACTTACTTCCAATCCGATCGAAGTAAGTATCTCTGACAACTTGTCGGGGTCTAAATCTATATCAATATACCGACGGAGTCGGTTGTAGGAGATATTCATCAGTGATGTGCAGCTTGTAATTCGTCTGGCAAATTTAGATATTTATTCCGACCTATTTCCCATTCACAGGGCAGGGATAATGCGTTGAATAGGCGATCAAACCGGGGAGCCTTGTGGGCCTTGATTCAATCTTCATCAAGCTCGGGTGTGTACAGTTCTAGCATGTCTGCATATTCGTCCCAATTAGGATCAGCATCGCATTCTATATCCAGAGGAAGCAGATCGAAAGGCTCCAAAACTTCGTTGAGCCGCTCTTGAAAAACACGCTCCGTACGAGTGTAGAAGATCCAGTATTTCTTGCCAGCTCCGAGATGGTTGCCGGTAAGGATGGCAAGCTTGTCTCTCTCCATTGTTTCTCGTAGCGGTTGCTCGATCTGCTCGATTAGTCGCATGGCTTTTTTCGTTGGCATGCCAGTGGTGTCTGCTTCGTAATTGAGAGCAAGCTCGATGCGAATTTTGAACTTTCTGCTGAGGCGAAATTCGTCCAACCCAAGGCGACCATTGACAAAGACCGATTGCCCGTTATCATCTGCGCTGAGCGTGCTAAACCATTCGTCTGTTAATCTCATTGTTATTCAGTTACATTCCGTTATTCCGAAGGGTAATTCAAGGGCGGTTTGCCGTAGGCTTGTCGATGTTGAAGAACTAGGCTTTCTCGTCTTGTCTTTTGGGGATCATTTTCTCCGCGGCTCGTTCGTCTCGGCGAGTCTTGAGCCAAAGTTGTAGGGAGTTGAAGCTGTTTTGCCAAATGATATAACTGGCTGGGGCAATTGAGCTGATCGGATTGAGATACATCTGGGTTATCCAGATGGCCAATGTCGTGTTCTTCTGTCCGAGCGATTGCCCAATCGTGATAGCATCGGCCCCTCTGCTTTTTGCTCCAATCCATTTGCCTAAAGCAAACTGGATGGTACAAGTGACCAGTCCGCATGCTGATAGCAGCAGGAGTTGGTCGATCGGGCATTCCCTGTCCACGATGAATTTGACCGTGTGTGCCAGAATGATGGCCAACGAGATAACCCAGAGCCAAAAAGCTACTTGTGGAATAGAGGACAGCCGATGGTGCAAAGCTGGTGCTCCGAATCGGATGATCCATGCAAGCAACAGGGGGCCGAAAACCAGCGGAGCTATACCTCTGAAAATAAGCCATACCGATTGCCAAAGAGAAAGTGTGGCGCTTTCCCCAAGCAGGCTGAAGAGCAGTGGAGCAACGAGAGCGATGCCTGTATTGGTCAGCAGGACATAGGCTGCACCAGTACCCAGGTTGCCACCCATCATCGAAATAATAACCGCGGAGGCTGTTGCCGCAGGAGCGATAAAGCAAATCATGCTACCCTCGGCCGATAGATTGCTCAAAGCCGATCCTCCCCCTATGTGCCGGATGAGAAAGAAAGAGGCAATCCCCAACCCCAGTTGGATAGCGGCCAGCAACCAGTGCACGGGAAGGAAACGAATCCCTCGTGGCGACAGTTTGAGAAAGGTAAAGAACAGCATTCCCCCGATCATATAGGGGATAACGAACTCCAGATGCCACAGCGGATCCCACAATGCGATCCCTACGACGATAGCGACCGGAAGGGTGAAATCCTTGAATCGACGGATAGAATGTGGCGAGAGCTTCCTACGAAAATTCATTCACGAGTCTTTCCTAAAGATGAACAATCAGGTTTTGTGCCCCAATCGGCTGCGAAGCTACAAATAATCCGGAGGCTCTGCGTTGATCTCTTCAATGGGTAGATAGTAAGTTGTTGAGCAAGGAACGATTCTTAAGGATCGGAGTGTAGTCGATATACGACGACCGACTCTTGGATATGAGGGATAAATGTTCCTCCTAAGGGGATCATCGGTGGATGAGACCAGATGGGAGAGCGTCTCTGTGTGGTCTCTTTGGAAATTTCACGGGTCGGAAGATAAACTTCCACGCGTGGAAGTAAAAAATGGGACACGTGAGAGCAAAAAATCTGACGCGTGGGCGTGAGAGGTGTATCTGGGACGAGAGATTACCTGCCTGCTCGTCACAGGAAAAAGCCTCCTCCACCAACTTTGAAGGTTGATGGAGGAGGCTGGATTTCTTCAGGGAGCTTGATCAAAAACGAGCACTCTTAAGTTGCAAGTCAGCTTCTGTGCGAGGACGGATGGAGTACACTTTGTTGAAGACCGTCACAATACCTGTGATGGAGCCACTACCGGTGAAGTCGGTTGCTTGTCCGAAAGTGCAGCCCTTCTTGATTTCGAACTGGAAACTATTGCCATCCCGATCTACCACAACCCATTTGGTGTAGTTCTTATCCTTGGGGTTATATAGAGTGGAGCCGGAAGCCGGGACCTCCTTGAGTTGAACATCGGATAGTTTGACCAGCTTGTCTTGATTGGCTTGAGTTAGTTCCTTGATGCCGATTGTTTTGGGTTCGATGGGTTTCGATCCCTTTTCCTCAATCTGGGCACTACCTACGTCGAATGTGATAGATCCGAAGTAGTTGGAGAGTTTTGCACCCTTGACATTGATCACCAGGCGACTACCGATTGCATGGGGAGCTTTGCCTTTGGCTTCTCTCAGCACCATTGCCGTGCCTTCTGCGTCTTGTACATAGTGGTAGCTGTCCCCTGCCAACTGCTTCATGGAATTGTCTGCCGTCACTACGACATCGATGAGCATCGCCTCGGTCAGCTCTTTGGTCTCGTTTGGTTTGAGCTCTCGACCTATCTCGATGAGTTTGCTCAGAGGGGCTACCGTAGGTGGCTCCTCAGGTTTGGGATCGGGCGTTGTGCCACCCACGGAGAAGCGTGGATCCTGCATTTGCATATCGGTAAGGAGGCTAGGCTTGAGGCTGTACTTTGCCTCGGTCGTTGCGTTTTTCTTGTAGATGGCCACGATTGCTACGATGCTACCACTACCGCTCGGCACGGCAGCTGTACCGAATGTGCTGTTTTTCATCACCTCCACATCGATTGTCGCACCGGTTGCATCCTGAATCTTGTGACTCTTCATGAAGAAAGATCCCGAGTACATGAGCTCGTTTTCGTACTTCTCAAACTGCACTTTCTCCAGGCGTACCAGCACGTTGTGGTATCGGCCACTCTTGAGCTCTGTAATGGAGGTCTTGATCGGTTCGATTGCTTGATTGGGTACGACCTCCACCTTGTCTCGGCTGAGGGCAAGCTGTACGGTGCCATTGTAGTTTACGATTTTTGCTCCCTTGATATGGGCTGTGATTTGATCCCCCTTCTCAAATGGCTTCTCATTCTTGTCTAGCGTAACCACAATGCCATTGCCATCTTTGTCTACGATGTAGTGGAAGTTTTGGAATTGGAACTGCTTGCCTTTGTAGTCGGATGCAACAACTGCTCGAATCGCCAGTTCGTCTTCGATTAAGATGCCCTCCCTGTTGTCGTTTGGCAGCATGGCCTCAATTGTCGATAGGGGAGTGAAGCTGTATTCGCCACCACTTACACTCTTTTGGGTGATGGTGTAGAAGAAACTTTTGCCAGAAGCGATGATGCGGATCCCTCCCTTGCGAGCCTGTCCGTTATTGGCTTGTACGCGGATAATGATCTCGTGCTTGCCTTCTTCGCCTTTGGTCGGGTTGGTCTCGATCCAATCGTTGTCAGACTCCGCATGCCATGCACGATTGGTCTTGATTGTGAGCTTGGCAGTACCACCTGCCTGCTCGAAAGCGATTGTGTTGTTTGGGTATTGTTGTTCGATGCTCAGCTCGGGCGACACATACTTGTCGTCATTGTCTTTGCAGGAAGTCAGTGTCACAGCCGAAGCCAGTATGGCAACCAGCCACACGAAGCATAGGGTAAGGGATCGATTGTTTAGCATTGTCTTATTCATTGTCTCTGATCTGTTTGCGATGATGTGCATATGTGGTATGATTCTGCGGTCAGATTACTCGGCAAACCGCTTGCCGTTTAGTGAGAAATCCGAGCTGTGAAGCACGATCAGCTGCGGTGTTTCGTTGAAGAAAGAGAGTAGACCGATGGCACTTCCATTCCCTTCCGGTAGTTTGTGCCCAGCGAAGCGAGCGTAGCTGCTTGTGCGCACGATGAGACTGTTGCCGTCTTGGTCTTTGAGTATGCGCTCTACATAGCCGTTCTTCTGACGGTTGGCTGGGTCGGCCCAGGTCTTGCCCAATTCTTTCTCTGCGAACTGTACCTGAGGAATCTCAATCAGCGTAAAAGCATGTTCGTGACTTAGTTCGGAAATCTTTAACACGCGAGGCTTCAACATGGCTGGCAATCCTGCGAACATGATCCGTGGAACCATCTTTTCCGGCACAAACCCCGTCTCGTACTTCGTGTCCGTCGATTTGTAGCCGAGATTGATCAGCCCATAGCTTTTGCCTAGTCTCAAGCCTTCACATTTGACGAGGACTCGGTGTCCCTGCTTGTAGAGTAGATTCATGTTTCCCATTCCCATTTTCAGCTCGATACCTCCCGTCTCGTCTTGGATGGAGATACTGCGGTAGAGGTTGCCATCGGTGTCGTCGCTGTTTACGACCCCGGCAATGACCACGTTGGAGAAGATGTCTTGTCCGCCTGCCTTGTACAGTCCTTTGAGTTGTGCAATCGTGTGTGTCGCTTCGGTATTCGCCAGATTTGGTTCAATAGGCTCGGGCCGATTGTACTCCTTCTCGCAACTTGTAAGCGATAGGAAAGAGCATATGAGCAGCAGAGCATAGCTTATCTTGTGTTTCATATCAGTCGTGTTTATTGATGTATTTCCGATTCGTTTGTACACCGGTGCGCTTAGAATTGTAGAGAGGTGTTGAGGAAGAACGTCGTGCCATACATGTAGTAATACTTGGAGTCGAAGGGGCGTGTCATTTTGCCGTCCTCTTTGGATCGGCGGATTCTCAGTTGTTCAAAGCCTCCGCTGCGTAGATTTCGGTTGTTCAGCAAGTTGGTCCCGGAAAGGTTGACGTTGAGGTACGTGCCGCTTTTTAGCCTGAAAGACAAGCCGACAAATGCATCTACGCTAAGGCCGGCATCAAAAGTTTCTCGCCCGATGAATTCGGGAGCCAACTCTGCACGTGCCTGATCTGTGCGGCGGATAGGATTCATGGACACAAAGTTGCGACCGAAATAGTTGGCGTTGATACCGAACGAATAGTAGCGAGGAGCTCTGTATGTTATCCCTATCGTAGCCGCTGTTTGCGGGGTCCCTCCGATGTTAAATCCATCCCAGTAGACACGCTCTTTGGCGAGGAGTTTCTCGCTGTTGTCTACTGTTTGTACAAACTTGGGGTTCGACACGTAGGTGTAGTGTCCGTAAGTAAACGCTGCGTTGGCTGTGAGTGTCGGACTCAGTTTGGCTTCTACGCCCAATTCGATCCCTGCATTTTGTTCGTCAATGCCGGTGAGGACATAGTTGGAGAAGGCTCTAAAACCATCGTCGTAGAAGCTCATGTTTCGCGTGCGGTCGTTAATTCTGCTGTAGAATGCGCTCACACGGCCTCTTAGGAAGGGTAGACGGATCAAGTAGTTGATGTCTGCCGAGTAGATCTTTTCGCTTTGGGCATCATCCACATGCGAATTGCGGGTACGCGGCGATACGAAGACATTGCGGAAGACCGGAGCTTGATTCATGGCAGTGGCGTTGAGCGAAATGAAGTGGTGTCCACTGAACTTGTACGTTAGCCCCAGTTTGCCTCCCCAATCGAGGAATCTCAAAATATCCGACATCCCGTAGGAATTGGAAGGAAAAAGCCCTCTCTGTTGCAGCCCTTCTCTACTCATTGCCGTGTAGCCGAGTTGCCCGCCGATGTAGGCATCCCAACTGCCGTAGTCGGCCTTGGCCACAAACCAAGAACTGAGAGCCCTAATGTGCGACAAGTAGTGGTGCCCGATCTTATCTCCTTTGCGTGCGATGCGGTTGGGGTTGCGAAGATCGACTTGAGCCTTTGTCGCATCAACGAATTCGTTTTCGGCAAACTTGTCCACATCATACCAATATTCGCCTCCGAGTAGATCCTTCACCACATTGAAATTGTCCGTGCGATTGACACGATAGCTAAGGCCTCCATCAATTCGGTAGGTATCGTTTAGCTTGGAATTGATCAGGATAGAGCTGGTCCATTGTCGTTGGTCGGTACGTCTGTCTTCGAGGATATATTCGCTCCTTTTACCTGAGGCTAGCAAATTTCCTTGTGCATCGTAGGTTTCTCTTTGGTTGTTGCGGTTGAGGTGATAGAGCATATCCCAGTCGATGTAGCGCACGTTTTCATCGGATTGCCAAAGCATGGTGTAGTAGTCAGCCAAGCTCTGATCGGGCGTTTCTGCCATGTAGGTGTAGTAGGAAGGGAGGTAGCGATAATAGTCGGGACGGGGATCCTGAGCGTTGGCCCAATTGAGGGCGGAGTAGGCATTGTAGCCGAAACGATACCCCGTGCTGGCCGTCAGTTTGGTGTCTCTGTTGATCTCCCAGATGTAACTAAGTGTGAGGATTGGCTCATGACTGTTTCGTATCCTTGCATTTCTCCATTCGCCTCCTTGTTTGCCAATATTGGGGTTGTAGTAATTGGAGCCAGCCAAATTGTAGGCTTCCTGTGTGGATGCGCTGGCCACGCCTCTCTCGGTGGGGGCTGCCAAGAGTGAAAAGAGAAGGGTATGCCCATCTCCGAAGCGTTTCTCGGCCGAGGCAAAGTATCCGAAGGACCTGTAGTGCTGTCCTCTGACATAGGAGAAATTTCCCGAGCCATACCGAGCTGAAGCGGAGACAGCAAAGGCCCAGCCACTTTTCAGTAGGCCTGTCCCGTAGGTGTACATCAGCCGATTGGTGTACGTACGATTGCTTCCCGAGTAGGTGAGCCGACTACCGCGTCTGATACCGCTGGCACGAGTATCTATCTGCACGGCCCCTCCTATTCCGCCAAAGCTGAAATCGGAAATTTCGTTGTTGATGATCTGTTGTTGGTTTCGCACGGCATCATTGAGGCCACCCCAGAGCGACCAGGCCGAATAGCCGGTATTCAGATCGTTCATTTGCAAGCCATTCAGATATTGCAGCTGGTAGGGAGAGTCAAGCCCTCGTATCCTGAATCTCATTGGGCTGAATGTATAGCTTGCTGCGCTGGTGTAGGGATCTCGTGAGGCCGTTAGCAGTGGAGAGATTTCTTGGTGGTCGTCTTCGGATACTGCGCTAACATCTTCGACCAAAAACTCATTCAGCAACTCTTGAGAGAGGCTGGCTTGCAGCGGATCCAACTTGATGATGGACAGGCTTAAGTCTCGGCCTTGCCAGAAAAATTGGCGAGCTTCGTAGCCCTGAGCCAACACCGTGACGGTGTACTTCTCTTTCTCCTTGGGGATCGATATGTGGTAATACCCCTCGGGACCAACGGCAATACGTTTTACAATCTCTTTGCTACGTAACTCCAACATAGCAGTGCCCAAAGCCTTGCCATCGGTCGCATCAACGACTTTCCCTCTTGAGTAAATCTCTTGGGCGGAAAGTGTAGAGATGAGAGCGAGGCATAGGCCAAGCATAACAAGAACTTTCTTCATATGCGATTAATTTGTTTGATATTCGTTTTCCATGAGCGAATCAATTCTCCAGTGGCCTTGAGTAAAACAGACGCCATCGAAGCGTAGCACAAAGATATGTAGCAAAGAACTAACAGACAATTTTTGCTTAACAGGGGATGGGATTGGGAAATGAGACTTGTATGGAGTTGTCTTTGGAAATGGGGTGTTGGATGTAGGTTCGGATGCTGTGGGTATTTCTTCTTGGGGCGGTCTCTCGGAGAATGTTTGGATGCGCATTGGCTCCTCGTTGATCAAGGATTTCTCTACCCGACGTAGAGATTAGATCGTTCTCTGTACGAGAGAGATAAATTAGGCTTTATCCAAGAAATAGATCTGACATATTGGAACAAAAAATTCGACGCGTGAGAGCAAAAATTCCGACGCGTCAGCGTTTTTGCTCCGACGCGTAAGATTTTTACCTGTTTCATTTTTGGTAGAGCGACGAATGTAGATCCCATGGTCGCTTGCTCTTTGACGATGTTTGTGCCTTTCTCTGTGAGTTGCACAATCGATAGCCTTTTTCTCCGTTATGAGAGTAGCTGCTTCAGCATCTGTTTGGAACTCCCTCTCTCTCTCCCAGGTCGTACAAGGGTTGTAGGGGTGGGCCTCGAAGGAGGTGCATCGGAGGGTGAGATTGCCCGTTTGCGCTCTTTTGAGTAGTTTTGGGGGCGTTGAAAGCAAATGAACTGAGATGGGCAAGGTAATATCATTGGCAAATCAGAAAGGAGGAGTTGGCAAGACAACTACCTCGATCAACTTGGCCGCATCGCTGGCAACTCTGGAGAAGAAAGTGTTGCTGATAGATATGGATCCGCAGGCTAATTCCACTTCGGGTTTGGGCCTTGATGTTTCTACCGGTCAGCCGACAGTCTACGAATGTTTGAGTGGTGCCATTCGAGTGGAAGATGCGGTATTGGCCGGCCCCGTAGAGGGCCTGTATGTCTTGCCTTCTCATATCGACTTGGTCGGTGCCGAGATCGAATTGCTGCAGGCCAATGAGCGCGAGTATGTCCTAAAGCGTTGCTTAGCCCCTGTCATTGATCAGTACGACTACATCTTGATCGACTGCTCCCCCTCATTGGGCCTGATCACAGTCAATTCTCTCGTGGCTTCCGACTCAGTGATTATCCCTGTGCAATGCGAGTATTTTGCGCTGGAGGGAATAGGGAAGTTGCTCAAGACAATTGGCATCATCCGCGAGCGTCTCAACCCACAGCTGGAGGTCGAGGGCTTTTTGCTCACGATGTATGACTCGCGCACGCGCCTCAACAACCAGATCTATGAGGATGTGAAGCGGCATTTCTCTACTTTGGTATTCAATACAGTTATCCAACGCAATATCAAGTTGGGAGAAGCCCCGAGCCACGGATTGCCGGCTCTGCTGTACGATGCCGACAGTCGCGGTGCTGTCAATCACATGCAGCTGGCAGCCGAGTTGATAAACAAGCATAAGAGCAAGAAGAAGTGAGCATGGGCAAGAAGATACAGAAGAGTGCACTAGGTAGGGGTTTGGACTCCCTCCTCCAATCCGAACCCGTGGGGTCGTCCTCCATTTCCGAGATCGAGCTTAGCAAGATCAAGCCCAATCCGGAGCAGCCAAGACGTACGTTCGATGAAGATTCCTTGGCTGAGTTGGCGACCTCCATCAAGGCGATAGGGTTGGTACAGCCAATAACCCTCAGGCGGATAGCAGACTCCGAGTATTTGATTATTTCTGGAGAGCGTCGCTGGCGTGCCTCGCAGATCGCTGGCCTTACCTCTGTCCCCGCCTATATCCGTACGGCCGAGGATGAGACATTGATGGAGATGGCTCTTGTGGAGAATATCCAGCGCGAAGATCTCAACCCCATCGAAGTCGCTTTGGCCTACCAAAAACTGCTGGAAGGCTATCACATGACGCATGAAGAGCTAGGCAATAGGATTGGGAAGAAGCGCGCCTCGATCAGCAACTCTTTGCGCTTGCTCAGGCTGCCTGCCGAAGTCCAGCTTGGATTGACACAGCGAAAACTTGACATGGGGCACGCGCGAGCTTTGCTCCACTTGTCCGACCCGGAGTTACAGATCGCTCTGTATGCTCAGATATTGGAGCAAGGGCTTAGTGTAAGGCAAGTGGAGGAGATGGCTCGAGAGATAGAGGCCAATCAGACAAGACCCAAAGCTTTACCCAAGGCGAAAGGAGAGTCGTCCAAAGGAAAAACGGAGTTTTTTGCAGATCTGGCTAAGCATCTATCTTCTGTTTTCAAGACAAAGGTTAATCTCCGAGCAACATCGAGGGGCAGCGGAAAACTTACGATTGCATTCGATAGCGAAGAGGAGCTTGAGCGTATTATGCTCATGCTGGAGAGTGTTAGACATTAACATATGTAGTGCGTCGTGTTGTCAATGGCCTCCATGCGTGGTTTCTTCTCTGCCGGTTTCGCTGTCTGTTCGTTGTCGTTGCTCTGTTTTTTCCTATTACCGAGGCGAGCTGCCGGCAATGTTGCCCACATCCAGTATGAGACTTCGTTGGAGGGTATTGAGCGGGTTGTGAACCAAGACTCTATGGCGCAGATCTCGGTCCTCTCTACCTCGCCCACTTTCTCGTTGACGAAGGATAAGCCTCGTTATCCTAACTCGAATATTGCAATGCTTTGCTCGGCTCTTGTTCCGGGTGGTGGTCAGATATACAACAGGAAGTACTGGAAACTGCCTATTGTGTGGGGTGCAGCTGCAGCGTGTACCTATGCTATCATCTGGAATCACCAGACTTACAGTGAATACGAGCAGGCATTCAAGGATTATACTGGGGCTGATCCTTTGAGCCACACTTCCTGGCAAAGCTATCTTCCTTTCAATGCAAAACCGGAAGAAAACCTCAACAATGCTCAGCTCAAAGACCGTCTACGGCGAGGTATGGATGCTTATAGAAGGCAACGAGACTTCAGTATCATCATCTCCTGTGCCGTGTATCTGCTCAATATTTTGGATGCCTATGTCGATGCGGAGTTGTATCGTTTCGACATAAGTCCTGATTTATCCATGCAGGTTCAGCCTTTCTCCGCTTCGCCTACTGGAGGGCTGCAGTATGGACTTGCCTGTCGCTTTCATTTCTAAGTAATGATGTCTTCATGCCGTTTAACTTCCGATATTGTTCCCGTTTAGTTGCTGCTCTCTTTTGGGTGGTCTCGTCGCTCTTGTTTGTGCCGCAAATACAGGCAGCCGAATCCGACTCTGTGAGCCACTATGCCCCGCGTTTGGCTGCGGAGCGAGTCAGTTTGCCAAAATCTCTGGACCATGACTTGGAGCGTTTGCTCAGGTTGTGGCTTAGCGGTTATTCGCGCCGGACGCACACCAATAGTGCAAATCTCCCATGTTTGGAAGACAACCCGAATCGGTTGCCAACCCCCGACTCTGTCTATATTGACCGACTGAGCAAGTTACCTACGGTGATCCCTGTGACTTTCAACCCCGTCGTGAAGGATTGTTTGGAGCTTTATGTAGAGCGTCGGAGGCCTCTCCTCCGGTCAATGCTTGCTTTGGGCGATTTGTACTATCCCCAAATTGACGAGGCTTTGGATCGACATGGCTTGCCTACCGAGCTTAAGTATCTTACAATCGTGGAGAGTGGGCTTAACCCCACTGCCGTGTCTCCAGCCGGAGCTGCGGGGCTGTGGCAATTCATGCTCCCTACGGCCAAAATTTATGGACTTACGGTCAATAGCTTGGTGGATGATAGGCTTGACCCAAAGAAAAGCACTGAGGCTGCCTGCCGATACCTCAAGGACATGTACCAGATATATGGTGATTGGTTGCTTGTGATTGCTGCCTATAACTGTGGGCCGGGTAATGTAAACAGAGCGATCCGAGCGGCCGGGGGAAAAGTCGACTTTTGGGCAATCTATCCCTATCTGCCCAGGGAGACGCGTCGTTATGTGCCACTTTTCATAGGTGCCTATTATGCTATGTTCTATCACAATCAGCACGAGATTTGCCCCAGGGAAATGGGAGTGCCGCTTGCGATAGATACGGTATTGGTAGACAGGGCCGTTGAGCTCAAGCGAGTGTCCGAGTTGTCAGGCATACCCGAGAGCGATCTCAAGTTGCTCAATCCCCAATATCGACGGGGAATTGTCCCCGGGCACATACGGCCATATCCTATTCTGGTCCCGATGTCTGCTGTTTCTCGTATTCATGAGCACAGAGATTCTTTGTATGCCAATGATCTGGCTATGAAGCTCCAAGGGCCAGAAGATCGTTATGTGCAAGTTGGGAACCCCTCCTCCAAATACTACCGGGTGAGGAAAGGAGACACTTTGGGCAAGATTGCACGCAACTTTGGTACCACGGTTCAGCGACTGAAAAGTATGAATGGGAAGAGGGTTAACCGGTTGAAGCCTGGGATGCGTATCAAAGTGCGCTAACGAGGATTCTGATTTGGGTCCCGAAAGGGTTTGCTTCCGTTTGGTTTCATTTCTTGGTAATCGCTTGGGCTGTTTGTTTTGTCTGTTTCGGGTCATGAGGTGACCTGAGCAAATAGGGTTAGGGCTCGCATGAAAATCAAAGTTCTTTTTGTCTGTTTGGGTAACATTTGTCGATCACCGTCGGCCGAAGCTGTGTTTAAGGCCTATGTGGAGAGGCAGGGGCGAGCCTCCGTTTTCGAGATAGATTCGGCCGGTCTTAGTGCATACCACCGTGGTGAACAGGCCGATAAGCGGATGCGGACCCATGCTGCTAAGAGGGGATATTTTTTAGACTCGATCAGCCGACCGGTGACTTATGACGATTTCTTTCATTTCGATCACATCGTGGCGATGGATGAGCAAAATCGTGCGGAGCTTATACGCCGAGCTCCGACCGCTGATTGTGCGAGGAAAGTGAGCCTCTTGACCGACTGGTATTCGGCCGCTTTGTTGGACCATATCCCTGATCCTTACTATAGTGGTGCCGAGGGTTTTGAGTTGGTCTTGGACTTGATCGAGAGCTGTTGCCCTTCATTGATGGATTCGTTGTTAGATAGGGGAGATACATCTTGGGAGTTGGTGTAATACAGGGCACCAAGGAGAGGAAACGAAAAATGCTCGAAGAAAAGGGTTGCGTCAGTCTCGAAACTCCATGGCTTCCAGGGGGAGTTATTGTCTCGTATTAGTTTGTAAGCAGAATTGAGTGCTATCTCTTGATACGGGTGTTTGAGCCAAAATAGTTTCTCCGCACGAGCTATTTTGTTTTGAGGGGAGCGAGTGGAAAATCTCACGGGAGATGTTTTTAGCTCTTTCCCGTAAGAGGAAATACTCTCTCCCGTGAGAATCTTTGTTCTCTTGCAAGTCCGATTGATAGCCCTTTCTGAACGAAGACCTTTTTGTCCTTTTGTGCTCGCTCTTTTCTGATACTTTGGGCCTCGCTTTTCCCCCTCCTTCGTTTCTTTCTCTCTATCCTCGCCGCTTGCAGCAAAGTCTTCGGTATATGACAAAAAGGGAGAGGAGATTGACTTAATCTCTCTATCTTTGTGCTATCTGCTGATGGGGATAGAGCCCCATTGACAGAGGGTACTGACAAACAACGACAACCAATAAACAAAAGCTCGTAATGAGACTACTACTTATCAGCAATTCGGCTAGCCCGGGCGAGGGCTATTTGGAGAAGGCTTCGGACGCGATTCGAGATTTTCTTGGCAATCGACCCTTGAATATTGTATTCATTCCTTTCGCAGCTGTAACCTATAGCTACGATGAGTATGAGGAGAAAGTGAACAAGCGTTTTTCGACTTTCGGACAACGTGTCGTGGGAATTCATAAGGCACAACGTCCCATTGATGCCATTATGCGAGCCGATGCTATCGTTGTGGGTGGTGGCAATACATTCATGCTAGTCAAGAAGATGCAGGAGATGGGGCTTGTAGAGGCTATCCGTGAGCGGGTGAATGGAGGAGCCGCTTACATCGGCTGGAGTGCAGGCTCCAATGTAGCTTGTCCTACCATTTGTACGACCAATGATATGCCTATCGTGCAGCCACGCTCTTTCGAGGTCTTGAATTTTGTTCCTTTCCAGATCAATCCGCATTATTTGGATGCGCATCCTGAGGGACATGGTGGCGAAACTCGTGAGCAGCGTATCGCCGAGTATCTTGTCGCTAATCCCAATCGGTGGGTTGTAGGACTGAGAGAAGGTTGTATGCTCACAGTCGAAGGATCGCAGGTTAGTCTTAAGGGAGATAAGCCTCTGAGGGTATTCCGTTGTAATTGTGATACCCTAGAGATTCGGTCCGGAGAAGATCTCCAATTTTTAATGCAGTAAAGACTTTACAGTACTTAGGCCATGAGTGAGAACCTTGAAAAATATGATGATCAAGCCGCAGTGGCTTTCATTCAATCAAAGTTGCCGAAGGCTTTGTCGTCCAAATTGGACGTGGATAAGTTGACATACTTCATTGATCTCATTTACGACTATTACGAGAGCCGTGGTTATCTGGATGATGATACCGATGGTGATGTAGATGTCGACATAGATGTTGATGAGCTCTGTGAATACGTCCAAAAGAATGCCAGGCGAGATGAAATAGGTTTTTTCTCGATTGAGGAAATAGAGGCTGTCGTAAATGCCGAGATGGATTATTGCGAGACCTTGCAGGGTTAGGTTGACGCTTAGAGAGTGTAGAGTTGGGAAAGAACAAGCTATCCAAATTTGCAGACATGGAGCAGTACGACAGAGTACTGCAGTACCCCTTTGCCCGTCTTCAGGCTGAGGGGTTTCCTCACAAAGGCAAATGGGCATCTGAGGTTTTCGGGAATACAAATCCGATTGTTTTAGAGCTCGGTTGCGGGAAAGGTGAGTACACCGTAGGCCTAGCCCGTCGATTCCCCGAAAAAAATTTCGTTGGAGTTGATGTCAAGGGAGCAAGGCTCTGGACAGGAGCCAAGCAGGTGAATGAGGAACAGATCATTAACGCTGCTTTCTTGCGGACAGACATCGGTCTCTTGGATAATTTTTTTGCCCCTGGCGAAGTCTCGGAAATATGGCTTACATTCCCTGATCCTCAGATGAAGAAAGTTAGTAAGCGATTGACTGGTACGCGCTTTTTGGGCTTGTATGGCAGGATTACTCGACCGGGAGCCTTGCTCCATTTGAAGACGGATAGTCCTTTCCTGCACACCTATACGGAGGCAATGGTTCAGTCAAATGGATTGGATATTGTCTGCAATACAGTCGATCTCTATGCAGAATCGCATTTGGGTATTGACCGAGAGATCCTGGAGATTCGTACGTATTATGAGCAGCAATGGCTGGATAGAGGGTTGAGTATCAAGTATATTGCTTTCCAAATTCCTCAGCGGCAGATTTTGGTCGAGCCTGAAATTGAAATAGAGTTTGATAGCTACAGAAGTTTCAACCGATCTCGCAGATTGATGCCCGGTAGTGCTGATGCAAAGTGAATTGATCATGAATGTGACGAAAGAAGTTATCATAGAGGCGTTGAGCAAAGTGCGCTATCCTGGCTCTGGTAAAAGCCTGGTAGAAGCTGGGATGGTAGAAGGTATAGTCATTAACGGTAATCAGGTGTCTTTCTCTCTGCGGTTTGCCAAGCCGAAAGATCCTTTCATCAAGTCGGTTGTCAAGGCAAGTGAGACGGCTATACTCACTTACGTGGATAAGGATATAGACGTCAAAGGCCATATTTCTGTCCTACTCCCTGAAACTCCGACTTCAGAGGCTGGGCGGCCATTACTACCCAAGGTAAGGAATATTGTCGCCGTCTTTTCCGGAAAAGGAGGGGTCGGGAAAAGTACTGTTACGGCCAACCTTGCCCTCTCTCTTGCACAGGAGGGGTATAGGGTTGGTCTGTTGGATGCTGATGTCTTTGGCCCGTCTATGCCTCGAATGTTTGGAGTGGAGGATGCTCGCCCTACGCTTGATGTTGTCGATGGGCGTGAGTTGATCAGCCCGGTGGAAGTATCGGGCGTGAAGCTCCTCTCAATGGGCTTTTTTGTAGATAAAAACAGTCCAGTCTTGT
The DNA here is from genome assembly GCA_034181285.1 of Porphyromonas sp. Taxonomy (GTDB): domain Bacteria; phylum Bacteroidota; class Bacteroidia; order Bacteroidales; family Porphyromonadaceae; genus Porphyromonas. The sequence continues at coordinate 74,437 of JAXFND010000021.1, read as the reverse complement.
GGCGAGGAACGATGGCCAGCAATGCCCTCAAACAGCTCATCAGTGATGGTAACTGGGGAGAACTGGATTATTTTTTGATCGATATGCCTCCCGGAACGAGCGATATTCATCTGACGATGGTGCAGACGATCGCTTTGACAGGAGCTCTTATTGTCACGACACCCCAGCAGATAGCTCTCATAGACGCGATCAAAGGCATAGGGATGTTTCTTGAAGATAAAATCAACGTGCCGATTTTGGGACTTGTGGAGAATATGGCGTGGTTCACCCCCGTTGAGCTACCCAACAACAGGTACTATATTTTCGGTAAGGATGGCGGTAGGAAATTGGCAGAGGAATTGGATATCCCTCTTCTGGCTCAAATACCTTTGATTCAGGGTATTTGCGAAGGTTGTGATAGCGGCAACCTTGTGGCCAAAAATACAGATACACTTAGTGGAATTTATTTTCGCCAATTAGCTAAATCTCTTGTAGATCGAGTAGCCTACCGTAATGAGCATCTTTCTCCCACAGAGAAGGTGCGGATGGAGCGGTAGTAGCTAGAGTTTTTGCATAGTGCATCATATTTGGCTGTACGAGTTACAGAAAAGAAGCAGTAGACCGGTCTGTCGCTCCAAATCCGTTTGGGGAGGAACGTCCGGGCAACACAGAGCACCACACTATCTAACGGATAGCCGCTCGTGAGGGCAGAGTAGCGTAACAGAGAATAACCGCTGCGGCTTGCCGTAGTAAGGGTGAAAAGGTGGGGTAAGAGCCCACCGGCGCAGTTGGCGACAACTGTGGCCGTACGTCTTGTGGGTTGTAAGATCATGTATACCAATGTTTGAGGGCTGCTCGCCTGAGTTGGGGGGTAGATCGCTTGATTCACGGAGAGATCCGATGAACAGATAAATGACAGACACCACTTCCTCTGAGTGGAGGTGGCACAGAACCCGGCTTATAGGTCTACTGCTCTTTTCTGTATATCTTAGTGCTTGCAATTCATGCTCTTTGCGTAATGTCGATGAAATCCAAGACTCAAAAGAAAGGGGAGCAAGTAGGCGAAGGAAAAGCCAAGCGGTCCTCCCTGTTGCGCCGGCTATTCGTTTGGACGGCGGCCAGCATACGCTTTGTTACTTGGGGCATGTGGCGCTTGCAAGATGATGAGTTAAGAGGGAAAAGAGGCTTCTTCATTCGGATTTTAAAGCCCTTGTACATTGCTGGAAAAGCGTTTATCGAAGACAACTTATCCGGTAGGGCTTCCGCATTGACTTACAGCACAATCTTATCCATTGTTCCTATGTTGGCCGTGCTGATAGGCATAGCTAAGGGCTTTGGAATTCAGCAGCTGATTTCCGATTTTTTGTACACTTATTTGCCTTCTCACCACCACGAACTTGAGCGGGCAATGGGCTTCGTAGACAATTATCTTGCACAAATTCAGGGAGGAGTGTTCGTTGGAATAGGTTTGCTGATCCTATTGTACACTGTCTTTTCGCTGGTTGCGTCTATAGAAGACACGTTCAATGATATATGGCGATGCCGCAACGCTCGCCCATGGTCACGGAGGATTGTGGATTACTCCGCTATGTTTATTTTCCTCCCCGTGCTCATAACACTCTCGTCCGGTATCACTTTGGTTATGTCTGCTTTCAAATCGGCCTTGCCAATGCAGTACGATCTGATCGGCCCAGTTTTGGAGTTGATTTTGAAGTTGGCACCCTTTTTTATCATCATCCTGATATTTACGGGGTTCTATATGGCCCTGCCGAACACAAGAGTGAGATTCTTGCCGGCATTCTTCTCTGCCATCCTTGCAGGGATTGCCTTCCAAATTATGCAGGCTCTGTACATCAATGGTGTCATTTGGATTTCCAAGTACAATGCTATCTATGGTAGCTTTGCTGCTATTCCGTTGATGTTCTTGTTTATTCAGGTTTCCTGGGTTATATGTTTGTTTGGGGCGCAATTGTCATACTCGATTCAGAACGTCGATAGCTATGCTTTCGAAGAGGATGCACGCGCGATTTCTCGTCGATATTTGGACTTTCTCACATTGCTTGTGGCCACACTTATCGTGAAACGTTTTGATAATCCCAAGAATTTGGAGCCGTATACTCCCGAGCAGCTCTCTTCGGAGTGCAAAATCCCTATTCAGCTTGTACAGAGTATCATCGATAATCTTATCAAGACGGGCATCATTGTAGGTGTGAATTATCGAGGGAATAAGGACCTAGAGTACTATCAACCAGCAGTATCGCCGGAAGTCATTACTGTCGGTTGTGTCTTGCAGCGCATGGATCGATTGGGTAGTGAGCTTTTTCGGGTTGACAGTCAGGGAGTATACGAGGAATTGTGGCAATCAATGCTACTCTCTCGAGGGAGCTTGTATACCCGTGATAGCCAGATGCTATTGAAGGATTTCCAGCTTGACAATAACAAGCGATTGACGTCATGAAGATTCACAAATAACTTTTTTGGAATGGTATATCGAATCATATTAGTGTGTGAAGAGGCAGATAACTTTCGCCGTGAGATAAAGATCAACACTTCGGATACTTTCGCCGATTTGCATGGGGCGATCATGGATTGTTGCGGTTATAGTAACAAAGAAATGAGCTCTTTTGTGATGTGTGATGAGGATTGGCGCAAGGGTGTCGAGATAACTCCCATACCCATGAAGGGGGAGAGTGATAGCGATGAATACATCATGGACGAAACTCACCTTGACGAACTGATCGAAGAGGAAGGGCAGCAGATGCTTTTTGTTTTTGATATGATGAGTGAACGGTCCTTTTTTATGAAGGTTGTCGAGATTATCCCACGAGAATCATTGGATAAGCCTGTCTGTGTCTTTCTGCAAGGGGAGGCTCCGAAGCAACTGTCTTCGTTCGAGTTGGACGCCATGCAGGTAACGACCGTTGCCAAGGGCAGTAGTGCCTCATCCGTTTACGACCTCAATGATGATAGCTTGTATGGGGAAGACGGATATAACGAGGATGAGCTGATCAATTTCGATGAGATAACTGCCGATGTCGATGACCTATTGTAGTGGGCTTTGTGGTGAGTCTGGGGCATAGTGATGAATTGTATCTGCCGTCCTTTGTTAGTCGTCCTTGTCGGGCCAACAGGTGTTGGAAAGTCCGATTGGGCCATTGCTTTGGCTCAGCGATGGGGATGCGAGATCATCTCGGCCGATTCTCGTCAAGTGTATAGACAGATTCCCATAGGCACGGCAGCCCCATCCGCGTTGGATTTGGCTGCCGTGCCTCATCATTTTATAGGGACGCGAGATGTGTGGGAACCCTATAGTGCTGCTGACTACGAATCTGATGTCATGGAGCTACTCCCACGACTTTTTTCTCGAAACCCAATTCAGATATTGTGTGGGGGCTCTATGATGTATGTTGATGCCGTTTGTCATGGGATTGATGACTTACCGCCCATTTCATCCCTTGTGCGGAATGAACTTTGGCAACGCTTTGAAGCCAAAGGAGTAGAGCCTTTGGCCGAGGAGCTAGGTCGAGTAGATCCGTGTTATCTTGAGAGAATTGATAGGCGCAATCATAAGCGAATTATCCATGCGTTAGAAGTTTATTATAGTTCGGGGAGGCCGTACACATCTTTCCATACGCACACACATCGCCTCCGTTCTTTTGATTGTCTGAAAATCTGCCTTCAGACAAATCGTGAAGTTCTGTACGATCGCATCAACAACCGCGTGGACAGAATGTTGGAGCTTGGTCTTCTTGAGGAGGCCGAGAGTATGTATTCTCGTCGGCAATTGAATGCCCTTAACACGGTTGGCTATAAAGAACTTTTCGCATATTTCGACGGATTGGTTAGCTTGCCACAAGCTGTGGATTTGATAAAGAGAAACAGTCGCCGATACGCTCGCAAGCAGTTGACATGGTGGCGACATGCCCCCAAAGTTCACGCGATAGATCTTGAAATTGGTCATGAGGCTCTTATTCACCGGATTGAGTCTTTGGTTGACCAGGTATCTCCATATAAATATCGATTGGAAGATGAATCTGTGTAGAATACTCTTCCTCCCTCTTCTGTTTCTTTTGCCTTGCTTCTGTGTGGCGGAGGAGGAATATCAGGTTGCGAGTATCCAAGCGCGACTTGCTAATAGGGAGGAGATTAGGCCAGTTGCTTACTATTACTTAGGTAGCGGAGAGCAAATAAGCATCAGTTTTGACCTTATTCGCTCCGACAATGTCCCAATCTATTATCGTGTTTTCCGCTTAGCTCGGGGTAACGAATCGGAGTTGCAGCCAATCGAATATTCCAGCAACACCCGTTGCATCGAGTTGTTCTCGGGGCAACCTTCTCGATCAACTAAGATTCCCTATGTTCATTATGATTTGCATATCCCCAACAGAGAGATCGCTCTATCCATGAGTGGCCTGTATCTGTTGGAACTCTATCGTAGCGATATGCAGGGAAGGGGAGAAGGGTTTGCCCAAATCCCCTTTGTTGTTGTCGAACCTAAAGTAGAGGTCTCCATGGAATTTCCGGTTGCGACTGTAGTAGGGGATTTGGAGACGGAGCAAGAGGTCGATGTGCACATCCGGGCACAGGATTACAATTTCATGGCAGCGGGCAATAGGGTAGAGGTAGAGGTTTGGAAGAATTACGCCGAGGATTTTCGCCTCCTGACTGAACCTTCGCAAATTAGGATAAACGAACTGGTTTACGATGCACGAAAGTCCGCTGTGTTTGCTGGGGGCAATGAGTATTTGCACTACGACCTTCTCGATATATCTACGGGTTCAATGCTTGGCATTGATCACATCGAACGTGCTCGCGATGCTGATCATATCTATCTACCAATCGGACGAAATACGATGCACGCACCTTATATCTATGAGCCAGATATGGATGGCCGCCAAGAGATTCGTTCGACATCATTCGGCATTTCTCGCCCCGAATTAGAAGCTGAATACTATTTCGTTCATTTTTCCTTGGACTATGGAGACGCACGTTTGACACAGGACTCCCACTTTGCTCTTGTGGGGGAAGCCTTTTACCTACAGCCTCAATCTCCCGTCATGAGCATTGATCATCGTAGTGGCATAGCCAAGTATACAGCATTGATCAAGCAGGGCTATGTTGATTATGCCTACGTTATTCAAGGTCCATCTGGGAGCCCAATCCATCTAAGGGGGGAGCACCGAGAGACAACGAACACTTATACAGCTTTTGTCTTTGACGAAAATCCCCAAAATAATAGCTACCGGGTGATCGGTGCCAAGACCATGCGGAATACTTCACGTTCGATATGACCTCTCCTTCGAAGCAAATAACATGATAAGTATTAAATAGATCAATAGTTAGTTTTATGAGACGTGTTTATTTACCCTTCCTTTTGGTTTTTTCCCTTACTACAGTTGTAGCGAGAGGTTTGGCCCAAGGAGAAGGAACAGCGGTCAAGACCGACACAATTTTTGTTCGGCAAGTTGAGCATTATGCCACCGAGTCGTTTTGTTATCCGTATATGAGTGATAGCGTCGATCCTAGCGGGAAGGCATTCAATCCCAATGACTACCTTGGGAAAGTTGGTTTTGTGGGGAAACAGGGTCGTACGGGCAAATACTGCAAGGCAGATGCCGAGGGTTTCTTCTCTTACCCCGTTGCGAAAGCCTCTTCCCCTCGTGGACTCTTGATAAACACCTTCGTTGTGCGGCTTAACAGTCCGGCATATGAAAAAGGAAAGATCTTGATCGAGTCTACTCTCCCGTTCAGAGCGTTTCTTGGTAATACGCTTGTCGCCCAGAGCGATACCTACGCTCGTCGCGACTCGATACAGCAACCTGTGGAGGCTCCCCTTGTCTTGACGTCGGCTCTGCACGAGTTTCGCATACGTTTGATCGATAGTATCCGTACATCCGATGCTGTTGCAGATCCTGTTTTTCGATTGAGGTTCGTCCCTGACCGAGCGAACTCAGCTGTGACGATTTCTACGGACGAAGTTGCATTCGTCAACCTGGACTTTATGATGAATGGGGATCGACTCGGCAGAGTTGCTCTCTCCCCGTCAGGTCGTTACCTGTTGCTATCGAGGCACACTCGCATCGAGGACAAGAGTGAGACGCTCAATGTTCTCTATCGAGGTAGGAAAGAGATAGGTCGGCTACCGGCCTTGGGAGATGTTGCGTGGTTGCCTACGGAGGATAAGCTCTACTACAGTAGGAAAAGAGACAATGGTCGGGAGTTGGTTGCTTTCGATCCCGAGACCTTGAATGAGAGGATTATTTGCCACTCTATTCCTGAAGGGCAGTTTACGGTTTCGCCTTCCGGAAATTTCCTCGTGTACACAGACTATAAGACGGGGCCTGAAAAGGGGACGGAGGTTACCCGTGTCCTCAATCGAGATGATCGCCAGTCGGATTCCCGTTATCGGTATTTTCTCTCCCTTTTCGACCTGCGTAGTGGTATACATAGACCTGTTACCTTCGGGTATCGTAGTACCTTGTTTCAGGATATGAGTCGAGATGATCGCCGGATGATCTTCGCTGTCTCCTATCCTACCACTGTGCATCCATTTTCCGATACCCATTACATTGAGTTGAATTTAGAGACGATGGAGGCTGATACACTGCTTGCATCGACTTCCCAGGTTACGTCTATATGCTATACTTCCAAGCCGGACTATCTTTTAGTCAAAGGCTCTGCCGACGCTTTCGGGGAAATTGGTAGAAATCTGCCCTCGGGGATGATGTCAAACTGGTATGATGGCCAACTTTATCTCTATAACAAGAAAACGAAGACTGCCAAGGCCCTGACCCGAACATTTGATCCTGCGATAGAAAATGTAGTGGCCGATGAAACGCGTTTTGTTGCCTATTTCACGGCCGAAGATAAGGACCGAGTAAGTCTCTATGTTTGCGATTTGGAGACTGCTGCAATCCGCAAGCTTTCTTCAAAGGAAGATGTTGTAGGGTCGTTTGGTATCAGTCATAACGGTCGAGGGATCGCCTATGTGGGGCAGAGTATTAGTAATTCCGATCGTCTCTATTTCCTTTCTGGAGACAAGGGTAGAGAAGAGCTTTTATACGATCTCTCGGCATCGAAGCTCGAAGGCTTTAAGCTGGGAAAAACTGCTGATTGGGACCACACCATGCCTAATGGGGATTTGGTACAGGGGCGTTACTATTTACCGCCCAATTTCGATCCGACAAAGAAATATCCGCTTATAGTCTATTACTATGGAGGGACTTCTCCGGTTTCTCGTCGATTTGAAGGAAGTTATTCGTTTCATATGTACGCTGCACAGGGCTATGTCGTCTACGTACTAAACCCGAGTGGAGCTACTGGTTTTGGACAGGAATATGCAGCTCGTCATGTAGGGGCGTGGGGCAAGCGAACGGCTGATGAAATTGTAGCTTCGGTCAAAGGTTTTTGTGCTCAGCATCCCTTTGTCGATTCCAAAAAGATCGGATGCATGGGTGCAAGCTACGGGGGATTTATGACACAGTATTTGCAGACCATCACCGACATTTTCGCTGCTGCTGTCAGCCATGCCGGTATCAGCTCGATTTCCTCTTATTGGGGAGAGGGTTTTTGGGGTGCGAGCTACAGTACAGTAGCCAGTGGTAAAAGCTATCCGTGGAACGACCCTGAGCTATATACCAAGCAGAGTCCTCTCTTCAACGCAGATAAGATCAATACGCCTCTGCTCCTGCTCCACGGCACGGCTGACACCAATGTCCCCGATGGCGAAAGCGTGCAGATGTACAACGCTCTCAAGATCTTGGGCAAGGAAGTGGAGTTTGTGAGGATACACGACCAAGACCATTTCATTCAGGATCGCAGCAAACGAATATATTGGACCAATACCATATTTGCCTGGTTTGCCAAGTGGCTCAAGGATGATCCCACTTACTGGAATGACATCTACCCCGAACCAAAATTATAAGTAGACCGGATATGATGCCTCTGCTCGAGACCTGAGAGTTCGAGATAGATCGATGACTAAGGCTTGGGGCGACTACGCACATCTCCGATAGGGGCTGTGCGTAGTTTGGTTTATACACTAACCAGTTCTCTGCCACGGGTGCAGTGCTTTGTTTTCACGCGTGGAAAGAAAAACTCTGACGTGTGAGAGCTTTTGTTCCGACGCGTGAAAGTTTTTACTCTCTCCCATGTGTTTTTCGAGGGCTATAGTTCGAAGATTCGTTCGGATTGTTCCCGATATCATTCTTTTCGTCAGAGGGGCGAAATTGGGGGCTAAAATAATTCTGTAGATCGGCTGTCCCCGGTGAGAATCTCTCCCTTGGCAGATCTTCTTCCGAGCACCGGAAAAAGAGAGCAGATTTACAGCAGTTAGGTTATCTTTGTCGTCAGGCAGATTAGTTCGGTTTGAGGTCTTCTCGAAGAGATGTCATCGGGGATTCCAAACTTAAAAGATTTCGATATTAGACGGTATGGAGTCATTTGTTCACCTACATGTGCATTCACAATATTCAGTTCTTGACGGCCAGTGTAAGGTCAGCGATTTAGTCGATCGTGCGATTGCTGATGGCATGCCGGCCCTGGCTCTGACGGACCATGGTGCCATGTTTGGGATCAAAGAGTTTTACAACTACGTAGAGAAGAAGAACAAGCCCCATTTTTCCACCATCAAGGAGTGCTCTCGTGAGTTGGCCGATTTACGAGGAAAGGAGAATCTTACGGAAGAGGATCTTACTCTCATTTCCACGTTGGAGCAGAAGAAAAAAGAGGCCGAGACGTCCCTACTTAAACCCATCTTGGGCTGCGAATGCTATTGTGCCAGACGAAGCCGATTTAGCAAAAGCAAGGATGAGATGGATCCTTATCGTCCATCACGGCCCATCGATGCCGGAGGGTGGCATCTGATTGTCTTGGCTAAAAATGAAATCGGCTATAGGAATCTGGTCAAATTGGTCTCCTATTCGTGGACTGAGGGTCAGTACTACCGCCCTCGTATCGACAAGGAGCTGCTGGAGCGTTATCACGAAGGGCTGATCATTAGTTCGGCATGCTTGGGTGGAGAGATCCCTCAGCATATTATGGCTGGTCGGATAGATGAGGCTGAGCGGAGTATTTTGTGGTTCAAGGAGCTTTTCGGTGATGATTTCTATTTGGAGCTTCAGCGACACCAAACCGCTAACCCTCTGGGAAATCAAGAGACCTATTTGAAGCAGAAGGAAGTTAATGCCGTTATTTTGCAACTCGCGCAGAAGTTGGATGTCAAGGTTATAGCGACCAACGACGTCCACTTCATCAGTCAAGAGGCCGCTGAGGCGCACGATCGATTGATTTGCCTGTCGACGTCCAAAGATCTCGATGATCCCAATCGTATGCGTTACAGCAAGGAAGAGTGGTTCAAGACAACGGAAGAGATGAATGCCATCTTTGCCGATGTCCCTCAATCCTTGAGCACAACGGTTGAGATTGCCGATAAGGTTGAGTATTACAGCATTGACAGCAAGCCTTTGATGCCGGACTTTCCGATTCCAGACGAGTTTGCGGACGCAGATGCCTACCTGAGGCATTTGACGATGGAGGGAGCAAAGAGACGCTACAAGAAAAACCTTACTCCACTCGTGCAGGAGCGGATTGACTTTGAATTGGAGACAATCAAAAACATGGGTTTCCCCGGCTACTTCCTCATCGTGCAAGATTTCATAGCCGCAGCTCGTGACATGGGGGTCTCCGTTGGCCCAGGGCGTGGCTCAGCCGCGGGTTCGGCTGTGGCTTATTGCTTGGGGATTACCGATATAGATCCAATTAAATACGATTTGCTGTTTGAGCGTTTTCTCAATCCGGATCGTATCAGTATGCCGGATATCGACGTGGATTTTGATGACGATGGTCGGGCGGATGTTTTGCGTTGGGTGACAGAGAAATATGGCAAGGAGCGGGTAGCTCACATCATCACCATCGGTACGATGGCAACCAAGAGCGCAATCAAAGATGTCGCTCGAGTGGAGAAGCTCCCCTTGAGTACAAGCAATGAATTGACAAAGCTTGTCCCTGACAAAATTCCAGGGGTGAAGAAAGTTACCGTAGGGGCCGCCATCGAAGCCGTGCCGGAGTTGAAAGCGGCTTCGCTCAGTAATGATCCTGTGTTGAGCAATACACTCAAGTATGCGGCTATGCTTGAGGGAAACGTGCGCAATACGGGAGTGCATGCTTGTGGGATCATCATCGGGAAAACCGATATTAGTGATGTTGTACCGGTAAGTACGGCCAAGGATGGAGACGAAGACCTGCTCGTGACTCAGTACGAAGGTTCTGTGATTGAGGAGACAGGTTTGATCAAGATGGACTTCTTGGGGCTGAAAACATTGTCCATTATCAAAGAGGCGATCTCCAATATCAAGAAAACAAGAGGGATCGATCTGGATATCTCCACGATCTCTCTGGAAGACCCCGAGACTTACAAGCTCTATAGCGAGGGGCGCACGGTGGGGACGTTTCAGTTTGAATCTATGGGGATGCAGAAGTATCTCCGTGAGCTTCAGCCGTCTGTTTTTGGTGACCTCATTGCTATGAATGCACTCTATCGTCCGGGGCCTATGGATTATATTCCCAGCTTTGTGGCACGCAAGCACGGTCAGGAGGAAATCACGTACGACTTGCCGGTGATGGAGCGCTACCTCAAAGAGACATACGGGATCACAGTTTACCAAGAGCAGGTGATGCTTTTGTCTCGTGAGATTGCGGGCTTTACCCGGGGCGAATCTGACTCCCTCCGCAAGGCGATGGGAAAGAAACTTGAGGACAAAATGCTTGCTCTGCAGGCAAAGTTTATTGAGGGAGGAGTCAAGAATGGTTACCAAGAGAGTGTGTTGCAGAAGATTTGGGGAGACTGGAAGAAGTTCACGCAGTACGCTTTCAACAAAAGTCACGCTACCTGCTACAGTTGGGTCGCATACCAGACAGCTTACCTCAAGGCTCATTTCCCATCGGAATACATGGCAGGGGCTTTGAGCCGCAATCTTAGCAATATCACCGAGATTACCAAGTTGATGGACGAATGCAAGTCCATGAAAATTCAGGTTCTGGTACCGGATGTCAACGAGTCCGATTTTAAGTTTTCTGTAAACTCAAAGGGAGATATTCGTTTTGGCCTTTCTGCTATAAAGGGAGTAGGACAGGGAGCTGTAGAATCGATTATTCAGGAGCGAGAGAAGAATGGTCCGTACAAGGATATTTACGACTTCGTTGAGCGCATTAATATGGTACAGTGCAACCGTAAAACAATGGAGAGTTTAGCACTGTCCGGTGCTTTCGATAGTTTTGGTTTCAGGCGAGAGCAGTACTTTGCTCCTTGCGGCAAAGATGATACGTTCATTATCGCCCTCTCTAAGTATGGAAGCATGGTGCAGGAGGAGAAGTTATCGCAAGAGAATAGCCTTTTTGGGGGAGATGAATCCATGGAGTTGCCGAAACCTCAACCGGAAGACTGCCCGAGTTGGAACAGTCTGGAGCTACTCAACAAAGAGCGAGATCTTGTGGGCCTATACCTTTCCTCCAATCCTATGGAACCTTATCGAGTGATATTGGAGTACTATTGCAATACGCACACCGTTGATCTGGATGATATTTCTCTCCTCAACGGGAAAACCCTCACAATGGCCGGTATCGTGACCAAAGCGAAGACGGGCATGAGCAAGAACAACAACCCTTATGCTATTCTTACATTTGAGGATTTCCACGGCACGGCCGAGCTGGCTCTTTTCGGACAAAATTTCGTGACTTATGGCAACTATGCCAAGGAGGGCTTGTACCTATTCATTAAAGCTACGGTGCAACCCAACCGTTTCAATCCGGATAAGTTGGAGCTGCAAATCAAATCAATAGAGCTTTTGCCTGATGTGGCAGACAAACTTATAAAGGAGGTCAGTATCACGCTCCAGTTAGAGCAAATATCTTCGGATTTTTCCGAAAGCCTTATGGCTGCTGTCAAGGCTCATCCGGGAAATGTTCGGCTCAATCTCCAAGTTTGTAGCAGCAACAAACGACTTCGATTGATCGCTGAACCTAAGGTCAATGCTTCGGTAGACTTTATCACTCTCATTGAACAATACCAGCTTCCCGTAGTTATAGCGTAAAGATTTTACTGCTGACGTTAGTCATCTTGCAAAAGCGGAACATATCAAACACAATTAAAAGAATAAATCTATTATGGCAAAGGAAATTACGAGTCAGAACTACAAAGAGTTGATGGCAGAGGGCAAGCCCATGTTGCTTGACTTTTGGGCTACATGGTGTGGCCCCTGCAGGATGGTAGGCCCGATCATAGATGAGTTGGCCACGGAGTATGAAGGTCGAGTGATTATTGGTAAGGTGGATGTGGACGAGAACCCTGATTTGTCTCAGGAGTATGGCGTGCGTAATATCCCTACTCTCCTTTTCATCAAAGACGGTCAGGTTGTGAATAAATTGGTAGGAGCTCAGCGAAAGGATGCGATTAAGCAGGAAATAGACGCTATGCTCTGATTGCTGGATTTATCTTTTCAGAGAGGACGGGATCCGATGATTGCTTTTATTGCGACTCCGGGTCTCGTCCTGTTGTTTTTACACCAAAGGCCTAAACGCTTTGCTGTGCTATGATTCTTGTTTTGGGGGGAACTACTGAAGGCAGATCGTGCGTTCAAGTTTTGGATGAGGCTGGTCGTCCATTTTTCTATGCAACTCGCTTTGGTGATCAGCAGGTAGAGTCCAAGAATGGGATTCGGGTGGATGGTGGAATGGATGCTGTTCAGATGCAGATGTTCATTCACGAGCATGGTGTTTCTCTCCTGATTGATGCTGCCCATCCGTTTGCAATGCAATTGCACCGTAATGCTGTCGAAGCAGCTTCAGCAACCGGGATCCCGGTCTGTCGTTACGAGAGGTGTTTCCCAGCCAAAGACCCGAGGTTAATTTATTGTTCGAGCTATCACGAAGCTGTAAAGCGTCTTAGACAGGATCGGGTGGGCAAGCTGTTGGCCTTAACAGGAGTACAAACTATCGCTAAGCTTCGAGAGTATTGGAGCGATCATCCATTGACTTTCTTTCGCATCTTAGATCGGGATTCATCGCGTCAGTTGGCGAAATCGCAGGGGTTCCCGATGGAGCGAATTTGTTATTTCGAAGGAGGAGCAGAGGCCGAGTATCACCTTTTGGAAAAGCAGAGGCCCGAAGCTATTCTAACCAAGGAGAGTGGAGAATCGGGGTTCTTTGCTGAGAAAGTGGATGCTGCTCTTCGCTTGGGCATCCGAGTATATGTTGTTTGTCGTCCTAAGCTCCCTGATGGCTATGTCCGAGTGTTTGAGGGGCCTGTTGGGCTACGTCTGGCTGTTGATAGTTTCCTCCCGATGTTTTTTGATCAACGCATTGGGCTTACGACTGGGACTTCGGCCACCGCTGCAGCTAAGGCTGCGCTTCTCTTTCGGTTGAGGGGGCGTGTGGAGCGTGAAGTGTTAGTTGCTTTGCCTAAGACAGGCGAGCGGGTCCCATTATCTGTGACCCGAATCGAATCTGATGGTGCTCATGTGCGAGCCACGGTTTGCAAGGATGGAGGCGATGATCCCGATAGCACGCATGGTACACCTGTTGTTGCAGATGTTTATTTGCCAGTCGAGCAAGATTCTCACCAGCCTTTTGTGAGAATCGATGGGGGAGAAGGAATTGGGCGAATCTCTTTGCCTGGGTTTGATTTGCCTATTGGTAGTGCTGCCATCAATGTGGTACCAAGGCAGATGATTACAAAGGAGATTGAGCAACTATTGCCTGGGCGACCTGTGGAAGTCACAATATCTGTCCCTCATGGCCGTAGCATCGGCCCACGAACCTTTAATCCACGTCTTGGTATCACAGGAGGTATAAGCATTATTGGCACGACAGGAGTCGTTCGTCCTTTTAGTAACGAGGCTTTTGTGGCTAGCATTGAACGATCGGTAGATGTTGCGTTGGCTGTTGGTGGTGATACTGTCGTGATTAATAGTGGAGGCAAGAGTGAGCACAAACTCAAGGCTTTGTATCCTGATTTACCTCCTCATTGTTTCGTTCAGTACGGCAACTTCATCGGAGAAACTCTACAAATGCTAAATAAACGACGAGTACCTAAGATTGTGATGGGTATAATGATAGGGAAAGCTGTGAAGTTAGCCGAGGGAAAACTTGACACGCATAGCCATAAGGTGGTCATGAATAAGAAATTCTTGCTTCGGATGGCTGTCGATGCCGGCTGTTCAACTGAAACAATGGATCGTATCAAAGGAATGAATATGGCTCGGCAGATTCTTTCTGATCTTTCTGAGGACGACAGAGATCGAATGCTTACAGCGGTTGAATACCATTGTTATCGAGTTTGTAAGCCTCTCGTGCCCCATGCCGAGCTTTCTATTCGCCTTGTTAAGGATTGACTCCTTTTTCGAGTTTCTTTTTCTCTGAATACTTGTTTGTTTCTTTCGAGGCAATGTGGAGAGGGTAGGCCAATTGTTTTCTGAGTTTGCCCTCTTTCTTTTTGTCACTCCGGATGACTTGATTACCCCTGTGTGCATGGAAAATTGCACTAACTTACACCGCGTATTCTAAATGCTGTGTGTAGTATGAAACGACTTCTGTTTTCTTTGCTGAGCTTCTTGTTGGCGACCATAGGTAGTTGCTATGGAAGTTGTATAAAGGTGAGTACTCCAACTTATCAGATGGGGGAGATAGATAGAAAAACTTCTCTGTTGAATCGTGATTTTGAGCGGTTATGTGACAAAATACGAGAGGCAGAGGAGAAGCGTGAGCCGCGGACAGCTCTCTCAGCTTGCGATCGCTTGGCCAAACTTGCGGAGAAGGAGCGTAAATTTCCGTACCTATTCTTTTCTTGCATCTATCGATCCCAAATAGAACAAGAACTTGATCCTACGGAGGGGCGAGTGAGTCAAGTCGGATCTTTACTCTCTCTCCCGTGGTTGTCGGAAGTAGACAGGATGTTGTTGCATGCCTATTTGATGGAGCTTTATGTAGATCATGCTCTTTACAGCTGTTATTCTGGAGAAGAACAGCGATCGCAGACTGACAAAATTCTGGACGTGGGGCAAGAACCTTCTTTTTGGACAGAAGAACAGTACCGATCGGTGATTGTAAACTGCGTGGATGCTATGTTTCGGTATCCGGATGCCCTCGTTAATAAAACA
The DNA here is from genome assembly GCA_034181285.1 of Porphyromonas sp. Taxonomy (GTDB): domain Bacteria; phylum Bacteroidota; class Bacteroidia; order Bacteroidales; family Porphyromonadaceae; genus Porphyromonas. Next base: position 59,306 of record JAXFND010000021.1, on the reverse strand, counting down.
GTACTTGATTATCAACCTTTGTTTGAACTATGGGATGATTGTACCTCTGGTAGAGAGCTTGTGCTTCCAAGTCGGTCGCTTTTGTGGCAAGTAGTGGAGTCCTTTCGTCGTGTAATCGATAAGCGTATTTTTTCGGAAGTTGAGACTGTCCGCATTGGAAAAGAGGAAGTGAATCTTTTTGCCTATTTGGAGAAAATCTTGGATCGACTATCCTCTGTCTCCACTGAGGCTGAGCTGTCGGCTTTGATCGAATGGATGAGGTTGGAGCTTTCTGTATCCCTCAATCATAGTTCAGAGCTATCTTTTCAATCCCAGTTGGCTGAGTTAGTCCACCAAAACCGAGAGTTGCCCATCGCGGTGAGAATGTATCAATCTTTGTGTGAACGACTGGATAATGGGACAATACCGGCAGCGAACAGGAAACCATGTCGTGACCGTTTGATCGAGGTTGGAAAAGAACTTTTACAGACTCGCAAAGTGGAGACCTATGAGCGAGCGAAGCTTTTGTCTGTTCTGCAAGATTTTCTCAAGCCGATGCTTGAGTGGAGAAGTCCCGATAAGCTCAGCAGTCAGGATACTTTGCGAATCGCTTTGAACAAGGAGGACCTGGGGCAAACGCAGCGACTCCATGTTGTGCTGGAAAAGATCCGAGCTTCGAGTTACGAGCAGTGGCAGAATCTCTATCCTCAGGAGGAGGTAGAGCTCGTTATTGCCGAATACATCCTTTTTCCGGAGCAGATGGCGAAACTTTCCGAAAGAGTAAGCGAGGAGGAGCGGTATGTCAGTCTTGATTTGGCCTTTGGTTTGCCATATGGAGTTTATCGCATTCGTTTGAAAGCTGATCCCCAAAGTCCCATATCGGAGGTAGATCTATTCGAGAGCGAGGAGGGGGTTGAGCACCTTTTCGTGACAGATCTGATGGATGTCTATTTGCCTATGGATGCAACACCCGAAGTGCGTGTTCACAATTCGATAGATGGGAAAGCTGTGGCCGAGGCGCATTACAGAGTCTATGAAGAAACGTATGATAGAGAAGCCGGTGCGAGGCGGATGAAGCAACTATCGGAGATAAAGGCTGATGGAGACGGTTTGTTGCAGCTTGGTCCCGAACGTTTGGCCCATCACAAGTTCTTCCGCCCGATCTCGGGGGCGGATCTTTTCGCTCCTCCATCGCATCTCTATTTGAATGGAGGTCGGTCACGGGCTGATGCGACTTCGCAGACCATGCTTTACTTGTACACCGATCGAGGAGTGTACCGTCCGAAGCAGTCTGTACACTTTGCTGGCTTTGTCTACAATGTTACTCGCTACAGCCGGGAAGCTCGTGCACTTGCAGGTCTGCAGTTGAGAGCAGAGCTATACGATGTAAACGGAGAAGCGATCGATACTCTTAGTTTAAGTTCTGGACCTTACGGTGAGTTCAGCGGTGAATTCAGTTTGCCGACTCGTACACTTAGTGGTGTGTTTCATATTCGGTTGAGCTGCGACAGTGTAGTGAAGAAGTGTGCTTTTCGAGTGGAAGAGTATAAGCGTCCAACTTTCGAGATCAATGTGCAGAATTACAACGGAGTAGCCAATCTCGGAGACACGGTGCGAATAGAGGGTACGGCGAAGCTGTACAGTGGAGCTGGGGTATCGAATGCCCAAATTAAAGCCCGAACGGATATCCTTCGCATCAGTCGTTATTGGTGGCGAAAGTACGCCCTTGATGTCCCTCGAGAAGTCCTGTCTACCAGTAATGTGGAGGTAGCTACAGACGGCAGCTTTGTCTACGAACTTCCCCTGACACTCACCGATAGACTTCAGCGGAGCAGAGAGATGCTTGCAGAGGACGAACGGGCCAACAGTTGCTACCTCTATGTCACGGAATTCGTGGCTGTAGCTCCCAATGGAGAGACGCACACTGTCGAGCATTCGTTGTGGGTGGGCAGACCAGATTTGCAACTTGATCTTGCTGTCCAGGAACCCTATACAACATTCGGAGGATCGGGTGCTTGTCTATTTGTAGATAAGGGGCACAGGGACACCGCCCTGCATTTCCATCTTTCCTCTCCCCATGTTTCTACTCATGAGATAGCACGACTCTCCTATTCGCTTCAAAACGACAAAGGAGAGGTGGTCTATCGAGGTGAATTGCTCAAGAGCGACTATTCAATCCCAGTCCGCGATATATGGGGTCAGCTCCCGTCTGCAGCCTATACGCTTAGGGCTGTGGCTACGACCGTGCAGGGTGAGCAGGTCGAGCTTAGTCGGCATGTCGTTTTATATAGCACAAAGGATAAGCAATTGGCTGAAACCTCAGAGTTGTTTGTCTTGCAGACGAAGCCTCATTACAGTGAAAAGGATCTGCCGGAGTTGCTGGTTGCATCGAGGTATGATGATGTAGATGTTTATTGCGACTTTATCGTGAATAGTCGCATCGTTCACCGGCAGCATATTACACTGAAGCAACGTAATCTCTATCGTCTTCGTCCCAATTTACCCCTCGGGCAGTTGCCCCCAGTCTGCCAGATGAGAATCTACATGGTACGCAATGGGCAACTGCATGGGTACAATGCTTCTTTTTCCCTCCTTGAGCCATTCAAGGATATACGGATCAAGCAGCGAACTTTCCGAGACCGCACGATTGCCGGAAGCTCGCAGGAGTGGAGCTTTGAACTGACCGATGCAAGAGGGAAACCTATCCGTGCCCATGTGAGTGCGTTTATGTTTGACGAATCTCTTTTGTCTATCTCCCCATATCATTTGTCTCCGTGCCATCAGAAAATCTCCCCCTATCTCACCATCTGGTCTCCCTCCACTTATCCATCGGAGTATCGTATTTCTCGATTATCATTCGAGGTGCAGAACTTCCTAGAAAAGTATCATGAGCCTTGTTGCTACGCTCCTTTGTGGGCAAAGAGTACTACCTCTTATGGAGGTGGTATGCATTACAGTACTTCTTTCTTGAAGAGCAGGGTATTGAATACAGCTTATGGACATGCAGTTTCGCCCACTTCTCCCATGGCAATGGAGGTGATGGATCAGGCATCCGAGGTCGTCTCTGAGGAAGGGAGCTTTCATGACAATGAATCTCCTTTGGGTAATGTAGAGGGAGAAAATACACGGTCGGGGTTGAGTCCGATCCCCCGCACGGATTTCTCTGAGACGGCCTTTTTCTTCCCTGATTTGCAGAGTGATGCAAGGGGTATTGTCCGCTGGAGTTTTGTCCTTCCAGAGTCTCTTACTCGCTGGCAGTTGCGCATCATTGCACATACAGTAGAGATGGATTATGGTCATGCTCTGTTTCGTACAGAGACATACAAGGAACTGATGCTGCTACCCAATATGCCACGCTTTTTGAGGCGGGGTGACAAATCTCTTGTTGCCGCGACGGTTTACAATCACAGCCCTGAGGCTCAGCCCGTTGAGTTGTCACTTGAGTTGTTTGATCCTGATACGGGCAAAGTTTTCTCTCGCAAGCGACAGAAGCTCGATCTATCCGCTGAGGGTAATGCTACGGCCTCTTTCGAGATCGAAACCGTAGACAGTTTGCCTCTGTTAGGTGTGCGCTGGATGGCTACGGGAGAGAAGTTCTCCGATGGAGAGCAATCGCTTTTACCTCAGTTGAGCGACCGGGAGACGGTGCGTCGTACTATCCCCATAGTTCTCTCCTCGAATGAATCCAAGACGATCCGTCTTGCCGATTATTTGCCAGCCGAAGCGAGAGGCAAAGCTCGCATTGAACTGAAAATGGAAGGAGGCCTCTTGTGGCCTGTCCTTCGTAGTTTGCCTACTATGATCAAACCACAGAGTCACAACTCTGTCTCCCTTGCAGCTTCTGTTTATGTTAATAGTGTTGCACAGTGGTTGTTGTCCAATCCCAAATTACAAACTCTTTGGGCACAATTGCGGGAGGCAAATCTTGATAGCACTTCTATGTTGCGTAAGTCGGGCGAGGCCTATGATTTGTTGGAGAATGAGATGCCGTGGTTGAAGGAAGCTAAAGCTGAGGAAGCTACAGCAGCGCAGCTATTGCAACTTCTAAGGGAAGAAAAGCCAATTATCACGATTGCGGAATCTTTGGCTGAGTTGCAGAAGTTGCAACAGAGCGATGGGGGCTTCTCCTGGTACTCAGGTATGCCGAGTTCATATCATATCACGGCTTATGTGGTGGATCTTCTGACACATTTGCAGCTTACGACCGGTATTGTCCCTTCTTCCGAGCTATATGATGCAGCCTTTGCCTTTTTGGATAGGAGAGCATCGGAAGAGGTGAGAGAAATGAAGGAACGACAATCCAAGGGGCATGTAGAGATGTTTTTGCCGCAAGCCCTGACAAAGTACTTGTATCTCTCGACTTTGGCTAAGCGCGAAGCCCGCACACCCGATATAAAGGAGGTATGGAGCTATTGTTTGCCAATCCTTTTCCGTTCGATGGATAAACTTCCACTTGAGGAGTTGCCCTATGCTGCGATTGTGGCCGATGAGCACGGGCAGAGGCAGAAGGCCCTCCAGACTGTTGAGGTCCTTCGGCAGCATCTGACGGATCGCCCTGACCAGGGAGCATTCTTTGCGATGAAATCTACGGATACATATCATTGGAGGGATAGGCGATACCCATTGCACTTGGCGGCCATGGAAGCAATTGGGCGAGTTGCCTCCGATGAAACAACACTCCAGCGTATGCGCCTTTGGCTTCTGAGCCAGAGACGAGTGCAGTATTGGCCGTCTGTGCCGGAAACAACAGATATGATTGCAGCATTGCTTCTTGATGAGAGCGAGTTATTGTCCTCCGCGTCCAAGCCAAGAGTGTTAGAGGTGGATCCAATGCAAGAAGAAGTGAGAATAGAAAAGGTCGGTGCAGGGATGGAGTGGTATGGCCTGTATATAGAGTACGATCGAGAGATTGGCGAGCCTGATGCAACGGATGTGGTACAACAGTCTCCCATGAAGCTTGATTGTCGAGCTTATAAGGCTGTATTACGTGGTGGTAGATCCGACCTTGTAGCTTTGGTTGATGGTGAAGAATTGGCCGTTGGAGACGAGCTTCGTATGGTCTATTCGTTCAATTTAGACCAGGCGATGGACTTTGTCGTCTTGTCGGATTCGCGTCTGGCTGCGACCGAGCCGATTGGAGATTTGAGTGGCTATCGCTATGGTGCAGGTACGCACTACTATTTTGATCTCAAAGATGCAGCGCACTACTTCTTCTTCGATAGTCTCCAGCGGGGGCAGTACCGATTTGCATTTTCCCAGCGTGTGCAGCGAGCCGGGTATTACCGCTCTGGAAAAGTTGTCTTGCGCTCGGCTTATGCTCCGGCTTTCTCTGTCGAGCGAGCAGGGTTGAGCGTTGAAGTTGTTGATAGGCAAGGACTGTAATTGTCTGGTTATGAGATGGTAAGATGGGCTGTGTCGGTCGTTTGATTGGTTTTTGCCGATTGCTCGAATGCCTTTTGGAGTAGGCGAGGGAAGGAGCCAGCGTTCCAGTGCAAAAGGGACGTTGGCTCTCTGTTTTTTGAGGAGAGTCAAGGGAGTAGCCTATGCTGTTCCTCTTTTGATGGGGTTTTAGTTTCATTTTTCTTTTTCTTGAGATATACAATGAGTTTTGTAGGTGGTCGATTGACAGAGGGGTGAGGGGAGATCGTATTTTCCACGCGACGGAGTTTTTGCTCTCACGGGCAGGAATTTTTGCTCTCACGCGTAGAAGTAAAAACTCCGACACCATTGAATTTATGTCCTTGCTGGACCCACTTTTATTTTCGGGAAAAGGACGATACCTCCGCTTGGATTTGAAAATTTCTGTACGACAGAATATGTGCAATACAATGTAGTGGGCGTATAAAAAATATGTGTACATTTGTGGCGAGCCGGTCTCTCGACATTTGTGGCTTTTCTTCGCAGAAAGGTCGAGATGTCTCGCACTGAGCTATCATTTTTAATAACTAAAACCAACAACTATGAGCGTAATTACTTTTGTGAAGCGTTCGGCTGTTCTCTTGGGCTTATTAGCCTTCTTGGGAATTAGCTCTCATGCCGAAAACAAAGTCGTATTGAAGAATCCAGGGTTGAAAGTGGGAGATCAGTTTGGCCTCACACTCTCGTGGGAAGGCAAGATTACTTTCAAAGGGATCAAGGATTTCACCGACCCGAACTTCCAGCCACCGGAGGATGAAGAAAAAGGAATTACTAAGGATAATTTCGTTTACGCTGGTGGAGACATTGAAATCATAGGCCAAGTATCTTTGGTTAAAGCCACAGGATTGGGACTCACGGAAGTGGATCTGAGCCAGTCTTCTGCGATCAAGATCGTGGATTTCGGGGCAAATAAGATTACCTCGGTCGTGTTGGGTGACAATAACAAGGAAAACTTGAACGACTTGAAGCTGGAAGGTAACCTGCTCGACAAGTTGGAACTTCCCGCTTTGAACGGTCTTGAAATATTGAATTGCGCTGGCAACAAGCTCACAAAGCTGGAGCTTCCTCCGCTCAAAAACCTCATTTCGTTGAACTGCTCACGTAACCAGATCTCTTCCCTCGATCTGCTTAGTCTCCCTCTCCTGAGCGGTTTGCGTTGCCAGAATAACGTAATTACGAGCATTAAGCTTTCTCCGGATAACAAGCAGTACAACGATTTGCTTATACATAACAATCAGATCAAAGCCGCTGAGATGGAAGCGATTGTTAATGCCTTGCACAATGCTCCACAGGTTGGATTTGGGAATACTCGCTACGTGATCGTGATCGACACGAAAGGTGTTGACCGTGCCGAAGGGTACCAAGAAGGTAACGAATGCCCTACGAACCTGATCGAAAAGGCTAATGAAAAGAAATGGGTTCTTTGTGATGGCGATGAGTTCACCAAGTACACAGGTGGGGGAGTCGTTCCCTCTACGAAGGCTAGCATCAGCTTCGTGAAGACTGGCGAAGGAACGGTTGAATTCTTTATCGGTGACAAGAAAATTGAAAACCTGAAGGAAGTGGAAAAGGGTGCAACGGTTCGAGTTGTAGCTACTCCGGCAGAGAAATACTCTTTGACCTCTATCGAAACTGTGATCGATGGCAAGACGACCGATATTACAGAGGCTAAGAGCTTCAAATTGACAGCTAATGCTCAGGTGAAAGTCGTGTTCAGTACATCTGGTGCTGTCTCTGAGGTTGAAGCTAATCAGCTATGCTTGTACCCCAATCCTTCAAGCGATGTTGTGTACATTGCAGGAGAAGCCGGAGCCGAAGTGCGTATCTATTCTCTTGATGGGAAGGAAATGTTCCGCGGCGACCTCAATGCCGAAGGTGAAATTGCCATTGAGGTAAAGGCCTTTGCTAAGGGTACCTATTTGGCAAAGGTAGGACGGACAGTTAGCAAGTTCGTTGTGCGTTGATCTCGATGGAAGAGTAACCTCTACTCCTGCTAGATCCGAGTCTCCACCCCTACCATATTGGGGGTGGAGACTTCGTTTTTAGAGAGAAAGCTTCGTATGCGATGGAGTGGGGGCATACCTTATATGTCTGCATTTCCTCTTATATTCGTGCACTTGAATGGCAATTCGGCTAAACTTTGTGAAGCACTTTCCGATTGTGACACGAGGGTTTGCTCTCAAGTTGTGAGATATCAGACAATACTATATAGTGAATACAATACAAGATGAAAACAGTATCCAACAATTTATTTGTGGCCTGCTCCTATGAGCTCTATGCAGGCACGGGTGAGGAACGCCAATTGGTAGAGACGGCCACTGCGGAGCATCCGATGAGCTACATCCATGGCATGGGACTTATGCTGGAGGCCTTTGAAAGTCAATTGATGGGGCTGAAAGAGGGTGATAAGTTTGACTTTGAGTTGACACCCGACCAGGCCTATGGATCTTTTAATGCGGAATATGTCATAGAACTGCCCCGGAGCATTTTCTGTAACGACAAGGGCGAGTTCGACACCGAAAATGTGTTTGAGGGAAACACGCTCCCTATGAACGATAGTGAGGGCAATATGCTGCAGGGAAAAGTTGTGGAACTGAAGGATGATGTTGTGGTAATGGATTTCAATCATCCGTTGGCGGACAATGTGCTGCATTTCGTTGGCAAGGTAGAGGAGGTGCGCGAAGCAACGGCTGAAGACAACGCCCGCTTCTTCAATAATGAGGGGGGCTGTGGTTGCGGCTGCGGTTGTGGAAGTGATGACGACTCCTCCTGTAGCGGAGGCTGTGGCGGAGGTTGCGGATGTTCTTGCTGATCCCGTAGATACTCTCTCAGGGATCGTGTAGATTTTTAGCCGGCTGTCCTTTTTACATGTGTGAGAGAGGTAGCCGGCTCCTTTTGCTTTTGGGGAGGGGGATAGCCGTGACGCTTTCCCGATCTACTGATATTGTGTACCTTTGCCGAGCTGTTCGTGTCTGTCTTCGAGTGGATAGATGGGAGTAGCGGTGCTTTCAGTATAGGATAATACGACTAAGTAAGACGAAAAATATGAATGTAAATATCAAGTACACAGACGATGTACAAGCCGTGTTGACAGTGGAGCTTGCAAAGAGTGACTATGAAGCTGAAACAGAAAAGGCTCTGCGTTCCTACAGATCCAAGGTGGATATGCCGGGATTCCGAAAGGGACACGTCCCTTTGGGGATCGTAAAGAAGAGGTTCGGCCTTGCAGTTAAAGCTGAAGAGATCAACAAGAAAGTGGGAGAGGCGATGTATGAGTTCATAAGCGCGGAGAAGCTTCATGTACTTGGCGAACCAATGCCTCAGGAGGACGCACCTGAGCTTGATTTTGCTACCACGGATGATTTTACGTTCGTCTTCGACTTGGCTATCGCTCCAAAACTGAACGCGGAGTTGAGCAAAGATGATAAGATCGAATACTACAGGATCACAGTGTCCGATACCGATATAGATGAGCAGATTACACGTCTCCGTAAGCAGTACAGCACGAGTGAGGATGCCGAAGCTTATGAAGATGGAGACATCCTGAAAGGTCGCCTGACTCAACTTGAGGACGGAGAGGCTAAAGATGGAGGTATTGACAAAGCCGATACCACGCTCATGCCGAAGTTTATGAAAGATGCTGTCGAGAAAGCAAAGTTTGAGTCGGCAAAGCGTAATACGGTAATCACAGTCAATCTCCATAAGGCATATGAGGGCAATGCCTACGAATTGTCTTCCCTGCTTGGCGTCGATCGCAAGGATGTGGAGCTCTATACCGATGCTGAGTTCGCTTTTGAGATAGAGAGCATCTCTCATCGCAAGGATGCCGAATTCAATGACGAGTTCTTCGCTATGGCTTTCGCTGGGCAAGACGATGTCAAGGACGAGGCTTCTTTACGTGAGTGGCTGCGTACGACGATGAACACGCAGCTGAAAGAAGAGAGTGATTATCGCTTTCAGACTGATATGTACAAGCGGTTGCTGAGCAAGAACGAGGCTGTGGCCTTCCCAATCGAGCTATTGAAACGCTGGTATGCTCTGCGGAATAAGGAAATGTCTGCAGAGGATGTGGAAGCCAACGTTACTCGTATGCTCCCTTCTTTGACCGAAAGCTTGTTGCGCGACCTTCTGGCAGAAAAGTATAGCATTGCGCCTGATAAGGACGAGATCATGGCATTCGCAGCTCGCATTACACGCGCTCGTTTTGCCCAGTACGGGTTAAACTCTGTACCAGATGAACTGCTCAATAAATATGTCTCTGAGATGCTCAACGATAAGAATCAGAGTGAGCAAATCTATATGAAGGTGATCGATATGAAACTGGCTCGAAAGGTGAAGGAGGAAGTTTCACTTGAAGAAAAGACTGTCACGCAGTCGGAGTATCAAGACATGGTCGCCAAAGAAAATGAACAACAAGTAGCTGAATAATAAAGAGGCGTATGCGGCAGGTGCTTGTCTCAGCAAGTACTTGTCGTGAGGATGGATATAAAGTCCTACCTTTGCCCCGTTAGGAAGTCTGATATCCCTCGGTGTGATGGGAGATTAGGTAAGCTAATTTTGAGTAACACAAACAAAGCAGACAAAATGAAAGAGTTCAATCTCAGTGCTACAGTACGTAGCGTAGTTGGCAAGAAGGCCGCTAAGGAAATTCGCAAGAATGACGAGTTCCCCGCCGTGTTGTATGGTGGCGAGAAAGTGATGCACCTGACCCTTACGCAAGACTCAGTGCGCAAGCTTATTTACACGCCTGATATTTTTGTCATCAACCTTGATGTAGAGGGCAAGATGATTAAGTGCATCATGAAAGATATTCAGTTCCATCCGGTGAGCGACCGAGTCTTGCATGTGGACTTCTTCCAAGTGTTTGAAGATAAACCCGTAGTAATGGAAGTGCCGGTACAGCTCGTTGGTCACTCTATTGGTGTAAGAGCTGGTGGTAAGCTACAGCTCGATATGCGTAAGCTTCGTGTGAAAGCTCTGTACAGCTCTATTCCTGAAAAATTGGTCATCGATGTTACTAAGCTCGGCCTTGGTAGGACGATCCAAGTTGGCAGCCTCGCTTTTGAAGGGCTTGAGTTGATGAATGCCAAGAATGCTGTGGTATGTGCCGTTAAGCTTACTCGTGCCGCTCAGGGTGCCGCTCGTGCTGCAGCTATGGCTGCTATTGAAGAGGAAGACGCTGCAGAGGAAGAGTAAAATCGAAGATAGGTCTCAGTCCTTCCTTTGAGAGGGAGGAGGGGATTTCTATAGTCACGTATATGAGGGCTGCCTTGGAAGAGTGTTGAATTTTTCTGAGGCAGCTGTTTTTTTTCTCATTCTCAGAGGAATTTCCTGGGGAGTAGGGTGTATTTTTCGTCTTTATTGCATTATGAAATACTTGATTGTTGGTTTGGGTAACATCGGGATGGAGTACTGTGGTACACGTCACAATATCGGCTTTCGGATGCTCAACGCTTTGGCCGAGACAGGCGGGGTTACATTTAAGGAAGAGCGATACGGGGCTGTGGCTCGGATGAGAGTCAAAAATGCAGAGCTTGTGCTGCTAAAACCTAATACTTACATGAATCTGAGTGGAAATGCGGTACGTTACTGGGCGCAGCAGGAGAAAGTCCCGACAGAGAGGATTCTTATTTTGTTGGATGATTTGGCCCTTCCTTTCGGCAAATTGCGCTTGAAAGGTTCGGGGAGCGACGCCGGGCACAATGGTTTGAAGAATATAGCCCAGGTATTGGGCACTCAGTCTTATTCAAGACTTCGTTTCGGTATAGGGAATGATTATCCGAGAGGGGGGCAGATCGACTACGTTTTGGGGCAGTTTCCCGAGGAGGAAGTCAAACAGATGCCACCTATTTTGGACAAGGTCACAGAGATCATTCTCAGTTTTTGTTTGGAGGGATTGGATCGCACGATGAACCGCTATAATTAGCTTTATTAGGGGGCGATCCTGCATCTGTCCGATCTTACTTTTTGATTCTGTTGGGGTTGGCTTTGATGAAGTCAGCCCAACTTTTTGTTGCGGCGATCTGCTTTTGCAAAGGGTTACTGGTCATGAAAAAGTGACAAAGAGCGGCCGCAAGTCCATCTGTTGCATCCAACTCTTGTAGCATTGATTCTTTCGGAATGTTCAGGTATCGTTGCAGCATGCCGGCTACCTGCTCTTTAGAGGCGTGTCCATTCCCTGTGATGGCCTCTTTGATACGCATCGGCACATACTCGGTGATCGATAGGTCTCTAGTCAGGGCTGCGACCATCGCCACACCTTGTGCTCGGCCGAGTTTGAGCATTGACTGTACATTTTTGCCATAAAACGGGGCCTCTATTGCCAACTCATCGGGACAATAGGCCTCAATCAGGCCGATTACTTTATCAAAGATATGCTTGAGTCTAATGTAGTGATTATCGTACCGTCCGAGCTTGACTACTCCCATTGTGATCATAGATACGCGCTGTCCCTTTGCCTTGAGTAGGCCGTATCCCATCACGATGGTACCGGGGTCGATGCCTAATATGATCCGTTCGCTCTCCATTGCCTACTTAGTCTCTTCCAGACTGATTTCTTCCAGCAGCGAATCGAAGCTGACAAGATTTTTCTCGAAGGTGCGAGATACTGATCTTATACGGTCGGCTAATACTTGGGATGCCATCACCGCGTCTCGAGTGGCCTCATCAGGAAATGTGAATTGTAGGCTGCAATTGCAGACTGACTCGTCGTAAATAGGATCGGTTAGTCGGTAGGCACGTATCTCAACCCCACTGAACTCTTGCCTAAGAGCTGGCAGTAGTTCTTGGATGAAGTGGGAAAAAAAATCTTTGCTGGAGCCGGTTGATACGGCAAAGTTGATATTGTATAAGTGCTGCATGTGGAGAAATTGCTACTGTGAGACTTGCTTTTGCATTCGCAAATGTAGGTATATCCGATAATAGTTATACCTTTGCAGTCGCAATGGGGTATTAGCTCATCTGGTAGAGCGCAACACTGGCAGTGTTGAGGTAAGCGGTTCGAGTCCGCTATACTCCACGAATAGAGGGCCGGGCCGTAGAACCTGCGTCCTCTTTTTCTTTTCTATGGCTATGTAGTTGGGGAAGGACTGAAAATTCGGACGCGTCGGAGGTTTTGCTGCGACGCGTCCGAGAAAATCCTCCGATACGAGAGAAATCTTTCTCCCATTTAGTATTTTATTCTTTGGGATGGGCAGATATGATTGGAGCCTGATGAGTGAGGCTACAGAGCTTTCCCCGAAAGATTACAGATCCCGGGGTGCAGCGATTGAAACGGGAGTGGGACCTTGGCCGCAACAACAGCCCGTGTTGCCTTTGATCTCTATGGTGTGCGATTGAGACCTATTTTTGAAATAGGTTAGATGAGACCGAGGAGGTATTGTTCTACGTCATCTATGTAGCGTGTGAACTGGTAGGGCATTAGCGATCTTTTGATTTGGGATGATTGCCATGGCGCAGAGTCTTCAATCTTACTCATCAACCTCCTCAAAGCCTCGCTGAGTTCGGAGGAAGAAAAAGGCGAAAAGGAGCAGCCGTTTGTTTCACCTATCAGGCATGTACTGCCGGCTACAGAAGAAACTGCAGCGGGTAAGCCTGCTATTAGCCCTTCTACTACGACGGCTGCGAAAAGCTCTCTGTTGCTGGGCAATACCAGACAGTCGGCCGCCGCATAATAGCTATACAACTCTTCTCCCTCCCTTTTGCCCACAAGATGAATATGATCAGCAAAAGGTGATTGATTGATCAAAATTTGCAAGAACGTTCTAAGAGGTCCATCACCCACCAGGATGAGTTGCCAATGAGGGTGCTGAGGGATGAGGTCGGAAAAAGATCGTATCAGAGACGGTAGATTCTTCTCTTCGGCTAAACGACCAACGAAAAGCATTATTCGCTTTTCTTCTGCAGAGGCGAGATTTCGGCGTATTTCCACAGCTTTGGGCAAGGCTGATTCCAATTGAGCTCGTATGTAGGTCTCATCTTGAACGATCGGCAGATAATGATACTGGTGAGCATAGGCTCTTTCGTAGAGGGCTACAGCCCTCTGGTCGCAACATATCATCCCATCGAGACGAGGCAAGAAAAGGGATTTGAAGCCAACCTTAGAGAGCGTTTGTCTGGCCAAGCTCTCGTTGTCATCGATCATGCTGATCAATCTAGCTTGTCCATGAAAGGCTTTTGCCAAGTAGAGAAGTCCCGAAATCATATTGATCTCGCTGCATAGAATCAGATGGGGGCGAAATTTCTTGACGATCGAATAGAGCTGGGGACGGAAATTGGCCGGAGCAGTCTCTATCTGAGGTAAAACACGATAGGGGAATCGGACGCGTGACTTTGTTATTTCATCTGAGAATTGCTGTTCAAAAGGGGTAGGGTATTCGAAATAGACCTTGGTGTCGAAGCGTCTGTACAGTTCGTTGAATAGGTCGATTCGGTAGGGAACTAAAGCTCGGTGGATAACGAGAAGTCTCGGCTTCATGGGCTAAATCGATTTAGGAGATAATTTTTCTATCCACCTCTCCACAATTACCGAAGAGATTGAGCGGGTTCCGTTTGGCAAGGCAATGGATAGCAGTTCAGCCTGTGTGGTCGAATCTGTTTGCCCCTCACCTCGGGCTACTTGTTGCAGGAATATATCGATCTGTTCTTCCGTGTCGGCCAGTTGCTGAAGGGTAAAGGCTAGCTGTCCGATTTGATTTAGTTTTGGAGGGATTTGTTTCTTTCGACGGACAAACAAAGCTGGCCGTCCCATTAACAGGTACTCCACAGAGAAAGCGGCACAGTCGTGTAGCAGTGCTGAAGAGCGAACAAAAAGATCGGCGTACGGACCAGTTACCAGTGAACACCCTGGAGCATTTCTCCAAAATTCATAGTATCTGTCCGTCCGTTCACGTCCCCAATCGGGGTGTTTGTAGAGCTTGTCACGGAGGTGAGGATGAGGCTTGAAAGCAAAGAGTAGACGCCCAGCAAATCGCTTGGGAAGGGTAAGCAAATAGTCGGATAAACGTAAGAAGTTGGATAGGGCAAACCCCCAAGGCTCTATCGAATGATGAGGAGCAATGATGACCAATGGCAAATTGGTCGTCGATGGGTTTGCTCTCGCTTCAGCAGCTTTCAGTTCATCGTAAATCATGGGGCCGGTGGCATAGGCATTTATCCCTCCAAAGGTGGAGTATTTGCGGTAGAGAGCTTCGTCCACTTTTGAGCTAAGGAAGACTTGCCAGCAGTATCCCAAATTGGAGATTCGATGCCACTCTGGGCGAGTATCCAGCACATAGCCGTAGCGTGAATAGCAGATCAGACTGTGGCGATAGGTCGTCGCCATTCGGTAAGGCCTGGGTAGGAGGACATCATAGGGTGTGATGTAGTAGATGATGTCTGGAGAAAGTTGTCGGTGGATGTCTAGAAGCGAGCCATCTTTGGAGAGTGCCTCAATAGGAGTATAGCCGGCAGAGCGCATTTCTCTAAGCGAATGCCGGTAGTTTTCCAAAACAATGGGAGTTAGTTTTTCCGAATATGGGGAAAGGAGAATGCTCGGTACGAAGAGGTTGCTTTCGTCCAATGCTGTAAACAGGGAGCTTTGTTTCCATTGAGCAGCTACCGAGACGATGAAAAGGATTCGATATTGCTCTTTTCCTCGTAGCTGTTGCTCAAGAACAGAGATTTCTGCCTGCACCTTTGCAAATCGTTTGGGATCAATCAGGCGTTCTCGCAGCAAAGCTTTTGTCCGAGTAATGCAGTGTTGGACTCGTGGAGGAGCCATGCGATAGAGAGCGGAGGTGAGACGCTTGAAGATTGACATGAACTTAGCTTCTGAAGAAACGGTTCAGTGCCGAACGAGCCTCCGGACTTATCCGAGAGAAGTAGACGGCACACATGGCTCCCGTCCCAATAATTCCTGATCGTATGAATAGGTCTGCCCAGTGATTGGAAGAGGTAGGGATGATGTAGTTTGTCGCTATCATTAAAGCAAAGATTCCCAAGGCTATGAATAAGTCTCTGGAAAAAGGGCTGCAACGGAGCTTGAGGGAAATCATTAACTGCTGAATCACATAGCTCAGGCCGGTAGTCAAGAGAGTCGCAACTGCAGCCCCGGTGATGCCCATACGAGGGATGAGTAAGATTTGCCATACGATGCCCAAAGCCGTAACTCCGAACGTGTAATAGAGATTCCAGTGATAGTATTTTGAGCAGCTGAGTAGTGAGTTACCATAGTTAAATGTGATCTCAAGCATTTTCGCGATGCCCAAAAACAAGAAGACCGTTTTGCCCGATAGGTACTTATCCCCATTGGGTAAAATGCCGTAGATATTTTCCAGATTGAACAAGACCAATAAAAAAATAATCCCGCCAGCTAAGACCTGATGCAAGGCCACACGTTTAAATAGGTGATTGGCTTGAGGTAATTCCTCCTTCTTCATGGCCTCTGCCATTAGGGGCGAAGCGATATTCAGCATCGAGCGGGATGGAATCTCGACCACTGCTACCATAAAGAATGCAATTGAATAGATACCGGCACTATCCATTCCTCCTTGGTCAAGGGCTCCTACCATAAAGAGGCCGAGCTGACCTGCCAATTTTGTCCCGATAGATGCTGATACATAGATCATTGTGTAGCGCAAAAAATTCTTCCGAAGTTCCGGTGTGATGTAAGCCCAATCGTGTTTCATCGATAGCCCGGATATGCGCCCAACATAAAGGATTGTGAGCAGCATACATAACCCATGGCTGGCAATGTAGATCCCTACCATCATGGGAAAACTTACGTTGCCCGAAGCATAAAGCAGGAACGTGCCAATGAGTAAGATACGCAACACGATTTCCCTTATCAATTTGGGTACAGCTATGCGCATCAGTTGCACCGCATACAATTCGAAGATCAGCCAAAAGAGCAAACATACGACCAAGGGCACAACCCAATGGAAATAACGGACAAATTCGGGACTGTTGGTCGCATACATACTGCATATAGGCCCATAAAGAAGGTAGTAGAGGGGGATGATGACAGCCAGGCCGCCAAGAGCGACGACTATGGTGTAGTATAGAAATCCGTTGTCTTTGTTGCCGTCCTTGCTATTTGGAGATCGAAAATAAGGGTAGAAGCGATAAATGGAGGAGTTTAACCCCATCATGGCAAAACTCGATACCAAAGTTGCAGCCTGTAATATCACTTGAAGTAACCCGATCTCGCTCGGTAGCAAGTAGCGAGTTTGAATAAAAAACGTGGACAGAAACCCCACGAGAGCACCCAGGTAGGTTATGCCTGTTCCCTTGAGACTTTGTCGCACTACAATGCCCACGTCAGTCAGCTATAGATATGCCCTCCATCAATTGTGGATGAGAAAGGCAGTTTGACAACAGACCATCTCGTAGCTCCACAACCCGCCTCCCCAATGTCGGGTGTACCCACTCGGGTGCCACTTCGGCAAGAGGGCATAGGACGAATAGTCTCTTATGCATCTCTGGGTGTGGCAGGGTCAAGGCTTTGGGAGAGGAGACGTCCCATTGCTCGGCATCGTAGAACAAAAGATCAATATCTACCGTGCGGTCGTGATACTGTTTGTCGATACTTTTGTTCACGCGTCCGAGTTTGCGCTCTACTTCTTGAGTAAAGTCCAACCAGTCGAGAGGGCTTCGGCTTGTGGTCGCTAATACAACGGCGTTATAAAATGTATTACGGGAGTCAAAACCTTCTGGCAGCGAATGATAGACGGAGGATACTTTCACAGGGGCGTCTGCATGTGCCCGAAGCAGGGCAACGGCCTCGGAGAGAGTTTGCACTCTGTCTCCGAGATTACTTCCCAAGCCCAAACAAATTTTACTCATGTACTATCAAGTCTTTGTCTTGTGCCTCTGCCAAGGGGCATTGTCCAGAGCGAATGTTGAGACTAAAAGGTCTATATGATCAGTAGAGCGTCTCCATAAACTCCAAAGCGGTACTTCTCTTTTACAGCTTCTTCATATGCACGCATCACTTGTTCGTAGCCACCGAAAGCCGCAGTCATCATCAGCAAAATAGAGTAGGGCATGTTGAAGTTGCTGATCATAGAGTTAGGCAGTGAGAAATTGTAGGGAGGGAATATGAATAGATTCGTCCATCCCTCAAATTCTTTTATATGGCCATCGGTACTCACAGCGGTCTCCATGGCTCTCAGGATAGATGTCCCCACTGCACAGACTTTGTGGCCACTATCCTTAGCTCTGTTGATCACTTGGCAGGCTTCGGAGCGCACAAACATTTGTTCGCTTTCCATTTTATGTTTCGACAGGTCCTCCACGTCTATTTCTCGGTAATTGCCTAAACTGTTGTGCACGGTGAGGAAAGCGAAGCGGCAGTCTTTGATTTCGAGGCGTTTCAATAGCTGGCGACTGAAGTGTAGACTTGCAGCCGGTGCTATCACAGCACCTTCCTCTTCGGCAAAGACACTCTGGAAACGCTCCTCATCCTCTGGCTCAGCCTCGCGTTCGAGGTATTTGGGAATAGGTGTCCCCCCGAAATCATAAAGCACTTTCTTAAATTCATCGTGTGGACCATCGTAGAGAAAACGAAGGGTGCGTCCTCTTGAAGTTGTGTTGTCGATCACTTCGGCGATCAAGCTATCATCCTCACCAAAGTAGAGTTTGTTCCCAATTCTTATCTTCCTAGCCGGATCGACAACGACGTCCCACAACTTTTGTTGTTCGTTAAGCTCGCGCAGCAAGAAAACTTCGATTTTAGCTCCGGTTTTCTCCTTATTTCCGTATATACGAGCGGGGAATACTTTGGTATTGTTGAATACAAAAGCATCATCTTTCCCAAAGTAGTCAATGATATCGGAGAATTGTCGGTGCTCAATTTCTCCCGTTTTGCGATGGAGTACCATCATGCGCGATTCATCTCTGAAGCGCGCGGGATACTTTGCGATCAGCTCGTCCGGAAGTTTGAACTTAAACATAGATAATTTCATACGCTGTGCTCTATTTATCTGTTATATTCCTTTCTTGTCTATCTCCTACTTGGCAGGAAGCGGATCGACATACCGATTCAGCAATTCGTCTACGCGCTCTATGGATAGCGCATTGTCGATATGATAATCTCCTATTCGTGTACGTCTGAGAGCTGAGAGGTGTGCTCCACTGGAGAGGGCCTTGCCAATATCACGAGCCAAAGCCCGGATGTATGTTCCTTTTGAGCATACGACCCGAATGGTGATCTCCGGCATCTCCATCGACAAAAGCTCTATCGAATCAATTGTCAGTAGGCGAGGCTTGAGTGTCACATCTCGTCCTTTTCTTGCTAAATCGTAAGCCCGCTTGCCTTCTATTCGAATCGCTGAATAGGCCGGAGGTACCTGCTCGATTTCTCCAACGAACTTTGGTAGTACTTGCTCCACCAATTCTCTGGTAATATGCTCCGTAGGGAACTCTGCATCCGGCTCCGTTTCTAAATCGAAACTGGGCGTTGTAGCTCCCAATCGAAGAGTTGCGATATACTCTTTCGTCCCTTGCTGTAGCAAATCGAGCTGCTTAGTACATCGCCCCGTGCAGATAATCATCAAACCTGTTGCCAGGGGATCCAAAGTACCGGCATGGCCAACTTTGAGTTTTTTGAGGCCTAAGTGTTTGCAGGCTCTATATCTGAACTTATTGACCAAATCGAAAGATGTCCAACGATACGGCTTGTCGAAAAGCAGTATCTCACCCTCCTCGGTCAAATGCCACTTGCGGTCAAATGTATTCATCAATATTGGTCGGTGTACAAAGCAGTTACAGAATCATTATTGTAGATTGAGGTCTACGCCACAGATCAGAAGGCTCAAGATCAAGAGTCCAACGACAATTCGGTAGTAACCGAAGACGCTAAAGCCGGCCTTCGACAAATATGACACAAATCCTTTGATTGCCAACAAGGCGACAAGGAAAGCCACTACATTACCGATCAGTAGGGTATCGAGATGTTCTACGAAGATAGCTGTCCCACCCTCTTTATAGAGTTTGTACACCTTGAGTAGTGTGGCTCCGAACATCGTGGGAAGAGCCAAGAAAAATGAAAACTCGGCAGCTGTTTTGCGGTTTAAGCCCTGTTGCATCCCCCCCACGATAGTCGCCATTGATCGGGACACTCCCGGCACCATTGCCAAACACTGGTAAAGGCCTATTGCAACCGCATTTCGGGGCTTTATTTGAGTATTGGAAGATGAGGCAAATATCTTGTCCACGAAGAGCATCAACACACCACCCAATAGTAGCATCATAGCTACGACGAGTACGCTCCCCAAGAGTGTGTCAATGTAGTGCTCGAATAGGATTCCGAATACGCCTGCCGGCAGAACTCCCATGGCCAATAACCCATAGAAGCGAAATCGGCTGAGGAAGCGTAGAATGGGTGACCCAATGCCTTCCAGAGGGCGAAAATCTACGAATCGATGCCAATAGAGAACCAGGACTGATAGCATGGCTCCTAATTGGATAATCACAGTAAAAGCCTTGGTGTAGCTATCCGAGGGTATCCCCATGATGCCCTCGGCCAATATCAAATGACCGGTGGATGAAACTGGTAAGAACTCCGTGAGGCCCTCGATAATGGCCAAAATGATTGATTGAATAACTGTCACTTAGATTTAATAGCTCGATTGGTTGATACGACAATGCGCGAACTCGGTGTACCTATGTACACTGGCTCCCTGCGGTAAGCGTTAGCGACATCGGCCGGACTATTCTTCTTTTTTTGAAGAAGGCTTTGCCATAATCGCGTAGACCATTAAGCCAAAGCCTACGAGACAAACGATAGGGGCCAACACAATACGACGAAAAGAGAATAATTCGGGGTTAAAGCTCGCACCATCGATCGGAGTTCCTCCCGACATCAATACGAACCCCAAAACGATGGTGAGCACGGAGGCCAACATCAGCAGATAATTCTTCTTATTGTATAGCATATGTCATTTTTTCATTGAGTGTGGAGACTTAGGTAATGAGATTTCATATCAGGTGCATCTTGCTGCCATCCATACGAATGTAGCGACGGGCGGAGCGGTACGCTGTAAAGGCCGAGATTAGACTGCCGACCCCTACTAGAGCAGCGGCCCCGATCAGTAAGCGATTTACGGGCAGATAGTCCCACAGATCGGGTACCTGATAAGACCACAATGCCCACAGCACTGCAAATAGGAGGATATCAGCCAGCACTGCTGCCAAGAAGCCGTCCAGCAATCCTTGCCAGACGAATGGTCTGCGGATGAATCCCGCTGAAGCTCCAACTAGAGATAGAGTGCGTATGTGGTAGCGTTTGCCATAGATGAGCAAGCGTGTGGTGTTGTTGATTTGAATGAAGCTGATCACTAGCAGTGCGATGGCCAGAATTAGGAGAACCTGCTTGGCTATCTTTATTTTTCCTTGGACGATCTCCAAAAGATCCTGCCTGTACGACAGGCTCTCCACTCCGTTTAGAGACCGGATCTTAGCGTCTATAATTGGCAGACTGTCTCGGCTGGTGTAAGCGGACTTGATATGCACTTGCATCTGCGCCTGCAATGGGTTGTAGCCCAGCAGGAGTACGGGATCCTCTCCCAACTCTTTTTTGATTTCTTCTAGCGCATTGGCAGCGGAGATATATCGTACCTCTTGTGTAAAATCTTCCTTGGTTAATTGCTCGTATAAGGCCTTGTTTTCCTCTTCCGTACTCCCTTCTTTGAGCAGCAGATTGAATGAGATTTGCTCCTCTACCTTACGCCCGAGACTATCCCCTGCGATCTCTATCAGAGCCAAGACCCCGAGAATCAAGAGTACCATAGCAATGCTCACGATGCAGAGTAGCCTCGTGTGGTAAAATACTTTTGAGCGCGTTTTTCTTTGTTTTGTCATGTATTCTATATCAGATCGAACCAACTTATTGTCTTTACAGAGAGAACTATCAAGCCATGCCAGCAGCATTGATAAAACTCATCAGAGCAGGATTATCTGCATTATCCAACGATGCACTACAGCCTTCCCACTCTTTCTTCCCCTTGCGCAGGAATATAATCTTGTCGCCAATCTTACGCACCGAATTCATGTCGTGTGTGTTCACTACTGTTGTGATACCATACTCTCGGGTCAGACCATGAATCAGTTCGTCTATCGTAATGGCCGTTTTAGGATCCAGACCGGAGTTTGGCTCATCGCAGAATAGGTAGCGGGGACTCAGGGCTAGGGCTCTGGCTATGGCGGCTCGTTTCATCATCCCCCCTGATATATCACTCGGATATTTGTGTCGCGCATCCAGTAGCCCCACACGCTCCAAGAGCTGATGGGCTCGATCTCGACGCTCGGCTTTTTTTATGTTGGATAGCATTTCCATTGGGAAGAGCACATTCTCGACCACTGTCATGCTATCAAAGAGGGCCGAACCTTGGAAGAGCATCCCGACCTCTTGCCGTAGGTTGAGTAGTTCGGCCTTGTCCATTGTCACCAAATTGCGTCCATCATAGAGGACCTCGCCGAACGATGGCTCGATTAGGCCGATGATACACTTAAGCAAGACAGTCTTGCCTGCTCCACTCCTACCGATGATTAGGTTTGTCTTGCCGGTTTCAAACACAATGTCGAGCCCCTCCAAGATCGTTTTGCCCTCAAATGACTTTGCCAGCCCTCTGACTTCTATCATAAATCTCGTCTGTCAGAATTTATCGGTGTCTGATTTGCTTGTACTTTTCTTTGCCGTTCCCATCAAAATCAGGTGAGGAGAATATCGGTGAGCAGCACATCGAAAAGCAATATCAATACGCTGGTTGAGACGACCGCGTTGGTACTGGCTTTTCCCACGCCCAAGGCTCCTCCTTTCACCGTGTAGCCGAAATAACTGGCTACCGAACTGATGATAAAGGCATAAACCAGCGATTTGATAATCGAATAGAGCACGAATATCGGTCTGAACATGAGGCGCAGGCCAAACTCAAAGTCGCTTGGCGAGAGATTCTCGACCAGGCCACAAGCCAAATATCCACCGAAGATTCCCGTCCCCATACTGATGATGGAAAGAATAGGGATAAAGAGCATAAGACCTAGGATTTTGGGTAGGATAAGGAAGTTGGCTGAGTTAATCCCCATGATTTCCATCGCATCAACTTGCTCTGTGACACGCATCGTCCCCAATTCGCTTGCTATGTTGGATCCCACCTTTCCAGCCAGAATTAGGCACATAATGGAGGAGGAGAATTCCAGTAAGATGATCTCACGAGTAGAGTACCCTATCGTAAATCGAGGAATGAGTGGAGAGGTCATATTGATTGATAGCTGGATCGTGATCACTGTACCGATGAAAAATGAAATGATGACCACTATCCATACGGAATCGACACCCAATTTGTACATCTCCCGTACCAACTGACGAAAAAACATGCTCCATCTGCGTGGCAAGGTAAAGGTACGCCCCATCAAAAGGGTGTACTCACCCACGCTATGCAATGCTTTTTTCATCATACCCACAAAGGTAAGAACAAATCGGGATACACTCGTTTGCTCGTTTAGCTTGTGGAGCCAGATGAATGAGTTTTCCCAAAAGTATTTCTTCTGTCTACTCGGTACCCGTTTTCATTGTATCAGCCGAGTCTGCTTACATGGGGAGAGACGCATCGAATTCGATGGGTAAGCAGCCAAATTTTTGACGTGTCGGAGATTTTGCTCTTTCCCGTCGGAGTTTTCATTCTCGCGCGTGAGAACATTCCACTTCCACGTAGAGGAGTCTCCCTGTTTTTTTCGACGGCACCATTCTCGTTGTTCCAAGAGTTTTATGTTTTTGATGAGCGGAGATAGGTTAGAAGCGTTGGAGCAGTTGTGTTCTCGAATATGTGTCATTCAGTTAGAGAAAATCAAAAAGAAATCGCGATTATGGTACTCTCTTTTTGTATTGTAATTACTATCGGACGTTTGCGATGTGATTTATTATTTTATATCTTTGGGGCGAAAGGTAATGTAAACGCTGTTTTTGAATATCATTATGTCTCACATTAATGAAAAAGAAGTATGAAGAAAATTTACCTTGTAGCCGTTTCTTTGTGTGCATTCGCTCTATCTGCGCAGGCGCAGGTGCAGCGTCAACGAGTAAATGAAGCTCCTGTTGCGTCAGTTCGAGCAGGAGAAGATCCGGGAACATTCCAGTATTACAAAGACACTGATGACGTTTTTTACTTGGGAGATAAGGAGTCGTCAATTGACTTGGGGGCTTTTATTCGTGTCCCGGGGAAGAAGCTTGAGGGGTGTACTGTGACGGGTTACGTCTTCAAAGTTGGATTCGGAAATGTGGCGGCTCAGCTTCAAGCCTGGAAAGCTCCTGAGGGAACTGATGATGCGAACAAATTTGGAGAATTTCTCAATATCCCCTACCAGATTCCGGAAGCAGATAAGGCCGTTTTGTGCGATGTGACTTTTGATAAATCCAAGCAGTTCCTCATAGAAGGAGGCAGCGATTATCTCTTCGGGTACTATGCGCCTGCTATCAAAGGCTTTTTCCTGGGGCAAACTGACGTGAATAAAGATCCCATTGTCCCGAATGTAAACTATGCACGTTGGGAACTTGACGATACCCACGCTGTGGGGTTTGAGTTGATAGACAAGTATCACGCGGATAAGCTTGACGCAAATTGGATTCTTGCGGTAAAGTTTGTAAGGAGCACTGGTATTGAGGGCGTTTACATCAACAATGGTATACTTGTTTATTCCCAGAACGGAAAAGTCGTGATAGAAGGGGGTGAGGCTACCGATTTGCGTGTTTTTGATTTGCGAGGACAAGAGTTGCGCAATGAAGATCTCGCCTCAGGTGCTTACATCGTGAGCCTATTGATAGGAGGGAGACCTGCATCATTCAAAGTAGTAGTCAAGTAAGTCGCTTTTCTGCACCAATTAAGTCTATTGAGCGGGGGAGGCCATCGGGCTTTCCCCGCTTTGCTATCCGCCTTGTTTTGGGATGTTGTCTTCATTCCGTTGTTGATTGGTTGCGAATATACGGTTTACTGTGAACCTTTCTTCGGAGTAATCGAAGGCGGGGAGGACAGATATGTGCACTGCTTTTGCTACTTTTGGGGTGCATAACAAAATCGAAGTGGTAAAATGAAGTCTCGTTGTAATGCCGGCACTCTTGTCGGCCTATGGGGTGTGGTTTGTATCGCACTGTTCCTGGTTTCCTGTAATAACACTGGTAGCAGTAGTTATGTGAAGGCCACTGGAATGCCCGCCGAGATCCTCGTTGTAATGGATAATGAGCAACGTAACGGCCCCGTTGGAGTCGCAGTGGAGAAGATGCTGAGTCAAAACGTGCCTGCTCTTCCCCAACCGGAACCAATGTTCAGTATTTCGCGCTCAACGATTGACGGCTTTACGGGCTTCTTGACCTATGTGAGGAATGTGTTGTACGTGGAGGTTGATGAGTCTCGTTTCACTACAACTTCGGTCAGGTTTGATTATGATACTTGGGCTAAAGGGCAAATGGTTGTGAAAATGACTAGCCCTAATGCTGACTCGATCGTCTCCTACATAGATCGGAGAGGGGAAGCTTTGGTAAATCTCATTCTTCGACATGAATTCTATCGCTTTTGCGATTTGCTCCACGATGAGAATAGTGCCGTTGTGAAACAGAAGGCCGATAGTATCTTCGGCTACACTATTGATGCTCCCAAGGATATTCGCAGTTACAAGGTGGGTAAGAATTTTCTTTGGGCCTCTAATAATGCAATGAGCAAGCGACACGATCTTTTGATTTATTCTTTCCCTTATCGTGGTAAGGCCGACTTACAGATGGACAGGATGATAGAGGTGCGGGATTCTGTGCTAAGGAGAAACATCGAGGGAAGCGAGCAGGGATCTTATCCGTCCACAGAAACGGGATTTAATCTCTATCATCGCTTTGTTTTTGGACCCGAAAAAGGACAGAAAAAAGCAGAGTTGCGCGGGCTGTGGAAAATGACGGGAGGAGCCATGATGGGAGGGCCGTTTGTGAGCCAAGCTATTTACGATAAGGCTACGGGATTGGTCTATGTAGTTGAGGGATTCATTTATCATCCGAATGAAGACAAACGCAATCTGATGCGTATGATGGAGGCTGCTCTGTACACATTTAGGAAGAGTTCTAAGAAAGACTTTGATCCGCAAAGCCTCAAACTAGTAACTTACTCTCCCATATTCTGACGCATATTTTGGGGTTTCGACCCCTGATAGTTGGAATATTTGTAAATGAAACGATGGAAAGAAATACCCTACGAATAGCGATCACCCACGGAGATGTCAATGGGATTGGTTACGAGATACTACTTAAGATCTTTACCGAACCATTGATTTGTGAGCTCTTCTGTCCTATTATCTATGGTTCGTCTGTTGCCGAGAAGTATTGGAGAGAAAAACTCCGGATAGAGGGCGAGCCATGGCATCTTATCTCTCAGGCTTCGGAAGCACACAGTGGAAGAGTAAACCTTATAGACGTTTGTGAGACTGATCTGGATATTCAGCCCGGGCAGGTTAGCGCTTCGGCTGGTATGGCGGCTTTGGCTGCACTCGACAGAGCCATCAAAGATATCAACAGGCATGAATGTGATGCGCTGGTCACGGCCCCGATCAACAAGTCGGCCATGCCTGCCGATCGTTTCCCGTTTAAGGGACATACTGACTATCTGGCTCATTGTTACGCAAAAGATCCAGAAGAGGCATTGATGATTCTTTTTAGTGGGGAATGTCGCGTTGCTTTGGCCACGACTCATTGTGCTCTCAAAGACGTTCCCGAGCTACTCAGCATGGACTTGCTCGTTGGAAAACTCCACCGAATGGAGCAGAGCCTCATACAGGACTTCTCTATCACCAAACCTCGCATAGCTCTGCTCTCACTCAATCCCCATGCTTCCGATCATGGATTGATGGGAGACGAGGAAGCTCGTATCTTGGAGCCGGCTATTAAGCTGGCTTCTCAGGACAAGATTTTGTGTTTCGGCCCTTATGCTGCCGATGGTTTTTGGGGATCGGATTTATACTCCCGTTTCGATGGTGTTTTAGCCCTCTATCATGATCAGGGATTGGCTCCCTTCAAAACACTCTACATGGATAGCGGTGTCAATTTTACGGCCAACTTGCCCATAATCAGGACATCGCCTGACCATGGTACAGGCTATGATATTGTAGGCAAAGGTGTGGCTCAGGAAGACTCCATGCGGGCGGCCATTTATGCGGCAATCGATATTTGTCGCTCTCGTCGACAGTTCAAGGAAGCTACAAGGTCGCCTCTTAGGAAGACTTTTTTTGATAAATGCAGTGACAACGAGAAGCTCGAGGCCACGGAAAGTGAAGATTAACAGTAAAACGGCTGCGGATATATGTTCAAGGACAAAACCATCGTGTATACCTCAGGAACGTTCGACATGTTCCACTACAATCATCTCCGGATGATAAATTATGCCAGAGCTTTGGCGGACATACTTATAGTGGGTGTGAGTACAGACGAGTTGGTCTCGTCCTACAAGGCCCCTCCTATCATCCCTTTCAATGAGAGAATGCAGATATTGGAAGCCCTTAAGACCCCTGATATCGTGATTCCACAGCATACGCTTGACCACACCGAGATTGTGAAAAAACTCAACATAGATGCTTTTGTGGTGGGAGACGATTGGAATGGGAAGTATGATTACCTCAAAGATCTCGGCGTACAGGTATTTTATTTCCCCTATGGCACAGGGGTTTCCTCAAGTAATATCAAGAAAGCAATTCACGAGAGTTATGAGCACCAACTTCGGAATGAGCAACAACAGAAGCCTAAGTCCGTTTTGCATTCGCATGGTGCGAGTTTGGAGAAAGATAAGGGCAAAGGGCGATGACTGAGAAGACCGAAAAAACGGTACTTGTTACCGCTGCTACTCGAGGTATTGGGTTGGCTGTGGCGCGGAGGTTGGCTCGTGAAGGTTACCATTTAGCTCTAACCTATGCTCATAATGAAGCAGATGCCCTTGTGGCCAAAGAGCAATGTTTGGCAGAGGGGGCCTGCTCGGTGGATATTGTGCAGGCAGATGGCACCGATCTTGGGTCAATTGATAGAATTGATCAGGTAGTAGGAGGTCCAATAGACGGGTTGGTCTTAAATACAGGGATCACATGTCGCTCGGCTTTTGAGGAGACTGAATTTGAAGATTGGGCAAGGGTTTTCATGGCCAATGTTCACTATCCTACGTTTCTCTTGCAACGGTTGCTCCCTAAAATGAATAGGGGAGGAGCTGTTATTTTTACAGGGTCGATGATGGCTGTGGAGCCTCATGGGATGTCTTTGTCCTATGGCGTAAGTAAGTCTGCTGTCCATGCGTTGGTGAAGAATCTTGTCAAACACTTAGAGCCTTATGGAATACGAGTTTGTGGTGTAGCTCCGGGATTTGTTGATACTGATTGGCAAAAAAATAAGCCAGCTGAAATTCGTCAGAATATCGAGCGCAAGATAGCTGTTCACCGTTTTGCTTCCCCTGAGGAGATTGCCGAGGCTTATTTCTTTTTGTTCCACAGTGCTTATTCCAACGGAGAGGTGTTACAGATTAGCGGAGGCTATGCTTTTGCATAAACGATACGGGTAGAGAATTTCAGACACAATCATGGGTAATCAGACAAAAGACAGTTACCTGTCCTCTCTCAAATCTATTGAGACGGAGAATTGGGTCGATCGCAAGTTCTATCGTCCCATAGGCTACCGTTTGGCTTTGGCTCTCAAAGGAACGGGCGTTACGCCGAACATGGTGACGGTAGCTTCCATCTTCGTGGGCCTTGGTGGAGGATTGAGTTTTATGCATACTGAGCCCTATTGGTGGGCGTTTGTCGGTATTGGGTGCATGATATTGGCCAATACGATGGACTGTGTGGACGGTCAGCTGGCTCGTCTTACCGGTATTAGGAGTGAGGTCGGTCGCATCCTAGATGGTTTGGCCGGGGATTTGTGGTTTGCGTGTATCTACACCTGCCTTGTGATCCGTCTCTCACATGGGCATCCTTCTTGGCTCAACGGCAATGGGTGGATTGTCTTTGCAATTGTCGCTCTTCTCTCCGGCTTTAGTCATTTGTTTCAGGCTGCTATCACTGATTACTACAAGACGATACATCTTTTCTTTATCTCTCCGGAGAAGGGGAAGGAGTTTGAATCTTCCGATAATATTCGGGCGCGCATCACTCTTATGCGGTCGAGTGTCAATCGAACGCTGACATCTGCGTATCTCTTGTACACGTTGATCCAGGAGTTCTTTACTCCGAACTTGCAGTCCTATTTGCAAAAGCTCGGAGCTAAGTATCGGTCCGAGGAAATCCCTGAAGAGAGGAGAACCGATTTCCGACGAGGGAGCAGAAAAGTTATGAAGACATTGGACCTGCTCACGTTTAACGGTCGCACGATCCCTCTATTCTTCCTGGTACTAATTGATCAGGTATGGCTTTACTTCTTTTATGAGATTGTGATCCTCAACGTTGCTCTGATTGTGAGTATCCATCGGCATGAGGCCATGTGTAGGGAGCAGGCTGAAATATTGGATAAGCAATGAAAAAAGAGGTCTTATCTGAGCATGATGTCTATAGACTTTTCCCTGCGACGGACAGGCCCGTCTTGAGGCGTATAATCCGCTCGTTACTTAGGTGTCTTAAGATAACGGATATCAACGAGGTTCATACCAGGCATGTGCACCTGCGAGGCGCAGAGTTTGCTCGAGCTGCCTTGTCTGATCCATCCATTGATGTCCGCTATGTGCTGCATGGTGCTGAACATTTAGAGCAAATGAGGTCTGATGGCGCATTTGTGACCGTCTCCAACCACCCTTTTGGCTCCATTGATGGGATCATGCTCATCGATATTGTGGCTTCCATCCGTCCAGATTATAGTGTATTGGTGAATGGGTTTTTGAGTCAGATCGGTTGTTTGAGAGATAGTTTTATATCGGTCAAGCCTCCCAAAGGCATCAGTGGTGAGAGTTCCAGAGATAGTAATACATCTGGAGTTAGAGAGGTAATTAAGCGCATTTCTGAGGGACATCCAATCGGGCTTTTCCCCGCTGGAGGGATTTCCCTGTACAACACTCGTTTCAATAGTGTACAAGATGTGCCATGGCAAGAGAGTTGTGCCAAGATCATCCTTCATCAACCTACACCTGTCTATCCGATCTATTTCCATGGTCGGAACAGCCTGTTTTTTCATTTTCTGGGATGGCTTAGTTGGGCGATTCGTTCGCTTCGTATTCCAGCAGAGCTCTTCAATAAGCGTGGACACTCCTTCCATGTTTACATTGGCCAACCCATTTCTCCCGACGAAATCGCCAAGTTCAAAGGCAAACCTAAGGAGTTATCCCTCTTTCTGTATGACCGTACTTATTGTTTGAGACCAAAGTAGTAGGAGCATTCTCATGCCGACTGCCGATAAGCCTTTCCTCCAACCTTCTCTCACTGTCTACAGAGCCTCGGCCGGTTCTGGTAAGACGCACACTCTTACGGGAGAGTATTTGCGTTTGGCTCTTTCGGAAAAAACTTCTTTCAGACAGATACAGGCCATAACCTTCACTAATAAGGCCACGGCCGAAATGAAGGAGCGTATTCTTTCAGAGTTGCATATTCTGCAAACGTTCCCTGAGAAGTCCCCTTTTAGAGAGACTCTGTTGCCGCTTTTTGGTAGCGATATGGCACAATTGAAAAAGAGGGCTGGTGCGGTTTTGGCTGAGATCTTGTCGGATTATACTCACCTGAGGATTAAAACGATTGACTCGTTTTTTCAGGAAGTGATACGAAACTTCGCCCGAGAGTTGAATATTCAAGGGAGTTTTCGGGTAGAACTGAATCAAGAGAGAGTTCTGGAGCGAGCTGCCGTACAGCTCATCACACACCTTGATGTTGATACAAATAAGGATCTTGTTTCTTGGCTCAAGAAACTCGGTCGTGATATGATTGCTCGAGGTAGAGGGCATAATGTGATAGCAGAGGTTAAGCGGTTGGGAAGGGAGCTGTTCAAGGAAGGATTTATCATAGGGCCTGATAAAAAAGAAAATACGTTGGGTCGATTGCCTGACCGGAATGAGATCGAAACTTTTCGGCTCCAAATGAAAAACATTGTCGATTCCTTTGAGGGAGAGGTAAAGGCTTATGCGGAGGATTTGCGGGAGTTATGTGATCGAGCCCCTTTTTCTCCGACCGATTTCAAATATGGTATGACCTCTGGCCCGGCATCATTGTACAATGCTATTGTTCTTAGGAAAGAAATCAAGGAGCCAACGGGTAGGATGAGGAGCTTTGCCGAAGGCGAGGTTTTTACTGAAGGAAAATCGAATGGACTTTCGGAGTCTGATCCTTTAATTTTGAAGCTGGTCTCGCTTGTAAAAGATTACAATGAGTTCTTGGATGCAGATCATGCGGCTTACCTTTCTGCGAAGGCTGTTTTGGAAAATCTTTTTCGGTTGGGCATACTACAAGACCTACAACAGAGCATTGAGGAGCTGTCCAAGCAGGATAATTCTATGCTTATCTCTGATAGCAGCTCTCTGATCTCTCGGATCATAGCCGGATGTGATACTCCTTTTATATACGAACGTATCGGAGGGACAATCAAGCATCACATGATAGATGAGTTCCAAGATACAAGCCGCAAACAATACGAAAATCTTAAACCATTACTTGACGAAGGGGCTGCTCATGGTTGGTTCAATCTCATTGTGGGCGATGTCAAACAGAGCATTTATCGTTTTCGTAATGCAGATCGTAGCATTTTGAGCGATCAGTTGCCACGAGATTTTCGTTCTAACTTTCTGTTACGCAATTTGCAGGAAAATTGGCGTAGCTTGCCCGAGATTGTACGATTTAATAATACTCTTTACGATAAGGCTCCACAGGTGGTAACGGAGCATATGCGATTAGTTTTGGGATCGAGTAGTCACATTTCTCCTTCCGAATTGGAGACAATGCTCTCTAACATCCAGGCTGGTTACCTTAATCAGAGGCAAACGGCGGCACGCCAATCAGACGAAAAGGGAGCTGTTGTGCTACATAGGTATGAGTCGGATGACACGATCTTTGAGGAGAAAATAGAAGGTAGTTCTTTCCGAGATCCCTCCGGTTCAGCTACAGTTTCTCAACATGAAAGAGAGCGAGATCCGGTCTTGTGCTCCCTACCATACACTCTCATTGATATACAACGTCGAGGAGTCGAGGCTTCTAATATTGCTATCTTGGTGCGTAATAAGAAAGAGGCAACACGAATTGCCTCCTACCTGTTGATGTGGCAAAATGAGCACCCCCTGTACAATCAATCTCAGCCAAATATCACGCTTAATGTACTTTCGTCCGAGGCCCTCTTGGTTAAGTCGTCTCCTACGGTGCGGTTTGTTGTGGATACTTTGGCTTTCCTCTCCAAGCCGTCTGTATCTACTCTTCGACAAAATGCTTACCAAAGCTATATTCGATTAGGACAGAGCGATGAACTCCGGGATATATCCCACGGAGAACTTCTTCAGGCAGACTTTACTCCTCAAGAGATCCGTCAGTTGCTGCAAATTGCTCGTACGGATCTATTCAATATGGTTGAGATGATCCTCTCGATGGTCAAGGATAGGACTAGTCCGAGTGAGGCCCCATATATCATCGCTTTTCTTGATCTTGTTTCAGATTACCTACTCTATGAGTTGCCGGATATTGCTTCTTTTCTTGATTGGTGGGAAACGAAGAGTCAGTCAAGCTGTATCGAATCTCCGGCCAATGCCCATGCAATCACTATTCTGACTATACACAAATCCAAGGGGTTGGGGTTTCCCGTTGTTTTGCTGCCATATCCAACTTGGGATATTGACATTAATTATGCTCAGTCTCGTTCCGAAATTCTTTGGTGCAGAACCGGGGAGATCGAAGATAGGCGTTTCCATGCACTTACGCAGGTGCCTCTCTCCATTTCTTCAACTTTGTGTAAAACTTTTTTTGCGCCTCACGATGCTCGCGAACGCATTAGTTGTGCAATTGATAACCTGAACCTCCTCTATGTCCTCACGACCAGAGCTAAAGATGAGTTGCACATTTGGTTGCAGGACGAGAACCCTCCAACTGGGAAAAACAAGAAACCAAGTCTCAATGTAGCCCAGCTTATACACCTCAGCCTGTCAGATTTACCTCAGGAACAAGATGAATTGTATATCTCTCATCGCTTGGCCGACGAACCGATTTCTTCCCTCCCTATTCGTAACAAATCGAGAAGGCAGAATGGAGCGATACAGATCGTTCTGGAAGATCTTGGGCTTCCCGAAGAGGTGGATCCAACACAGATCGGACGAAAACTTAGGATTAAGCGGAACGCAGCAGACTTTGTTAAGTTTCGCCCCAACCGTATGGACGCTATCATCCGAGGGCGAGTTTTGCATCGTGTAATGGAATTGATTGATACTTCGGAAGACTTGCCGGAGGCCATTCACCAGCTCCTCACTGAGGGGTGTATTGTGGCTGAAGAAGCTGATGAGATCGAACGACTGATCCGCCAATCAATGGCTCATCCGTTGGCAAAGCAGTGGTTCGATGGTTTATCTACGGTGCTCAAAGAAACTTCGATTGTGGTTGATGAGCGAGGTCTGCAGTATAGACCGGATAGAGTGATGATACATCCCGATGGACAGTCGGCAACCATTGTGGACTACAAATTTGGCCAAAAGAGAAACTATTATCACAAACAACTTAACCGCTATCGGAGCTTGGTGCAACAGATGGGATACAGTCCGATCGATGCTTATCTCTTCTATATCGATAGCAACGAGATTGTCCAGGTCGATGAGGATTCGATTGTGGAGATCTCCGAGTAGGGTAGTTCGTGTTGAGAAAGCATGGAGAGATGAAATTCTTTCCGAATAGGGGATGTCTAAGAAGATGGGCTTAGGAGAGATTTTTTAGCCTGTGCAACGAGTGAACCCCACACTTCAGAGTTAAGACTTGAAGTGTGGGGCTTTTGGTTTGTTCCCTGAAAGTCTTTCTTTTTTCAGATTTCGGGGATGGTAACTGTTGGGTGGATTATCCGCAGCGAGAAGAGCCACAATTGGTGCAGATCAGGCAACCCTCTTGGTAGACGAGGGTCTCTTCTCCGCAGTTGGGACAGGTTTGCCCGCTGGCTTTAGCCCCGTTAGGGAGGTATTTCTTCAATGCTCGTTCCACCCCATTTTTCCAAGTGTTGATGCTTTCATCATTAAGTGACATTCCTTGTACCAGATTCACAACTTGGTCGATGGGCATACCATAGCGTAGGACTCCGCTGATCAGTTTTGCATAGTTCCAATACTCGGGATTGAATTTACTATCCAGACCCTCGATTGTCGTCTTGAAACCTCTCTTGTTGCGGAACTGAAAGTCATAGTGCTTTGCTCCGTCTTCATCGTAGCTTTTGATGATTAAACCATGGGTTACCGACTTGGGTACCATGATCCCCTCGTCATCATCAGCTATCCCCGTAAAAATTTCATATGGCTTGCCATCACGCAGTCCCACGAATGCGATCCATTTTTCCTTGTTGTTTTGGAATCGGACGATCTCGGCTTCCAATTCACGCGGACGAGTGATGGGTTCGGTTACAGAAGCTGGTGGCAGAGGCAATTCAGCCGCTTCGGTTTTCTTTTCTTTGGGCTTTTCCGTGCTGATCAGCACACCGGCACGGGAGCCGTCACGGTACACAGTGCAGCCTTTGCAGCCGGAGCGCCACGCCTCCACATAGAGATCGGATACCAATTGTTCGCTTACCGAGTTTGGTAGATTGATTGTCACGCTGATTGAGTGGTCTACCCACTGTTGGATACGCCCTTGCATACGCACTTTGGCAAGCCAGTCAACATCGTTGGAAGTCGCTTTGTGGTAAGGCGACTCTTCCACGAGCCTGTTAAGCTCTTCTTGGCTATACTTGATGGTTGGGTCGTACCCTTTGGCTTTCATCCACGTGACGAATTTGTGATGAAATACAATATACTCTTCGAAGCTGTCGCCTACCTCATCGACAAAATCGACTGTTACATTTTTATCTCCCGGGTTGACCTTGCGTCGACGTTTGTACACCGGCATAAAGACGGGTTCGATGCCGGAGGTTGTTTGGGTCATGAGGCTGGTAGATCCGGTGGGTGCAATCGTGAGGCAAGCAATATTGCGTCTACCGAAGCGACACATTTCCGAATACAGATCGGGAGCATGCTCGCGGATACGCTGTACGAAGGGATTTTTCTCCTCTCTCTTGGCATCGAAAATGGGGAACGCCCCCCGCTCCTTGGCCATCTCTACCGAACTTTGATAGGCAGCCAGGCACAAAGTGCGCTGAACTGTTACGGCAAAATCGGTTGCCTCGTCCGAGCCGTAACGAAGACCCATTGCCGCAATCATATCTCCTTCGGCTGTGATCCCGACACCGGTGCGACGCCCTTTCAGTGTTTTGTCTTGTATCTTCTTCCAGAGCTGGTATTCGCAGCGTTTGATTTCGTCACTCTCAGGGTCGCTTTCTATTTTGCGGATGATGGCATCGATCTTTTCGCTCTCAAGGTCGATGATATCGTCCATGATACGTTGGGCAATGCCTACATGTCGCTTAAATAGATCGAAGTCAAAATACGCGCTCTCTGTGAATGGATTTTGTACATAAGAGTACAGATTGATCGCCAGCAGGCGGCAGCTGTCGTATGGGCAGAGAGGAATCTCACCACAAGGGTTGGTCGAGATGGTGCGAAATCCGAGGTCCGCGTAGCAGTCGGGTAGAGATTCGCGAATGATGGTGTCCCAGAATAGGACCCCTGGTTCGGCACTCTTCCATGCATTGTGGATAATTTTTCGCCAGAGTTCTTGGGCGTTAATCTCTTTTGTGTAGCTTGGTTGCTCAGCATCGACCGGATATTGTTGTGTGTAGCTATTGCCCAGGACTGCAGCTTGCATGAATTCATCCGAGATGCGGACAGAGACATTCGCACCAGTCACCTTTCCCTCGGTCATCTTGGCGTCTATGAAAGACTCTGCGTCAGGATGTTTGATACTTACCGATAGCATCAGTGCGCCTCTTCGTCCGTCTTGGGCTACTTCGCGAGTTGAATTGGAGTATCGTTCCATGAATGGGACGAGGCCAGTAGACGTGAGTGCTGAGTTTTTGACGGGAGATCCTTTGGGGCGCACGTGCGAGAGGTCATGTCCCACACCTCCGCGCCGTTTCATCAGCTGTACTTGTTCCTCGTCTATTTTGAAGATAGAGCCATAGGAGTCGGCCGGCCCATCCATCCCGACAACAAAGCAGTTGGAGAGTGATGCTACCTGATAGTTGTTGCCGATACCTGTCATAGGGCTACCCTGGGGGACAATGTATCGGAAGTGGTCTAAGAGGCTGAAGAGTTCTTCCTCGCTGATGGGGTTGGGGTACTTTTGTTCAATGCGGGCAATTTCCGAAGCGATACGTTTGTGCATGTCCTCCGGGCTGCACTCATATATGTTGCCGGCACTGTCTTTGAGCGCATACTTACCGGCCCATACTTTGGCGGCTAACTCATCTCCATTGAAATACGCGAGAGAGGCTTGGTAGGCCTCATCGAATGTATAAACTTTCTGTTCCATGGTGCGTCTATGTCGTTTGGTGTTTAGGAATAAGGTTTCTTTCCGGATTGCGTTAGCTTTGTCCGGATTCGAATACAAAGTACGTGTATTTAAATTGTCGATGCAATATATCGGGTAACTATTTCCGTATAGATATACAATGAATATCTCAGTGCTGTTTATAACTGATTGTTCCTCTTGAGTTTACTGTTTTTATGAGAGGGAGAAGTTTTCCGAATTGGAAATTCTTTTTCTTCTATCGTGTTTTAGGATAGAATGCTTTGTATATTGTCTAGATGATGGGGAATGAGGCACTCGTAGATCGCACTATGTTTGATATGAAGATCTGAGTATGGGTACTTTGGTGGGGAATCATCTCTAAGAATCTTTGTTGCTGCAGAGGTGGATGAGGCTTGTTGGAGAGAGCAAAAATTCTCTCCTGTCAGAGCGAAAACTCCGACGCGTCAGAGCTTTTGTTCCGACGCGTCGGAGAATTGATTTCTTGCCATTTTGTTCGGGATCTTTCTTTGATAGGTTTTCCGATGGAGATTCAGGCCACTTATATTTTTTGTTTGTAAGGTCGGTTTCTTACGACTGGAAATGTCTCGCATGGGTGGGGTGCTCAACATGCGTTTGCCGGAAAAAGATTACATTTGCCGAGTTAATATGCCCGTTGTATGCACAAAATAGTTGTTTGTCTGTGCTCGCTTCTCAGTCTGTTGCTGCTCTCGCTCAGCTCTTGTACGGAGTTTGTGCGGATCCAGAAGACTACGGACAGTTCCCTCAAGTACGAGTACGCCAAAAAGTATTATCACAGTCGAGAATATAGCAAGGCTATAGATCTATTGCAAGACGTGGTGCCGATACTGAACGGTACAGCCGATGGTCCCGAGTCTCTCTATCTCTTGGCTGACTCCTATTACAAGGATAGCCGCCCGATTGCGGCTTCAGACTTCTTTGTGCGTTACTACAATTCTTATCCCAAGGGGGAGAAAGCCGAGGAGGCAAGGTATAAGGCGGCTATGGGCTTCTATCAAGCTTCCCCGGAGGCTCGATTGGATCAGTCATCTACCTATGAAGCAATTAGAGAGATGCAGGCGTACCTTGATTTCTATCCGACCGGCCAGTATGTGACCGAGGTGCGACAGATGCTCTTTTCTCTTCAGGACAAGTTGGCCTACAAGGAGTATCTAAATGCCCTGCTCTACTACGATTTGGGCTTGTACATGGGGAATAACTATCGATCCTGTATCATTACGGCAAAGGAGGCTTTGAAAGACTATCCTTATACAAAGTACCGCGAGGATTTCTTCTTTCTGATCTTGAAGGCCAGTTATAAGGAAGCCTCATTCAGCGTGAATGAAAAGATACAAACGAGATACAGGGATGTTTTGGACCGCTACTACGCTTATATCAATGAGTATCCTGCAGGGAAGTATCTGCGAGATGCAAAACTGATATACGAGGCTGTGTCCAAGCATATTTCCAAGAACGCATAAAAAGAATAAATACCACATGGAATTGAAGAAAGTGAATGCCCCGACGAATACGGTGACCAGAGATACTTCCGTATTAAGTGCCGATACCGGAAATATTTACGAGACGGTGAGGATTATAGCTAAGAGGGCAAACCAGGTGGCGCAGCAGACCAAGCGAGAACTGGAGCAGCGTCTGCAAGAGGTCGCTTCTTACTCGGACTCTATGGAGGAGGTGCACGAGAATGAAGAGCAGATCGAGATCTCGCGTGCTTATGAGCAGTTGCCCAAGGCTACCTTGATCGCGACCAAGGAATATGAGGAAGGAGATATTCGCTACTATATGCCTGGAGAAGAGGCCCATATATCTGGTCAGCCACGTTCGGTAGTTGATCAACAAGCTCAAGATTGATAACTCTCTGTGGCTATGTGGCAACGAATTCAAACACTTTGGCTGCTGTTGGCGGGGATAGCAATGACAACGTTGCTTTTTTTGCCTCTCGCAGTGGCCTATGGGGCGCAAACCTACGAGATTACGACTGTTGGTATTCGGGGAATGGCCGAGCAGCTTGTTCGGCCGACTTGGGGATTGTTTTTTGTGGATCTCCTTTCTGTATTGGTCTCATTTATTACCATATTTCTCTACAAGAGGCGTGTCTTGCAGATCAGGTTGTGTGTCTTCAACGCTTTGCTTGTCATTGGGATGCTCGTTTATTTTGCTATGATCTCGTACGGCTTTGTTACGAGTGAGGGCTTGAAATTTGGGTTCAAGCTATGGATGAGTCTTCCGTTTGTTACCATCACATTGCTGTACTTGGCTATTCGTGCTATTGGTGCTGATGAAGCCAAGATCAGAGCTCTTAATCGTTTGAGATAACCACCTTCCAACATGTTCGAAGCTCAGGCTCGAACGGATAAGAGCCGATTTGTCGGCTTTTCTTATACCAAAGAAAAAGATCTATGGATCGTAAAGTACGAGTGAGATTCGCACCCAGTCCGACGGGTGCGTTGCACATAGGTGGCGTGCGCACCGCTCTCTACAACTACCTGTTCGCGCGCAAGTATGGTGGAGATATGATCCTCCGTATAGAAGATACCGATAGCAACCGCTTTGTTCCTGGGGCTGAAGAATATATTATTGAGGCTCTTCAGTGGCTTGGCATCCAATTTGATGAGGGGGTTGGGTATGGTGGAAATTATGGCCCATACAGACAGAGCGAACGCAGAGAGATTTACAAGCAGTATGTGGACCAGCTGGTTGAATCCGGCAAGGCCTACATCGCGTTTGACACTCCCGAGGAGCTGGATCTTAAACGCAAGGAGGTGGATAATTTCCAGTACGATGCGCATACTCGGATGCAGATGCGCAACTCTTTGGTCCTTCCTTCCGAAGAGGTCTCGGCCCTTATTGGCAACGGACACCAGTATGTGGTTCGCTTCAAAGTGGAGCCGGATATAGATGTGCATGTCTATGATATGATACGTGGAGAAGTTGTAATCAATAGTTCAGTCTTGGACGACAAGGTTTTGTACAAGAGTGTGGACTGTCTACCGACTTACCACTTAGCTAATATTGTCGATGACCATTTGATGGAGGTTTCCCATGTGATACGTGGAGAGGAGTGGCTCCCTTCAGCACCCCTTCATGTCTTGCTCTATCAGGCTTTTGGTTGGGAGGATACAATGCCTCGCTTTGCCCATCTTTCGCTTTTGCTCAAGCCGGATGGAAACGGCAAACTGAGTAAGCGTGATGGTGACCGCTTGGGCTTTCCTGTCTTTCCACTTGACTGGGTTGATCCCAAGACGGGTGATAAGAGCTCGGGGTATCGGGAGGCTGGGTATTATCCGGAGGCTGTGATCAATTTCTTAGCGCTACTAGGATGGAATCCAGGGGATAATGAGGAGATCATGAACATGGACGAGTTGATCCGGAAGTTTGATCTGGAGAAATGCAGCCGGAGTGGTGCAAAATTTGACTACGAGAAAGCGCGCTGGTTTAACCACCTCTATCTGCAGCAGCGTAGCAATAGCGAGTTGGCGAAGGAGTTCCTTCCAATCGTCCAGGTTCACGGATGTAATCCTTCTCTGGATGTATTGGCGAAAGTTATCTCTTTGACTAAGGAGAGAGTAGACTTCCTTCCTGATCTTTGGGAGCAGGTTGCATTCTTTTTTGTTGCTCCTGAGTCGTATGACGAGAAGACGGTCAAGAAGCGTTGGAAAGAGGATTGTCCTTCGTTGCTTGCCGAGCTTGCCGATCAATTGAGTTCTCTACCCAATGTAGATGCAGAGCCGACTGAAGGGATGATCAAACATTGGATTGAGCAGAAGGAGTATCCGCTGGGCAAGATCATGAATGCTTGTCGTCTGGCATTGGTTGGAGAAGGTAAGGGCCCTCATATCTTTGACATAATAGAGGTATTGGGGAAAGAGGAGTCGCTCCGGCGCATCCGCTTGGCCATCGAGAGACTTGGATGAAGTATTTCTATCACACCATCGGGGTTCTCTATTCCCTCCTGATAAAGCTGGCTGTTTGTTTCAGCCCGAAAGCTCGTATGATCGAGCGAGGGCGATGGCGACTGTGGGCAAAGTTGAGGCGCGAACTCGAACCCGGTGCTCAGTATATCTGGATTCATGCTTCTTCCTTGGGCGAGTTTGAGCAGGGGCGTCCCTTGATCGAGCTGATCAAGCAGGAATGTCCAGACGAACGAATCCTACTCACTTTTTTTAGCCCATCGGGATATGAAGTGCGCAAGAACTACGATTTGGCCGATCTCGTGTGTTACCTTCCAGCCGATACGATTGGTAATGCTCGACGATTCGTCCGCATGGTTAATCCCAAGATGGCGATTCTTATCAAGTATGACTTCTGGCCCTGTTTCCTATTCGAGCTGCGGCGCCTTAAGATACCTACCTATTTGATTTCTGCTGCTTTCCGGCCTTCGCAATTATTCTTTAAGTGGTACGGGGGGGCATACAAGGCCGTTTTGCGCTGCCTTACCAAGTTGTATGTGCAAGACGATGCTTCGAGAGATCTTTTGGCTAAACATGGTATTACGAATGTGGAAGTGACGGGAGACACGCGCTTGGATCGCGTTATCTCAGTCAGTCTCAAGCGAAAATCTTTACCGATATTCGATGCATTCAGAGCCTCTACTTCGGGGCCTATTATTGTGGCTGGAAGCACTTGGCCACAGGACGAAGAGATATTACTTCGCTATTTTGCTGCTCATCCCGATGTGAAGTTGATCCT
The DNA here is from genome assembly GCA_034181285.1 of Porphyromonas sp. Lineage (GTDB taxonomy): Bacteria > Bacteroidota > Bacteroidia > Bacteroidales > Porphyromonadaceae > Porphyromonas. The sequence continues at coordinate 18,674 of JAXFND010000021.1, read as the reverse complement.
TGCTCCTCACGAGGTAAATCGGGCGCACATCTTGAATATTATCTCCCATATCAAGCGGCCTTTTGTGCGCTTATCCGAGGCCCAACTTGAAAAAGTGGGCGAGCAGGATTGTATTATCATCGATAGTTTTGGATTGCTCTCTTCCGTTTACCGATTTGCAGACTTGGCCTATGTTGGCGGAGGGTTTGGTAAAGGAATACACAACGCGCCCGAGGCCGCTGTCTATGGCTTACCAGTCCTTTTTGGTCCCCACTACCGGAAGTTTAGGGAGGCTGTAGGGCTTGTTGAAGAGGGGGGAGCGTTTTGTGTCAATACCTTAGAGGAGTTTAGCTCCTTGGCAGACAGCCTTTTTGCTGATTCTTCGAATCGAAGGAGAGCCTGCGAAGCTTCTTATAGCTATATTCACCGCAATGCGGGAGCTACCGAGAGGGTGATGAGAGACATCTTTTGAACTAGTTCTTTTTTCTTTGCTTCTATTCTTCTTTTCTTTTTGGTTCTATCTGTTTTGAGGTGGGGTTTTGTATATCAAAATACCTATAGTTAGGTATATCTCCGTCTGTCTTTACTCCTATTTGTGAGGGGGATTAATTCGTACTTTTGAGGCCTGAAATCATCGGTCTTAGCCCAATGGATTAGCTCTGCGAGGGATCAGAGCCGTGAGGCGAGGCCCTTTCTTCCAAGAGTAGGAATGAAGTTATCAGAACTCAAAACCGGCCAGCGTGCCGTGATTAAGTCAGTGGGTGGTAGTGGTGTTTTCCACAAACGCATCATGGAGATGGGTTTTGTGAGGGGAAAAGAGGTTACTGCTATATTAGTTGCTCCCCTTCAAGATCCAGTCTACTATCGAATTCTGGACTATAACGTATCTCTTCGCCGTGAGGATGCCAAGCGAGTGGAGGTTGAGTTGCTGTCGTCTGTGGCGCATCCCCGAGCCGATGATTGTCGGATGGCTGTGCAGATGAGAACTATTGAAGACACCTCATTTCCCGACACAACGCATCAGGCAAGTAGTGAGTGCAAGTCCATTCGTGTGGCTTTGCTTGGGAACCCCAATTGTGGTAAGACTTCTCTCTTCAATTTGGCGAGTGGGGCCCATGAGCATGTGGGAAATTACAGCGGTGTGACAGTCGAGGCCAAGACTGCTTATTTCGAGCACAATGGTTATCGCATTGAAATCATTGATTTGCCCGGTACTTACTCTCTGTCTCCTTATAGTCCTGAGGAGTTATATATCCGTCAATATCTCACAGGGGGGGCGCGTCCGGATGTGGTGTTGAACGTCGTGGACACAACCAATTTGGAGCGCAACCTTTTTCTCAGCATGCAGGCCAAAGAGATTGGCCTTCCGCTTGTGATGGCTCTGAATATGTATGATGAGTACGAAAAAAGTGGAGACCGGCTTGATCACCATAAATTATCGACTTTGGTGGGGATCCCTATGATTCCTACTGTATGCCGCACAGGTAAGGGGTTGAATGATCTTTTTGATTGCGTTATTCGAGTATTCAGACAAGAAGAACCGAAGGTTCGCCCCATATCGATTGATTACGGCCCTATTTTGGAGCCGGTTATCGAATCGTTGAGTCGTGTTGCTGCGGAGCATTTGGGTGATTCCCCCCTCGGACTTTTCCCCCGCTATACTGCCATCAAACTTGTAGAGAGAGACCACCAGACAGAGGCACACATTGGGAAACATTGCCGAAGGGCCAACTTTGTATTCTCGGCAAGAGATTTTGCTCTGAAAAACATTGCCGACCAATTTTCTGGTGAAGAGACGGCTGAGACGGTCATTACAGATAGGCGATACGGCTTTATCTCCGGGGCATTGAGGGAGACCTACGTATATAAAGAGCGGACGGTGAGTAGTGTCTCGGAGAAGATCGATCGCTGGGTCACACATCGCCTTTGGGGATTCCCAATTTTCCTCCTATTCATGTTCCTCATGTTTGAGGCCACTTTTGTGCTGGGGCAATACCCGATGGATTGGATCGAGCAAGGAGTAAGTCTTTTGAGCGAGTGGATTGGCACCTATATGTCGAGCGGTGCCCTTAAAGATCTGCTCCTCGATGGGGTGATAGGGGGTGTTGGTGGTGTGATTGTCTTTTTGCCGAATATCCTCATTCTATATTTCTTCATATCTCTCATGGAAGACAGTGGATATATGAGTCGTGCTGCTTTCATCATGGACAAGTTGATGCACAAGATGGGGCTACATGGCAAGTCATTTATCCCACTGGTGATGGGGTTTGGCTGCAATGTGCCAGCGATCATGTCTACGCGTACTATCGAGAGCCCTAAGAGTAGGATGGTCACAATGCTTGTGCTGCCTCTGATGAGTTGTTCGGCACGTTTGCCCGTTTATCTCCTTTTGGCTGGGGCTTTCTTCCCCCAGTATGCAGCTCTCTCCCTCTTCTGTATTTACTTGCTGGGGGTTGTCTTGGCCATCCTGATGGCGCGCCTGTTCAAGAAGACCCTCTTTTCAGGTGAAGATATGCCTTTCGTCATGGAGTTGCCACCCTACCGTCTGCCCACTTCACGCTCTGTCCTCATTCATATGTGGGAGAAAGGCCGTCAGTATTTGCGCAAGATGGGAGGGGTGATCTTGCTTGCATCCATTGTAATATGGTTCCTGGGATATTTTCCCCGCAATGACGAGCAAGATCCCGAGTTGCAGCACCAACTGGCGCAGGTGGAGCAGCAGCTTCGGCAAACTTATGAGGCGGAGGGAGAGGTGTCTGCTATTGATCGAGACGCGCTGACCCGATCCAGAGCCGAGCATATCGTGCAGCAGGAAAACTCATATATCGGACGTATTGGGCGTTTCATAGAGCCTGTGATTCGCCCATTAGGGTTTGATTGGAAAGTGGGTGTTGCCCTAATTTCGGGGGCTGCGGCCAAGGAGATTGTGGTTAGTACACTCGGGGTGATTTATGTGGGGGATGAAGTCGATGAGGGTGACACTCGACTAGCCGAACGACTTCGGTCTGACCGCAATGCTCAGGGCGTACCCAGTTTTACGCCACTTGTCGCGGTTGCCCTGATGGTCTTTGTGTTGATTTATTTCCCCTGTATAGCTGTGATCGCCACTATAGGTCGGGAGAGTGGTAGTTGGAAGTGGGCGCTGTTCTCTATCGTGTATAGTTGTACATTGGCGTGGTTAATGGCTTTTGTCGTCTACCAGATCGGTAGATTGTTCGGTTTGGGGTAAAATCTTCCTCAGTAGCTTTCTTTGCTGGGAATGTGCTCAATGCGAGACTTTGCATTGGGCGCATTTTTTTCATTGAGTGTGTACCGTGTTGATTTCGATTGCGGACAAATTTTACGATAGGCTGACATGAGGAGAGGTTGAAGAAGGGTAGGGAGATAGACTTTCGGAGGACGAAGAAGTTGTTCATTGGCTTTCTCCGGATTGTTGATGGGGATGGAGCAAAATTTCTGACATGTCGGAGATTTTGCTCTCACGTGTTAGAGATTTCGTTCGGCCGTGTCGGAGTAAAAACGCTGTTGCGCGAGGGCTCTTGACAACAGGGAACGCCCCCTTTGCCAGAGCTCTTTGAGAGGTTGATAACTGATGAATAAGATGATTACTCGGTGAAACCTTGGAGGAGGGAGATAAGGGGAGTCTCTGTGTAAATAAACGCACGAATGGGAAATTCGTTACCGATGGCTCATGTCTAGTAGAAGGCTTTGGAGATAGGCTTGGCCTTTACGAATGCGGTCGGCTTGACCTTTGCCGTCATTGTACAAGACAGAACGACTGTCACAGTCCCAGGTCGTTATTCCTCCCTGATCAACAAAACCGAACAAGTTGGGTACACAGAAGAATGCAAATGGCTCCACTTGCGAAGAAAGAATGTTCTTGGAGTAGATCATTTCTTTGTGCTTGAGCCCAAGTTGTGCCAAAAGAGTAGCAGCCAGATCGGTTTGACTACAGATTGTGTTGATGCGCTTGGGTTGACGGATGCAACCTCCCGCCCATAAATGCAGGATACGATACTTTTCCGGGCGGTCGGGTGTGGCTATTTTCTCCGGGTAGGGATAGCCGTGGTCGCCGATCAGGATGAGTAAGGTATTGTCCCATTGATCTGATTTTTTGAGACGGGCAATGAGAGTCCCTATTGCCTGATCGGTGTAAGCAATCGAGTTGAGGTAGGGGTGCTTGTGTCTTTGTATCGGTACATCGAAAGGCTCATGGCTTGAGAGTGAAAGTAGGGTATAGAAAATAGGCTCCCCCACTTTGCACAGCCGTAGATAGTCTTCGGCCAGATAGTCCATCGTTATTTCGTCTGGCACTCCCCACTTGCTGAGTTTGTGTACCATGTCGAAAGACTTTATGTCCGTAATCTGTTCGTATCCTGTTGCCATGAGGTAGCTGCGCATCGAAGCAAAATCGATGTCCCCTCCGTAGAGCATTTGGCTGCTGTAGCCGGCTGTTGAAAGTGCACGAGCAATGGATGGGAGCTGTTGGCTCTTGGATGGATACTTTGTGATAGAAGTATTGGGCTGAGCCGGGAAGGCACTCAGGATAGAGACCATACCGCGATCGGTGCGAAAACTGTTGGCATAGGTCTGTTCAAAAAGAACGCCCTCGTCTGCCAGTCGATCTATGGCCGGTGTGAGACCTTGCGTGCTACCCAGACATCCGACTGGATTTGCAGAGAAACTCTCCATCAAGATCAAGATGATGTTGGGACGCGAGGTGCAGAGGAGACTATCTGTTAGCTTAGGGTCTGTGTCAGCTTCCGATTGTCGCTTCAGTGGTTCGAAATGCTTAGCCAATGTTTTCTCATCAAAAAAGAGATACCCCCGACAGAGATCTTCATCGTGCAAAAGAGAATAGATGAGGTTGAATGCCGGATTGATTGCTGCGTGGTTTAGAAAAGATTTGGAGGAGTGATAAACCATCCCCACATTGGCCGTAGCTACGGAAATACCCCCTCGAATCAGCAGGAAGATGGCCCCTCCCATCACGATGTATGCTGGTGTATAGATCAAGGCATAGGGCCTTCGCAATGAACTATTGGGGAAGAAATGTTTGTGCCATCGCAGAAGCAACCAAGACAGAATGAGTGTCGAGAACAGCCAAAGGAACAGAGCCCCCAAGATGAGCCACAGACTGACGCTATCCAAAGCCCCCTGGGGCTGTCGAAGATAGAATAGAGGAGTGCTATCCAGACGGAAATTCCAGTAACCGTAGAGCAGCAAGTCTGAAGTGAAGATGAGGGAGAGGAGCAGCGCAATGGCTATGTAGTAAATGCGCAGAAAAAGGCCAACTCCATGGCGAGGTAATGCATATAGCAGAAGTATGGCGAGGAAAGGAATGGGTAGAGCATAGGCCGCTACTACACTGTCGAGTTTGAAACCCTGTAGCAGAGCAAAAGAAGCCTCAACTATTGATGGATCCGGCCAGAGATGAATATTGAACAAGAGAAATCCCACACGCCAGAAGAAAAAGAACAGGACAAATATGAGGTACAACCCCAATAGGTAGCCACCACGTGTGGAACAGAAAGAAAAGAGCGTGCGTTTGAGGTTGGCAAATTTCATGAGGTATTACTAGAGACGTTTGAGTCGGAGACTGTTTAGTACGACGATCACCGAGCTGCAAGCCATAGCTGCGGCCGCGATACCCGGGTTGAGTACACTGTGTAGCAGAGGGTACAGGATCCCGGCCGCAACAGGTATGGATATGAAATTGTAGATTGCTGCCCAGAAGAGGTTTTGTCTTATGATGCGTTTGCAGTTCTGGGATATGTCGATAGCTCGTGCGACCAAACTCAGATCTTGACGCATGAGTGTGAAGTCTGCGATTTCCTTTGTGATATCGCTTCCACCTGCCACAGCTATGCCTATGTCTGCTGCTGCCATGGCTTCAGTATCATTGATCCCATCTCCTACCATCGCTACTCGATGCCCTTGTCTTTGTAGGGCTTGGAGGTAGCTCAACTTGTCTTGTGGTAGCAATTCTCCTTTGGCTTCGTTTACCGCTAGAAGTCGTCCTACTCGCTCTGCTTCCGCAGCTCGGTCTCCGCTGAGCAATATGACGCGTTTTTTTCGTTCTTTCAGCAGAGCTATCGCGTCTATGTTAGTCTGTGGGATGACATCGGACAAAACGAAGGCTGCAAGGTATTCACCTTCGCGAGCGAAGTAGACTTCCGATCCCTCCACTGGGAGTGAGGGCGGATTTGCACCTACCAATTCGGCACAGTAGAGTCCGGTCCCGATGCGATAGAGGCGGTCTTGGTACACGAATGCAATCCCGCGCCCGGGTTCGTTGGATGGGAGTGGCAATTGCCCCAAAGTCGACAGAGTCTGTGTCGTATATGGATTCCGGAGATGCTGTGCCAGTGCACCGGCTAATGGGTGAGAGCTTCGCTGCTCCATGGCATATAGCAAGGCTCGGAGCTTGTCGCTCTCAGGGTCTTCTGTGAGCCAACGTTCGGATCGGATGATCGGTCTGCCGAGAGTGAGCGTCCCTGTCTTGTCAAAGACAAAAGTGTCAATGTCCTCCAGCTGCTCCAAGGCCGTGGCCGAGCGAACGAGTATTTGCTCCTCTGCAGCTTTGCCTATTGCTACCGCAATAGCTGTGGGAGTAGCTAGACCCAAAGCACAAGGACAAGCGATTACCAATACGGCAATGGAAGACATTAAGGCCGAAGGCCAAAGATTGATGCCTCCTATCACGGCCCAAGAAACGAAGGTGACCAAAGCGATGAGTAGTACGATCGGCACAAAGACTCCCACCGCTTTATCGGCCATCCGCATGGAGGGAGCTTTGCTTGCCTCTGCCTCTCGCACTGATCGGATGATACCACCGAGGACTGTGTCGGAACCCGTTTTTTCTGTGCGTATCAGCAGATTGGCCAAAGCTCCATTGACCGTACCGGCATAAACCCGAGAGCCTACCAACTTCTCTGCTGGTACAGATTCGCCCGTGATCATCTGTTCATTCACAGAGCCGATTCCCTCCACGACTTCACCGTCTACGGGAATCTCGCTTCCGGTCAAGACGCGTACCAAGTCTCCTTTTCGTAGGGTAGAGATCTCTACCTCAACTTCCGATCCATCGATATTGACCTTACGCGCAACTCTGGGGCGTAGCTTCATCAAGGCTCGGATGGCAGAGCGGCTTTTGCCGGTTGCTCGCATTTCTAACCATTTACCCGTCAGTACAAATGCTAGTATCATAGTTGAGGCATGCAGGTGAGCAGCTGTGTCTGCACTTGCTGCGGCAGGGACGAATTTTTGGATGAGAGCATATGCGATGGCAGCTGTCGTACTCATGAAAATGAGTGTATCCATGGAGAAAACGAAGTGCCTCAATTGCTTGATTGCAGATACGATGTAGCGTCTGCCGCTAATTAGGTAGACGAGCAAACTGATGAGCAATTCCACCCAAACCGACTGCCCGTGGCTATGTTGCCACATGTAGTAGATGGATACACCCAAGCCGATCCATGCGATGAGTAGATCCAGTGTGAGACGAATACGCTCGCGTTTCTGCATTTCTTCTTGTTTACGGATAAGTTCCTCTTCTTCGTCTGCGATGATGAGGTCGAATCCTATCGAGCGAATGGCCTTGCGTAGCTCGGCGTCGGATAGCTTGCTTTCGGCTTGTACGTGAAGGGTGGCAGAGGCAAAATCTACTTTAGCTTCGGATACGCCTGCTAGCTTGCTTGCCGTTTGTTCTACGTTGTGGGCACAGCCGGCACAATGCATCCCAAGAACTGGGTAGTGCCGGTAGGAGTTGTGTTTGTCGGTCGAATTAGACATGGGAGAAAGAAGTTTGGTTTTTCAGTGGTTCAATATAGCTTGTATTTCCTGTATCGAGGCATCTTTGGGGCATTGCTCAAAGGGAAGACGCCAGGAGCATCCTTGTGTCCAGTTGGAGCAGCCGTAGGCTTTGTTTCCTCGCAGTAGGTGCCCCACGCCACACTGTGGGCAGATGAGTGTGGAAAGATCGGTAAGGGTAGATGTTTGGCTTGGAATAGGAGCGGAGTGTTGCATGAAAGCATCCTGCACGACTTGCTGAGTCATTGCCTTCAGCTCATCGATGAAGTCTTTGGCCGGTAGTTGCTTTTTCTCGATTAGCCTGAGCTTGCGCTCCCATTGCCCTGTGAGTTCCACACTTTTGAGCAAATCCGATCGCAATAAAGAGATGAGCTTTACACCCAAATCGGTAGCAATCAGAGCCTTGCGCTTCTTCTGTACATAGCCACGCTTAATGAGCGTCTCGATAATGCTAGCTCGTGTACTCGGTCGCCCTATGCCGTTTTCTTTGAGGGCAGAGCGCAGAGTTTCGTCTTCGGTCAGTTTGCCGGCTGTCTCCATCGTTCTCAGGAGAGTCGCCTCCGTGTACTGCTTGGGTGCCTGTGTTTGTTTCTGCTGTAGATCGGGTTTGTGTGGTCCCTTTTCGCCTGTGACGAAGTGTGGTAGGCTGCGCTCTTCCTCGTCCGAGGCAGTATCCTCTTCCTCTTTCTCTTCAGCCGTTGGTTTGGCAAAGAGGAGCCGCCAGCCTTCTTGTGTGATGAGCCTTCCGGTTGTTTTGAAAGGGATCTCGTTCACCTGCCCGAGTACGATCGTTGTATCGAACAGGCAGTCCGGATAGAAAACTCCTATGAACCGTCTTACTACGAGGTCATACACTTTTGCTTCGTTGCCGGTGAGGGCTGTAGCAGACTGACCGGTGGGAATGATGGCGTGGTGGTCGGTAATTTTGCTGTTGTCGAAGACTTTTTTGCTTTTGCGGAGCCTCTCCGATAGGAGTGGTTGCACAAAGGACTCATATCCTTTGAGGCCTCGCAATATATCGCCGACTTTGGGATAAATGTCTTCGGGCAGGTAGACGGTATCGACGCGAGGGTAAGTGGTGAGTTTGCGCTCGTAGAGATTCTGGATACTGCGCAGGGTCTCCTCGGCACTGAGACCGAACTTTTTGTTGCACTCAACCTGCAGGCCGGTCAGGTCGAATAGGTGTGGAGGTAGGTCTTTCCCTTTCTTCCCCTCGACGGATGTAATCTCAAATTCTCCTTCGCGTATAGCCTCGATAGCCTTTGATGCGGTACCTTTGTCCGTATATCGTCCCTTAGCTGCATTGAATACCACATCGCGATAAATCGTTTTGAGCTCCCAGTATGGCTCCGGTACGAATTGCTCGATCTCTTGTTTCCGGGCAACCAGAAGAGCCAAGGTGGGGGTCTGCACACGGCCTACCGAGAGCATCTGTTTTGGACCTCCATGCAACAGGGTGTAGAGGCGGGTCGCGTTGAGGCCAAGCAGCCAATCCCCCACGGCTCTGGCCAATCCGGCTTCATAGAGAGACTGGTACTCTTCCGAATTCTTGAGTGAGGCAAAACCCTCAGCGATTGCATCCTTAGTCAAAGATGAGATCCAGAGGCGTTTCACAGGACAGCGACAGCCGACTTCCTGCAATACCCAGCGTTGGATAAGCTCCCCCTCTTGGCCTGCGTCGCCACAGTTGATCACCTCTTCTGCCTCGGCAATAAGTTTCCCGATGATCCCCAACTGTTTGCGATAGGATGCACTATCGATCGGTTTGATTCCAAAGCGAGTCGGGATCATTGGTAGGTCTCGCACAGCCCAGTGGCGCCACTGAGGTAGATAGTCATGTGGATCCTTGAGTGTACAGAGGTGGCCGAAGGTCCACGTGATACAGTAGCCATTGCCTTGGAGATACCCATCGTGCTTCTCGTTGGCCCCCAAGATTGCTGCAATTTCTCTTGCTACGCTGGGTTTTTCGGCTATGCAGACTTTCATTGGCTTGTACTTGTGATGTGCACACAGTGCTCTGCGAAGGTACAAAAAGAGAGAGTTAGCGAGGGAGTCTGAGGGGTAAATCCGAGATTGTAAAGCAGAAAGACCACCCCTGACGAGTTGTTCGTCGGTATGGCCTTTCTGTGCAAGAGTCTCCCTAAAATAGGGAGAAGGAAGCTATGAAAGTGTAATAGTTTACATACCTATCGTGAGGCCTACGGAGAGCAGATTGGTGTTGGGGCCTTTGCCGTCCTGGAACATTGGCGTGATGTCGTAGGTCGCGTAAATACCTAATCCCTCATAGGATAGTTGACCACGTAGGCCGAAGACAATGGGATTGAGGAAGAGATCCGAGCCCAACTTCCTATAGGTGCCATGTTTGCTCTCCCACACCTTGGAACTGGAGGCCGTGCGAATTTTTATCTCCGGACCAAATCCTACCCGAAAGGCTCCTGTTCGCCCTCCATGGTAACGTAGCATGACGGGGAAAGCGAGGTAAGTGGTATGCAAGCGACTCTTGTAGTACTCACCCTTGTCATAGGGGCGAAGCTCGACTTTATCGGGAGTTTGGTAATAGGCGTGGTTGTCATCGAAATGAATGGAGTTGAACTCAATATTCATCGAGGGCGAAATCGAAATATGCTGTCCCAAACGCAGACCGATATTCAGCAGGTCGATCGTATAGCGCAGTGAGGAGGCATTGTGCAGGTGAGCCTGTCCATCGCCAAGCATGGTTGCAGTACCGAACCCGAATCCTCCGAGACTAAGGCTAAAGTCCATAGGGGATTTATTCAGCTCCGATGTTTTGACTTGGTTTTTTCCTTCCTGTCTGCGTTGTTTGTCGATTTTGCGTTGCTTTTTTCTTGAGATCTTATCGCTCGATGGGCCTTCCAGAGAGATGCGTACTCCTCCCAGGAACGTGTTGGCAAAGCGTTGCTCGATCACTCTCCCATTGAGGTAGACGCCACGGAAGAGCGGCTTATTGGGAGTAAATAGGCCATCCGCATTCTTTTCAAAGACTTGCACGTCGATATTCTTGGGGTCTTCCTTCACGACCACAACGCGCTTCTCAGTCCTGAGAGTATCTACTGTCGTTTGGGCTTTCGCTGAAATACTGGCCAAAGATAGTAGCAGGCAACCGGAAAGGACAATGGGTTTAATCTGTTGATTTTTCATATCGCTATCGAATTTTATGTGTTAGTGCATTTGGGTTTATTCCGAAGCCCTGCTGCGGAGACGCTTTGCCAGTTCCTCACTTGTTTGGTTGCCACTCATCGTAATAAGGTAGACCGATCGGTCGGCACGAAAGACGAAGATCAAGAAATTTTTAAGCCCGTCTTTGCCCAGGTCGTACTCATAGTAACCGGAAACAAGCCGTCCTCCGTCAATGACTTCTTGGACAACCTCCGCCATCTCTTTATCCATCGCAACGGCTTTCTCGAAAAGGTTGAGCTGTGATATTTTGACCGGCTTGAGCGTAAGGGTACGGCAGTAGCGAGCTCCATACTCGCTGAGCATGGCTTCTCCCATTTGCACAAAGGTGGCATTGGCACTCTTGCGGTGCTTCCACATAAGTTCCTCAACGTGCTTTGGCCCCTTCGATTGCTGAGCGAGGAGGGGGGCCGCTGCCAGAAGACTTGCCAGCAGCAGGATGAAGACGCTCAATAGACAAGAGAAATCTGTCCTTTTGATCGTCAAATGATCGCTGTCGGGTCGGCGTGTGCTGTTGATCTGTATCATAGATATAGGGGTTATTTATTCAGGTAACAATAGGTCTACTACATTTTGCCGTTTGGGCGTGGCTGCATCCAAGGCGTCGAGGGCTAAATGCTGAGCCAAGGCGGTGTTGTTTATTTGTTCGCCGGCCACAATGACATAGCTGTTGTCGAAGTTGTCGAAACGGAATTGGTCTCGGTACATTTTGTTCCCGATGCCAACGGCTAGGGTGAGAACGGCCGCAACCGAAGCCCATGCTAGTATGCGACGGCTGAAAATGCTGTGCTGTTTTCCTCCTGTAAGCAAGGGAAGCGCAGCCTCTTTGTCCTCAATTTCTTGGAGGATTGTGGCCGGGATAGGACCAAAGAGTGGGCTCAGATAGCGATGCTCTTGGGCCACACTGTTCGAGGCGAAGTATTTTCGGAGTTGTTTCTCCTCAGAGCCACTCGTACGTCCATCGAGGTATTTATCGATCAGAGGTTGCAGTTCGGTATGGCACTCGGTTCGTTTATTTTCCTGTTTCATCATTCATCCTTTCTTTTTAGACACCGATACCGTTTAGCAGGAGTGTTTCGCGTAGACGTCGTCTGGCTCGGGATAGGTTGTTGTAGACGGCTTCCACTCCAGCTCCTACTATTTGGGCGATCTCTTCGGCTTCATAGCCCTGCACTTCTTTGAGGAAAAAGACCATTCGCTGAAGACGCGGAAGTTGTAGGATAGCTGCGCGGAGGTGTTTGCCTAGCTCCATCTGCTCGATAGTCGTATCTGTATCCATTGGGCTCACGATGCCGGATAGATCTTCGTTTCGACTTAGTCGCTCTTCTTTTCGCAGCTTGTCTATGGCTCTATTTTTGATCATTTTTATTGCCAGAGCTTCGGGCCTAACATATTGTTCGAGCTTATCTCGGCTGAGCCAAAGCCTGAGCAAAACTTCTTGCACAAGGTCTTTGGCTTCCTGCTCATCGTGTACAACAGAGCAAGCTACCCGCTCCAGTTTATTGGAGAGACAGACAAACGTGTCTATGAATTCTTGCTTCTGCATACACCTACATGACGATTGAGTATGGCAAATCTATCATCTGAATAGGACTTTTTTCTCACTCTTTCCAAAAATATCTCCTAATAGGATGAACTTCAGCTGCTTATCTGAAATGTTTTTTGAGTTGAGAAAGGGCGATGCCCCTCCCTTCGAAGTTTACTTTTTCGAGGAAGGGGGATGAAGCTCCGGCGGGTGTTATGAAAAAATGAGACAGGAAAGAGCAAAATCTCCGACGCGTCGGAACTTTTGCTCTCACGCGTCAGATTTACAGATGCATTTCGCCCCCCTGGGCTGCCCTGTTTGTCGGGCAGCCCAGGGGGGCGAAATGTTGGGATTGATGTCCGATGCAAGAGTAGGGGAGGCCTCTTGGCTTGGCTCGTGAACCTCTCATTCCTCGGTGAAGCTGCTACGCTGGCGCATTCATAGTTTGCTGTGCTTTGCAACTTCCTCCGACCTTGTGGCAGAGATTTTCTCTCATTGATCAGTTGTTGTAGGAAACCATTCCGTCTGTGAAGTAATCGGCTATGATCCTAACGGTTTCGTTGTTGCCCGATTTATTTGTCTTGAACTCCACTGTCTGTACCCCCTTGCTGGTGACATTGTAGACGTAGCAGATCTTGCCTCCGGGCCTCTACACGTAGTTCCAACCCAGCTGCCACAGGGTAGAGACCTCGCGCATAGATTTTGACTGGTAGGGGTAGGAGAGTCTCGGGGAAGTCGTCGGGAATCTTGAAACTTAGCTTGGCCGTTTGGCCCTGTCCTCCGGAAATTGAAACGCTACTCGTGTGATCATTGAGCTTTACCGGATTGAAAGCAAAAGGAGAGCGCAGCACTACGTGGATAGTACGAGCGAGATCTCCTTTTGAGACGACAACATAGGCTTCGGAAGATCCTCCGGATGTGGGCATAGATTGGGAAGAGGTGGTTGTGATAGTCCCATTTGACGAATCGTAGGTCATCTTCTCCAAGGCCCCGTTGTTTTGCTCCATCGTGACTGTCACCCCGCTATTGTTGACGGTTGAAGACTCGACAGAGGGAAAAAAGAGATGAGCTTCTTCTTTGTGGCGTGCTTTATTCCTTTCTTTTAGGAGATGTTGTGGTCATGATTTCAGCCAGAGAACTTAAGGGTTGTCCGATAGGAGTTCTCGTTGCAGTTATGAGGAGATTGGGGTAAATCAACTATGGGGTGATTAGATCAAGAGGTTAATATATAGGGTGCTATACATAAAAGCAAAAGCCTCGGCCGGAAACGGCCAAGGCTTTTAGTTGATGTGGGGAAAGAGCTTAGAAGCCTCTCGCTTCAATCTCTTTGTATTTGTCCATCATTTTCAAGTTGTAGTACACGTTTTTGAGCATGTACAGAATCTTGCTGTCGTCCGGGCGGAGGCGATCTGCTTTCTCCAACAGAGGTTTGGCTTGTGCCAAGAGATCATTGGCTTTAGCTTCAGCGGCAGCGTTGTAGTCTGTAGCACTTTTGAGGTCTACCGCCTCATTAAAGAGTGCATTTGCATATTTGAAATTTACCTCTGCGTCATCGGGCTTAATTTCCAAGGCTTTTTTGTACCATTTAATAGAGGTCTCCATGTCGCTCTTCTGTACATGGTAGAGGTCCCCCATTACCAGATAAAGCTGTGCGTTGGTCGGTGCGATGGCGATTGCGTCCTCAAGGTATTTGATTGCTTCATCTGTTTGCTGCTTGCTTCCGTAGTAATCCACGAGAGAGGCGAAGAAATAGAAATCTTTGCTACACTCCTTTGCTCCGATTTTCAGTAGTTCCAAATATTGGGCAGAGTCCTGCTTAGCCAAATAGGCAGAAGCTTTCCCGCGCAAGATCTGACAACTCTGGTCGCCCGTGGCTGCATCTTCTACCATCGAGAGGATGCCGAGGGCTCTGTCTGGCTGCTCGGTACGTGTGGCCATCTCTGCCACGATCACGGCCACCTCTACGGTGGATGAGTCTTTTACAGATACCTCTGGATCGGAGGCGAACATGCTCAGGCTCTTAATTTTGTAGTATTGCTCGAAAGCATCGAGAGACTTCTCCATATTGTTGGCCTGCGAATAGACCACTCCGGCATTGTAGACATAGGTCATATCCCGCTTGATAAGTTCGGCAATTTTCTTGGCGAACTTGGGTTTCACTTTGCCTTTCTCGTTGGGCATGTTGTCTAGTTCGTTTGCTTTCAGTGCATCGGGTAGGATAGCCAATGCCGCGGCATACATCTTGTCTTGATCAATTTCTTCTCCCTTTTGTTGCTTATCCAGCCAAAACCGAAATTCGTCTTCGGCAATATGGGCAGCAGTGTAGAATGTCTTGGGGTCGTTCGCTGTCTCGGGATGCTCCTTAGCCTCGTTGATTAATCGACGAGCTTCCTCGAAATCAGGTTTGCTTTGCTCTGCTCTCTTCTCTGCGGCCGAGACATTGCTCTTTTGCGCTGATGCACTCCATGTGGCCACAAGGGCGATGGCAAGTGTGAATGCTAATCTTTTCATCTGTTCGATTTTACAAGTTACGCTTACAATAAGTATTTAGACAGAGGGGCACGTGCAACGTCAGATGCTATCGGCTGTTTCCACAGATAGCTCTACGGACCCGTTGCCGTCTGTGAGGTCGGCTTGGGAGATGACTTCGGGATCACCCTCTTGGTTTCCCCCTTCGTCTTCATCTTCAGCTACTACACTGCAAACAGACGCGATGTCGTCTCCCCGTTTATCTAAGTTGATTAATCGTACTCCTTGGGTAGCGCGACCGATTACGGCAATATCTTTTACGCTGATGCGGATGGCCACGCCGCTCTTGTTGATGATCATCAAGTCGTTGTCTTCCTCAACTGCTCGGATATCGATCAGGTGACCGGTCTTCTCGGTTACCTGCATGGTTTTGACGCCTTTTCCTCCACGGTTTGTAATGCGGTAGTCCTCGATGGAAGAGCGTTTGCCGTATCCGTGCTCGCTCACTACCAGTACCGTTTGTTCTTCCGGGTGCTTGATTGCAATCATTCCTACGACCTCGTCTTTACCATCTTCGTCCAAACGTATTCCTCGTACTCCAATAGAGTTACGTCCTACAGTGCGCACGGTAGATTCGTCGAACCGTACCGCCCTCCCATTTCGATTGGCGATAAGGATTTGGTTCTTCCCATTGGTCAATCTTACACTCACGACTTCGTCGCCCTCGACCAGATTGATGGCGATCACCCCATTGGTTCTCGGGCGAGAATAGGCCTCGAGAAGGGTTTTCTTAACCATGCCGGTCTTGGTAGCGAAGAGCAGGTAGTGCGAATTGACAAACTCGACATCTTTGGTCAGGTCTTTGATGCGGATGAAAGCCGTAACCTTATCGTCCGGATCAATACTTAGGAGATTTTGAATAGCCCGTCCCTTGCTGTTTTTCGCACCTTCGGGTATCTCGTATACCTTGAGCCAATAGCATTTACCCTTGGATGTGAAGAGTAGTACTGTGGCATGCATCGAAGCGGAGTAGATGTATTCAACGAAGTCCTCGCTGCGAGTGTCGGAACCCTTTGCTCCCACGCCTCCTCTCGATTGTGTGCGGAACTCCGTAAGAGGTGTGCGCTTGATGTAGCCCATGTGCGAGAGGGTAATGATCATCTCGTCATCGGCATAAAAATCTTCCGGATTAAACTCTTCGCTTGCATACACGATCTCGGAGCGTCTGTCGTCGGCGTATTTCTCACGTATTTCCAGCAGCTCTTCCTTTACGACTTTCATTCGCTCCTCTTTGCTACCGAGTAGCATTTCGAGGTGTTCTATCAGGCGTATAAGTTCTTCGTATTCGCTGCGCAGTTTGTCACGCTCCAATCCAGTAAGGGCTCGGAGCCTCATGTCCACAATAGCTCGTGCCTGGATTTCGCTCAGGCCGAAGCGGGCGCGCAAGTTTGCCATTGCCTCGTTGGCATCTCTGGCTGCACGAATGATGGATATTACTTCATCGATGTGGTCTACAGCGATGAGCAGTCCTTCGAGGATATGCGCCCTCTCCCGAGCTTTGCGCAGCTCGAACTCGCAGCGTCTGGTTACGACATCAAGGCGGTGTCCTACGAACTCCCGAATCAAGTCTTTCAGGTTGAGGAGCATTGGCCGACCTCCAACCAGCGCGATGTTATTGACACTGAAAGAACTTTGCAGAGCCGTCTGTTTATAGAGCTTATTCAGGACTACAGAGGCATTGGCATCGCGCTTGATTTCGATCACGATACGCAAGCCTTGTCTGTTGGATTCGTCCCGAATATCCGATATCCCGTCTATCTTTTTCTCGTTTACCAGCTGAGCAATGGAAGCCACGAGGTCTGATTTGACCACTTGGTAGGGGATCTCCGACACGATGATGTGCTCATGATTGGCTTGCTGCTCTATTTCGCAGCGAGAGCGGATCACAATACGTCCTCGACCTGTCTCGAAAGCCTCCTTTACGCCTGCGTAGCCATAGATCAGCCCCCCTGTGGGAAAGTCCGGAGCCTTGATGTATTTCATCAAATCGGCTGTCTCGATTTCCCCCTCAGCATCTATGTATGCGATACATCCGTCTATGCTTTCCCCAAGATTGTGAGGAGGCATATTGGTCGCCATCCCCACAGCGATACCAGCGGCCCCATTGACCAGGAGATTGGGAATGCGAGTTGGCAGCACGACTGGCTCTTGGAGTGTGTCGTCGAAGTTGTTTTGAAAATCGACGGTCTCCTTGTCAATGTCTCGCAGCATTTCGGAGGCGATCTTGCTCAGTCGAGCCTCTGTATAACGCATCGCCGCTGGAGAGTCCCCGTCTATCGAACCGAAGTTCCCTTGTCCATCTACCAGGGTGTAACGGAGGTTCCATGACTGAGCCAAACGAACAAGCGTGAAGTACACCGAGCTATCACCATGGGGGTGGTACTTGGCTATCACTTCACCCACCGTTTTTGCACTCTTCTTGTGCGGAGCTGAGTGGACGTTGCCGGTATCGTTCATCGCATACAGCACTCGACGATGAACCGGTTTGAATCCATCACGGACATCTGGCAGAGCGCGAGACACAATCACAGACATGGCGTAGTCTATGTACGCCGTGCGCATCTCTTTGTCGATGTCAATGTTAATAATCTTATCCTCTGAGTCTATCATACTACAATCAAACGCCACAGCAATAAGGAGTGGCTACAATTCATGCCACTAAGGTATAGCTTTTCGGTGAAATAGCCTCTGTTCGTAGGCATGCCTTAGGTCTTTTTAACATCGTGCGAGGGATACGAATTTGATGGCCGTTCTTCTCCCTCACAGCTCCAAATCCGTGCGGTATTTATGTTTGGTCAGAACTTTGGTCGGGATCTTATTCCAAATTGTTCTGCATAGAAGTGGTTCAAAAATACGACGGGAAAGGATTTTTGCTCTCACGTGTCAGAGCAATCGCTCTGACGTGTTGGAGATTTGGCTCTTTCCTGTCAGATTTTTTGCCCTTTTGATGGAGATGGATAAATGGGGTAGAACTTTGGCTGTTTTTCCTGTCGAGAAGCAGTGGCCGATGCTACACAAGATGGGTCTTGTCTCTTATCTTGAAAGGTGGTGGGATATTGGGGTGCAGATGCGAGAGCGTTGCCATAGGGGTGGAATTTGTGAGGCCCTGTTTCCTCTTTTCTTGCTCCTGTTCGTCCCCTATTTCCTAGCAAACAAAAAGTCCTGCGCACAGTGCACACAGGACCTTCAAACGGCTGAGTTGAAAACTCTTCGCGGAAGCGGGGGCTCCAAAACCTTGAAAATCGCAGAATATCACACAATATCAATTCGCTGTATTTCAGCAGAATATAAAATCGCTACTTAAACAGAATATCATACGACCTCTTTCCATATGTCGAAAATTGGGTGTAAATTTAATCAGCATATGAACTATGAATATTAAGAGGAACATTATTTTCGCACTGGAGAGACGCAAGAAAGATGGAGTACTCATTACAGAGAATGTGCCCATCAGAATGCGTGTGATTTATAACAGTAAGCGCATTGAGATTGTGACTGGATACAGAATTGATGCTTCAAAGTGGGATAGTGATCTTCAGCAGGTGAAAAGAGGATGCACCAATAAGCTCAAGCAATCAGCCACTGAGATCAATGCAGACCTGCAGAGATATGGATCTGAAATGCAGAAGATATT
>JAXFND010000017.1:0-36542 GCA_034181285.1 Porphyromonas sp. | reverse complement strand
CGACCAACCAAAAACAGCGGAACGCTTCGACCTCTCGTTTGAAAACATAGGGTTCCATTACGAAAAAGAGGGTTTTGAGATGAAAGATCTCACGTTCAACGTACCCGAACGGACGGTAACGGCTCTTGTCGGCTCGTCAGGTTCGGGCAAGACCACCATCACTAACCTGCTGCTTCGCTTTTGGGAACCGCAGGTGGGCTGTATCCGTATCGGCGGAGTGGACATACGGGAGATGGACTACGATTATCTGCTCGGCAAAATCAGTGTGGTAATGCAGAACGTCATTCTCTTTTCCGATACTATCGCCAACAATATCAAGGTTGGCAACCGCAATGCCACACAGGGGGAAATCGAGGAAGCCGCACGTCGGGCGATGATACACGACTTCATCGTAAGTCTGCCCGACGGTTACGAAACGATAATCGGGGAGAACGGCTTGGGGTTGTCGGGCGGACAGAAGCAACGCCTCTCCATCGCTCGCGCCTTCCTCAAAGATGCTCCGATCCTCCTTTTGGACGAGATAACGAGCAACGTCGATCCCGTCAATGAATACAAAATACAGCAAGCGATGTCCGCCCTTATCCGCAACCGTACGGTCTTGGTCATTGCCCACCACCTGCAAACCATCCGAAATGCCCACCAGATCATCGTGATGGACAAGGGGCGACTTATAGAGAAAGGCACGCACGCCGAACTCGAAGCAAAAGATGGAATGTACTGCAAACTGCTGTCGATGCAGTAAGCCCGTAACAAGAACAGGCAGTAAGAAAAATACTCTTTACTGCCTGCTTTTTCTTATTCAAACAGATTATCTCTAACCCTTTCCAAGGCACCATTCCCTTTTTACTTGATCACTCGGAGTGGAAGCAACAAAAACTCCCACGCGTGACAGTTTCTGCTACCACGGGTGGGAGTTTTTGCTTCGACGGGAATCAAGAATGAAAATCTTGAACTAAAAAAGTCCACTGGCACCCTTTGGCGAGGGCTAACCAGCGGACCTTATTTCATCTCTATTCCCAATAGATACTCTATGGGAGTGAAAAGCGATGATTATAATAAGTCACAAGTACAAAATGTCGGTTGGAGATTGCGGTCGCCAAAACCATTGTCAATACGAGCAACATTGACCCAGAACTTATTGCTACGTAGGTAATCTAACGGATAGCAGGCCTTAGAACGTGGGTAGCTGTGGAGCCATTCGTCTGCTACAAGTTCGTATTCTGGATGAGGTGCATTCTTCAACACATTATCCGTCTTGTCAGCGATTCCACTCACCACTTCTTGAATTTCGCCCCAAATGCAATTCATCACCTCTACAAAGCGGTCTAATTCGGCCTTGCTTTCACTCTCGGTCGGTTCAATCATCAGAGTACCATGCACCGGGAATGACAGAGTAGGCGCATGATAGCCGAAATCCATAAGTCGCTTGGCAATGTCAGTTTCGTCTATTCCGCTATACTCCTTCACCTTACGACATTCAAGGATCAATTCGTGTCCTACACGTCCGGTAGCTCCCGTATAGACGATACCGAATGTATCTTTGAGTAGGGTCGCCATATAATTAGCACTGAGGATGGCCACTTGCGTGGCTCTACGAAGACCTGCATACCCCAGCATGCGAATATAACTGTAGGTAATAGCAGCAATTCCAGCACTTCCATGCGGAGCCGCAGCAACTTGTGTCCCCTCGGCAAGAGGATAACCATAGCTGTGAGTAGGCAAACAATCAATCAAGTGTTTGGCCACACAGATGGGGCCCATGCCAGGCCCCCCACCTCCATGCGGGATAGCAAATGTTTTGTGCAAATTGAGGTGGCAAACATCTGCTCCGATAAATCCGGGATTAGTAATACCTACCTGTGCATTCATATTCGCACCGTCCATATAAACCTGCCCACCACACTCGTGTATACGCTTGCAGAGATCCACGATATTCGTCTCAAAGATCCCATGCGTACTTGGGTAGGTGATCATCATCGCTGCAATACGGTCTCTGTTCGCTTCCGTCTTCGCCATGAAGTCTTCCATATCCACATTTCCACGCTCATCACAGTCGATTGTCACCGTTGTGAAACCACACTGCACTGCACTCGCCGGGTTAGTCCCATGAGCCGAAGCTGGCAGGATAACGATATCTCGACTCCCCTCGCCTATACGATCTAAATAAGTGCGTATTGTACGCAATCCAGCATACTCACCAGCCGCACCGGAATTGGGCTGTAGGGTAACACCTGGCAACCCCGTGATTTCGGACAAATAGTGCTTAAGCAAATCGATCAACTCGGCATACCCCTCCGTTTGGTCAGCTGGTGCATAAGGGTGGATGTTCGCAAACTGTGGCATGGAAAGTGAGATGAGTTCGGATGCGGCATTAAGCTTCATAGTACAAGACCCCAATGGAATCATAGAGTGAGCCAAAGAAATGTCCCTGCGCTCAAGACGCTTGATATAGCGCATAAGCTCTGTCTCAGTGTGGTACAAATTAAAGACATCATGCTCCAGAAATGGGCTTTGGCGCACAAACAAGCGATCGAAATAGATTTCCACCGCCGAAATCTCCTCTTCAATCGTTTTCTCTCGAGACAGGACAGAGGAGAAGATGTAGAGTAAAACGCCCAAGTCCGATGGTGTTGTAGTTTCGTCTAAACTCAGACTAATGCGACCATCAGAACGATAAAAGAGATTGACCGAACACTCCTCAGCTCGAGCCCGAAGTGTCTCGATATCAAGGATTGCAGGTAACTCGACCGTGAGCGTATCAAAATAGTTACTATTGCAAACCGTGTAGCCAAGCTCTGCAAGCTGCTCTGCCACATAGCCTGTGTACGAGTGAATCCGGCTCGCGATTTCTCTGAGCCCATCAGGGCCATGATAAATAGCATAGAAACTTGCCATAGTAGCAAGTAGTGCCTGTGCAGTGCAAATATTGCTGGTTGCTTTTTCGCGACGAATATGCTGCTCACGCGTTTGCAACGCCAATCTGTAAGCAGGATGTCCATAGGTATCTTTAGACACAGCGATGATGCGCCCCGGTATTGTACGTTTATAAGCCATCGGAGCGGCCAAGTACCCAGCAGATGGTCCTCCGTAATACATCGGAATGCCAAAACGTTGGGTGCTACCAAAAACGGCATCAGCACCCCATTCTCCCGGAGGTGTGAGCAATACCAAACTCATCAGATCTGCGGCAACAGCGACCTTGGCATCCACAGCATGGGCTTTCTCGACAAATGCTCTGTAGTCATTGATCTCACCCAAAGCATCAGGATACTGCACTACAGCCGCAAAGACCTGTTCATCAAAATCGAAATTCATCCAGTCACCCTCCACGACCTTCATCCCTTGGTGAAGCACTCGTGTACGGATTACAGCTTTAGTTGGCTCAAATAGGTGTCTATCAAGGAAGACAACATTTGCCCCTCCCTTCGCCTTCGCCCGACCACGTTCGTTGTAAAGCATCATCACAGCCTCAGCCCCTGCCGTAGCCTCATCGAGTAGCGAGCAATTAGTTAACTCCATCGCTGTGAGCTCAGTTACAACATTCTGATAATTGAATAGGGCCTCCAAACGCCCCTGAGAGATCTCAGCTTGGTAGGGAGTGTAAGAGGTATACCATACAGCGTTCTCCAACACTCCTCTGCGAACGGGGGAAGGAGTGATCGTATCGTACCATCCCTGACCAATGTAGGAAGTGAAGATCTTATTTTTCGAACCAAGCTCGGAAATGTGCTCCTCCAGCTCCCGCTCCGTCATAGCCTCGGGTAGATCAAGAGCCTGGGGCAATTTTATATTGGATGGAATGGTTTGATCAATCAGCTCATCCATAGAAGATACTCCTATAGTAGAAAGCATTTGCTCCTCATCACAGAGCGATATACCCACGTGTCTATCAACAAACTTACCGGTATCCATGAAAACTTGAGTTATTTGGGGGTTGAATATTGTGTTTACTGAAAATAAGGGTTGTGTGTCATCTCGTAGCCAATAGAAGTCTCCGGGCCATGTCCACAATAGACGACCGTATCTGGTGGTAGTACAAACAATTGAGTACGTACCGAATTGAGCAAAGCGGGTAAACTTCCTCCCCATAGGTCACAACGACCTATCTCTCGCAAAAAGAGGACATCGCCCACGAAAACTGCTCCAGCATCGGCAAAATAGAATGCCAAATGCCCGGGAGAATGTCCCGGAACAAAGAGGGTTTTGATGGGATACTTGCCCAATGCCATCTGGGAAGAGGCGTCAATATAGTCTACCTCACTCTCACTCATGCCTCCGTCCATACCAAAAGCCTCCATCTGTCGCGACAAGGCCGGCATATCTTCGATCTCCGCCCTGTGAGTACGCGGAGTGAGAGACCACTCTTTGATCGCAAAATGGTTCCCACTACAATGATCAAAATGCATGTGGGTATTGAGTAACAGTGTAGGTTTCAGCTCATGTGAACTCACAAAACTCCTTAAGCGCTCCTCTTCCTGAGGGTACATACACCCACAGTCAATGATGGCAGCCTCACGGCTTTCGTCATCCCAGACTATGTAGGTATTTTCACAGAGGTCATTAACGACGAATTTTTGAACTTCGATCATAGAGGGAGATAGACAACTTTCTTGTTCTTGAAAAACTCTTCTTCAAAATACGGATACAGCTCGTCTGCCATAGCAATGCTTCGGAAAGAGTGTAGCTCTGAAGTCAAATCTCCTCCCTTGAGACAAAGCAAGCCATTCGGAAGAGCGTTGAACTGCTCCGATCGATCTACCAAAGGGCGAGCGGCTTTGACCAAGTCCGACAAAGCCATCGCAGCTCGACTAACAACAAAATGGCACTTCTCATCTACGAGTTGCTCAGCTCGGCACTGGGTCGCACGCACATTCTGCAAGCCAAGCTCCAACGCAACGGCAGTCACCACCTTGATCTTCTTACCGATACTGTCTACAAGCAGGAAGTCAACCTCGGGAAAAAGGATTGCTAAAGGAATGCCCGGGAAGCCTCCTCCCGTACCAAGGTCAATCACCTTGGTTCCGGGTTTGAATTTCAGCATCTGTGTAATACCGAGGGAATGCAACACATGATGGCAATAGAGCTCGTCTATGTCCTTACGACTAATCACATTGATGCGACTATTCCATTCCCGATACAACTCACCTAGCTGCAAAAAACGAGTCTGCTGCTCAAGACTCAAATCGGGAAAATACTTCTCTACTATCAAGGCAAATAAATTTTGATCGGAGTGTCAGGTTTGAGTATTGAGAACAGCCGCTCATATGGAATAAAGACATAAATCGGGCCCATGGCATAGGCCGCAATTTCATACTCATTAAAGCAGTAAGTAAGCCCCTCTCTGTTGAGAAAGAAATTCCCATTGGGAAGAATCTCCTCCGCATTAAAAAAGCCCTCATTCTCAAGATCCTTGACTGTCTTACCTCCAAGCTGCTCAACTAAGCAAGAAACAAGGACCGCAGACAGCTCGTCTTTGTAACCATCGACAAAAAGATCCCGCTCGGACAGTAGCACCGCCCCCTTGCGAAGCAAATTGTAATGGGAATAGGTAGTAGCTCCGTGTGCACCGCCCTTCTCTTCATACTGAGTTACTCGCACACTTAGCAGTAGAGAATCGACATAGAGGACGGTGTCGGAAAGCTCAAAGAGCTGATCAAAAAGTTCCGCAGGTAAACTGCTTGCCCGATCGCCAAAATTGTCGGATTTGTAAGCCTGCCCCAGATAGCGCACATAACTATTCATCGCCTCACCGGGGGACAGATGCGCAAGTGAATCTCCAAAGAAAATTGCATTGAATTTCCTTTGCATCTCCTCATTCTCCTTGGGAAAGAAATAATTGATATTCACCAACATGCTTGGGGTATCAACTCCCATGCGCAGAGGGATCTCGTCATTAAAGTTGAGCGAATCAAGCTCCAACAGAGCTTCATCCTCCACCTTGCCAGATTTGCAACCCAAGGCAAGAGCAATCAGCAGAGAAAGAGGAACAGACCAACACAACAATCGGCTCATTTTTTTCATAGGACGAAAGGCAGTAATTACCTCCTTAAATATTCATCGTGAGACAAAGGTAATCCAAAGCCTCGATAAAAAAAGAGAAGAAATATCTGCTTGAGATCTAAGATCGATAGCGGATATGTTCATTCAGCTGACAAATCGAAGCAGAACCTCTCTCCCCTTCCATAAAAAGGCTCTTGTCCTTAAGATCAAATGCAGTATTTCAGCAATTTATCATTTAGAGGGCAAAAGCAAGTTTAATACATGTCACACAACGATCAAACAGAGAGTCTTATGAAACCTTTTAGCCACAGTTTCCTTTTTGTCGTCTCCTTGCTTATACTATCCGCTTGCAACAAAGCTAAGGACGAAATCCCTAAGCCTGACCTAAGAGTACGGGTCTCCGCTTGCTCTCAAATGGACAAGCTTCATCTGCGCAGAAGCTCTCCCCCGAGGGAAGATAAGCGAGAGCTCATTGTATTTACTCCTTACACATCTAAGGGGTACTATATCTACAATCACTTCAACCGCCCCACCCCCTGTGACTTGACGAGAGTGGAAGTTAAGATCCACACAGAGGGGAAAAGGCTATTCATTGAGGAAAAAGAGTTGGATGGAGGTGAAGCAAATTGCATCTGTCCTCGTAATGTAAGCAAGATAGACGCACTTCTCCCGGGAGATTTCGAGCTGATTTTGAATGGACAAAGCATAGGGACGCACGTAATCGAAGCAAACAAAGGCACGGTGATCGATGTCGAAGATTTCAGGCCCCAGCACTTCAATGCCAAATACGTACTTGGAGAACTTCCTTATCTGGGGCTTACACGCGCCCCTTGGAAGTTAGAAACCGTTCGATTGGCCGAGCAGACCATCGGTGTTCGGAGAGAGCAGACACCGGGTGGTTACGCAGGAGCGATTGTCTTTGAGAATCAGAGGGGAAAGTACTTCGATAAGGTGTATTACATCATCTCTCGAGAAGCGACTGTAATGGCTAGTCTCAAAAAGGACCTCAGTCCAACTCTTCGTCAAGAACTCATCGACTTTATCAAAAGCAACGGCTTTGAGGAAATCCAAACCCAAGGAGAAGGAGCACCCCAAGTGCACTATGTCCAAAAGGATCTTGATGTAGCCATACACTTCATGAATGACTATAAAATCCTGATTGACAAGGTACACCCTCGGCCCAACTGATTCCGTGTAGACGTCTTCTTCTCAGATCGAATAAGCAAACATCAATCCTATACCGAGGCCTGCGACAAGACAGTACAGCAAGATTTGCAAGCATTGACCTAATCTGCCCCAACAACATTTATCTTATTGATTAGCTCAAGATAACCTCCAGCCTGTATTTGTAGCATGGCCTTCGGTAGAGGGATTGAAGAAAAAGGATATTGGCTACTTAGATACACCTAAGACCCACCAAAGGAGGTTTTGTTCAACCTCATATTGGCAATTGACTTCATTTATGTTTATTGAGAGCCCCGTGTGTTAAATACACATGGGGCTTTACACAGAAGATATTACTACCTTAGCGGCCGAGTCGGATTATGAATACACCTTGGGGTACATCCAGATCCCGACTCCACTTAGTCAATCATTTCACATCTAACCAAATCAACAAAAACAAGAGTAATGAAGAAAGCGATTACGAGGCTTATGGGGGCAACACTGTTGTTGTTGCTCTCACTGTCGTTCGGCTTGTCGACTGCTCAGGAAGCAAATGCTACGGACGGCACCATCACGATTACGACAAACAAGGACGTCAACTCAAAAATTAAGTTAGCCATCACAATGGAAGGAGAAGACGCTCCCACTTTCGAGGGCATCAAGGCTGACAAAGATTTTGAGGATGGAGCTGAAATCGAGTACATCATCGAGAAGCAGACATTCACCATCAAAGGGAATCTTTTGCTCCTATACTGCGGAGGGAATGAGATTACTTCAATCACGGTAGCCAACAATCCCAAGCTCAGCTTGCTCGACTGTGCAAACAACCAAATCACAACTCTCAGCTTGGCCTCATGCACAGATCTGCAAACACTCAATTGCTCCAAAAACCAACTGAAAGGGGAAGGACTTGATGATATCATCGCATCTCTTCCATCCAGAAAGGACACAAAGGAGGATGCTGGTCGTCTACAGATCTTCGACAACCGAGACAAGAAAGAGACCAATATCTGCACCAAGGCACAAGTTGCCGCGGCAAAAGCGAAGGGATGGATTGCCAAAGAGTGCACAGGGAAACCTGAAACTGTGGGCAATTGGCTCAACAACTACAAGGGAAGTGATGCCGACAAGCCAGCCGAAGAGCCTACCAAGAGTACAATAAAGATTACGACTGCCAAAAACATTGATGAGATCATCAAGATCTGGGTAGAGGGCAGCGACATTACAATTGAAGGAGCTACCGGAGCTGTTGGAACTGGTGAGTATATAAACTACACCATCAAAAATCAGACGATTGGCATGAGTGGTAACATAACGCTATTCGACTGCAACACGATGGGACTTACCAAGGTCGATCTCTCTCAATGCAATACGCTAAACGAGCTATATGTCTACCAAAACGAGTTGTCCAACCTCAGTGTAGGCAACAACAAGAACATCACATGGGTGGATTGCTCGCGCAACAATATTTCCGGAAAGGCTATGGATGAATTCATCACATCTCTGCCGGATAGGAGCAAGGAAGAGAAGAAAGGTGCCATCGGTCTAATCGACAATACCGATACCAGCAACCCGGACAAAAACGTATGCACCAAGGCTCAAGTAGAAGCTGCAAAAAATAAAGGCTGGATCGTAAAAGAATACATTGGCGAACAAAAGTGGGCCGAGTATGCCGGCAGCGAAAACCCGACCCCAACCCCAAAGACCTATAGTGTGACCATCGCTCCCGCAGAGAATGGCACGATCAAGGTCGAAGGCGAAGGATCGGACAACCTCTCCGCTGTGGCAGAAGGCACCGAGCTGACCGTAAAAGCAACACCAAATGCAGGATACAAGTTGGAAACGCTGACAGCCAATGGTGTAGACATCAAGGCTACGGGCAAATTCGTAGTAAATGCCGCCACTACAGTGAAAGCGACCTTCTCTATCATCAGCTCCGTCGGAGAGATTGAAGCCATGGGGCTAAAAGTATTCCCCAACCCGGCCAAGGATTTCGTAAAAATAGAAGGTGCAGCAGCTAATGCGATGATCCGTCTGAACACAATGGACGGCAAAGTACTGCTCACAGCTAAGACAGACGCAGAGGGTAAAGCTACGATAGACCTCACAGGCATCGAAGCCGGCAACTACATTCTACAGATCGGTAAGCAAGTAGTACGTCTGCTCCATAACTGATCCCATACAAGCAGGGAAACCATCACAGCGAGGCTGTCCCGAACATCGGGCAGCCTCGCTTTTTTCGTACCCTTCATCTCTGTTGTCGGCAATCTGTTGGTGGCCTGGAATTTATTTTCACTCTTGCCGGTTTTGGACGAAATCTATTGAATGATAAACACAGTCGGGCTTACTGATACAAAAGAGTATTTGTGACTTCCGGAAGGCCAAAGCAAAAGAGATTTTCCGATTGTACATACAAACAGCGGACTACAGTCCACACCCAAAGGGGTATCTGTCACCTTTTCTGACAAATACCTTTTTCCCTCTGCCAATCAAGAGTCGAATCCAAAAACTTGACGCGACAAAGCAAAATTTCTCACGCGTGGAAGCGAAAGCTACGAGAGGTCGGAGCAAAAGTTACGACCCGTCAAAACAAAAGGCCCGATCTTTTGGAATATTTTTATGTTGCATCAAAATTGCCTGTTATCTCTAAAATTATGCTACCTTCGCGCCCCGTATACCATAAGTGTGACAGGGGGATATTTGCATTTTTCAAAAAGACCATACTGAAACCTGAGAGGGATTAAGAGATTTTTCAGTTACATGTAACGCATAACTAATTACTTAAATTAAAAACAAATGAAACGGATTTACTACTACTGCATGCTAATGCTGGTAGCTCTCCTTTCGGGAGCTTGTGACAAAATCGACATTGTCTCTCCTCCCGGACCGCGGGGAATGAGTGCCTACGAAGTATGGGTCGAGCAAGTGAACAAAGGGACTATCGCTTGGACTCAAGGAACAGACATTGCAAACTACTTCAAGTTCCTCAAAGGAGAGAAAGGGGAGGCAGGCAAAGACGCGTACTCAATCTGGAAAGAGTGGATCGCCGACGGATCTGTAGACAACCCCCATCAGCCAGGGCAGAAGTGGAATCCCGAACAAAACTCAAAAAGAGACTTCTTCTACTTCCTCACCGGTGCCAAGGGTGACGACGGGCTTACCCCTTTCATCAATGCCGAGGGAAATTGGCAAATAGGCGATAAGGACACCGGCATCCCTGCAAGAGGTAAAGATGGTAAAGATGGTAAAGACGGTAAGGACGGAGAAAACGGTAAAGACGGTAAGGACGGCAAGGACGGAGAAAACGGTAAAGACGGTAGGAACGGCAAGGACGGAGAAAACGGTAAGGATGGTAAGGACGGCAAGGATGGCAAAGACGGGAAGGATGGAGACAGAGTCGAAATCAAGAACGGTTACTGGTGGATTAACGGGAAGAACACCAACATCCCCGTCACGGGCCCAAAGGGCGACAAAGGCGACAAGGGTGACAAAGGAGATAAAGGCAACCAAGGAGACAAAGGCGAAAGCAGCGACGGGAAGTCGGCTTTCCAACTGTGGGTGGAAGAAGTCTCCAAGGGTACCATCTTTGACAAAGACGGCCAACCTTGGGATCGGATGAGGATCTCTCTCCAGGACTTCTGGGCTTGGCTAAAGGGTAAAGACGGAGCTTCCGGAGAAGGCACCAAGCTGGAGCAAACCCCGCTAGAGATCGTATCCATTAAATATAGCTGGGAAGAAGATTCAGGCTCGGCCGCTAGTGGGTCGATTGAGTCCCGCGCCAACTTAAGAACTGCCAAAGTCGAATACGCAAGCGTCACTGTAAAAACGGATCCAAAGGCTACAATCTTCTACCAGTACGGTACTCCACAGAACTCAGAACAACAAAGACAGATCCGACAAGTTGAAGCAGGTGAGGATGGCACCTATACGCTATGGATCGACTATGGTGTTGCGGATCAGCTTCACTACTTCCCTGGACCGCTTCTCAATGTATGGGCCAAGAAAGAAGGCAAGCTTCAGTCTCACCATTTAGTTTTGCAGCTAAAAGAGTACGCGCTCCTTGTATAAGGGAACTAAGAATCATATCTATATCTAAATGAAAACCATGTCTATATCTAAATATATATTGGGTGTGTCGTTGGCCTTCCTTTCTTGGAGTGCGATGGCACAGCAGAACGAAGCAACGACTTCCGAAGCAAAGCAGACAAAGAAAAAGAGCATCGAATTGGGTATCGGGGGAGATATGCTAAACATCAGCCGAATGTATCTCAACGACTACAAGTCTTCCAATAAAGGAGATGCCTATGCTCTGCAAATCCGCAACGTAATGTTTGCCGGAAATTTGTACCTGGCTCACGAACTTACACCATGGCTGTATGCCGATTTGCAGGCTTCCCTCGGATGGGTAGAAGCTCTCAAAGCCGAGAAAAAACTCTTCGGGCTGGGAGGATTGGGCCTTCAGTTTAGGCTGACTCCTCTCTTCGGAAAGAAATATGTAGAACCATACCTCAGAATCGGGGCCAACTACTTCTACAAAGATTTCGACTTGACCAGAAACGGAGAACTGAAAAACTACCAAGGTGATTTTCTACACTGGCAGCACTCCGACTGGTTCAACAAACAGGCTGACAAATCCAAGGGAAACTTCTTGGCCTCCGCCGGAATCGGTGTAAACAGCTGGTTCAACGACTGCGTCGGATTTGGCATTCAGGCCGACTACCTGACCGGGTTCGACAAGGAAAAACTCAACTTTCCTCGTGTCTTGGCTCGCGTCATGTTCAGATGGGGAGCATCAAAAGAACCTCAACGTGCGGTGATCCCACCGGTGATCGAGTACAGAGACCGAGTAGTCAAAGAGTTTGTCCCCAAAGAGGTGATCAAGTATGTGGAAAAAGACTGCGACCCGCTGTATTTACTCTTCGCGAATGTGAACTTCGAATTCGACAAGGCAGACATCACAGCCGAGTCGGCTCAAGTGCTCGATCAGGCGGCTGCGATCATGAAGAAGCATCCGAACCTCAAATTCCTGATCACCGGACATACCGACATCCGGGGTAGTGTCAGCTACAACGAAAAGCTCGCTGCTCGCAGAGCTGCTGCCGTGGTTAGCGCACTCGAAGAACGCGGTGTCGATCCGGCTATGATCAAGAGCCGAGGCGTAGGCAAGAAGATCGCTGTAATGCCTTATGGAGAGACACACAAAGTAAGGGAAGGAGACCGAAAGGTAACGGTCGAAGTGATCAATACGCAAGAGTACTGGGATAAACTCCCGAAGAAGAGCTACTAAGCGCAGAGCGTATTGTCCGTAATAGAAGGCAGCCGTCATCTTTCCTGACGGCTGCCTTTTTTCTTCTGCCAATCGAGATCAAATCCTAATCCTCTCCCTACAAAAGCAAATTCTACGACCCGTCGGAGCTATCGATACGACACGTCGAAGCAAAAGCTACGACGCGTGAGGGTAAAATTGCCAACACGTGGCAGCACATATGCTTCAAACCATCGAAGCAAAGCACAGTTGGCATCGATGTTTCTGCCAATCGTCTCGATGTTGCTTGCCACGTCTAAATTTATACTACCTTTGCGCCTGATACTCCGAGTAGGGCTACGTAAGTGGACTTCATACAGTCCCGCCTTGCCGGGCAAACCTAACAGAATAACAGTCAGAATGTACGTTATCGTAGAAATGCAAGGACAGCAGTTCAAGGTAGAGAAAGACCGTCGCCTTTTCGTTCATCACATCAAAGACGTGGAGGCCGGTGCAACGGTGGAATTCGACAAGGTGCTGCTTGTGGACAATGATGGAGAGGTAAAAGTCGGTGCACCTTTGATCGAAGGCGCCAAGGTCGTTTGTGAGGTAGTAAGCCCTCTCGTAAAAGGGGACAAAGTACTTGTCTTCCACAAAAAGCGCAGAAAAGGCTATCGCAAACTCAATGGCCACCGTCAGCAGTTCACAGAGATCAAAGTAAAAGAAGTCGTAGCATAACTCACTAACAAACACGAATAGACAATGGCACATAAGAAAGGTGTAGGTAGTTCTAAGAACGGCCGTGAATCAGAAAGCAAACGCCTCGGTGTGAAACTCTTCGGTGGCGAGTTAGCAAAAGCTGGCAACATTCTCGTTCGCCAACGCGGTACGCAGCACCACCCTGGCGAAAACGTAGGGATGGGCAAAGATCACACGTTGTATGCTCTGGTAGATGGCCAGGTAGTGTTCACGCGCAAGAAGAATAGTCGCTCGTATGTCTCTATCAACAAGATTGAGGCATAAGGGCTGGGTGTAAACTTACACATCACTTGGATCGGAAGCGAACTCCCGAAACTTATGTTTCTTCGGGGGTTCGCTTTTGTCATTTGGTAGTACATGATTCAGCAAATAATTAAGGAGTAACCATGCTGACCCTAAAACAAATAAGCGAGCAACCCGAGGAGGTGATCGCACGACTGGCTGTCAAAGGTTTTGAAGCAAAGGAGTTGATCGATCGAGTCCTGCAATTGGACGAAAATCGCAGGCGTATTCAGCAGAAGGTAGACGAATCTCTCCAGCAACAGAAAAAGAAGGCCGGTGAAATCGGGGCTTTGATCAAGCAAGGAGCCAAGGAGGAAGCAGAGCAGGTCAAAGCAGTCGTAGCCACGCTGAAAGCTGAATGCAAGGATTATGAACAAGAGTTGGCGAACATCGAGGAGCAAATCACAGAGATCCTGCTCATGATCCCGAACCTTCCTTGCGATTTAGTTCCCCAAGGTGTCTCAAGCAAAGACAATCTTTGCGTCAAAACGGGGGGTGTCGTACCAGACTTGTCTCGCAGAAAATTGCCGCATTGGGAACTTTGCAAGGAATATGGGCTCATCGATTTCGAGCTCGGGGTCAAGATTACAGGAGCTGGGTTCCCCGTCTATAAAGGGAAGGGTGCAAGATTGCAAAGAGCACTGATCAACTTCTTCTTGGACAATGCCATCGAGGCCGGCTTTGTGGAAGTACAGCCCCCTTTGGCCGTAAATGAAGCTTCCGGATATGGGACTGGTCAATTGCCGGACAAGGAGGGGCAGATGTACCACGTTACGCAAGACAATCTGTACCTCATCCCGACAGCAGAAGTGCCGGTAACAAATATCTATCGAGATGTGATTCTCAAGGAGAGCGACCTACCGGTACGCAACGTCGCTTATTCGGCCTGTTTCCGACGTGAAGCAGGGTCCTACGGGAAAGATGTGAGGGGTCTCAATCGTCTGCATCAGTTCGATAAGGTAGAGATCGTGTGTATCGAGCATCCGGACCGCTCGTACCAACGCTTGGACGAAATGGTTGCCTACGTGCAATCGCTTGTCGAGAAGTTGGAACTCCCGTGGCGAATCCTGCGTCTATGCGGTGGAGATATGAGTTTCACATCGGCTCTCACATACGACTTCGAGGTCTACTCCGCAGCTCAAGAGCATTGGCTTGAGGTAAGCTCTGTATCCAACTTCGAAAGCTATCAGGCCAACCGTCTCAAATGCCGCTTCAAAGACGAGGCAGCCAAGCGGACGGTGCTTTGCCATACGCTCAACGGATCAGCTTTGGCCTTGCCCCGTATTGTGGCTGCTTTACTTGAGAACAATCAGACCCCGGAGGGGATTGTGATCCCCAAGGCTCTGCAACCCTACACCGGATTCAGCATCATCGACTGAGTTCGCACTGGCAGGACGATTGAAGAATCGCCCATAACATTATGCCTTCCTTTGGGGTTGTAGACAAAAGTCTATTCTAAACCATTTAACGACAAGAGCTACTATGATGAGCAAAGAACACGTTCGCTGCCTGATAATAGGTTCGGGGCCAGCCGGCTACACAGCGGCCATCTACGCTTCGAGGGCCAACCTTAGTCCTGTTCTATACGAGGGAATACAACCGGGAGGACAGCTGACAACAACGACCGAAATCGAAAACTTCCCAGGATATCCCGACGGCACACAAGGGACTGAACTGATGGAAGACCTCCGCAGACAAGCGGAACGTTTTGGAGCTGAGATACGCAATGGGATCGTAACGGAGGCTGATCTATCCAAGGCACCTTATGCCCTCACGATTGACGGCGAAAAAGAAATCGAATGCGACACTCTGATCATCGCTACCGGAGCTTCGGCCAAATACCTCGGATTACCGGACGAAACAAAATATGCGGGGATGGGTGTATCGGCTTGCGCTACATGCGATGGATTCTTCTATCGCAAAAAGAAAGTTGCAGTAGTGGGCGGTGGAGACACGGCTTGCGAAGAAGCCCTTTACCTATCCTCCATCGCAGAGCACGTCTACCTGATTGTGCGCAAGCCATACCTGAGAGCATCGAAAGTGATGCAGGAAAGAGTGATGAATAAAGGGAATATTACAGTCCTTTTTGAGCACAACACCCTGGGTCTATTCGGGGACAACGGGGTCGAAGGAGCACACTTGGTCAAACGAAAAGGAGAGCCCAACGAAGAGATGGTCGACATTCAGATCGATGGGTTCTTCCTGGCTATTGGTCACACGCCTAATGTGAAAGTTTTTGAGAAATTCGTGGAGTTGGACGACCACGGGTACATAAGGACCGAGGGTGCCACCCCTCGTACCAATATCCCTGGTGTTTTTGCAGCGGGAGATGTGGCCGATCCGTTGTATCGCCAAGCGATCACGGCAGCAGGCTCCGGATGCAAGGCTGCAATAGAGGCCGAGCGTTACTTGAGCGAAAAAGGTTTGTAACGAAGGACAGAGGTATCGTCCGAATATTTTCTCGGATTGATCTAACGAAGAAAGCACACAAGCCTCTCCAGCAGTGAGGGCTTGTGTGCTCTCTTTTATACAAGGGGCTCCGCTCCGCTTTCGTGCCACTCACACAGCTCTTTTGTTTATATTTGCACGGGTTAAAATAGAAGTATGTACTCCTCGGTCAAACGAGATACAAAAAGTCACCAATACAGTATGCTATACGATCTGATCGTCTTGGGAGGAGGCCCCGCCGGGTATTCGGCTGCAGAAAAGGCCGCTCATAGTGGATTATCCACATTGCTAATCGAAAAATCGACCTTGGGAGGGGTCTGCCTAAACGAAGGCTGCATCCCAACCAAGACACTGCTCTACTCAGCAAAAGTTTTGGAAACAGCTTTGCATGGAGACAAGTACGCAGTACAATCGACAGCAACCTCCATAGATCTTCCCAAACTGATCGCTCGCAAGACAAAAGTCGTACGCAAGCTCGTTGCAGGGGTCAAGGCGAAAATGAATGAGGCCGGGGTCGAGGTGCTACAGGCCGAGGCCGCTGTCAGTTGTATTGATCCGGACGGGACAATCCGCCTTACTGCTGGAGAGGAGTCCTATGCCGGTAAAAACTTGATTATTGCCACAGGAAGCGAAACCTTTGTTCCACCTATCCCCGGTATAGAGAATACCGAGTATTGGACCAGTAGGGAAGCCCTCTCGGCCAAGGATGCTCCCAAGCGGTTGACCATTATCGGAGGGGGTGTAATAGGGATGGAATTTGCCTCTTTCTTCAATAGTATAGGGACGGAGGTGACCGTTGTCGAGATGTTGCCGGAGATCATCAATGGGATGGATCCAGAATTGGCAGCACAACTGAGAGGCATCTACGAGAAAAAAGGCATTAGATTCCTCTTAGGACACAAAGTCATCTCGGTGAGCAATTTAGTAGTTGAAGTAGAATACAAGGGAGAGAGGAGTGAGATAGCCACAGATCGTATCCTACTGAGCGTTGGTCGCCAGCCTGTGACCACAGCACTAGAAGCACTCAATCTGAGAATGAGAGGCCGAGGGATCGAGGTTGACGAATATATGCGTAGCTCGGTCCCGGGGGTCTATGCTGTGGGAGACGTAACAGGTTTTTCCCTATTGGCACACACAGCCATTCGTGAAGCCGAAGTTGCTGTGAACCACATTGTGGGCAAGATGGATGATCGGATGAGTTATCGTGCTGTACCTGCCGTTGTCTACACCAATCCGGAAATTGCTGGTGTGGGAGCGACTGAAGGGCAACTGCAAGAGCAGGGAATCTCCTACAAAGTCTTGCAAAAACCAATGGCTTTCGCAGGCAGATTCATCGCAGAGAACGAAGGCGTCAACGGTATCTGTAAACTACTTCTATCAGAGGAAGGCAAGCTACTTGGAGCACACTTCCTGGGCAATCCGTCTAGCGAGCTGGTCGTGATTGCGGCAATGGCTATCGAACAGGAAATGCCTGCGGAAAAGATCCTCAAAGTGATATTCCCCCACCCGACCGTAGGAGAAATTATACGCGAAACGCTAATCTGATCAATCTATATGGCACAGCAAGAAGATATATTCAAGAAGATAGTGTCTCACTGCAAGGAATACGGATTTGTATTTCCTTCGTCGGAGATATACGATGGGCTCGGTGCAGTCTATGACTACGGCCAGTATGGCTCTGAGTTAAAAAATAATATCAAACGCTATTGGTGGGATGCGATGACGATGCTCCACCCAAACGTTGTGGGGATTGACTCAGCCATTTTCATGCATCCCAAGATATGGAAAGCATCCGGCCACGTGGATGCTTTCAACGACCCTCTGATCGACAACAAAGATTCGAAAAAACGCTACCGGGCAGATGTACTCATTGAGGACTACTTAGCCAAGATAGACGAGAAAATCGCCAAGGAGGTGAGCAAAGCGGCTAAGAAGTTTGGAGGAAGTTTCGATGAAGAGGTTTTCCGTTCTACAAATCCGCGTGTATTGCAATATGCAGCTAAGCGAGAGGAAGTACACCAGCGCTTTGCAACGGCTCTTGGCAACAACAATTTGGAGGATCTCAGGCAGCTCATCCTCGACTGTGAGATCGCTTGTCCAATCAGCGGCACACGCAATTGGACAGAGGTGAGGCAATTCAACCTAATGTTTGCTACCGAGATGGGATCTACAGCCGATGGAGCTATGAAGGTCTACCTGCGCCCCGAAACGGCACAAGGGATATTCGTAAACTTTCTCAACGTGCAAAAGACCGGGCGAATGAAACTACCCTTTGGTATTGCCCAGATAGGGAAAGCATTTCGCAATGAGATCGTAGCCCGACAGTTTATCTTTCGTATGCGCGAATTCGAGCAGATGGAAATGCAATTCTTTGTCCGCCCAGGAGAAGAACTCAAGTGGTTCGAGCAGTGGAAGAAGACTCGTATGGGCTGGCACCAAGCCCTTGGATTTGGAGCTACAAAGTACCGTTTCCACGATCATGACAAACTGGCGCACTATGCCAATGCTGCTACAGATATTGAGTTTGAGATGCCTTTTGGATTCAAGGAGGTGGAAGGCATCCACAGTCGCACAGACTTTGACCTCAAACGGCACGAAGAGTTCAGCGGCAAAAGGATGCAATATTTCGACCCTGAATTGAACGAAAACTATGTACCCTATGTCGTAGAAACATCTATCGGACTGGACCGAATGTTTCTCTCAGTCATCTCTGCCTCTTACACGGAAGAGGCGACAGACAAGGGTGAAACCCGCGTAGTACTCAAGCTACCGGCTCCTTTGGCTCCGGTCAAACTTGCCGTCATGCCGTTAGTGAAGAAAGATGGGTTGGACGATAAGGCCCGTGAAATCCTCGCTGATCTCCGCTTTGATTTCACTTGCCAATACGACGAAAAGGATTCAATCGGTCGTCGTTACCGCCGACAGGACGCCATCGGTACTCCTTATTGCATCACAATAGACCACCAGACAATGGAGGACAATACTGTGACTTTGCGAGACAGAGACAGCATGGATCAGCATCGCATAGCTATCGATCAAATCAAACACATTGTGGGAGAAAGAGTAAGCATGAAATCGCTACTGAAGAAAATCGAAAACGCATGACGGGAAACAAATTATACGGCAAAAGAGGACTTGCTTGGGTTCTATTGCTGACACTTATTGTGGGAACAACTGCCTGTCGCAAAACAGACGACAGCACAACACGCTGGCGCATAGAGAACGAAGCCGCTTTCAGGGCGTACGAAAACAGAAAAGATTACAGCAAGATTCAGGTAGATGGGAGCAATGGTTTCGTGTACATGAAATGGCTACACAAAGGAGATGGCAAAAACTATCCCATTGCTACCAGTCGTGTGTATGTACATTACCAAACCTACGAATTAGCTGGTTCCGGTCAACTATTGGACAACAATTACTCCAGCGAAAAGCCAACTCTACTCTACCTGCACCGCGGGCAGAAAGCATCCGTAGAAGGATTCTCCATCGGCTTGCAAAATATGGTAGAGGGAGATGAGACTGAAATTATAGTGCCATGGTATCTGGCATACAAAGAGATCGGAGACCGCAACAAAGGAATAAGTGGCTATACAGCCCTCCGCTTTGTTGTCAAACTAGATAGCATCGTGCCCGAAGAAGACAATGACTAAGACAACTCAAATATTAGTGGTCAATGACGACGGGTATAGAGCCCAAGGAATAAAGGATTTGGCCTTAGCTCTCAAACAACTGGGAGAAGTAACTATTGTGGCTCCGGATGAATCTCGCTCGGGAGCATCGGGAGCGATCACCTCATCCGTCCCCATATCACTCAAAGAACGCAAGAATCAGATAGAAGGCGTACATGTATATAGCTCATCAGGTATGCCAGTGGATTGTGTTAAGCTGGCGATGAATGCGTTATTCAAAGAACGTAAGCCTGACCTTCTAGTGAGTGGTATCAACCACGGGAGGAATGATGGCATTTGTGTCCTTTACTCTGGTACTTTGGGTGCGGCAATGGAGGGAGCTATTGCTGATGTGCCATCTTTGGCTGTTTCGCTCAATGATTTTGAATCACATATCAATACAGAATACGCGATTGAATATGCGGTGAATGTGGCAAAGTACCTGTTACAGACTCCGCTACCTAAACATACTTTGCTAAGCCTGAATCTGCCTCAAGGGAAACCTTTGGGGCTAAAGATTTGTCCTCAGACAAATGGGCGATTTGTGAAGGAGTACAACTCAATCACTTCCCCCAAAGGGAGTACTTATTACTGGATGTCTGGGTGGCAAGAGACCAAAGAGGCTGATATAAAAGCCGATGTTGAGTATCTCAATGAAGGCTACGCAACCCTGACTCCCATCCAAACGAATATGACTCAATGGTCTTTTCTGGACAAACTCTCGGACGACAAAGCTTCTTTTGAGATGGGCTTAGGTAGCTGAAGCTACGCATCCAACTGATGATGATGGTAAGTTCGACCGAATGAAATACTTTTTAGTAACAGGCGAAGCCTCAGGCGATCTACATGCATCCAACCTGGTACATGCCATCTCGAAATTGGATCCTCAAGCCGAATTTATGTACACAGGGGGTGAGGCCTTGGCTCAGGCTACTGGCTGTGCCCCTCTGATACATTATAAGGAGATGGCTTACATGGGATATTGGGATGTCTTATGCCATCTCCGCAAAATCCGATCAATTGCCGTAAAGACGCAATCGGCCATGCTCGAGTTTGCTCCGGATGTGGTGATCCCTGTCGACTACGGAGGCTTCAATCTAAAATACATCCTCCCTTTTGCCAAGCGACACGGTTTCTGTGTTGCCTACTACATTGTTCCAAAAGTTTGGGCTTGGAGACGCAATCGTATTAAGCGGTTGACCCGATACACAGACATAGGGTTGAGCATATTGCCTTTTGAGCCAGATTTTTTCGCACCATACTCTCTTCCCATCACTTTTGTTGGTAATCCTTGCGTGGATGCTCTCGCTCCCTACTTATCTGCACCACCAGCCAATAAAAAGAGCTTAGGTTTGGACCCAAATGACAAACGGGATATAGTAGCAATATTGGCAGGAAGTCGTAGGCAAGAGCTACGAGAGAACTTGCCTCTGATGCTGGAAGTAAGCGAGAAATATCCGGACTACCATTTTGTGCTGGCTGGGGCCCCCGGTTTGTGCATGGAGGACTACATTCCGTATCTAGAAAAGAAAAAAAATCTATCGCTCATCTTTGAGCATACATACGAGTTACTTGGAGTTGCTCGAGCAGCGTTGGTCACCAGCGGGACAGCCTCATTAGAAACGGCTCTGTTGGGTTGTCCTCAAGTCGTTTGTTACCGTTTCATCGGGTTAAGATTGGCCAACTGGATTTTTGATCGCCTATTCCCAATTCGATTCTTCTCACTGGTTAATTTAGTGATGGATCGTAGTGTTGTAACTGAATTACTTGCAGCCGATTGTACAACCGACCGAATTGCTAAAGAATTAAACGCAATTCTCTATGAAGGTCCCTCTCGAGAAAAGCAGCTATTCGAATACAAAGAACTATCGAAGTTCATTGGTCCAGCAGGCTGCTCCAATCGGGCTGCCCAAATCATTTTGGAAACTGCTCGACGACACCGAACGGGGAGGCTGTGATATATCACATGGTATTTGCCTCAGCCCATGGAGAAAAGGATGAACTCGTATGAGTAAGACAAAAACTGCCTGATAGGGGCTTCAAGTAGATATGGTGTATGAACAGGCAAAAATTGGCCAATATAATAGATAGAGGATCCAGTGTAGATTGGATGGGCACTGCTTACGATTGGTTTATGATACTGACCATTCTTGTAAGCCTCCTTCCTCTTATGTTTATGGAATTTCGTGGGATTTTCTGGTATACGGAGCTGGCCTCTACATTTGTCTTTGTTACTGACTATCTGCTAAGGTGGACTACTGCCGATATAAGAACCGGTAAAGGGAAAGCAGCATTTCTGACTTACCCATTCTCTATCATGGCAATAATCGATTTGTTGTCTATACTTCCGGCTATCACGTTATTGAGCCCTGCATTCAAATTGTTCAGATCTGTGCGTCTGCTAAGGTTGACAAGAGTTCTCAAAATGTTTGGCATATCAAGTAAGGTAAGGTTATTCCTATCAATCCTATACAAAGAGCGTCAAGTATTGTATTCTGTCCTAGTATTGGCATTGCTTTATATATTTGTGACAGCATTAATCTTATTCAATATTGAGCCCCACATAAACCCATATACTGGTCAACAAACATTCCAGTCTTTCTTTGATGCTTTGTATTGGGCCACAGTTACACTAACTACAGTTGGATACGGAGATATGTGTCCTGTTACTGATGTTGGAAGATTTGTCAGCATGTTGTCTTCCATATTGGGTGTGGCTGTGATAGCTCTTCCATCGGGAGTGATAACGGCTCGTTATCTTGATGAGTTGCGAAAGGAGTGAGGTTTAATCTATTCTGAAGTTTAAGCGTCATTGATGTATTGCAGCGAATCTCATTCAGTGCAAGCCTCAATCGTATTGTTCATTTGAAAGT
Organism: Porphyromonas sp.; assembly: GCA_034181285.1. Taxonomy (GTDB): domain Bacteria; phylum Bacteroidota; class Bacteroidia; order Bacteroidales; family Porphyromonadaceae; genus Porphyromonas. Next base: position 14,103 of record JAXFND010000017.1, on the reverse strand, counting down.
TGCAGCTATCTACGCTACGGATCGAGAGACACTTCTATCGAACTACCCTCATTCGGTGAAGATGATTTGCCATACAAATGCCCTCTCTTCCAAAGGCCTTTTCTCAGGAAATCGATAAGAAGTATGTGAGCGGGGAAATTTTCTACCTTTGTTCTGACTCATACGAATACGAGTCTTTAAGACAGACCATCATCTCTGATCTTTCGTTTAACCCTTAAAGCGAGCGAACAGAGGAGAGGTAAGGTTTTGATGTTGAATATACATACTAGAAGGTTGTACCCAATGGATACGAAAGACGATTTTAGGAAGTTTGCTACCGGTCATTTGCACATGAGTAGCACGTCTCTAAGCGATTACCTCAAAATACAAAGCAACTACATCTCCCCCACTATCATGGAGGAAAGGCAACTCAATGTTGCTCAAATGGATGTTTTCTCCCGACTGATGATGGATCGCATCATTTTCCTTGGGACACAGATAGACGACTACACAGCCAATGTAATCCAAGCCCAGCTTCTCTATTTGGACAGTAGTGACCCGGGCAAAGACATATCTATCTACATTAACTCTCCGGGAGGATCGGTGTATGCTGGCTATGGGATCTACGATACAATGCAATATATCGGCAGCCAAGTATCTACAATTTGTACAGGTATGGCAGCATCTATGGCTTCAGTACTCTTGGTTTCTGGAGCTAGAGGCAAGCGCATGGCTCTACCCCACTCTCGCGTTATGATTCACCAGCCTCTCGGTGGCATGCAAGGACAAGCCAGCGATCTGGAAATTGCAGCGAGGGAAATCCTACGTGTGAAGAAAGAGCTCTATATGATCATATCCGAGCATTCGGGTAGAGACATAAAGGAAATTGAGCGAGACAGCGATCGAGACTACTGGATGACTTCTCAAGAAGCCCTCGAGTATGGCATGATAGATAAAATTCTCAGCAAACAGAAGTAATCTGGAACCTCTTCATGAACAAAAGGAACACACCGGAGGAGCATTGCGACTTTTGTGGCGCGCCAGAAAGCCAAAGAGCTCTTTTGTTGAGAGGTCTGAGCGGGTCCATTTGCTCAGATTGCGCAGCAAGAGCTTCCGAGATGAGTCGTGATCTGCTGAAACAGGTTACCAAAGATGACCTACTCGATAACCTCAAAGGTGGCGACTTACCCAAACCGAAAGAAATAAAGGCATTCCTGGATCTTTACGTGGTGGGGCAAGATGCAGCTAAACGCTACTTGTCCGTAGCAGTCTACAATCACTACAAAAGATTGCTACAGAGTAAAGATGACAACGAGACAGAGATAGAAAAGAGTAATGTGATCCTCCTCGGTCCCACAGGAACGGGAAAAACGCTTCTGGCTCGTACTATTGCACGCATGCTCAGAGTTCCTTTCGCCATCGTAGATGCCACGGTCCTTACCGAAGCCGGTTACGTAGGAGAGGATATAGAAAGTGTAATTACTCGTCTACTCCAAGCCTCAGAATACGATGTTTCCAAAGCTGAACGGGGAATTGTCTTCATTGATGAGATAGACAAGATAGCTCGCAAAAGCGACAACCCATCAATCACACGTGATGTCAGTGGTGAAGGCGTACAGCAAGGATTGCTTAAGCTATTGGAAGGATCAGTAGTAAACGTCCCCCCGGAGGGTGGGCGTAAACATCCAGAGCAGAAGTTGATTTCCGTAAATACAAGGCAGATCCTCTTCGTTTGTGCGGGAGCTTTCGATGGAATAGAAAAGCGCATTGCAAAACGTCTGAATACGCGAATGGTTGGCTATACATCGAGCCAAAACCTCAAACAAATCAAACCGGATGATCTACTCCAGTACGTGACCCATCAAGACCTTAAAAGCTACGGTCTGATACCGGAGATCATTGGTCGTTTGCCCATCTTGACTTACCTCGAACCTTTGGACCGAAATACTCTCAGAAAGATTCTCACAGAACCAAGAAATGCAATTACTCGGCAGTATAGTAAACTATTGGAGATGGATAGTATCTCTCTGGAGTTCGATGATGAGGCATTGGATTTCATTGTAGACAAAGCCATGGAAGAGAAGTTAGGTGCTCGTGGCCTGAGAGGAATCGTTGAGACTGTCATGATAGACTCCATGTTCAACCTCCCTGGAGGAAGAAAAAAGGAACTAAGAGTAACGCGTACATTTGTCGAAAGAGAATACTTGCGCAATAGAAAGTAGCTTCCCTTTGACACAACCTGCGGCAAGATATTGACTATAAAAGCAACACCATGGCAAACGATTTGACTCAAAAGCTGAAGAAATATTTTGGCTTTGATCTATTCAAGGGTAATCAAGAGGCCATCATCCGCAATGTGCTCGAGGGGAAGGACACTTTCGTGCGAATGCCAACCGGTGGAGGAAAAAGCCTGTGTTATCAGCTACCTGCTCTCATATTGCCTGGGACTGCTGTTGTTGTGTCTCCACTCATCGCTTTGATGAAGAATCAGGTCGATGCCGTACGCTACGTGAGCGGTGATGGAGGAATAGCTCATTTCTTGAATTCCTCACTTACAAAAACTCAAATAGAACGTGTGCGCCAGGATATCCGATCAGGAGTAACCAAACTACTGTATGTTGCACCAGAATCTCTCAACAAAGAGGAAAACATAACTTTCTTGCGCAGTGTGCAAATTTCATTCTATGCTGTGGACGAAGCCCATTGTATCTCGGAATGGGGGCATGATTTTAGACCTGAATATCGACGCATAAGACCGATCATCAGTGAAATATCGCCTCGGCCAATCGTCGCACTAACAGCCACCGCTACTCCCAAAGTACAACATGATATACAAAAGAATCTCGGACTTGATTCACCTGCTATCTTCAAGAGTTCATTCAATCGCCCGAATCTGTTTTACCAAGTAAAACCCAAAACGGAAGATATCGATCGAGAGATTGTCAAGTTCATCCTTTCTATGCCTCGAAAAAGTGGGATCGTGTATTGCATGAGTAGGAATAAGGTTACTACCTTTGCCCAGATTCTGCAGGCCAATGGAATCAGAGCTCTCCCCTACCATGCGGGTATGGATCCCAAAGAGAGAGCCGAAAATCAAGATGCTTTTCTAGAAGAGCGAATTGAGGTAATTGTCGCAACAATTGCATTTGGGATGGGAATTGATAAGCCCGATGTACGCTATGTGATCCATTACGATATGCCTAAGAGTTTGGAAGGGTACTATCAGGAAACCGGGCGAGCCGGACGAGATGGTGGCGAGGGGATCTGCCTTGCATTCTATAGCAAGAAAGATCTCGACAAGCTTGAGAAGTTCATGAAAGGCAAACCCATCAGCGAACAAGAAATAGGTCGGCAGTTATTAATAGAAACGGCAGCCTACGCCGAATCTAAAGTTTGTCGTCGCAAATTGCTCCTACACTACTTTGGTGAAGAGTACGATCGAGATAATTGCGGCAGTTGTGATAATTGTTTGATGCCAACAAAACAGGTGGAAGCAAAGGATTTATTAGTAAGTGTATTAGAAGCGGTTCATGAACTAAAGAGTAAGTTCAAAGCGGACTATGTGATTAAGCACCTTCGTGGAGAAAGTTCTGCCGAAGCAGAATCTTTCGAACACGATCGACTAGACAGTTTTGGGGCATGCTCAAAAGAGAGTGAGGAGACACTCAACTCTGTAATTAGACAGGCTCTCATAGAAGGTTACTTAAGTAAGGGTGTCGAGAACTATGGTTTGCTTAAGGAAACACCTAAGGGCAAGAAGTATCTAAAAAAACCGACACCTTTCTCTATACCATCCGAGGAGGACGAAGAGGATATTGCAGCTAGCGAGGTGACCTCATCTCGAGGTGGAGGCAACTCTGGTGGAGCTGTAGACCCTATCCTATTTTCTATGATGAAGGATCTGCGCAAAAAGATCGGAAACAAACACAATGTCCCTCCGTATGTCGTGTTTCAAGATGTAAGTATGGAAGCTATGGCTACGTTCTACCCAGTCACAATGGAGGAGCTACAAAAAATCCCCGGTGTGGGTGCTGGAAAAGCCAAAAGGTATGGGCAAGAGTTCCTGAATTTGATCAAACGCCACGTTGAAGACAACGATATAGAACGTCCAGAAGACTTACGTGTTAAAACTTTAGCTAATAAGTCCAAAATGAAAGTAGCCATCGTGCAACAAATTGATCGCAAAGTGGCTTTGGATGATATTGCAGTGAGCCATGGCCTTGACTTTGATGAGCTCCTCTCGGAAATTGAAGCCATTGTCTATTCAGGTACACATATCAACATTGATTACTTCATAGACGAAGCGATTGACCCTGATCACGCGTACGACATATACGAGTATTTCAAAGAATCTACCTCGGATTCGATTGAGGAAGCTCAAGATGAATTAGGAGATGAATACAGTGAAGCTGAGATAAGACTGCTCCGAATGAAGTTCTTATCCGACTTGGCTAACTGACCCACTACACCCCCTGCACATAACATGCCCATAGACCTATGCATAAGAAACTCAAATACACGATACTGTTGAGCCTATTCTCTCTGGCCTCATTCTTGACCCAGCTAAAAGCTCAGAAGAATGTAATAGACGAAGTGATATGGATGGTAGGAGATGAACCGATCTTAAAGTCGGATGTCGAGAATCAGAAACTCTATCTCATGAGTGAAGGGCGAAAGCTGTCCGGTAACTACGATTGCCTAATCCCTGAGCAAATCGCGGTTCAAAAACTCTTCCTAAACCAGGCCAAGATAGATAGTATAGAAGTTGATGAGGGGAAAATAGCCCGACTGGTAGAGTCTTGGCTGAGCAATGCTATTACAAACTACTATGGAAGCAAGGAAAAGTTAGAAGAATATTTCGGCAAGAAATATTCTCAGATACGGGAGGATCAGAGAAGAATTGCGAGAAACAGTGAAATCGTCCGCCAGATGCAGTACAAAATTGCACAGAATGTGCGTGTATCACCTTCCGAGATACGCAGATTTATCCAAAATACCCCAACCGACAGCCTGCCGTTTGTACCCACTAGTGTAGAATTGCAAATTGTCACTATCAAACCTCAAATATCTTTGTCGGAGTCTGATGCAATCAAAAAACGACTACGAGAGTTTGCTTCGGATGTAAATGAGGGGAAGACTGAGTTCTCAACCTTGGCTCGCCTGTACAGTGAAGACAAAAGAACATCTCTGCAAGGCGGTGAATATGGTTTTGTGGGCAAGACCTCTCTTGATCCAAACTTTGCTCATGTTGTTTTCAACATGCCCGAAAAAAGCAGGCATGTCTCTCAAGTTATCCAGACAGAAGAAGGCTATCACATCGTACAGCTAATTGACAAAAAAGGGGATCTAGTTAACTTCAGACAAATCTTACTCAAACCGAAAATCTCGGATCAATCAATAGAAGCAGCTATCGCCAAGCTGGATTCCTTGAGCAATGAAATAACCAAAGGGAATACCTCCTTCGAGGCTGTTGCGAGTCTTTATTCGGAGGATAAGGATACTCAAAGAAATGGGGGATTGATGATCAATACAAATGAGAATAGTGAGCTTGAAGGTTCACCTTCTTTCCGATATGAAGATCTCCCCCAGGACATCAGTAAGGAGGTCTATGCAATGAAAGTTGGGAATGTATCTAAACCAATGATCATAACGACAAAAAAGGGAAACAAAGAGGTAGCAATAGTGAAGCTTAAATCGCGGATAGAAGGACACCGAGCAGACATAGTGAGAGATCTTCAGATCATAAAAGGGATGGCCCTAAACAGTAAAAGGCAAAAAGTTCTGGACGACTGGGTTCGAGTTAGGCAAAAGGAGACCTACGTGTACATGAGGCCGGGATATGAATCTTGCCTCTTTCAGTATCCAGGATGGATCCGTCACGACAGATAAGGGATGTCGAAGGGAAAAAAACTAATCCCCAGGGTTTACCCTATAATAACCATTCTCTGTCTATGTAGCGTGGGATGTTTGGCTCTAGTAGCGAAGCCACAAGAGCCGGAAAGGAAGCGCATCATATTAGAGCATGCTGACGTGCTCAACTACGATGCAAATTACGCCTCTGATGTGAAACGTCTGATCGGTAACGTTAAGTTTCGACATGGGGCAGCTCTCATGATGTGCGACAGTGCGCATTTGAATGAAGAGACCAACTCATTCGAAGGATTTGGTAGAGTTCACATTCAGGAGGACACAGTAGATATCTACGCTGACTACATCAAATACAACGGATTTCTTAGATTGGCGAATCTAAGGCATCAAGTTTCGCTTGATAATGGGCATGCGACTCTATATACAGATAGTCTCGACTATGACCGCAATACAGGGCTAGCCTATTACTTCGATGGAGGATCTATCGTAGACTCTGTCAACACTCTTACATCAGGATACGGTCAGTACAACATTCACACAGAAGAGGCGAACTTTTACGAAGATGTACAACTTGACAATAAGAACTTCGTAATGAATACAGAGAACCTGCATTATAGCACACGAACAAACATTGCTACAATGCTAGGCTCCACTACAATCGTTTCTGACTCCGGACGTATCGAAACCACGCGCGGTGTTTACGATACAAGAAATGATGTAGGAATCCTACTGAATCGATCTGTTGTACACGGCAAGAGTCGAAGCATGACGGGAGACTCGATCTTCTATGATGGACACGAAAAATGGGGAGAAGTTTTTGGGCAAATGAAACTTGTAGACACGGTTAGAAAAGTTGAGCTTCACGGTCAATATGGATACTTCGATGAAAAGCGAGAATATGCATTTGCAACCGAAGAAGCCTACGCCATAGACAACTCCACCCCAAAAACCTTGTATGTAGGTGCAGATACTTTGGAATTGATATCATACAAGGATACCACGCCTCCTATTGTGCGCCCACTGAGAGGAAAGGAGTATCAATCAATGATTTCTCCTCCACTTCCGTCGCAAGCCTCGGAGAACCCCCAAAGCTCTGTTGTTTCGCTTCCCACTGATAGTATGCAAATGCAGCAAACGCCTCCAGACAAGGCGGACTCGACCTATAGACGCATTATCAGAGGCTACAAGAATGTGCGTTCATGGAGAAAAGATGTACAAGCCATCGCGGACTCTATTGAGTATAGTTCATCCAACAACCTCATCAGCTTGTTCCAGGACCCAATCCTGTGGAGTGAGGAAAATCAACTGAGAGCTGATTCCGTACATCTTTATTTAGCTGACAGCATCATAGAGATGGCTGCAGCAAAGGGGCATGTGCTTGGCATGCAACAAATAGACACTATGATGTACAATCAAATCTACGCCGAAAAACTCAATGTATTCTTCCAAGACGGTGCTATCCATTATCTGGAAGCAATGGATAGTGTGGAGAGTGTCCTTTATCTGGACAAAGAAAGCAACAAACGGTATTTTGCCATGAATCGCATGAAAAGTAATGAAATGTATGCCTACATTGCGAACGATTCGCTGCAAAAGACTAAATGGATCCCTTCCAATGGGAAGATATACCCAATCAAACTTACAGATCCATCGATTCGACGGTTGCAAGGATTTGGATGGTACGAGCAAAAACGTCCAAAGACCCCAGAAGATATCATCGGTAAAGGGTCTACGGACAAATCTTCTCCAAAGTCTCTTCGGGACCTAAGGCGCTTCAGAGGAGCCGATGCAGCTATTAGGTCTTACAGAAAATTAGAATTATCTCTAAGTCCACGTAGGGAAGCAAAGAACTCGCCCTCCCTTTTTCCCGAATCTGAGCAAACGACGATCCTCTCTTCTTCTGAAAAAGGGAACAGCCAACAAATCCCTCGGGAGGACACGACAAACTCCTCCCAAGGGCGACGAACATTTTACCCAATACCATATCGAATGGATAGCGATTTGCAGACATCAGACCAACAATCTGGCAATAATGATCAACCATGGCTCTATTTCAAATATTCTACAGACAAAGAAAACCCCGTCCTTTTAACCATAGACCAATCTATTGGGATCCTCAAAAGGAAAAGCTAGAAAAAAGAGTAGAGCGTATTCGCTCCGAGATGATCAAAAACGGAGAGTTGCCTCACGATAGTGGAATGGGAGAGTATTCTCCTCCCCCAAAAAGCGAGGAAGACTCTTTTCGCTCAAGGCTGAGCAGTGCGGAAGAGAATATCCGAGGGAGTTTTGTACAAGGGACCAGACATTTACGCAGTCAGTATGATCGAGGAGAAAATGCATCGGCTCGCCTACAAAAGATCATCAAACTCATTGTCCTGATGATCGCTGCTGGCGTAATTGTCGTAGTGCTGCGCAAATTCAACATTTTTCTCTGAGTGCAATGAGCGACACTATCCACCTACTCCCTGACAGCATCGCTAACCAAATTGCAGCCGGAGAAGTCATCCAACGACCAGCGTCTGTAATCAAAGAGCTCGTGGAGAATGCAATCGATGCCCAAGCGAAACATATCCGCATAGAACTTACAGAAGCCGGTCGAGATTTAATCCGTGTAATAGATGATGGCATCGGTATGTCGGCAACAGATGCTCGCATGGCGTTTGAGCGTCATGCCACATCTAAAATCAGTAAAGTGGAAGATCTATTCTCTCTCTCCACCATGGGATTCCGGGGAGAAGCTTTACCCTCTATTGCTGCAGTTGCCCAGGTAGAACTAATATCCCGGACAGAACAAGACGAAATTGGGAGCAAGCTGCTAATCTCAGGCTCAGAACTTATATCCATCGAATCTTGTACTGCACCTGTCGGGAGTATTTTTTCAGTCAAAAACCTGTTCTTCAACATTCCTGCCAGACGTAAATTTCTAAAAAGCAATGAAACTGAACTGAGAAACGTCCTGCAAGAAATTGAGCGTATTGTCCTTGTGCATCCCGAGATATCATTCGACATCCTACACAATGGGCAACAGATATATTCTTTGGATAAAACATCTCTGAAATTACGCATTATCGACACCTTGGGAAAACGCTATGACAAAGACCTTATCCCGATCTGCCTTGATGGTCCCATATTCAAAATAGAAGGGTTTATTGGCAGGCCCGAAGGTGCGAGGAAACGAGGGTACAAACAGTTCTTCTTTGTAAACAACCGATTTATGCGTCATGCTCTTTTCCACAAAGCTTTGACAACAGCATATGAAGGTATTGTGAGGCAGGGGGAACAACCCAATTACTTCGTATACTTTTCGGTGGCTCCTTCTTCTATTGACGTAAATATTCACCCATCCAAAACTGAAATTAAATTTGAAGATGAGCAAAGCATATTCAAGCTTCTTCAAAACGTAGTTCGAGGAGGATTGGCCTCTGCTCATGCTATTCCAACGATAGATTTCGATACGCAACATTCGATCAGCATCCCACCGTACAAAGGAGCAGTTAAAGGGGAACTTACCCCTCCTCCAGTTGATTTAGATCCAAACTATAATCCATTCGAAATCTCTGGGAAGAAAAGCTTGGAAGACCTACCCAGCAATAATATCTCATGGACGGATCTATTCAAACAATTCAAGGGGAAGGGAGAACGTCATGTACATAACGAAGTAGACTCCAAGTCACACACAGAGTCTTTCCTCCCAACGAAAGGCCCTCGAACTCCTTCCCTGGATCAACCACAGAGAAGCATTACCCTAACCTCACGTGCAAACAGCTCGAGAGAGTTGTTTGACGAGCAGCAAGAACCAACCACACCCCTCTACTATTTGTACGGGGATCGCTATCTAATCACAACTCGTCCCGAGGGCCTAGCCTTGGTCGATTTTCATAGAGCCCATCAACGAGTTATCTATGACCATTTCCTTCTTCAACACGAAACTAAGAGTATCGAACAGCTACAACTACTCTTCCCCGAAACTATTTCTCTTTCCAAATCGGATCAAGAGGCCCTAAATCCCGTCTTAGAGCAACTGGATCAAGTGGGCTTTTCTTTTGAAAGAGATGGAGACAATTACCTACTGAAAGCAGCTCCGCTGATCATAGCGACAAATGCAGGGGAAGTAGCTTTGGATATCATTCACTCCTACCTCGATGGAGCACTACTTTCCGGTGCACAAGAAGTACGCAAGGCCATTGCCTTAAGAATAGCTAGGATAAAGGCATATCCGCAAGGGAAACAACTGGATGAAAGGGAAGCAACAAAGCTTTTGTCAGACCTCTTTGCATTAAAGGAATACACCTATACAGCGGATGGCAAATTGATTGTCTCTATCATAGAGGAAGCTGAGATCAACAGCCGATTTTCCCACTAAATCAATAAAGTCATGAACAAGATCCTTTGGACGTTACAGGCTATCTTCACCTTGGCCGTCCACGTTTGTATATTACCCTCTGCGCAAGCTCAAACCCCACAGGCCTACATACCCGCTCTCTTATCTGCAGATCAAGAGGCGATGCATTCCTGGGTAGAAAAACAGATAAAAGACATGAGTCTTGACCAACAAATTGGTCAGCTCATCATGCCAATTATTCACCCTCAAACGGCCCCTCAAGCCATAAGGCAGGCCCAGAAAATGGTACGAGAGATCGGTATTGGAGGCATTCTTTATCAAAAAGGATACCTCTTAGAGCAGTACCTAATGAACACGCACCTACAGTCCTCAGCTTCGGTCCCTCTTTTGATTGCATTGGATGGAGAGTACGGACTGTGGATGAGACTGAAAGATGCGCTTCGCTACCCCAGAGCAATGGCCTTGGGACACATACAGGACAAGCGGTATATCTATTGGTATGGCAGGGAGTTGGCCTCGCAATGCAAGCAGATGGGTATTCACGTGAATTTTGCTCCAGTGTTGGACATAAACAATAATCCCAACAATCCTGTCATTGGCACTCGCAGCTTTGGTGTAAGTGTGGATGAAGTACTCACAAATGCACTTGTTTTCTCTGCAGGCCTTGAGGATGGAGGTGTTCTATCTGTTGGTAAACATTTTCCCGGACATGGCAACACCAACGTAGATTCGCATAAGGCTCTACCCAACATCGGTGGAACTCGCCAAGAATTACTCGCCACGGAGATTGTCCCTTTCAATGCGTACATACAGATGGGATTCGGGGGGATGATGATTGGGCATCTACAAGTGCCGGCTCTTGAGCCTGAGCCTCATACTCCAGCATCGATGAGTGCCACTATCGTAGAGGGACTGCTAAATGGAGAGCTGGGATTTAGGGGTTTGATATTCACCGATGCGATGGAGATGCAAGGAATGCAAATTTCCGGGAATGATCCCATCAGTGTACGAGCACTCCAAGCCGGGGTTCATGTTTTGCTTGGGCCAACTAACCCGGAGATAGTTCTTCGGGAAATAAAAGCTGCTGTTGCATCAGGCAAACTGAGCAAAAAACAGATCGAAAAGAGTTGCCGAAAAGTACTATCGTACAAATACGCATTGATTGTCAAACCCGGTATCCCCCGAGTGCACCTCTCTCAAGATATCCCAAACATCATAAATACTCCTCAAGCAAAAACCTTTAGTCGGCAATTATGGAGACAAAGTATCAAGGTCAAATATGGGAACAACGAACTGCCCATCGATTTGAGCGACCGAGTTGCTCTATTGCAACTGGGGACCAATAAACCCAACCGCCTGAGTGTAGAGCTCAAGCGTGCAGGCATAAAGACACAAATACACTACGCTGCGGGGAGCTCTATCAACATATCCGGTCTACTCGATCAACTCAAGCAGTCTCGAACGGTGATCGTAAGTATTTGCACTTCCGACCCTTCCAACTTTGGAGCTGTGATTGATCGGCTCTTGCAGAGTAAACGTGTAATTCTATGCTTCCTAACCACTCCTTTTGCAGAACAAAAGCTAAGAAGCAAAACTCGCCCCAATGCTCTACTTCACGCCTTCGAATACTGTGAAGAATCAATGTCAGCACTTGCAGACAGGCTCACATCTCCCCCCACTACATATGTACTGCAACTGAGTGCCGAAGACGAGTATTTGTACCAGAAAGCCTTATCCAAAATCGAGACAGTCCAACATGCGATTGACGAAGAACAAAGAGATCTCTCCCTTCCCAAATCGACCTCTCATTCCATTGAGGGCAAAGACAAAGAGCTACACAAGCGCATCAGCACAATCGTAAGGGAGGGAATAGAAGCAAAAGCGTTCCCTGGCTGCCAAGTATTGGCTCTATACAAGGGAGAGTACATCTATGAGGGCTGCTTTGGCCGACAGACATACAATGAACAAAGCCCTGCTATATCCAGCAACACAATCTACGACTTAGCCTCTGTGACCAAAGCAGCAGCCACAACTCCCGCTACCATGTTACTCATCGATCGGGGCCGGCTCAGCCTTTCTACCAAAGTAGAAGACATTTTGCCAAGATTTAGAGGAACAGCAGTAGGCAGCCTCAGATTAGAAGAGCTTCTTTTACACTCAAGCGGTCTTGTCCCCGGGCTCAACTTCTACGAGGAGCTTATAGACAAAGAATCGCTCAGAGGCAAACTATTGTCTCATAGTTACCAACCCAACTACGTACAGCTGGACAGAAAAACATGGGGCAATCCTCACTTCAGTTTCCAGCCCTTGTGGATCAGTCCTACTCCGATAGGAAATTTCAACAAACAGTTTTGCGCCTCCCTCTGGATCAACAAAGAATTTAAGTACAGAATGCTCGAGCTAATCGCAGCTCTCAAGCTGCAAAATAGAGGCGATTACCGATACAGCGACCTCAACTTTCTCCTCATCCAGCAAATATTAGAGACGCTATGTCATCAAGGGTTGGATCAATTTGTCGAAGAAAACATTTACCGACCTATCGAAAGCAACCTATGCTTCACTCCTCTGCTCAAGCCAAGGAGATTAGACGATATTGCCCCTTCCCAGAATGATTTGTTTCTGAGAAAAGAGACGCTCCAAGGCACAGTAAACGACGAGACAGCTGCCTGCCTTGGGGGGATTTCCGGGAACGCAGGCTTGTTTGGGACGGCCCGAGATTTGGCTAAATTGCTGCTACTCTACCGATCGCAAGGGATTCACCAGGGGAAGCAACTCATTACGCAAAAGACTTTTCGGAGGTTTATCTCAACAACCGATCTTGCCCATCGACGCTACTTGGGCTTTGACAAACAACTCCCCAAAGAGCTGAACTACATTGCTCCATCCGCATCAAAAGAGACTTATGGACACACTGGATTTACCGGGACTTGCTTTTGGATAGATCCTCGACATGATCTGATCTTCATCTTCCTCTCAAACCGTACTTACCCTAGCAGAACTCACACCAACCTGATCAATCTCAACATCAGAAAAAGACTTCATCAAGTTTTCTACGAAGCCCTCGGTATACAATAGAGGAGAGAATATATGCGGTAGTCTTTTGGGGTATGCCTATAAAAACGGGCGGTTTAGTTACCGAACCGGTGAATGGAAAAAGGGGGAATGTGAGATCTCACATTCCCCCTCGCTTTTGAAATTCCAATTGCCAACGCTTAAGGAGAAAGATCACCCCTCCCGTCCACTGTGTGACGGGAGGAATGATAGACGAATATCGTTACTCACCCGGATAATCAACCCAGCTGGTACCATTATCTTGGAGGATTTTCCACCCTTTCCCTCTAATAGCATTTACCTGATCGGTAGATAGCTGGTTGTTGTCTCCCGACTGTGATTTGAAATGTATCCTCCCACTACTGGTAGTAGGCACTGTCAAATCTTTTATCTTATTGTTGTTGCAAATAAGCTCTGTCAACAGCGGATTCTTGGATACATCCAAAGTCTCCAACTGATTCTTGTCACAAAAAAGAACCATCAGATGTGTGTTCTTAGACACGTCCAGAGTGGTCAGTTGGTTATCGCGGCACACAAGGACCTGCAATTGCTTGTTCTCGCGTACATCCAAGTTTGTTAGCTGATTACCCTCACAAGAAAGCATGGTGACCATCCCCTTGATAGCAATGTTTTTGGATGCGAGCCTATAGGTCCTCTTAACCCAGTTACCATCTTTTTTAGAGTTCAGCTCAGCAGCTCCTGTGACTATAGGAGAGTCGCTCGGAGAAAATTTCAGCTCTATCTCGTCACCCACATTCTTCTCTGTGGTCATGACTGCTACCACATCCGCTGCATTGTTTTCAATCGCTGCCTTGATCGCTTCGAGCTTGGCGATGATCTGCGCGAGGGCATCGGCTGCACTG
>JAXFND010000022.1:0-122478 GCA_034181285.1 Porphyromonas sp. | reverse complement strand
GTCATATTAGAGTTTTGCTTGTTTTCTTTTTGCAACACTAAGATAAGTGAAAATTCTGACATGGCAAAATCCTGGGCAACTTTTTGTTGCTCAGGAACTTATAAATAAAGTTAAATTATAGTGTTGCGGAATTAAGGATTTCAAAAAAAGGGACTCCCCAAAGAGAGGCATAGCCAAAACACAGAAGAAACCGATACACAAGACCTTATCACGGCATCCAAGGGGATGCACGGTTCTTCCCTATCAGTTTGGCATCCGCATCAAAGGTAAATAAACTTCCTAAATCCCCAAAGAAATATACAATTGCATGCAAATGATCTTCCACAAACAGGGGAGCGACAATTTTCTCTCACGCGTCGGAGAGAAAACCCTCACGCGTCAGAAAATTAGCTCGACCAGGAGAGAAATTTAGCTTGCTCGTGAATAAATTCATGGGCGCATTGAGGGGGGCTTACCAGCGTCCGGAATAGCCACCCCCACCGGAGGAACCTCCACCCCAACTTCCCCCACCGGAGGAACCTCCGCTCCAGCCTCCACCGCCTCGTCCACCTCTACCGCCAAAAAAGATAGCCTGGATCAACAGCATTAGGATATAGTAGAGAACTCCACCAATACCCCTTCCCCCGGTGGACGGCCTATGAAAATCTGTCGATTGGGGTACTTCCTCGAATCGGTGATTGCAATAGTGGCATTGGATCAACCCGGGCGAACTCGCGAAAGTAGTTCCTCTCGCTACATTCTCCCTCCGCACAGGTATCGCCGTATAGTAGTGGCAAGACGGGCATTCATGTACAGACAGGTTCTTGGGAAAACTCACAACAAAGCCTCTCCCACAATGGTCACATACAAAAGCTTGATGAGAGGCCGTACCTAACGACTGCTCCATGCGTTGCCCTTCGTTGAGTACCAAGACCGAACTGTCCCGATGTGCATGAGTACCACAATAGGGACAGGCATGAGCCTTTCGCATCAATTGCCTCTCCTTCCTCTTGTACCAAACACAGTAAAAAGGCCAAGCCGGCAAAAAGAAGAGGAAGACAGAGGGGGCTATAGCATGAGAGTGAAAAATGAGCAAATGCCGCTGGCTATCCTCGTTGCTTTGCAAGCGAGAATTGACACCCCACAGCACCCGAAAAAAGAAAAAGAATGAGACAAAAAAGTAGATCCCCAGGAATAGGAAGACTTGCCCACCTGCAAGCAGGGGTTCTCGGCTTGGCGTCTTGAAAGCAGCTCGCATGTCTTCCCCCTTGCGATAGCCTGCACGAGTGAGAGTTTGGTCGATGGATTTCAATGCTGCCAATAGTCCTCCGGTAACATCTCCTCTCCGAAATCGGGGGAAGATCTCATGCTGCGCAATCTGCATGGCCAAAGCATCAGGAATGAGAGCCTCTGCACCATAGCCGGTCTCCATACGGAAATCTCGCGAGCCAGCCTCTCCCATCATCTCCGAAACGATCAGCAGGCCAAAGTCTTCCCCTTTTTGTCCCAGTCCCCATTCGCCATATAGTTCATTAGCAAAGGTCTCGATTGTATAGCTGCTATGATCGATCGCATCAAGCAATACGATCGCCACCTCCAGACCATACCGCTGGCGTAAATCTGCACAGGCAGAGTCTACTCGCTCCAAACTCTGCCGATCAAGCACTGCACTCATATCACTCACATAGCGGTCACGGTCTACGAGTTGCACATTCGGCACCTGAGAGGGAATAACTCCCCTCCCCTCAGCTTTCGCTACACCCGGAGTGAAAAAGAGGAACAGAAGAAACAGACACGCATACAAGCCAAAGCTCCGTATTCGACTGGTCAGATTAAAGACTACCATAAGGGGGGAGGGCAAAAGATCAGGGGCAACTAAATATCCAACTCGGGTGCTACATCCGTGCCGGCTTTGGCCTCAAAGTAAGGACGTTTCTCAAAGCCGAAAAGCGATGCCATGATATTGGATGGGAAGCGACGTATAGCTGCGTTATAGGCTTGTGCCGTCTCATTGAAACGTTTGCGCTCCACGGCAATTCTATTTTCTGTTCCCTCGAGTTGCACCATCAGAGTATTGTATTGTTCGCTGGCCTTTAGCTCCGGATAGCTTTCCTTGATCATCAACAAACGCCCCAGAGCCTGGGAGAGGCCGTCTTGGGCCGCCTGAAATTGGGTGAGTGCTTCAGGTGTAAGTTGGGAAGCATCCACTTTCATCTGCGTGGCCACAGCTCGAGCTTCTGCTACCTGCCGGAAAGTTTCGTTTTCGTGCGTAGCATAAGATTTCACCGCCTTGGCAAGGTTGACAATAAGGTCTGCGCGACGTTGATAGACGTTTTCAACCTGCGACCAATCACGCTCTACATTTTCTTGCAGGACTACCATCTTGTTGTATGCACCCTTGGCATACATACCCAGGAGTATGAGCAGAGCTGCAACGACGATCCACGGAATAAGTTTTTTGTTCATGACGCAATTTCCTTTTATTCGATTATAGCATACATTCTTTGTGGTACACAGATTTCTCCGATACCCATTCGATCCCTATCGTGAGTGGGAGGTGGAGAAAATCACTTCCTGCTGTACCTTCTCCGCACTTGGCTCGAAGACTTTTTCACCGACCAACCAAAATATCCCATAAACTCACCCAAAGCAAAATATTCGCCATGTACATAGGCCAAAAGCCCGGCCTCGTACATATCGAAAGCTCCGCTCTCCGGGTCAAGGTACTGGGGATCTATCCGTATATTGAGGATGTCTGCCAGAAACATATCGTGGCTCCCGAGTTCGATCACCTGCCGAACCCGACACTCCAAGCTCAGGGGACTCTCCTCAACCAAGGGTGCTGAAATCGATCCTGCAACTTCCGGCGTAAGACCAGTCTCGGCAAACTTGTCGAAATCTCGCCCTGAACGCACTCCACACCAATCCACAGCTTTAGCCATCGGCTTGTTGGTCAAATTGAGGCCAAATTCACCGGTAGCAGTGATCAGCCCATGTGAATGGCGTTCCTTGCGGATACTCACGTAGCACACAGGAGGGGTCGTACACACAGTACCCGTCCAAGCTACGGTAATCAGGTTATAGTTCTCCGGCTTGTCTCCACAGCTCACAAGAGCAGCAGGCAAGGGGTAAAGCAGTGTGCCAGGCTTCCAATCTTCTCGCTTCATAGCAGTTCGATCTGTGAGGGAGGTAGCTTGCGCCCACAATACTTGCAGCGAAGAATTTCTGTTTTGGAGTCCTCCACGTAAAAATGTGTGCGCATTGGCTCGTGATTAGTTATGCACTTAGCGTTGGTACAACGCACCAATCCCACAATCTCCTCCGGCAGAGGAATCAAACGCTTCTCCACAACCTCATACTCGCGGATCACGTTCAGGTGTACATTGGGAGCAATGATAGCGATGCGGCTAAGCTCCTCTTCGCTAAAAAAACGATCGGATATTTTGATCACGCCTTTAGCTCCCAAAGTTGCACTCGGCAAGTTGTGCCCGAGCGTGACGGGGGTATTCATCTGTTCCAATCCGAGCATGGCAACCACTTTGAATAGTTTCTCGGCAGGGATATGATCAAGCACTGTACCATTTCGGATCGCAGCGACCAGCAATTCTTCCTTCTTCATTTCAACACTAAGAGTCCTTATTCGTTCACTTCGATACCCAAAACTTCGCAAATAATACTCTGCCGCACGTAAAGACCATTCCGAGCCTGCTGCACATAGTAGGCATACGGGGTATCATCGACATCGGTAGAGATTTCATTCACTCGGGGCAATGGATGCAAAATTCTCATATGAGGCTTGGCCGAGTGCAGCATATCGGCCGCGAGCGTGTAGACATCCTTCACTCGCTCGTACTCTTCCATATCGACAAAACGTTCGCGCTGCACACGCGTCATGTAGAGGACATCAGCCTTGGCAATCAGTTCCGGAGTAAACTGATCCGTCTCCTCAAAAGACAACTCGTGTCGCCGACAATACTCTTTGTACTCTTCCGGCAAAGCAAGTTCCTCAGGAGCAACAAAAATAAATCGAGGACGGTAGGCCGATAGTCCGGAGATCAGTGAGTGGATCGTGCGGCCATATCTGAGATCGCCCACCATCACCACCGTATGATCGTAGAGCGTCCCCTGTGTTTGGCGTATGGTATAGAGATCGAGCAATGTCTGCGACGGATGTTGGTTGGCTCCGTCTCCGGCATTGACGATAGGGGCTCGCCCCAGCTCACTGGCGTAGAGCGCTGCACCCTCCAAATAGTGCCGCATGATAATCAGGTCGGCATAGTTGGATACCATCGAGATCGTATCCTTGAGGCTCTCTCCCTTAGAAGTACTCGATGATTTGGCATCCGAAAAGCCAATCACACGCCCCCCAAGCCGATTAACAGCCGTTTCAAAGCTCAATCGAGTACGAGTGGAGGGTTCAAAAAAAAGGGTTGCAACGACCTTTCCCTCAAGTAAGGCCCTGTTGGGATTGGACTCGAAGAGCTGAGCTCGATCTAAGATCCGCTCTATGTCGGCAACTTCGAGCCGATCGATTGTGACTAAATGACGCATAGATATACCTCCATTTATAAATTCAGGGTGCCAAACAAATCACCGAGTCTTCCGCTCCGAAATCGGTGAGCAAAACGACCCAATGAACAACTTCGCCTCAGAGGAAAACTCGTCTTGAAGCAAAGGTAAAAGGTCGATCCAAGAAAGGGCACGACCAAGAGACTCAGGCCCAGAAATCACGTTCCACACGCCCTTTGACCTATCTGGTGCGAAAGCTGAAATACTCACGCGTGAGAACAAATCTTCCAACGTGATAAAGCAAAAACTCCGACGGGTAGCACCTCAGTCCTCTGCACAAAAAGTCTCAAACAAGTCCATCGAGAGCAGAAGCAGAGAAGCCCTGATACGGATTCATACTCCACGACCCATACTCTCCGATGTAGGGATAGGGTAGGAAACTATTTCGTCTTGACCTCAAGAGGCTTCCTCACGAGATCGAGACGGACCTCATTCCCTCCGCTATCTTTTCCGGTAAGGATCAATTTGTTCCCCTTGATAGTGTATTCTGTCACACCTGACAAACGACTAAAGAGCATGCTCTCCAATCCATTGCCATCGCAACCTACACGAGTGGAGATCACATTCGCAAAACCTATCTTCCCGTCCTTGATCCGGCTTGTATCCAAATCACAACTATAGCGATTACAGATCCCAATTCCTCCGGCTTGGGCTGCCTGAGTATTTATTTGCAAAGTAAGTTTGTCATTGGACGCACCCATCGATCGACCATCCATAAAACTCACACTCCACAGACCGTTGAGATCTTGGGCTTTACGAAGCTTGCAGTTGCACGCCGAGAGCATGAAGATTCCACTGAGCAGCAACAAAGCGATTTTTGCCAGTTGTTTCATTGTTATTTTGTTGTGTTTGGTTAATCTATGCAGATATGCTCGGCTTCTATCTCATCCGACAGGAAGATAGAGGCCAAACCTTTGAATTTATCACAGTTTTCGGTTGTGAGGTACCTGATGCTCCCCCCTCGGCTGAGGCGGCGATCCATCTCGGGGTGACGCTCCAGGTAGTTGGCCAAGGATTTCGCCACAATCTCACCTTGAGGGATGAGCTTGATCGTGGGGGTGAGCAGGCGTTTCATCTTGGGAATGAGCAGGGGATAATGTGTACAGCCAAGGATGATCGTGTCGATCGAATCATCTTTGCTGATAAGCTGCTCCAGATGCTTACGCACGAAGTAATCAGCACCAGGGCTCTCACTCTCCCCCGTCTCCACGAGGGGAACCCAAAGTGGACAAGCCTCCTCTGTTACCATCACTTCGGGAAAGAGCTTATTGATCTCCGTCTGATAAGAGTGAGATGAGACAGTTCCAGGAGTTGCCAACACTCCCACGTGCCCACCGACCGAGAGTTTCTCAATGGCCTCAACAGTGGGCCGAATGACACCCAAGACTCGCCGAGACGGGTCCTCCGACAGGGGGAGATCGAGCTGTTGAATACTGCGTAAGGCTTTGGCCGATGCTGTATTGCAAGCCAATATAACCAATGGGCAACCCAAGCCAAAAAGAGTATCGACAGCCTGCTTCGTGAACTTATACACCACCTCGCAAGAGCGTGTACCATAGGGAGAACGGGCATTGTCGCCCAAGTAAATATAATCGTAATCCGGCAATAACTTGCGTATCTCATTTAGAATCGTAAGTCCGCCGTAGCCAGAATCGAATACACCGATCGAAGTCTTATTCATGGACAAATGTCGCGTATTTAGATGTCGCGTTAGATATTTCGTTCAAAGGTACAACATAATTCGCTACCAATCCTGCCCCTATACAGATAGGGGAGAGAATCCGAGTGGACAATAGGTTGGAAAGAAACAATGAGAGGAGAGCAAGAAATCTCTCTTGGAGGCACTTAGCTTAGCTGTTGTACAGCTCAGGCCCATTTTTGCCGTTGCATCCGAATTTTCGACGCGTCAGAACAAAAACTCTAACGCGTGAGAAGAAATCCTACGACGCGTAGTAGTAAAATCTCCAATGGGATGGAGGAAAAACCATAACGAAGCCAGGCTATCTTCTGTTCCCAACTAAATAGGTAATCCAAACAGATTCTGTAGAAAAGAAAGCCCAAAGTCTCCCCAAAATGGAAGGGCTCAAAACTCTACTGAGAAAGGGGCCCATTGCTCATATCTAAGGCTTTTGCCTTAACTTTGCGCCGATTTGCTGAAAGGCATCCCAAGCGATGGGAGCCAAGGCATAACGATAATACAGCAAGACGAATAATGATTAACCGAACGATCATTCGCACACGAGCCCTGCAGGTGGCCTACGCTTTTCAACACCGCGAACTGGTACCGATCAAATCTGTAGTAGAGGCACTCGAACTTAGCCTGCGAGAAACATACGAACTATACCTTCACTTGCTGGGGTTACTTCCGGATCTTTCTGAACTGCAAGGGGAATTGCTCGAAGCTCGCAAAAGGCGACATCTGGCAACAGATGAGGATAGGAACCCGAATATGCGGTTCGCAGCAAACAGCCTGGCAGCCAAGCTGAGAAATTGTAAGCAGCTTGAGGACTATGCTTCGTCTGCTACAATCAATTGGCGTTCGAATGACTCTTTCCTACGTCGATTACTGGATAAAATTCTATCGACTGAAGCCTACACGCGCTACCTCGAGTCAAAAGATTCAGAGGAAGCCGACACGGACTTTTGGGTTGAGGTGTACAGAGATATCATATTCAACGACAACGAAATAGCTGAAGAGCTTGAGTCTCATTCGCTCTTCTGGGACAATCCCCTGCACATCATCGAGAAATATGAGTGCGAAGAGCTACCCTCAATCGAAAATCTGGAAGAAGAGATCAGTCTCATCGCTCAGGAGGGACGCCGCCGCACGATCCGGGCCGAGTTCTCTCCAATCGAAATCGCCAAAGACTTTGTACTCAAGACACTGCGTAAGTTAAAAACCTCTGCCTCCGCAGACGAAATCCTTGCACCCATGTACAGAGACGAGGCCGACCACAGGTTCGCCATCGACTTGATTTCAACGACAATGGAAAATCAAGGAGCCTACAAACAGAAACTACAGGGTCACCTGATCAATTGGGATGGGGAGCGCGTGGCCGACATGGATATGCTTATCATGCAGATGGCCATGGCCGAGATATATGAGATGGATGACATACCTATGCACATCAGCATCAATGAGTACGTAGAGCTATCTAAGAACTTCTCTTCGCCCAAGAGCTATTCCTTTATCAACGGGGTGCTCGACAATCTAGCTCAGAATCGCCCCAGTAAAAAACAACCCGTGGAAACAACGCAAAAAAACAGTGAGGAATAACTCCCATGCAGGATATTAGGAATATCGCCATCATTGCCCATGTAGACCATGGCAAAACAACGCTGGTAGACAAAATGCTTCTGGCGGGCAAACTATTCAGAGACGACAAAGCAGCCGAGGTGAACACATTCCTCGACAACAATGACCTAGAGCGTGAGCGTGGAATCACGATCCTCTCAAAAAATGTGAGTATACGCTACCGCGACTGCAAGATCAATATCATAGACACCCCGGGCCACTCCGATTTCGGCGGAGAGGTCGAGCGAGTTCTGAATATGGCTGATGGCTGTCTTCTTCTTGTCGATGCTTTCGAAGGACCGATGCCTCAGACGCGATTTGTTCTACACAAGGCCATCGAAATGGGATTGAAACCGATTGTTGTGATCAACAAAGTGGACAAACCCAACTGTCGCCCCTCAGAAGTACAGGAGATGGTTTTCGATTTGATGTTCAGCCTGGATGCGTCGGAAGACCAACTTGACTTCGTCACAATCTATGGCTCAGCTAAACAAGGCTGGATGAGCACTGACTACAATCGGCCTACCGACAATATCGCTCCGCTGCTTGATGCGATCATCGAGCACATCCCAGCACCTACTCAGATCGATGGGCCGGCCCAGATGCTTATTACCTCTCTGGACTATTCGAGCTACCTGGGGCGTATTGCCGTAGGGCGCATCCATCGCGGTTCGCTACGCACAGGACAGGAGATCGCCTTGTGCAAGCGAGATGGCACCGTAGTAAAACAGCGCATTAAGGAACTCGACACATTTGAGGGACTGGGGCGCACAGAAACTCAAGAAGTCGCTTCTGGAGATATCTGCGCCGTGGTAGGTTTGGAAGGCTTTGAGATCGGAGAGACAATCGCGGACGTTGCCACCCCTGAACCTCTCAAGTCGATCGCAGTAGACGAGCCTACGATGAGTATGCTCTTCACAATCAACAACTCTCCGTTCTACGGAAAAGATGGCAAGTTCGTAACCAGCAGACATATCCACGATCGCCTAATGCGCGAATTGGACAAGAATCTCGCGCTAAGGGTTGAGCCAACAGAATCGGCCGACTCTTGGCTAGTATATGGTCGCGGAGTACTACATCTCTCCGTCTTGATTGAGACTATGAGACGAGAGGGTTACGAACTGCAAGTGGGGCAGCCGCAAGTTATCATCAAAGAAATTGATGGAGAGCGGTGCGAGCCAATCGAGCAACTTACAATCAACCTGCCTGAGGACTACTCAAGCCGCGTAATAGACATGGTGACAAAGCGTAAAGGCGAGATCACGATGATGGATAGCAAACAAGGACGCGTATTCCTGGAGTTCAAAATTCCTTCCCGTGGGATTATCGGATTAAACAACAGCGTACTAACGGCTTCGGCCGGTGAGGCTGTGATGGCGCATCGTTTCCTGGGTTTTGAACCATGGAAAGGGGACATGGACCGTCGCAGCAATGGTTCCATCATTGCACTGGAGGGAGGTACTGCCTATGCCTATGCCTTGAATAATCTGCAAAGTCGAGGCAAATTCTTCATTAGCCCTCAAGAGGATGTGTATGCCGGACAGGTTGTGGGTGAGCACACCAAAGAAGGAGACTTGGTTGTGAATGTGTGCAAAAGCAAGAAGCTGACCAATATGCGTGCCTCCGGAAGCGATGACAAAGTCAGCCTGGCTCCGCCTATCATCTTCAGTCTGGAAGATGCACTTGAGTATATCAAGGCCGATGAATACGTAGAGATCACTCCGCATGCAATGCGCATGAGAAAGATCATTCTGGACGAAAATGAGCGGAAACGTGCCAATCGCAACGTATGATCCATACTGCTCTCAACTTACACTTTGCCATACCAGAAACGACCTCCAATCCCATTGAGATGGAGGTCGTTTCTTTTAAGACGGTTACTCGAGATCTCTCTTGACGACTACGCCCTACCTCTCCGGATTGCTTGTTCAATTGAGGGATAAAAATTACCTTCGCCTCGAATTAATATCTAAAACCTGCTGCCTATCGAGACAATACTACCTTCTGAATAACCCTAAAAGCTGAATAGCAATGGCAGACTATAGGAAACTGACAGATGATCAGTTGGTACGGATGTACACAGAAGGCAGTGGCGAAGCGTTTGATATTCTACTCGAACGCTACGATGCAGTGGTCCACGGCTATATTCGTTTCTCTATCAGTGATCGTGATGTGGCCGAAGATATCTTCCAAGATACCTTCGTCAAGGTAATCATGACTCTCAAACGTGGAGCCTACACGGCTGAAGGAAAGTTCAAAGCGTGGGTATTGCGTATTGCGCACAACCTAGTGATGGATCACTACCGCGGCTCCAAGATTGAGAAAAAGTGGGACAATATAGATCCCGAAGAGCAACGGGTTGTAGATAAATTGGCCTCCAATGAACCGAATGTTGAAGAAGAATGGAGCCGAAACGAAGACTTTGCCGAACTCTATGGTCTCATGACCCATCTCCCTATGGAACAGCGCGAAGTGCTAATGCTGCGTTTCTGGGAAGATATGAGCTTCAAGGAGATCGCTGAGTATACAGGCGTAAGCATCAACACGGCTTTGGGACGTGCACGCTACGCGTTGATCAATATGAGACGCATGGCCACGAGATAAACGGACACGGGGTACACTTTTCATAAACGAAGAGACCGCCAGCAGGTCTTTATATGCCCGAGGCAGTCTCGCGAAAAGAAAGAAACAAACGAGAGAAGTGGATAGAAACACACTCGCTCCCTCTTTTTCATCAAAGTTCGCTAGCAAGTCGACACCGATGTGGAGTCGACAAGGGTCTTTTTGCGTTTGCAGTAGCGCTTGCACTGACCACAAATATCATAGCCGAGCATCGCTCCCACAATAAAATCCTCCTCCGGACTGAGCGTATTTAACGGCCTATTACCCAAAAACAAACTGAGGGCCTCAAGACATTCACTGCTGCCGAAGAAGAGATTAGCCCGATTCCCCTTGGGCACCACCTGGCTGAAGTGCGGAATAGATAGGTGATTCAGACGCTCCCGGGCCTCATCCAACTCGTCCATACCAAGCGTACAGAGAACCATGCGTCGAACACCCTTCTGATACTCGTACACATGATGGAGAAACACCTTGTAGTCGGCACTATACTCTCGCATAACCAAGGATTATCGAAGATGGACGGAACCGACAAAACCGCATGCACGGACTCTGAGCAGCTCCGTCCTTAGAAAGCTATGAAGACAGATAATTCTGTAAGAAAAATATAGGCTTAGCCAAGTTGCGGCTTAAGTGCAGCGATCCAGCGTTCGATGCGCTCATCCGTCAGGTCAGATTCGTTTGCTTCATCGATCAAGCAGCCAATCAATTCGCCATCTTCGTCTGAGCGAGACTCATCGAAGCTATAGCCATCCTTGCTCATACGGCCAGCAAAAGTACATCCTGTACCTGCGAGTCCCTCCTTAATCGTAGCTAAAGCATCGCAGAAAGTATCTCCGTAGCAAGAAGCATCCCCACAGCCGAAAAGGCCCACTACCTTACCAGAAAGGTTCTGCCCCTTGAGTTTGGGGAGAAAGTCCTCCCAATCATCTTGCAGATCGCCTGCACCCCATGTAGAACTCCCCAAAAGCAACACTTCATAGTTAGCGACAGCTGCTGCATCAGCGTTAGCTACATTATGCACATCGCCTGAGGCCACGCCCAAGCTGCTCGCAATACGGCCGGCGATATCTGCCGTAGTATCAGTAGAGGAGCCGTAAAAAATTCCAATAGATTTCATATCCTATTTTTTGTGACTTGATTTACCGCAGCAAAAATAGCTGCTCCGACTTCGCCTCGCCATACCTAAAAATAGTCATTCACAGTTTCCACTACCCCTCAAATAGGTATCCAGCCTTGTTTTCTGGTACTTATCCACGGCCATATATTCCCGATGCCTTTAAAAGCCTCGCCGAATCAAATGAAGATGGCGACATCACTCCTCAAATGGTTATTGCCCGATCCGCCCAAATCCTCTCGATCATATGCAAAGCAGAGATCTCAACCATCAGAATACGAAAGCACTCCTCATCATCCCAGCCTACCTACTCCCGAGGGAAAACATTGGAAGCCTCCTCTCGACAGCATCCGACACAAGCAAAAATGGAACGGGTCGCAATAAAAATTCCCACGCGTGGGAATTTTTGCTCTGACGCGTGGGAATTCTTGCTCTGACGGGAAGGAATTCTTGCTAAGGGAGGGCAAAAAACTGCACCATGAGCCGACAAGAAAAATCGCACACGCCCCCCGGGTTCCTCTCCTTCTAAAAGCATTCGGGCTATCCCCCTCCAAGGGGATAGCCCGAACGAAATAAAAACAAATGTACATCTCCTCTCCTACACTCTTCTAGTCGGATGGAGAAACCTCTGCAAAGGGCGATTATTGCTCTTCGGCCTGCTGGAGCTGCTTCACGTAGATTGCCTTCTGCATCTTTTTGCGCTTGATGACAGACGGCTTGGTGAATGCCTGACGAGCGCGAAGCTCACGAACAGCACCTGTGCGCTCAAACTTTCTCTTAAATCTCTTCAGAGCTCTTTCGATATTCTCGCCCTCTTTGAGTTGTACTACAATCATATTCTTTATTTGATCAGTTATTTATTATATCCTCGTTTTACAGTTTCGGACCTCGATCCAAATTGCCCGCAAACTTACAAACAATCTCGCTACTCGCCAAATCGAAGCCCGCAGAATCTACCTCAAAGCTCTATCTATCAAATAATTCACCAAGAGATGTAATCTCGGGAACCTTATTCGACAATCATTGCATCAAAGCCAGGTGAGCTACTCACAGAGGTCTCGCCATCATCCGAAGCACAAATGAGCATGAATTCGACCCCCGCAACCTTTGCGGCAAGCTCTTTGGCTTTCTCAGATCCGACTACCATGAAAAGCGTAGCCAAAGCATCAGCAATCATCGAACTCTCCGCCAATACGGTAGCACTCAGCACATCTGTCTGCACAGGATAGCCGGTGCGCGGATCGATCGTATGTGCATAGCGCTTGCCACCCTCCTCGTAATAGTTGCGATAATTTCCACTTGTAGCTAATCCTCCACCCTTCTGCGGCAGGCGCAAGATACACTGCAGGTCCCCACTCATATTGCGATTGGCATCTGAGGGGCGGTCAATCCCCACTCGCCAAGGCTCGCCCTGAGGATTAAGACCAGAAAAAGCAATCTCGCCTCCCACCTCTACCAAATAGTCACTAACACCCGACAAGACAAGTCTACGAGCCACATGATCAGCCCCCAGTCCCTTGGCAATAGACGCGAAGTCCAAACTCATACGCGGATCAGCCTTGACGATCCTATCTCCCTGCAAGCTCATCTTTTCGTAGCCCACAATTTGGAGCAAACTATCCACCTTGGCCTGAGTCATCTGCTCTCGATGTTTAAATCCAAAACCCCATGCATTGAACAACGGTGAACAAGTAGGATCAAAAGCCCCTTCACTGAGCATAGAAATACGTTGGGAAGCGGAAAAACAGATGCGGAAAAGCGAATCGGTCTCGAAAGACTCGTTGCGATTGATCCGGCTAATCAAACTGAGGCTATCGAATGGATTGACTGAACGATTCAATTCATCGAATGCCATTGTGATCTGAGTAGTGCGAGATGAATCACTCTTGTAGGTGATATGAAAAAGGGTGCCCCATATCCCCCCTTCTTGCTTAAAGTAACGCCCCTCCTTCTCCTTGCAAGAGAATAAAGAGAGAGAGACAAGAAAAGAAATAGCAAAGAGGATGGAGCGTTGGATCAATATTCTCATCTTCGTTTTTTTCTGGGAATAACCAATTGTGTTGTATCCACATGCCCGGTGGACAGGAGGTAGCGATTCTCACTTCTGAGCATTGCGATAGAGCTATCCATCCGTTGCTCGCAGGCATATGCCTCGGCTAGAGCGAATGTATCGACAAAGTCAGTCAATTGCTTTGTCGAATAACTCCACGCAACGGGCAATTCACGAGAGCTTGCATCCAACAAGACGGCCTCCATGGTATGTCTCAATCGGACAATACTCCTCACAAAAGTGGCCAATGAGTCTGCTATCGAGGACGGATAATTCACAAGCTCGTAGTATAGATCGGATGTAGCATAGCGGTAGTTCAAGGCTTCATCATAAGGAATTTGTGCCGAAAAAAAGGTCTGCCCGCTCTCTCTATCTCTCAAAAGTAAAGCCGTGTGTCGGATAGGCTTACGACCTACATAGACAGAAGTTAGAGTGACAACTCCCGTAGAGTCGGTCACGAGCCTAAGATGGGACTTGGCGGTATTTGCCTTGGCAGAGAGGGCAAGACGTGCAAAAGAAGGCCGGATGCCATACTCCTTGTTCTCGAACAAGAGGAACGAGCTACCAATTCGAGAGATCGTAGCATTGGCCTCTCGCCGGGCAGCATCCAGGCTATCCAGAGTCTGCATGTTAAGCATCCACTTTGCTTGTCGCCTGAGACGAATTGCGCGCTGCCTCAAGTCGGTATCGGTCAAATCAATTGTATCAATTGCCTTATAGCAATCTACAGCTTTCCGGTAATCCCCCACAGACATAGCCGAATCGGCTTTGGACAGGAGCTGTTGCTCTACCCGACGATGTCCCGAACAAGCGAGCAAAGTCAACGTAAACAGCAGCATAGATAGCAACCTTATAGAAGTCATCATTTCCTCACGAAAAAAGGGAAGCCGGCATACCTTTCCTTCCGAAAAGGCGACCGCACTTCCCTATCTTATTAGTCACAGTGTATCAACACATCAGAGGCAACGTCGATCACATCGCTCTCCATTAAGTGCGACACAGCCGTCCCCTTTCATCACTTTGAGTTCATTGATCAGATGAGGAGCCTTACCCCAACGATCGATTGTAAAGAGCACATAGCGAATATCCACAGAGATCGTGCGCTGCAGGTCTCTATCAAACTCGATATCGCCGCTCATCGCTTCCCAATTGCCATCAAAAGCCAATCCGATCAATCGACCATTCTTATCGAAAACAGGACTGCCTGAGTTGCCACCGGTGATATCATTATCAGACAAGAAGCAAGTCTTAAGGATTGTTTTGCATCCGTAGGGGGCAAAATCGCCAGCCCTCAACATATCCAAGATCTCAGGCTGCACAGCAAACTCCGTACTCTTTGGGTCCTGCTTTTGCAATATACCACGCTGCGTAGTATAGTAGTTGTACTCAACACCGTCCTTGGGAGAATACCCTTTCACCGATCCATAACTCATACGCATCGTGAAATTGGCATCGCTGGGGAGAGGTGTATTAGGATCCATCACACGCCGGCCGGCAAAGTAAAGTCTCTTGCCTCGCATGATCGCACTCAACGATGCCTCTTTCTCGCCACGCAACTGCTCGAACCGCTCGAAAACCGAGTAGCTAAGCTGTATCGCAGGGTCACCCTTGACCACATCTTCGCGCTCCTTGGCTGACAATTCACAAGCGGCCTGCAACTTGTCGTAACTGGTTACCACTGTCTTGTCGAAGAGGTCTGCTACGTACTTGTCTATGTCGCCTCCAAACTTTTTATCGATTGTTGCATAGACATCCGGCAAATGGTCTGCAGCTACACGATCTCGCAGCAAGCGGAGCATAGCAGCCAAGACCTTTCGATCCAACGGTTCCGAATAGTCTTTGTAGTACTTACCTTTCATAGCTTCACGCTCAGACTTTCCTTTTTTTCCAAGGATAATTACTTCGGTTGCCCGCTTAGCCATGGATACAACCTCCGCTCCGTAGATAAGTGTCTCATATAGATAGGTTAGATCTTTGGTGATCGCACCACTTTCTTTATAGGCCTGCTCCATCTGTGCAAGGACATCCTTGTAATCATCTTTATCGGCAGCCCAAGCCGCAAATGTCGCTTCTTCCTGACGTTTGTTGTTTAGCACGCCCAACTCGACGAGAGCTTTGTTCATCCCAATGGAGTTCTTCCAAAAATTAGAGGAGCGCGCGTACTTGCTGGAATACTTGATACGCGTATCTTGATCGGCATCCATGGCTGCCCTCCAAATAGCTTGTTTAGCTCCCCTGACCTCTATGCGAGGAGCGTTTTCGTTCTCCATACGATTTTCCACTCCCCAAGAAGAGAGGTAACGATCCGTACTCCCCGGGAAACCGATCGTCATGGCATAGTCGCCCTTTGTAACCCCCTCAAGCGACACGACAGCATAATATTCGGGCTTATAGGGCTTGTTATTCTTGTTGTACTCAGCCGGCCTGTTGTTTTTATCGGCATACACGCGAAAGACACTGAAGTCTCCGGTATGTCTTGGCCACATCCAGTTGTCCGTGTCGCCACCAAATTTTCCCACAGAACTCGGCGGGGCCAAAACCATACGTACATCCTTAAAGACATCGTAGACCAACATGTAGTACTCGTTGTTGGTATAGAAAGGGATCACTTGAGCCTCTTGATTCTTCGCTAATTTGGCTGTTCTGGCCATCTCCTTACCTATCGATTCCGCCTTACGAATGCGCAACACTTCATTGCTTTCATTGCCAAGGCGAACGAGCATCTGATCCGTCACGTTCTTCACCTCCCGTAAGTAACGCACCTCCAACCCTTCTATGGGCAACTCTTCTTTGAAAGACTGAGCTACAAAGCCATCCCTAAGGTAATCGTGCTCTACAGAACTCTGGCTCTGAATGGCTCCATATCCACAGTGATGATTGGTGAAAATGAGGCCTTGATTCGAAACGGTAACCCCAGTGCATCCCCCTCCAAACTGCACTACAGCCTTCGCTATAGACGGTTTGTTCAAGTCATAGAGCGAATCCACAGCTAGATTAAAGCCTAGCTCTTTCATCCGCTCAATATTCTGCTTTGTAAGTTCGCTTAGTATCCACATCCCCTTATCGGCAGAAGCCGTGAATACACCAGCAATGATGAGCACAGAGCTCAAAAGTAGATGTTTGATCTTCATTGTGATTGTCTTATCGTTATCGTTAATTGATTCAGTTTGTACCTATGTATGGCTAGAACGGGGAGCGAGCACCTCCATTGAATGGGAATACCCCTCCTCCGCTGGCCTCCAAAGCCACGGCAGTAGGCTTGCCGCTCATAGCCAACCTCCGCTGGCGACAAAGATAGTATCTAAAAACAACACGAGGAAAGGGG
The DNA here is from genome assembly GCA_034181285.1 of Porphyromonas sp. GTDB lineage: Bacteria > Bacteroidota > Bacteroidia > Bacteroidales > Porphyromonadaceae > Porphyromonas. Next base: position 105,524 of record JAXFND010000022.1, on the reverse strand, counting down.
GATAAATGCAAGAATGGAGCAAAAACTCAAAGCCGGGGTGAGCAGTTCTACCCATGCAGACAATAGCAAACAAATGCCCCTTGTCGGAAAAGGAGTAAAGGATGCGAAAAACGGATCAGAAAAAGGTAACCTTGTACTCAAAACTATGATCAACAAAGGGAAACAGATAAGAGCGAAGGCCCATAAAAAGAGCAGCCCCACCAATACGTACTCTTCGTAGGTGGGGCTGCCTATTTAGCTTAATAGAGTAGCCGGAGGCTTATTCCACGTTCATGATTACAACGCGGTTCCATGCATTCTCAGCATACACCTGCTCATCAGAACCCTTCCACTCAATCTTGATGCGGCTGGCATCAATACCATATTTGTTGATAAGAACATCTGCAACGGCCTTGGCACGACGCTCAGACAATTGCATGTTATAAGCTGCAGTACCAGTGTCTCGGTCTGCATAACCGACGATATAAACATCTTGATTATTCTTCTTGGCATAATCAGCCGTATTAAAGATGTTTACCATCTGAGGACGATCGATCTGGTCAGAGTTGAGGCGGAAGTAAACGACATTATTCACAACGACCTTTTTCTCAACGATAGAGGATACCTCTGGACACTCAGGGCAAGATACAGGACGCTTGCTGAGTTCCTCGTTTTCTGCACGCAGAGTATTCAGTAGCGAGTTGAGATCTTTCACCATGTTGTAATCCATTGGCACAACTTCGTCCCAAACCGTCTTACCAAGATTCACAGTAAAGCCAGCTGTGAGGTAGTTGTTCACATCAGAGATCGCCTTGTTATTTTCTGTACCGACGAAACGCATGCGAGAAAGCATCGTCTGGGCCTCAAGATTGAGATCGATACGAGAAGAAAGGCGGAACTTAAACATCACACCAGCGTTAAGTGTGGGAGACATCCGCTGCTTGCAGCACTCATTTCCATCCTTGTCTATTTCGGCAATAACTTGGCCAGTCGCATCTTCACTTTTGAGCTTGTAACCAACGCCCAAACCGACGAAAGGAATCACATGGAATACCTTGTTGGGACGGTAAGCACCGAAGTAGTTGGTCATATCAAAGAGGAAGTCAAAGTGGGCAGCTCCATAGAAATTCTTGCCCTCAACACCTTGGATCAGTCCCTGAGCCTTGTCGTTCGTGTTGTAGAACCCTTTCATGATACCACCGAGCAACTGCAAGCGTGTACCGAAATACGGCTCATGCCACTTACCCACTGAAAGAGTAGGAGCAATGCTGATACGCTTTACAAAGTCCTTCTGATCCCTATTTGTACCAAACGATGCAACACCAACGCCGCCTTGCAAATCGATAAACCAGTGGTCGCTGGCCTTGTCACGAGCAAAAGTGGTGTTTTTGCCCGCCTGATTCTGCGACATCGGTTCTTGTGCATTCGCCGTCAGGAGGATGGCCGATGAAGCCATCGCAAAGAGCAATATACGTGCTTTCATATTCTTGTCTGTTTTGTTTTCTGATTTGTAATTGGACGGAAAGTTACTTAGAGCGAAGGATAACTACGTTATTCCAGTCTCGGTTGTCGTACATCTGCTCGGCAGAACCCTTCCATTCGATACGGATCTGGTTAGAAGGCACGCCATAGCTATCGGTCAAGATCTTGGCCACAGCCTTGGCGCGGAGCTCGGATATACGGTCACTTTCCTTACTTTTCTTGTCTGAATATCCCGTCACAAGGATCGAACTGCCATTCTTCTTGGCAAACTCAGCAACATCGAAGATCGTCACCATCTGATCCTTATCCACCGTCGTCTTGCCAGTACGGAAAAGAACAGACTTATCAGAAAGCATATTCACTCTTTCTACACGAGGAGCAAGCTCGGGGCATTCAGGGCAAGAAGCGGGACGCTTGCTAAGCTCTGCATTGCTGGCACGCAAAGCATTGATCTGCCCATTGAGGTCATTGACCAATGCCCAATCCATTGGGATAATCTCATTCCAACCGATACCTCCGATACGGAAGTTAAGACCGGCAGTCAGCATACCCATCCACTCGTTATAGCGAGGCTGAAGAAAACCAGAATTGAGATTGAGGTCAGAGTACATTCCCTGAGCCTCAAGAAGCAAATCCATGCGCTCTAGCACACGGAAAGAGAAGATGACGCCGGCATTTGCTGTGAGAGCATCGACCTTATAGGCATTCTGCTTCTGAAACTTGTGGTCGTACCCCATACCCACCCAAGGGATCAAATGGAATACACGCTCTTCGTTGTACGGTTTGAAGTAGTTGATCACATCAAACATGAAATCGAAGTGTGCATTAGCGTATCGGCCGTGATTCATCACTTCGGCATTCTTGCCCAAGAAATCGTGCATTACACCCAATCCCATTTGAAGTCGGGTCCCAAAATAAGGATTATGCCACTTACCAAAACTAAATGTGGGAGCAACGGTCTGACGATCAAAGAACTTAGCATTTTCGTTATCGCCACCGAACACCATTGCAGCGCCTCCTTGCAAAGTTACGAACCAGTTATCACCAACTTCGGGACGAGCATAAGCGGTGTTCTTGGCGGGAGTTTGCCCGGACTTAGGAAGATTTTCCTGCTGGGCAACGGCCGACAGCGCACAAGCTCCGGCCAATGCAAGCATCAAGTACTTTACTTTCATAGCTTTAGTTTTCATTATAGAATTTTATTCTTGCTTCGTTTGGACAAATATAGATGGAAACTTTGTATAGACCAAAGAAAGAAGGCTTTTCAGCCCAGAGGTCCTCTGGTCAAAGCCCTTTGTCGGACGAAGCAAGGGTCATTAGGTAACAGCCGTAGTCGTTGTTCTGCATCAAGGAGGCTCGTTCCATCAGCTTTGCACGCGAGATCCATCGCTGCCTGTAAGCTATTTCCTCCAAGCAGGCTATCATCAAGCCCTGACGCTTCTGCAAAGCCTCCACGTAGGCAGAAGCCTGTGCCAAAGCCTCGTGTGTGCCGGTATCGAGCCATGCGAAACCACGACCGAGCATATCTACGTATAAGTTCCCTTCCTCCAGATAAGCACTATTGACCGACGTAATCTCCAACTCTCCTCTGGCAGAAGGACGTACACGCGAGGCGACTTCCACTACCGAAGGCGGATAAAAGTACAAACCCACCACTGCCAAATTACTCTTTGGATTAAGAGGTTTTTCCTCTATACTCAAGGCTTTGCCTTCCGCATCAAGCTCGACAACCCCGTACCTATTTGGGTCTTTAACCTGGTAACCGAATATCACTGCCCTTCCCTGCTCCTCCACTTGCAAAACTGCAGACTGCAAAATGGAAGAAAAAGACTGACCGTAAAAGATATTATCACCCAAAACCAAACAAACAGAGTCATTAGCGATAAAATCCTTGCCAATAATAAACGCCTCGGCCAAGCCGCGGGGCTGAGCTTGTTCGGCATACGAGAGATTGATCCCATAGGCAGATCCATCCCCTAACGTGCGCTTGTACTGCGGAAGATCCTGTGGAGTAGAGATCAGTAGGATATCACGTATCCCCGCCAACATCAACACGGAGATAGGATAATACACCATTGGTTTGTCATAAATAGGCAAAAGCTGCTTGCTCAATCCTATCGTAAGGGGGTACAGACGAGTGCCGGATCCACCGGCGAGCACGATACCTTTCATTTCTTCCTTATATTACTTGTATTTACTGCCCCAAGTGATTACCCAAGTAGTCCAATACGGTCTCGAGGGAAACGTCCTTGAGCAAAACATTCTTCTGCTTGTCGAGCAGATAGACAGTAGGTGAAGCTTTGAGATCATACAATTCCTGAGACAAGATCTGTCCATCGGTATTCATCCCATTGTACGCGTAGGGAGGCAATTCGGACTGATAGTCCAGCCAGGCCTGATGGTCGCTCTCCGAATACACATACAATGACGTCACTCGCCTAGCCTTATGAAGCTCTGCCAACTCGGGCAACGTCTGTATTTGCTCGATCATCTTTTGGCAAGTATGACAGCCCGGCGTGTAAAATATAAGCAGAAGATAATCTCCTGCAAACGAGTACAAGCGTCTCCGCTGACCATCAGCCATCTCAACGGAAAAGTCGAATGCTTTGGTACCCACTTTATTCCTCCGAACAAGGCGAGCCAAAGACTTCAAACGTTCCTGCGTGGCAAAATCCAGTTTCGGAGACTGCTCAGCCCAAGAGAGAATGGGCAAGAAGTATTCCTCGTTGTGCATCGGTGAAGCTGGTTGATAGAAGTACTTCTGGTACATATCAAGGAAGTACCGAAGCATCCTACCCGATGATTTTTCCAAAGGGATGAGAAGCGAAGACTCCACTTCCCCCAAAGGGAGACTGACAGCCAGGCCGGCAAAGTTGGCAAAACTGGCTTCCAGCTTATCTGGGTTCTGCAAATATGTCGTATCCGCAAACGAAAATTCATCCCAGTAATGGAGCAACATATACATTGCTCTCTCCTCCGGCTCCGTCAGATACGATGGCACCGTTGGCAGAGGGATAGCCAATGCCTCCTGCTCCGAAGCGAGCAGCGTTGTACTATCAGTACCAGCAGCATTGCCCGATTGCGAACCGTTGACACAAGCCGTAAGAGTGAGCGAACAAAATGAACACAAAAGGATACAGACGAGAAAGATAGCGCGATGTAGCATTAGCAAGCTTGGTTTGTAGGGCTTATGGTCAAACAAAGAAGCAGGCCTAGATAGGGACGAGAGGATGAAGGAGAAGCGGATGACCCACCTACCGACCTACATCTGTCTTCATTCTCTACCTCGGCCTGCTCATAAGCGAAGGGAGCAGAGTTACTTCAGCGTACCCTGCTTTGCTTCTCTAAGCATCTTGGCATTCGGCAAGATATAGACTTCCACTCGGCGATTCAAACGACGCCCATCCACTGTGGAATTGCTGGCAACGGGTTCATAGCTTCCCTTACCATCGTAATTCATCCTGGCACTGGCTACTCCCTGTGCCACCAAGAAGTCGTATACAGATTGTGCTCGGCGTATGGAGAGTGGGTTGTTTATCCTGTCGCTACCGGTGTTATCGGTATGTCCGATGATCCGAATATCGGTGTCGGGATTGTCATTCACGCTGCGTGCAAATTTAGACAACGCCGTGCGAGAAACTGCGCTAAGATCGCTCTTACCGGTTTGGAAAAGGATACCGCTATCGAAAGTCACGCGGATGGCCTCCCCGTCATTGATTGCTTCGACCTTGGCATCCGGCAGTTGGCTTTCCAGTTCCTTTTTCTGCTTGTCCATTTTATCCCCGATCAAAGCTCCGGCAGCACCACCAACAGCGGCACCGATGATCGCACCCAAACCGGTATTACCGGCCACATTGCCAATTCCGGCTCCAATGGCAGCTCCAGCACCTGTACCAATGGCACCACCCTTGATCGCATTGCTCAATCCACAACCGCTCAGCGTAATCGCAGCAGCGAGGGCGGTAGCTACAATACTCGTCTTCTTCATAGTCTTCTTCGTTTTTGTTCTAAAATTTGGGTTATCAAAATCGTGCTGTCATCAGCTCTACCTACTTATCTGAGCCGAAGTCAGCGCCCATTATACTTTGCAAAGTACTTCATAAACTGCATCCGCTCAAACATCGTAGCGGACTTCACATCCGAAGCATTCAAGCGCGCTCTAAACTCATCGATAGAGCGGTAACCCTTACGATTCATCCACAAAACGAGGCCATCAAGGGTTTCTTTCACACTCCCGACACCACCTCTATACAGAGCCGAGCACATCTGTACGGCTGTAGAGCCAACCAAAATACACTTCACTACTTCTTCCCAACCGTGTACTCCGGTAGAGGCCGCGTAGCTGATATTTGGCACAAGGGCTGAGCACAGCCCCGTGTACCTCAACGTATCGCTGACGTCTGCCGGAGAGGTAAAGACGACTCCGGAACTCAGTACCTCGGCTTCCACATCGACGTCTGTACGGTAGGAGCGATTGAATAGCACAACACCCTTGGCTCCGGCAGCGCGCAACTTATCCACCAAAGCCGGGATATTACTCAGTGTGCGAGAGAGCTTCACTGTCACGGGAATCTTCACAGCCCTAGATATGGAAGAAACAATGGCTACATATTGAGCCTCGTAAGATTCCGTTGCATAGAGGTCGGTCTCCAAACGCATCACGTTGAGTTCTATAGCATCGGCCCCTGCCAACTCTATATTTTTTGCAAAATCGGTCCAGGCATCTGCACGGAAGCAATTGATACTGGCTATAATGGGAATCTCGACATTTTTTTTGGACTCTCGAATCAAATCCAAGTACTTGCCAACTTCCTCGCCCTTCACATACTGAGCGATATAGTCGGCGGCCTCGGGATAGTCGGTAAGCTCCAGCATCGATGCGCCTTGCATTTCAATCTGCTCTTCAAACAGCGATTTCAAGACAATAGCAGCAACCCCCTGATCTGCCAATTCCCTAATCTTATTGATGTTACTCGTGAGCCCTGAGCTCGCCGCAATGATCGGATTTTTCAGCGGCAACCCCGCGTAAGTAGTTGTAATATCTATCATCATTAGCTATTGTTTGCTGAGAGAATGGCTCTCGCTGTTATAACGGCAATTTACCTTTATTTGTTTGTGCAAAGATAAGGAAGATATCACAGTTCTACACCTTGACTAAAAAGAGGTTTCACGGGCCTAATGTGTGTTCAAAACTATACTAAAATTTCAAACAACCCCGAATGAAGCCAGAATACATCAAGGTGGCAACTCCCTCTTTAACCTCTTCGCTCTCTGCATGATAATAGCCCCGAGATTGCCTTTGTCAGACTATTCGGGATCGCCCATCGAAAGCCTTGCTGTTCGATCTTGCCAAAGAGCTATAAATCTCACGCGACCGAGCGAAAACGCTCACGCGTCGTAGCGGCAGTTGCCACGCGTGAGAATTTTCGCTCTGACCTCAGGGATTTTTCGGCCGCCGAGCAGTCTGCACGAAACATTCGCAGAAGTCCAGCGAAAGCCGGCACTAGTCTTTGGCAAACAAATCCTGTCGGAAACGCATGACTTTGCAAACGAGCAAGCGAGTGGATCGGCATACGAAATACATCGGAATAGCTTACTTTTGCGTGGATTACGGAGATCGCATGGAGATCTCTCGCTTTGGTAATTTGTGCAAGATATGGTAGCAGACTGGTTTCGCGAACAATTTGTACTTCCTTCCATCACACAGACCATTATCGTTTTGTCTTTAGTCTCGGCATTAGGGTTGGTCTTAGGAAAGCTCAAAATTGGTAGGGTCTCGCTGGGGATCACGTTCGTCTTCTTCATCGGTATTATCCTGTCTTATTTCGGCTATAGGTACATCCCGGATTTTGGTCTGCACGCGGATGTGATCTCCTTTGCCCAAAGCTTCGGCCTGGTCTTGTTTATCTATACCCTTGGGTTAGAGGTAGGACCATCTTTTTTCCCTTCCCTCAAAAGCGGGGGGATCGCCTACAACATGCTAGGTCTACTGATGGTAGCCGTCACTCTGGTAATGATGGTCGCAATGCACTGGATCTTACCGGATAGTCTGATAGGGATGACGGACCTGGTTGGCGTAATGAGTGGAGCCGTAACCAATACTCCGGCCCTCGGTGCTGCCCAAACGACTCTGACGGAAGTCTCTACCGGCAGTCCGACACTGAATGCAGACTTGGCCTCAATGGCCCAAGGCTGTGCCGTAGCTTACCCGATGGGTGTAGTCGGGGTAATTGTCGTCTTGGCCATAATGGCCGTATTTCGATCTCGACGGGAACAAAAAGGAAGTAGCGAACAACGCAAGACATATTTCTCGGAATTTGAAGTCATCAATCCGGCAATCTGCGATCGAGAGGTGAAGGACTTTGTGCACTTGGTCGATTGCCGCTTTGTGATCAGCCGGATCTGGCACAATGGGCAAGTACATATCGCCAACTCCGCTTCGAGGGTGACCGCAGGTGACCGCCTGCTCGTGGTATCAGCAAAGGAAGATGTAGCCAAATTGGAGGCTTTCTTCGGCAGGCTACACAGCGAGAAGGACTGGAATCGCTCCGACATCGATTGGAATGCCGTAGATAAACAGCTGACCTCCAAGAGAGTAGTTGTAACAAAAAGCGAACTAAACGGAGTGAAGCTCGGTGCCCTAAGACTGCGCAATCTGTACGACATCAACATCACTCGCGTAGACAGAGCCGGTGTGGAACTCTTACCGTCGCGAGAACTGCGACTTCAGCTGGGGGACTACTTAACCATCGTAGGTGAAGACAATGCAATCAAAGAGGTAACGAATATCCTGGGTGACCAGATCAAGGGTTTGGACAAACCTAATCTTATCAGCTTTTTCCTTGGGATCCTTCTGGGCTGTCTGCTCGGCATGATTCCTCTTTTCCTGCCTGGAGTCAGCATGCCTATCAAACTTGGACTGGCCGGAGGGCCTGTAATTGTCGGCATTTTAATGGGGGCCTTCGGGCCTCGTTATCGCATGGCGACCTACATCACGAGCAGTGCCAACCAGATGATGAAGCAACTGGGAATCATCCTCTATTTGGCAGGGTTGGGACTCATGAGCGGACAAGGATTCTTCGACGTACTCTTCACAGCCAAAGGACTCACATGGCTCCTGAGCGGTATCGCGATAACGATCTTACCGGCTCTCCTGGTGGGATGGATCTCCATGCGAATGTTCCGGCTCGACTATGGAGCTGCAGCTGGTATGGTCTGCGGAGCCATGGCCAACCCTATGGCTCTGGACTTCGCCGACAGTCAGGTATCCGACGACAGTCCATCGGTTGTGTACGCTACAGTCTACCCATTGTCGATGTTTGTACGCATCATCACGGCCCAGATCTTAATCATGGTCTTTGTGTAGTTCAAGCAGAGTAGGTGTGTCTTTTCTCCCCTGGCTGGATCCGCATTATAGTCAGCTCGTGGTATTGCTCGATGGAGCAGCTGATGAACCCAATCCTTTGTTGGGAGGGCTTACCCCTTTTCAGGCAGCGAAAATGCCGGCACTGCGCAAGCTGATTGCACAGACGACAGTCGGTCGCATTGCGACAATCCCGGATGGCTGTCAGGCTGGTAGTGAGGTAGCGAACCTCAGTATATTGGGCTATGCGCAGGAGGCAGCATCGGTTGAAGGTCGTGCCGGATTCGAAGCCTTAGGGATCGGGCTGCATTTGCCTCCCGGGACCGTTTGCTATCGCTGCGACCTGCCTATCTATCCGGATTCGCTTGAGATACCTCTCTCCATCGGATTACTACAAAAAGGTATAGCTCATCGCCACCTCTTCGTGCCAGCAATGCAAACGGGTGAAGAGGCAGCGATAAAAGCTCTTAAGCAGGCGGTAGAAAGACAATATGGACTGCCTCGCCCCCGGCTGTGGGGGAGGTCTGTAATTCGCGATCTGAACCTCGAACCATTTATCCACCGCCATGCGATGTCGGCTGCAATGATCTCGGCCGTACCAGTGATGTGGGGGATAGGCATTGCTTTGGGTATGAAAGACGAGCGAGTAGCAGGCGCAACAGGAGATATCGACAGTGACTTCGCTGCAAAAGCACATAGGGCTATCTGCATGTTGGAGCACTGTCAGTTTGTTTATCTGCACATCGAAGGGCCAGACGAAGCCTCGCACCGGTGCAATCCCTATGAGGTACGGGATGTTTTGGAGCGGATTGACCGGGAAGTTATCACCATAGCGGCCGACTGGTGGCAGCAAAACGACAAGTCCGGACGCCAACGCGCCCTTACAATTTTGCCAGACCACTATACAAGCAGCATCAGTGGCAAGCATTTGTCATGGCCTGTGCCTTATATCCATTTGAGACAAGGAGATGGAAGAACTCAACCTATTCATTGAACACTACGCCAAAGGAGCGACCATAGAGGCGCTACGAAAAGAATTGGATGCCGGCCGATCCGTGAATCTGCAGGGGATGGCCGGTTCTTCTATTGCCTCTGTACTGGCTTCACTAAGCGGCAGCTCTGCTCCTCTGGTCTGTGTGATGGACGATCCCGATGCAGCAGGTTACCTCTATGCCGATTTGGGGGCTCTTTTCGGAGAAGGACGGGTCTTGTTTTTCCCTTCGAGCTACAAACGAGCCATTAAGTATGGGCACATAGATCCTGCTTGCGAGGTACTGAGGGCCGAAGTTCTAGCCTTTTTAGTAGGGAAAGGAGATTGTCAAAACACAGCTCCCAATGGTGCTCCTCTCCCGATCATCGTTACATATCCATCCGCACTGCTCGAGCTAGTCGTGGACAAAGACCGACTGGGGAAGGATATTTATACACTCAAAACGGGAGACCATTGCAGTCAAGAATTTCTTCGAGAGTTGCTCTTAGAGTGGGGTTTTACCCGTACAGATTATGTCTACGAACCCGGTCAATTTGCCATCCGTGGCAGCATCATGGACATCTTTTCCTATGCTCGGGAATATCCTTACCGCGTAGATTTTTTCGGAGATGAGGTAGAGAGTATCCGTTTCTTTGAGATTGAGAGCCAACTCTCGGTAGAAACAGTTTCGGAGTTAAGGTTGATGCCTGATGTCGGAGCTTTATCCGCTGTCTCTACAAGCGTATTGGAACTTTTACCTCAAGACAGTGTTTTCCTCCTACACTCCTATAGCTATCTCTCAGATCGAGTAGACCAAATCTACAGCGATGCCCCCCTTATGGACGATGGTGAAGGCTTTGCTTCGATCGAAGATATGCAGCAGCGACTCACCCAGCCAGATCATTTCCGCAAACTTTTATCCTCATTCGTGCAAATCCGACTAAGCAAAGAGGCTGCTCTACCGCAAGCTCGGACTTTCGTGATGAACATCGACCCTCAGCCCCCATTACACAAAAACTTCGAGCTGTTGATCGAAATGCTCGAGTGTTGGCGGAAAGAGGGATTTTCCACCTACTTCTCCACGAACAATAGGCTACAAGCCGAGCGAATATCCGAGATACTGACCGAAAGAGGGGCTGAGGACTTACTTCCTATTCATTTACCCATCACCCTGCACGAGGGCTTTATCGACAAAGACAACGGAGTCGTACTGCTCACAGATCATCAGATATTCGACCGCTATCACAAGTACAACCTCAAAAGTGACAATGTACGATCGGGTAAAGTGACGCTCTCTCTCAAAGAACTCAACCAGTTCTCTGCCGGAGATTTGATTGTGCACGTAGACCATGGTATCGGCCTATTCGGAGGATTGATCCACGTTGAAGAAGGGGGAGTTCGCAAAGAAGTAATCAAGCTGATCTACCAAAATGACGACGTCGTCTTCGTAAGTCTGCATAGTTTGCATAAGCTAAGCAAGTACCACGGAAAGAGCTCGGAAAATGTCCGCTTGAGCAAGGTCGGCAGCGGAGCTTGGCAAAAGCTTAAGGACCGAACCAAGAAGCATGTCAAAGATATCGCCCGAGACCTGATCCGCCTCTACGCTGCGAGACGAGAAGTCAAGGGATATGCCTATAGTCCAGATAGTAGTTTGCAACACGAGTTGGAGGCAAGCTTTCAATACGAGGACACACCAGATCAGGCCAAAGCGACCGCAGAAGTAAAGAGGGATATGGAACGGCCCTATCCGATGGACCGCCTTATCTGTGGTGACGTGGGGTTCGGCAAAACAGAAATTGCCCTCCGGGCTGCATTCAAAGCTGCGTGCGACAACAAACAGGTCGCGGTGCTCGTCCCGACGACAGTACTGGCCTATCAACATTACACCACGTTCACCAGACGCTTCAAAGAGATGCCTGTCCGAGTTGAATACCTATCAAGGGCTCGGTCCACTCAGCAAACAAAAGCTATTCTGACAGACTTAGCTGAAGGACGTATCGATGTGATCATAGGCACGCACCGCCTCGTATCGAAGGATATACGCTTCAAAGATTTAGGTCTCCTGATCATCGATGAAGAGCAGAAATTCGGCGTAACGGTAAAAGAGAAGCTACGTAAGCTACAACTCAACGTGGACACACTCACGATGAGTGCCACGCCCATTCCTCGCACTTTGCATTTCTCCCTGATGGGCGCACGCGACCTATCCAATATCAATACACCTCCACCCAACCGCTATCCGGTGGAAACAGCATTGGTACGTTTCGGTCCGGATATCATTCGGGAGGCAATCAATTTCGAGATGAGCCGTTCAGGACAAATTTTCTTCGTGCACAATCGAATACAAAACATTGAAGAAATTGCAGCCATAATCCACAGAGAAGTTCCCGATGCCAGAGTGGCAGTTGCCCATGGGCAGATGAAACCGGCCGAGTTGGAGGAGATCCTGATGGATTTCAACCGACACGAATACGACGTCTTACTGTCCACGACTATCGTGGAAAACGGCATCGATGTATCCAATGCCAACACAATCCTTATCAACGACGCCCACCGCTATGGGCTGAGTGACCTGCACCAACTACGCGGACGAGTAGGACGCGGACAACGCAAGGCTTTTTGCTACCTCATCAGTCCGCCTCTCTCTTCTCTCACAGAGGAAGCCTCACGACGCCTGCAAGCCATCGAAAGTTTCAGCGACTTGGGATCGGGGATCCGTATTGCGCTGCAGGACCTTGACATTCGCGGAGCCGGCAATGCCTTAGGAGCTGAGCAATCTGGATTTGTAGCAGATCTGGGTTACGAAGCTTACCAAAAAGTTTTTGATGAAGCCCTCACAGAGCTCAAGGTGGACGAGTTCAGCGACTTCTTCGGTACAGATGATAGAGGAGACAAACTGCAGACTGCCGAAGCCTACGTGACCGAAACTCAGGTAGAAACCAACCTACAGCTGTATTTTGCTGCTGACTACATACCACAAGACGGAGAGCGCATACTGCTCTACCGCGAACTGGATAGTCTGAACACAGATGAGGAGCTCGCAGCTTTTGAACAAAAACTCATCGATCGTTTTGGCCCAATCCCCGATGAAGGCAAACAGCTCATCTCCGTACCTCGACTTCGGCGGATCGGTCGCCGGTTGGGGATCGAGAAAATCGTGCTGGCGCAAGGTAAGATGAGTTTGCACTTGATTGCCAACGAAGCGAGTCCGTACTACAGCAGTCCGGCCTTTGCCAAACTACTGGCTTATGCTACACTGCACAATCGCAAAGTCGAATTCAAGCAAAACAGGCAACGCCGCATCCTAAGCATCAGGGGCATCCTCACAGTAGACAACGCTATCGACAAACTGCGAGAGATAGAGCAAATGTCTACCGAAGGGATCGGATAACCCCAAACGCGATACAGACGAGAATAACCATTACCAATATACCCAATGAAAGTAGTAGAATTAGAAGCGGAACACAGTCTCATGAGCCGCTATGTCTTGGAAATGCGAGACAAACAAATACAGCAGGACAGTCTGCGTTTTCGTCGCAACATAGAGCGCACCGGAGAACTGATCGCTTATGAGATCAGCAAGCAACTGCGTTACAAAGAGGTCGAAGTGGAAACACCTCTGGGCAGAAGCTCGGCCTATACGCCTGCCGATGGGATCGTATTGGGCACAATACTGCGCGCCGGATTGCCCTTCCACCAGGGTTTCCTCGCGATGTTCGACCATGCAGAGAATGCATTTGTATCCGCTTACCGCAAGTACAAAGACAAATTAAAGTTCGACATCAACATTGAATACATCGCTGCTCCATCAATCGAAGGCAAGACGCTTCTCATTGTCGATCCCATGCTGGCCACAGGTAGCTCGATGGAGCTGGCCTATCACTCTTTACTCACACACGGCAAGCCATCCGAAGTACACATAGCTTCGGTCATCGCCAGTCGACAGGCCATCGAATACTTGCAAGAACATTTACCGCAGGAGGTTACCCTATGGGTTGCCGCCGTAGACGAAGAAATAGACGACCATTCCTACATCGTCCCGGGTCTGGGTGATGCCGGGGACCTCTCGTACGGCAGTAAGCTATAGAAAATGCGAGAGTTAGAGCTATTGGCTCCAGCCAAAGACAAAGAAACGGCCATAGCAGCCATCGACCACGGGGCAGACGCTGTGTACATAGGTGCCCCCATGTACGGGGCTCGAGCAGCCGCTGCCGTGTCTGTCGAGGATATAGCCGAGCTTTGTCGCTATGCTCATCTCTACCGTGCGAAAGTCTTCGTGGCACTCAACACAATCCTCTACGACAGCGAACTGCAGACGGCACTCGATATGATCGAAGAGCTGGACAAAGCCGGTATCGACGCCCTGATCATCCAAGATCGAGGTTTGCTGGAGGCAGAGTTGCCGCCCATCCCTCTACATGCCAGCACACAATGCGACAACCGCCACCCGGACGACATAGCCGAGCTATTGGCCTATGGCATCGAGCGCGTGGTCGTCGCCCGCGAGCTGGGGCTTGAGGCAATCGCTTCTTTGGCCCAGTTACCGATGGAGATAGAGGCTTTTGTACACGGGGCACTATGCGTCTGCTACAGCGGTTGCTGCTATTTGTCACAAGCTTTGGCAGGACGATCGGCCAATCGGGGTACTTGCGCTCAGCTCTGCCGCATCCCCTATACTCTGGTCGATGCCAAAGGCAAGGTGATTAGCCGAGATAAACATTGGCTCTCACTCAAGGATATGAATCGTCTGGAGCTGCTATCGGAGATGGCTGCGGCTGGCGTCTCTTCGTTTAAGATAGAGGGCCGGCTCAAGCCTATTGGCTACGTAAAGAATGTGACTGCTGCCTACCACAACGCTATCGAACAATTAGTACAACGATTTCCCCAATGCTACCAGCGCGCTTCGATCGGAGTGGTGCAACACACTTTCCAGCCGGATGTACAGCGCAGCTTCAACCGAGGATTCACATCCTATCTGATGAAGACTCAAGACAAAGATCCCATTTCCTCTGTGCTCACACCCAAAAGCCGTGGACGGTACGTTGGAGAGATTGTTTCGCTGAAGGGCAATATTCTGAGTACAAACCAAGAACACCTGCTCAATAGTGGAGATGGATTGTTGCTGATCAGCAAAAAAGGGAAGGTAGAGGGGACGCAAGTCGTCAAGATCATAGACAAGTACCACTGCCAAGTAAACCGAATCGGGCAGACTGAGCTTGGCACAGCAGTCTATTGTAATCGTGATCTGAATTTTGAGCGGTTGCTATCCAAGCCCTCTGCCACTCGTCGCATCCCCGTAACCCTCACTCTTCGACCTTCTGACGAAGGCTTTGCCCTGCGCATAGACGGGCCTCGGACTTATCGATCCGTGACGGCTTTTCTGCGTACAGAGAAGCAGCAAGCTGACCGACCTAATCCGGATAGACTGTGCAACGAACTCACAAAATTGGGACAGACCCCACTACTGGCTATCCATACCGACGTGCAAGCGGCTGCCTCCTTCTTCATCCCGGCCTCGCAGCTCTCTCAGCTGAGGAGAGAAGCCGTGGAGTTGTTTTGCCAAAAGGCTCTGGATGACTATCCCCTTCGACGGCCGACACGGACTCTAAAACCAGATCTGGTGTGGCGAGATCATTCGACAGAGCAACTCACCTACGCGGCCAATGTGTCCAACGAACGAGCCAAGCTACACTATAGGCGACTAGGCTACCGCAAGGTTGCTCCAGCCTTTGAACTTGAGCCAGACCCCGATGTCGCCCTCATGACCTGCAAATACTGCATTAAGCACGAACTGGGCCACTGTCCTCGTCTGGGACAACGACCGATGCCCTACACTGAACCGCTCTATCTCCGACACACTAAAGGGGAGCTGCGACTCTTTTTCGACTGCCGGAAATGTGAGATGCGCCTCTACGCTCAATAGAAAAATCTGCATACAAGGCCCACGTCTTCGCCCCCCCTCTCCGAAGTGGCTCTAAGGTAGGCTCAGAGCACCTGCAATTGGAGAAAAAGCACGGTCAATCCTGCGCCTTGCTTTTTTGTTTTTGGGCCTTCCTCTCTTTCATCAATGCAACCACCAAACCGGTCACTGCACCGACCAAACTTACCCAAAGAGCTTCGGAGATTGTTAGCCAGCCGATCCACACACCGACAAGAGCGAACAGAAAAAGACAGAGACCCAGCAGGATCGTAACGATGATTAGTGCAATGGTATGCTTTGTCATATCGGCTATAAAAATATCAGAGGTAAAGGTAGTAGGCAGAGTACGTGTGTAGTGCAATAGCTGGCGAAAGAATTAAAAAATCTTGCGCCTCGAATGGCAATAAGGCTGTCCACCTTTTTTCTCGTAGTAATCCTGATGATAGATCTCTCCAGGCCAAAAGGTGGGAGCAGGAGCAACTTCGGTGCGTACTTTGTAGCCTCGATGATTAAGATCTTTTATCAGAGCAATGGCAGCATCTCGCTGTGCCTCTTGCGTGTAGAATATATTGGAGAGGTACTGCATTCCCAGGTCAGGTCCCTGTCCGTTGGCTTGCTCAAAATCGTGAATCTCAAAGTAAAGCTTCAAGACCTCATCAGTAGAGATTTGCGTATCATCGTACTCTACTTTCACGGTTTCGTAGTGCCCAGTGTTACCACGGCAAACATCTTCATAGGTGGGGTTTTTCGTGTATCCGCCCATATAGCCGACACAAGTCGCCGTAACGCCGGCAAGTTTACTCAGATGAAACTGTACCCCCCAGAAACATCCGGCAGCCAAGTATATCGTTTGAGTCATTTCTATTTCTCTTTAGACTGAATTAGACTTTTTCCAAAACAAACAACATTCGATAAATGTTGAATCTGCCCAATCTCCATCCCCTCCTCTTCTCTCCCGATAGAGATCGAAGTCACGGTCGTGCCACCTCGGAGAGAGTCTCCAGGATTCATCTAGAGGAAATGCTTATAAGAGAATTAAAATTGTCCTGTGGTGAACGGGTGGAAACGACCTTCGCTCGGCAACAAAATTCTCACGGGAAAGAGCAAAAATTCCCACGCGTCAGAGCAAAAACTCCGACGCGTCGAAGTTTCTGATCACACAGCAATGAATGAATTGAGCAATCTCAGGATAGAATTAATGCTTCAACTCATTGATTATCCTCATGTCCAAGGCCACACCATCTCCCCCACCCAATCAGGTTCAGTGCCTTCTCCGTGCAAAAAAACACCTCCGAATACAATCAGCATTCGGAGGTATCTGTACTTTTATCAGCTATCGAAGCTCGGAAAACTCTGCTAATCTACACTCGGTCTCCCTTGAGCTTATCTGCAATTGTCTGCCCCAAATCCCAGGCCTTTTGCAGCACTTCGGGCGTAGGCGACATCTTCATCTCCACAGCCTCGCCTATCAGTTCCCATCCCATCTTATCGGCAAATGGCAACATCTTCTTCACTGCCTGACTTCCCCAGGTGAAGGAACCGAATACCGATAGATAACGATTTTTGATTTCACGCAGCTCCATTAAGTGCATCATGTACTCCATAGGCGAATAGAGTCCGTTGCTATAGGTCGGAGCCCCGAGTACCACCGATTTGTAGCGGAATACATCCCGAAGAATAAATGAGGGGTCTGAAGCCGTGAGACTATGGCAAACCACATTCTTGATACCGCCGGCGGCTATTGATTGGGCCACCGTATCGGCCAACACCTCCGTATGACCATACATCGATCCGAATATCACCACAGCACCCTCCTGTGGCTCGTAACGGCTAAAACGGTCGTACAAATCACGAGCCTGCGCAAAGTGTGCTGAGGTCCATATAGGCCCATGTGTAGAACATACATAATCGATCTCAATCGGCATGCTCTCCATTGTCTTGAAAACTTTCTGCACAAAAGGCCCATACTTGCCTACAATGCAAGCATAGTATCGCTCCATCTCCGGCCAATAGCGCGATGGATCCATGTCTCTGTCGAAAATATGCCCGTCTAATGCGCCAAAGGTACCGAAAGCATCTGCCGAGAAGAGCACCTTATCGTACTGTTCATAGGTAAACATAACCTCAGGCCAATGCACCATCGGAGCCATCAGGAAACTTAATTCACGCTTACCGATACGGATTGATCTACCTTGCTCCACTTCGAGCAAATTCTCTGTGATACCATGGTAGCCGGCCAACATATTGAAGGTCTTCTTGTTCCCGACAATCTGAATATTGGGGTACTTCTGCCGAAGCAAGCCGATCGATCCGCTATGATCGGGTTCCATGTGATTAACCACGAGGTAATCAATGGGACGCCCCTGCAGGATCAGGTCTATCTTGTAGAAGAACGTATCACTGTAGCACACGTCTACCGTATCGATGAGGACGACCTTCTCATCTACGATCAAATAGGAATTGTAGGAGACGCCATTGATCAATGGCCACATATTCTCAAACTTCGCTTTCGCGCGATCATTGACCCCAACATAATAGATGTCGTCTGTAATTTTAGGTACTTGTATCATAGGTTGTGTTGTAGTTGATATTGTATCATTTGTTTGGGCTTGCCTTCATGCATTCATCGCCACATTGGTCCCGGTCTTCCTTCGCAACCGAATAGCTCTCACGACCCAATAGATCCCGATGGCAAGGAACGGCAGACTGAGCAATTGGCCCATGTTGATCCCGATAGAATCAATCAATTGCTCTTCCCAAGGCTCTTGCACCAATTTGAGCATTTCGATGAAGAAACGCGAGCCGAACACACCGATGAGGAACACACCCACAATCAGTCCATTATACTTGCGGGCAGCGTCTCGACCGAAATACAACCACAAGCAGAGAGCAAAAACAAGTAGATAACAAAATGCCTCGTATATCTGTGTTGGATGCACAGCCGGCAAAGAATTGATCGTCTCCATGGGGATCTGTTCCCAATTGTGCGCGTAGCTGGGGCTGCCCACAACCTCCGTCCAATAATCCGATGAACGCAAGAAACGAAACCCCCAAGGCTGAGTTGTCGGGCCTCCGAAGATCTCACTATTCATCAGGTTGCCAATACGAATCATCGCTGCAACCAACCCCACAGGAACGGCTAAGCGATCAAGCCCCCACAAGAAGCCTTTCTTCGTTACATACTTACCATAGAGCCACATGGCAAGAAGCACGCCTATTGTGCCACCGTGGCTGGCCAAACCTCCTTCGTGAATAGCCAAAATTTTAGTAGGGTTGCTCAGATAATAAACGGGATCATAGAAGATGACGTGTCCCAGGCGGGCTCCTACGATCGTGCCAATGAATACATACACACCCATCTTGTTTATCCAATCCTCGCTCAGGCCTTCTCGTTTCCAGATACGGGCCTCGATCATTGGCCCTAAGACAATAAGCCCAACAGCGAAAAGGGTACCATACCAGCGTACGTCGTGCCCGAAGACCGAAAAAATATCAGGGGAGACAGTCCAATTTATCATGGTTGTCAATTGTTTATACCAAGAGTCCTATCCATTCGTCTCTATCGCCAGCGAGCAAATCTATCGGAGCGACTTCGGGGAGCGTATAGGCTCCTGGCTGCATCCGCATCGCAGCGCGAGCGGAGGCTACAAGGATCTGGGCCGTCAGGGCAGGGTTATTGATTTGCATATTGAACTGCAATAGTTGATTGTGCGTACGACCACTCACTCCCTTGCGACTCATATCCACAGCGTGCCCCATGTCCTTAAGCTCGGCAATTGAGCGCACTGCCATCACATGTGTCTCGTCGTGTGCAAAATAGTCATCGGCCTTGATGCGTGCCGCTACATCCTGAATTGTGTACCCCTCTTCCAACTCAACATAAACCATGCGACGATGGAGGGATGTGCCGAGAGGGATAGTCATAGAGAGCGCATCACGAACTCCGTCAATGGCTTTCGCTGCCACACTATGTCCCATACTCATCCCAGGACCGAAATTGGTGTAAGTAATCCCTTGTGGCAACATAGCCTGCATCAATGTGCGAACCACAGAGTCACTCCCTGGATCCCAACCCGAAGATAGAATAGCTACCGTCTGATGAGCACGAGCCACTGCATCCAATTTCTTACGCAAAGAGGGAATCTCTCCGTGGATATCGAAACTATCCACCGTGCGAAAACCTCTGGCCAACAACTCGGCAGCTGTCTGTGGTACACACCTGGATGGCTGAGACAAAAGAGCAACATCAACCGCCTCCAACTCTCCTATATCGCAGACTTGCTTGTATTGCTGATATTCGGCAGCTACCGCACCGATCCGCCGACGCACAATGCCTGCCACTTCACAGTCTGGCGAGGCCTCCACAGCTTCCACTGCGTAGCGACCTATATTTCCCAAACCGACAATGGCAATGCGAATCTTCTGTTTCTTCATACGAGTGTTCTTGTATCAGATTTCTATTAGCGACACAAAGATATTCATTTACCTTCGTTCGCTTGAGAGCGCGGCTAAGAGGGATAGGAGAGACGGGGACACAGGATAGCCCCATCAGTTTTGAGAGTAGATTCGGCCCACGATCATATCTTCGACTTTGCGCTTCGGTACATGATGCACCCCATCCTCATCGCGATAATACTTGCAGTCTCCGTAAGTCGGCATCTCCTCGACTACAATTTTTTCTGCGGGCTTGCCAATGGCTATCAAGGCCAGGGGAAACATATTGTCGGGCAAATCAAAATAACGAGCTACATCTCCCTGGCTAAAACTGAGCATAATACAGCTACCAAAACCATCTGCAATAGCCGATAGAGTGATTGCCTCCAACTGCAATCCTTCGTCGTACCGGCCGGATGCGGCAACATTGCTATCAAGCAATTGCAAGATAAAGGCACGGGGGCGTTCGCCTTCTACGGGGCCATCCCACTCGGTGAGATAACCGGCCCAGTTGACCATCTCGCACAGCTCGTTGCAGCGTCGTGGATCTGTGATGAGGATATAGCGCAAAGGCTGCACGTTGCGCATCGAAGCTGTGTAACGAGCCGCATCAATCCATGATTCCAATTTGGCCACAGGGATTTCCACGCGCTCATCGAACCGTCGGTAGGAGCGATTGCGCATTAGGAGTTCTTTTATCATAAAAGGAAGTATTTGTATTATTCTGCCCCTAAGGTAAGCAATCCTATGTGAAAGGGGCAATTGCTGCCCGATCGGCAACAATATTCATGACAAGATTCGTTCGGTCCGGACCGAAACTATCTTCTCTCTCAATTTTCTCTCTCGTGAGTAGGCAGTAAGATTCTGGTGGGAAGGCTCCCTCTCTGCTAGACCTTACTGCCCCCAGGAAGAGCGGTCAAGATTACGATAGCCAATAGCTTCGGCAATGTGAGCGGTAGAAACCTCTTCTGATCCGTCCAAATCGGCAATCGTGCGCGCTACCCTCAGAATACGGTCGTATGCTCTGGCCGAAAGGCCAAAACGCTCCATCACGCTTTTAAGTTTCTGGAGACTTTCTTCATTCGGTCGGACGTACTGGCGAATGAGAGCCGGTGTCATCTGCGCATTGCAATGAATGTCGGTCTCTCCTGCAAAGCGTCTCAATTGAATCTCTCGGGCCTTGAGTACTCGTTTGCGAATGGCCGAACTAGACTCTGACATCCGAGTATCCGAAATTTCCTCAAAGGCAACCGGCACAATCTCTATCTGTATATCAATGCGATCTAGCAAAGGACCAGAAATTTTGCTGAGATAACGCTGAATAGCATAAGGAGGACAAGTACACTCCCGAGTCGGATGATTATAGTAGCCACAGGGGCAAGGGTTCATCGCAGCGACCAGCATAAAGGAAGCTGGATACTCAACCGTATATTTAGCTCTCGCAATCGTGATTGTACGATCTTCCAATGGCTGGCGCATTACTTCAAGTACTGAACGATTGTACTCAGCCAACTCATCTAAAAATAGAACGCCGTTATGCGCCAAACTGATCTCTCCAGGCTGGGGAGAAGTGCCTCCTCCAACGAGAGCCACCGGGGAAACCGTGTGATGAGGAGCACGAAATGGACGAGATGTTAGTAATGTAGTATTGGCAGCAAGTTTGCCAGAAACACTGTATATCATGGTAGTCTCCAGTGATTCGGACAGACTGAGCGGAGGTAAAATACCCGGAATACGTTTAGCCATCATTGATTTGCCACTCCCCGGGCTTCCAACCATCAAGACATTGTGTCCCCCGGCAGCAGCAACTTCGAGAGCACGCTTCACATGAGCTTGTCCGCGAACGTCGGAAAAATCAACATCCCACTGCTCCTGCTTGGCATAGAACTCTTTTCTCGTATCCACCTCTACCAATTCCATCCCTTCCCCTGTGAGCATAAATTGACAGACCTCTCCAAGAGTATCGGCGGCATAGACCTTGAGATTATTGACTACAGCCGCTTCATGAGCATTTGCTCGGGGTACTATTAATGCTCTGTAGTTTTCTTTTCGTGCAAGGATAGCAATAGGCAAAGCTCCCTTGATCGGCTTTATCGCTCCATCCAGTCCTAGCTCTCCCATTAGCATAACTTTTTCTAGACTCTCTGCCGGGAGCTGCATAGATGCCGCGAGAATGCCCACCGCAAGGGGGAGGTCATAGGCTGCACCCTCCTTACGCAAATCGGCAGGGCTCATATTGATCACGACATTGTCATCACAGAAACGATAACCGGAAGTTTCGATGGCACTTTTCACTCGCTCGTGGCTTTCTCGCACAGCAGTGTCTGGTAAACCAACGAGCTGAAACCACGCCCCTTCGGTAACGTTCACCTCTATTGTTATAGTCGCTGCATGAATACTCTGCAAAGCAGCGGCATAAGTCTTGACGAGCATAGGAAGTGGATTGGGTGATTATTGCTTAAGATAAACGCGCCTGGCCACGTTGGTCGAATCCACCGTCACAAGAGCTGGCAAACGCCTTACATCGAAACGTTTGATCAAGTCCATTGTTTGCCCTCTTAGGTTAGTGCAGATCGATGCACCAGGGAGGCCGAGGCTATTAGTCGTGGCCCTAGCCAAAGAATCAGAGAGAGTGAGTACACAGGAGACAAAATGCTCCGGTCGACGAAGTTCACGCTGTTGATCTGAAAATAGCTTCAGCTGAACGGAATCGAAACTTTGCCCCTCGGCTACAATCAATAGGCAAAGGGTCGCACTGTCGGTTAGGATGTATTTACCCCCCACTGTCAAGATATTTGGCATCGAGAGGGAGTCGATTGTCAATTCCTGCGAATCAGGACTTGCATACTCCGATAGTCGAAGTTCATGCCAGCCAGCTTCCGAATCATAGTTGTATAGGCAGAAAGCCTTTCCTGCATTGTAGGAGAGGACAACGGATCGGAAAAGAGTTGTATCAGGGATCAGCACACTGTCCAGCCTGCCCGATGGAGCAATCATCGTGTCACTGCGTGTGACCGAATCACCATGCCAGCGAAGAATGACTAAACTATCGGTCAGCCCGTTAAGTTGCAAATGCAACCGATTTCCTTTCTGTCCACACGAAAAAAAGAGGAGGGTGATGCAAGTAACAGCAAATGCCGCACGAAAAAGATTACTCTTTCTTTTCATAAATCCATACCACATACAAAAGATCCCGTTCGATGCAGATTTTATTCCAAATGATCATGCCCGCAACAACTACTTTGGCTCACAAAGTTATGCAATATTCGCCCCTCCAAAATCAAAATTCAGAAGCCAGACATGAAGCGATATATCCTTCACTCCATATTTGCGAACAGGCAGCCAAAGTTCTCCGAGCAAACTCGCTCGGCTCTATTGCCAATGTTGTGGTATGCCGATCATACACCGTTTCTATCTCCAATTCGGAAAGATCTGTCTCGCAGAGCCGAAGACCGGCCTCATCTGCCAAACGTAAACTGTCGGCATTGTATTCAGCACCGAAACTTAAGTATAATCCTTGAGCTAACAACTGCTCGGCCAAACCCGGTTTCTTACGAAACCCATGTACAATCCACGGCTGAGTGGGGCGAACATCTTTTCGTATGGACAAAAGCTCGGCCCACGCTCCCACAATGTGCAGTATAAGAGGTTTGGAAAACTCTTCGGACAAAAAGATCTGACGCTCAAAAGCCGAGATTTGCTGAGGAAGACCTACCTCTATGCTGTGATCCAAGCCACACTCGCCAATAGCCAAGCAACAAGGAGCCCGAAGTATCTCCGGTAACCGCTCTCGGGACGAGGCCGACACCTCGGTCTCCAGATAGTAAGGATGCAACCCTACGCTAAACGGGTAGTTGGGAAACGAGGGAGGGCAACCGAGGACAAGCAATTCTGAGCAATCATAAGAGCAAATCGAAAAAAACTCCGATCTTCCCCTTCGATGAGTATGTACATCACAATACATCACACCCAACTGACTTCAGGGAACAGGGTCGTACCCACTCCCTCCCCACGGATGGCAACGTAAGATTCGTCGGATTGCCAGATAAATTCCCTTCATCGGGCCATGCTTGCGCAAGGCTTCCAAGGCATAAGCAGAACAAGAGGGAGTATATCTGCAAGCCGGTGGAAATAAGGGAGAAATGGCAAAACGATAAAAATGTATGGGAAGACTAAGGATCCACACCACCATCCCAGAGAAACAACGAAGCACAGACCTCCCGAGAGCATTCATAACGACAACTCTTTTTCAATTCGGGCAAAGGCTTTTGTCACAGCCCTGGCTATCGTATCGTATTCGGGCAAATCATCGCTGATCATCATATAGGCCACATCGACACGCAAACCTTGCTCGCAGAGCTTCTCCATGAGCGAGGGCTTACGCAATCGATGAGCCTCACGTACCAGACGTTTGACGCGATTACGCTTGTTAGCTCGCTTAAATCTTCGCTTGGCAACCGAAACCATCATGCAGAGATGGGCCTCCTCATCCATCTTTTCTTCCGCCAGCCAAAGAATACGCAATGGATAGGAAACAAACGAACTCCCCTCTCGGTACAAGCGTGCTATCCGCTCTCGCAAATACAGACGCTCCTGCTTGGGAAGAGAATGGGGAGTACCAGGCATAGCTAAAGGGGGTCACTGATCTCGGAGAAGCTCGAAGTGTTCTTCGGGCATGAGGCAGGCAAATTTGGCCTACTTAGCTTTCTTGGCATGCTTGGCAAGGTAAAGCTCTAATGCCAATGGCATGGATTTAGCCTCCGGAGTGGGAGCAGGAATATCCAAGCGCAGACCGGCGTCCTCAACGGCCTTGCAGGTCGAAGGGCCGAATGCCCCTATGTGGATATTCTTTTGGTCGAAGTTTGGGAAATTCTTTTGCAAAGCTGCAACACCCGAAGGACTGAAAAAGAGCAGCACATCATGATCCAAAGTTTCGCCTTCGCCAAAATCGTTGCTCACGGTACGGTACATGACAGCCTTGCTAAACTGGATCTTGGAAGCTGTGAGCATACCCATCAAATCCTCTTTGTGCTCCTCGGCTACAGGGATGAAGTACTTCTCTTTGTTATGCTTCTTGATGACCGTCACCAAATCGGCTAGTTCGTTGGTCGCCCCGAAGAATACCTTTCTCTTACGATAGACGATATATTTCTGGAGATAGACGGCAACCGACTCACTGACACAAAAGTACTTCATTGTCTCCGGCATAGTGATCCGAAGCTCCTCTATCAAAGCGAAAAACTTATCAATCGCTGTACGAGCTGTGAAGACTATAGCCGTGTGATCCAATATGCTAATTTTCTGATCTCTGAACTCTCTTGCAGAAACGCACTCAACCTGAATAAAAGGGCGAAACACCACCTCGACACCGTATTTCTCTGCAATATCATAATAGGAAGACTTGCCCGAGAGTGGTTTGGGCTGAGATACTAAGATTTTCTTTATGCTCGTTGCCATAAAAACTCCTGTACTTGGCTATTCATCGTCCCGACTACTACAGCGATCAGTAAATAGACGAGAGGCAGAATTTCGTGGGCGCAAAGGTACAAAAAAACACGAGAAGAGCTTAATTTGATTTCCCTCAAGCTTCTGATCATCTTGGCTATAAGCACTATACGCCAAAGAAGAAAAAGAACAAAGGCAACACCTGCCACAACCAAAGGAGGAGTGGGGAGAATGAGGGCTATGGAGAGGAATGGAAGTGTGGCCGACCAAAGCCAAGCAAGGAAAAGTTCGCGACAACGCCAAGTCGTCACCCTAACCTGCGGTATGAAAAGCCACTTCCAAATTCTGCTAAGCAAGGACCGGACAAGAAGCAAAAGCAAAAAGCCTCCGAAAAGGGCCGCAGGAATGTACAATTCTTGTAGGCTCAACCCTGAGGGAATGAACTCCGAACGTCTCAGAAACAACCACACCAGCAATGCACAACCTATGCTCTGCTGCAAGAATGTGTAGAAAGCAAATTGCCTCCAAGGCATATGCCGACCAACAAAAAGATACAGCTCATCTTCCTTTCCAGAAACAACGGTGGCGAAACCAACCTTCACAAGATCGGGAACACTCGACACTACAATTGTCAGTAGGACAAAGAGAGCCAAATTCGTGAGGTAAATCGCATCTAAAATCGGCTGTTCGACCCAAAACAATTCCCACATAAAAGCTTGTAATCTTACTCTGTTTACAGATGAGAAGACGCCTTGCTCATCAGATAGGCATCTGCCAGTACCATGGCTGCCATAGCCTCCACAACCGGCACAGCACGAATAGCAACACAAGGGTCATGCCGCCCCTTGGCCTGAAACATCGTCTCTCGACCATCTCGACCGACAGTCTGTTGCCGACAAGCAATTGTGGGAGTGGGCTTGAACGCTACCCGACAACACAAAGCACCGCCACTGCTAATACCACCCAACACTCCCCCTCCATGATTGGACGTAAGGGCTGGCTCACCCAGGGCATCGAGATGAAAGCAGTCATTGGATTCGGACCCTAGCATCGCAACAAGGGCAAAGCCATCCCCTATCTCGAAGCCACGACTTGCTTGGATACTCATCATTGCCGAGGCCAACATGGATTCCAATTTTCCATACATGGGCTCACCCCAACCCAAAGGGACCCCTCGTGCAATACAACTCACGACCCCTCCTAAGCTATCTTTCGCCTCACGAACACGCTCTATTGCCACTTCGATAGCTGTCCCGACGGACACAAAGGGGCAACGAGAGGGAACCTGATAGGTGAGTCGTCGGATCTCTGAAAGTGGCATCTCCTGTAAAGCACCAAACTGAGCAGCGTCAAGACAAATCTCTCCTACTTGGGAAACGAATGCGGTAATCTCCACCCCTACTCTATCGAGCAGCATAGAGGCCACAGCTCCTCCCACACAACGCACAGCCGTCTCTCGAGCAGAGGATCGCCCCCCTCCTGCGATGTCTGCATATCCTCCATATTTGTAATGATAAGTGTAGTCGGCATGCCCTGGGCGATAAACCTCTGCAATTTCGGCGTAATCCTGTGAGTTGGCATCTCTATTAGGGATGAGGAAAGCTATGGGAGCACCTGTCGTGTAGTCGCCCTTTATTCCGGAGATGAACTCTACCCGATCGGATTCACTACGAGTTGTCGTGAGTCTGGACTGACCGGGCCGGCGAAGATTTAGGACTTCCTGCACCCGAGGCCTGTCAATATACAGACCAGACGGACAACCATCTATGACACCTCCTATCATAGGCCCATGGCTCTCGCCAAAACTTGTGAGCCTAAATATATTCCCAAACGTATTCATAACCGCCACGCCACCCGTCTAAGAGTGCAACGCAAAAGTAATGAAAGCTCGCCGAGCAACGGTAAAGGGGGAGCAGGCTATCTGTCAAGGAAAAGATCAGCAATTCTCCAAACCACAAGAGTGACCGGGAAAGTCAATCTCTATCGTAGCATGCCCGATATCGTAGCGACGGCAGCACTCACGGGCCTCTTCCTTGATACGAGACTGCTCCTCAATCTGTAGAGCTTCTTCACACCTCTTCGCCACGATATGCACAGTCAGCACATGGCGTTCTCCATCGAGGGTCCATGCATGGAGATCGTGCAACGAGCAGACTCCGCGTATGGCAGCAAGCTCCTTTTCGAGGCTTCTCAAATCAACCTCCTCGGGCGATCCCTGCAAAAGGACTCTGAGCGTGGAACGCAGATTGCGGTACACATTGTATAGTATCCAAACAGTGATCGCGATAGAGAGGATGGGATCCAATATTGGTAAATAGACGAAGTGCATCACAATACTCACAATCAGGACAGCCGCCCAGCCCAACACATCCTCCATCATATGCAGCATCACGGCACGTTCGCTTAGGCTGCCTCCCTTACTCAACCTCAGAGCCGCTGCTCCATTGATCACCAATCCGATGATAGCCAAGATAAGCATCCCTGTTTCGTTGACCTTATCCACGGGATCTATCAGACGCTCGATAGCTGCATGGAGTACGAAGAAAGACCCCACGAGCAAGATAACAGAAATCAGCAGGGCTCCCAAGAGAGAAAACCGCTTGTAGCCGTAGGTATAGAAGGCATTGCGTTTCTTTTCCGAGAGTTTCTGCAATCGCCAGGCCACACCGAGGGAGATGCTGTCACCAAAGTCATGTAGTGCATCGGAGAGGATCGCAACAGAGTTGGTCCACACGCCTCCTATCAATTCGATGACGGCAAAGAGCAGGTTAAGCGAAAACGCAAAGAGTAAATTACCCTCACCATGATGATGGTGGTGGTGTCCATGGACATGACCATGACTGTGTCCATGGCAATGCCCCTCATGTTCGTGTTCATGCTCATGCTTGTGACAGTGCCCCTCATGCTCAATCCCTTGCCCGTGCACATGCGAATGCAAGCGACCTTCCTGCCCGGTATGCTGATGATTGCAAGCCATAGTAATAGGTTTTAAGTGATACATTGCGCGGTTGCTACGATGAATGCTCCCACGACTTCCCAAAGGTACAAAGTTTGTCAGCCCGAAGGGCGAGACCCTTCAAGCTGAGGGACGCATACGCCACAAAATACCTACAACGGGGGATCACAATCTGCCGTTCCAAAATCTATCCATCCCTCACCAATACCGTCTATGGCCTGCAAAAGAACAAATCTTTCATCGGGCCTATTTTTGAGTTGTAACAACGCAAAAGGAATTGACTCGACAGTGCTTTCGCACAACATTCCTCAACTCGAATAAAATCTCACGCGTGGGAGCAAGTGCTCCCACGCGTGAGAATATTTACCCGGACACGTGGAAATTCTCAGTCTCTCGTGTCGGAGCATCCCCTCTCCTTCCTAAGGTAACGCAAGAGGTCCCCAAAGAGCTGTCCTTGAGAGAGATCTTACCTCGAGATCCAGCCATACTCACTTTTAGTCATTTCGCCTTCCTTAGAAACGAGGGATAAGATTAAATGATTAGCTTTGCGGCCTGAGGGTGTAGGCTGCAAGTTCTCAACGACAAGGGATGACACGGAGAGTCAAAGCACCCCAGGTAAGTTTAATAAATTAGTTTCATATGAAAAGACTGTTAAAGGGGTGTCTGTCCGCGGGCTTGATCTCGCTTGCACTCTTGCTGAGTGCCTCATCAGTTCAAGCTGCCATCACATTGAAAACTTCGGAAAAAACCATCAAGTTGAAGATCGAAGCCGATGGCAACGTGACCATCACGGGCGTGAAGGATGCCAACAAGTTTGTCAATGGACAAGAGATCAAGTACACAGTAGAAAGCCCAACGATTAGCATCGAAGGGAAGATCAAAGGCCTCGAATGCACGTTCAGCAACATTACAGAACTGCAAGCCGCAAACAACAAAGATCTGGAGAAACTAGCCTGCAACAACAACAAACTCGTAGATCTCGACCTCTCCGGTTGTACAGCTTTGGTAAGCCTGAATTGCTATAACAACCGCACACTGAAAAGCCTCAACGTCTCCGGCTGCACCTCATTGAAGACTGCAGATGCAAGGAATTGCGCTTTAGCAAGCCTTGATCTGTCTCAATGCAAGAAGCTGGAAACACTCGACTGTCCCGACAACTGGCTTCCTACCATAGACCTCAAGGACTGTACTGCACTCAAAAAACTAAAGTGCAGCAACAACAGAATCGCAGAAATAGATTTCTCTTCCTGCAAAGACATAGAGGAGATTTTCATATTCCTGAACCGCCTCAGAAAAGATAAGATGCGCGCAATGGTTGAGAGCCTTCCCACCAAAGGTACCACAACCGGTATATTGCGAATCATAAATGAAGAAGGTGACAGCAACATCTGCACAAAGGAAGATGTAGCTATCGCCACAAAACGCAATTGGAAAGTACAGAAAAAAGGCATGGGCCTCTACACAGGAAGTGACCTGCCCGGAGAAGGTACAGTACGCCTCAAGTTGTCCAAGACTGTAGATAAGTCACCGTCATTCCTTATCACGGCTAGGTCCCAGGGAGATTACACGGTAGATGGGGCGTGGGCATACGGGAGCTATACCGTGCATTACATTCCCGACGCCCAAGATATTGCGATAAACGGTACGCTCAACTCTCTGGTTATCGGAAAGGGAGCATTCGAAAGTTTAGATGCATCGGCCTGTCCTTCAGCCACTCAAATCGATTGCGCTGGTAATGGACTCGAATCCATCACCTTTGCCCAACAGGGTTCCTTGACCAAAGTCTCCTGCTATTCCAACCAGTTGCGTGGGAAAAAAATGAGGGAGATGATCCTAAGCTTGCCCGACTTGAGTAAAAGTGGCACGCAAGGGGAATTGATCGTAATCTTCAAGAAGTCCAGCTCCGGAGAATCCAATGTCTGCACAAAGGAAGACGTCGCAGAGGCAACGAAACGAGGCTGGAAGGTTTACGATTACAACGACAACGAGCCTATAGAGTACACAGGATCTGTTGAATCTGTTGCTTCGATAGAAAACACGGAGTTGCAGCTCTACCCCAACCCTGCCTCAGACCTTGTGCATATGGAAGGTGTGGCAGCTAATGCTCGAGTAGCCCTCTATACAATGGATGGCCGCATGGTGCTGAGATTACGCACTGATGCCGAGGGTAAATTGGCTATACCCGTAGCCGACCTACCTCGCGCCACCTACGTAGTAAAGGCAGGTAAGCTCACTCGCAAACTTGTCCTTCGATAAGACTTCGACCGAGTTTCCTCTCCTTTTATAATCCAAAGACCCCGGGGCTTCACTTCCCCGGGGTCTTTGGATTATGCCCATCCCTTCCTTCAGTCTCAGAAAACGAATAGCCCTGCCCAATCGGACCTCGACAAACCAAGCCTCCGATTCGCAGAGGATGAACTATTGACTTGTTGGGCTTGTTTATTGAACGAATAGGAAGTGAATGATTAACTGTGTCCAAGAAACAGGCTCACAACAAACGAGTAAATGCATATGAAACTATCAGAAACCGTTCGTCAAGCAATCAACAAGCAAATCAATGCAGAAATGTGGTCTTCCAACCTCTATCTCTCTATGTCCATGCACTTCAAGCACGTAGGCTATAATGGGTTTGCTCAATGGCTCTTTGCCCAAAGCCGAGAAGAAATGGAGCACGCCTATGAAATGGCTGATTTCCTCAACAAAAGAGGAGGAAAGGTAGAGATTGGAGCCCTTGCCGCTGTGCCGGTGGATTTCGGCACCCCATTGGAGGTGTTTGAGCAGGTTTACGAGCATGAGTGTAAGGTGACGGAGCTGATAGAGAATGTCGTGCGCGTGGCGAGCGAAGCCCGTGATATGGCTAGCCAAGATTTCTTCTGGAAATTTATCCGTGAGCAGGTAGAAGAAGAAGATACCGCAGCAGGCATCGTAAGCGACATCAAACTTGCGGGAGAGGCTCATCTCACTCTCATTGACCAAGCGATGGCCAGCCGTCAAGCGTAAGGCACGGAGGATTCGGCCTTACACTTCCTTGCAATACCCCTCTCCCCTCCAACGTACAATTTCTTATTTACACCGCAGCACAATAGAGCGGGCGGTATTCGCGTTGTGTAGCGAGAAGTTCGGAGTCAGGATCTGATTCCCAATTTCAGTTGTACACATGCAAGACGACCGCTAATAAGAACAACAAAAGCTAACCACATGAAAAAGAAACAATGGAAATACGCTGCCCTCTCTTTGGCAGTGGTGGCTTTGAGTGCAACAACCTCTGTAGCCACATACCACATCACGGGCCTTCCTTCCGCTGAAGAGATCCCAACACAGGAGGTCTATGGCTTCAAACAAGCATCCTACAACCAGACATCAAGATCTGCCTCCAATCTCCCTGACTTGACAGCGGCGGCCGAATCCGCAGTGCATGGGGTTGTCCACATCAAGGTGAAGGGAAGCCAACAAATAGATCAACAGCAGTTCATCGACCCGTTCGAGTTCTTTTTCGGGGGTAGTGGTCGCAGCTTCCAGCGGCCGCAGTCAAGGCCGGTCGTGGGTTATGGTTCCGGAGTAATTATCAGCACGGACGGCTATATCATCACCAACAATCACGTGGTGGAGCGAGCCGATAAAATTACCGTCCGACTCAACGACAATCGCTCCTTTGAGGCCAAACTGATCGGTAGCGACTCTGACACAGATATTGCCTTGATCAAAGTGGATGCAAAAAATTTGCCTACCATTCCATTCGGAAATTCGGACGAACTCCGTCTTGGCGAGTGGGTACTGGCTGTCGGCAACCCATTCAACCTGACCTCTACCGTTACGGCCGGGATCGTGAGTGCCAAAGCACGATCAACCTCGGCACAAGGAGGGAAACTGCAAGTCGAGTCTTTTATCCAGACAGATGCAGCTATCAATGCGGGCAATAGTGGTGGCGCCCTTGTCAATGACAGGGGGCAACTGGTGGGGATCAACACGATGATCTTCTCTCAAACGGGCAACTATGCTGGCTACTCGTTCGCTGTACCAATTAGTATAGCATCAAAAGTTGTTGCAGATCTCAAGGAATACGGGACTGTGCAACGGGCCGTGATGGGCGTTATTTGCTCAGATATAGACGAGGCAAACACCGAGAAATACAAACTTAAAGCCCACAACGGAGCTGTAGTAGAGGGCTTTGCCGAAGTTAGTTCTGCACTCGCAGCCGGCATCAAGGAGGGAGATGTGGTGACTTCCATCGGTGAACAAAAAGTTGTCAATACCGCCAGCCTGCTCGAGTTATTAGCTCGCTACCGCCCGGGAGACAAGATTAAGGTGGGGATCGACCGCCGCGGAGCGAACAAGACAATGACCGTCACACTCAAGAATACTCAAGGGGGGCTGAACATCCTTAAGCCTCAAGATGTGGACGTATTGGGAGCTTCGTTTGGACAAATCGATGAGGATACGCGCCTGAGCTATGGTATCTCCTATGGGCTGCGAGTAGACAAAATCGGAGCTGGTAAGATGAAACAAGCGGGGGTACAGGTCGGATACGTAATTCTGTCGATCAATGGAAATCCAGTACGTACCACAGAGGATATGCGGGATATCGTGCTCGAAGCTTCAAATAGCAGCAATAGAGAAAAAACCCTCGTCCTAAAAGGCTTCTATCCGCCCAATGGCAACATCAAGTACTACACTATAGAACTTGACAAGAAGTCTAGATAAAAGTCGTATCTTTGCGCTCCGCGTTATGTAATCTACGCGGTAGGCTCCTCTCCAAGACCTTTGGCGGCAAAAAAAGGATCAGGCCAAAGTCTTGGAGAGGGCTTCTCCGAAGCTCAAACAAAACAGCTCGGACCGGTTTCTTAATAATACAGGAGTTGATAAATGAGGCAGTTAAAGATTTCCAAATCCATTACTAATCGCGAAAGTGCGTCACTCGACAAATATCTACAGGAGATCGGAAGGGAAGAGCTTATCTCAGTAGAAGAAGAAGTGGAGCTGGCTCAAGCAATTAGGCGCGGAGACCAGAGAGCGCTGGAGAAGCTCACGAGAGCCAACTTGCGCTTCGTCGTGTCTGTGGCCAAGCAATACCAGAACCAAGGACTTAGCCTTCCGGATTTGATCAACGAGGGGAACTTGGGCCTAATAAAAGCGGCTGAGAAATTCGACGAAACTCGTGGGTTCAAGTTTATTTCTTACGCAGTGTGGTGGATCAGGCAGTCCATCCTGCAAGCGTTGGCCGAGCAGTCTCGTATTGTGCGCCTTCCCCTCAATCAGGTGGGAACTCTGAACAAGATAACCAAAGCCTTGCAGAAGTTTGAACAAGAGAACGAACGTCGCCCATCTTCTTCGGAATTGGCAGTGGAGCTTGATCTTCCCGAGGACAAAATTACCGACACACTGAAAGTATCTGGCAGGCACATCTCAGTGGATGCCCCATTTGTAGAGGGGGAAGATAACAGCTTACTTGATGTCTTGGTAAACAACGACACGCCCAATACAGACACATCCCTAATGAACGAATCGCTGGCTCAGGAGATTGATAGGACTCTCGCTACTCTCACAGAGCGCGAAGCTGAGATCGTGAAACTCTTTTTCGGTATCGGAGACAGACAGGAGATGACACTGGAGGAGATCGGTGATACGTTCGGTCTTACACGTGAGCGCGTCAGACAGATCAAGGAAAAGGCTATCCGCCGACTCAGACAAGGCAATCGGAGCAAGCTCCTCAAAAGCTACTTGGGCTAGATTGCACGAACCTTCCGTCTTTTTATCACAACACTGACTACTTTGCTCCGGGGAAAATAAGAAGGAGGTTGGGCGCAATAGTTTGCCCAGCCTCCTTTCCTTTTGGAACTTAAATTGACCGAAGAAAGGATTAACTTCGGACAAGTAAAAACTCAGCTACATTCCTTCATCTATGGGACCAGGAAAACAGACGCGCGTCCTCATCACCGGAGCCTCCGGCTTCATCGGAAGCTACTTAGTACACGAAGCTCTAAATCAAGGCTATGAGGTGTGGGCCGCAATACGCCGAGGGAGCCGAAGAGACAAACTCACCGATCCCCGTATCCACCTGATTGAGTTGGACTACAGTTCGCCTCAAACCATCCGCGACCAAGTCAGTGGATTGGCACCAAAAGGGGAAGCGACTTGGCACTATGTCATTCACAACGCCGGCTTGACCAAGACTCCCAAGCGTGAACTATTCTATCAAGTGAATGCCATTCAAACAAAGCATTTAGTTGAGGGGCTTGCCATGACTGAGCATTGCCCCGATCGCTTCATCTTAATGAGTAGCTTAGGCTCATACGGACCTCCACACCTAACTGACAAAGCAATCTCATCCGAAGATCTGCAACAACCGAATACCGACTACGGAAAATCTAAACAACTGGCTGAGCAATTTCTCATTGCAAGCGGTCTTCCTTTCTCTATCATGCACCTGACAGGAGTCTATGGTCCTGGAGATCGAGACTACCTAATGGCACTGCAAGCAATAAAGAAAGGCTGGGACTTTACGGCCGGGCTAAGCAAACAACACCTCACCTTTGTCTACGCTTCCGATGTGGCCGAAGCAACATTCTTCGTATTGAATGCTCCCCAAGCCATAGGCCAACGGTACATGCTCACGGACGGAGACGTGTATACCGATGCTGAATTCGGGAGGTTAGCACAACGGTTGATCGGCCGCAAGCGTGTGCTACATATGGGGATCCCCCTACCCATCGTCTATCTAACCTGTCTTGTCGGAGAGATCGTGGGGCATATCAGTGGCCGTGTCACCCCTCTGAATTTAGACAAATATCGCATCTTCAAACAACGCTCCTGGATTTGCAACGATGAGCCGATACGAGCACTAGGGTTCCGACCGAAAGTTAAGTTGGAAGAGGGACTGAGGCGTACCATCGCAGCAGCTGAGCGAGAAGGTCTTCTGTAAGAATCAGTCCATTGCCCTATCTTTGTTCGAGACAAATACGGACAAGCTATGGAGATAAAATCCGCCACTTTCGTCATGAGTAACTCGGATGTGCGCAAATGCCCCGAGGGTTCGCTGCCAGAGTATGCTTTCATTGGTCGATCCAACGTAGGCAAATCATCCCTTATCAACATGTTGGTGAGGAGAAAGCAGCTGGCCAATACATCCCAAAAACCCGGCAAGACCCTCCTAATCAACCATTTTCTGATCAACGAAACTTGGCATTTGGTCGATCTGCCCGGATACGGCTATGCTCAGAGGTCCAAAGCGCAGAGACACGAGCTGCAACGCATTATAGACAACTACATATTCAAGAGAGAACAGCTTGTCAATCTTTTCATCCTCATCGACATTCGTCATGAGCCTCAAGAAATTGACCTTACCTTCATCAACCGTATGGGTGGGGCAGGCATTCCTTTTGCGCTTGTCTTCACCAAAAGCGACAAGCTAAGTCGCAGCAAAGCAACCGAAATGGTCGAAGCATACAAGCAACGACTGTTGGAAGATTGGGAGGAGTTGCCACCTCTTTTCATCACCTCGTCTACCAAAGGAGACGGTCGGGACGAACTTCTTGGCTACATCCAATCAATCAACAGCGAACTTGGCAACCGTTAATTATTTTCTCTGATGGGAATCAAAATTTTGGTCGCAGGAGGTTTGGGCTACATCGGCTCCCACACTTCCGTCGCCCTCGTTCAGGCCGGCTACGAACCGATCATTGTAGACGACCTATCCAACAGCGAGTTTTCTGTACTTGAAGGTATAGAAGGTATCATTGGCTACCGCCCTGCTTTCTATCAAGCGGATGTAGCAGACATCGCCGCAGTGAGCAAAATCTTTGAAACGGAAGAGACAATCAAAGGTGTCATCAATTTCGCTGCGCACAAAGCGGTCAACGAATCCATACACCAGCCCATCAAATACTATCGCAACAACCTCAATTCCCTGCTCTCTCTCCTTCAGTCTGCCAATCAATACGGTGCCACGGCTTTTGTATTCTCGTCCTCTTGTACCGTCTATGGGGAAGCAACAGTACAACCCGTGACCGAATGCAGCCCCATCTTACCGGCAACTTCTCCCTATGGCAACACCAAGCAAATAGCCGAAGAGATCATCTGCGATACGGTCACGGCTGGAACAACCTACAAAGCTATCCTCCTACGCTACTTCAACCCCATAGGAGCACACCCCTCAGCCAAGATAGGAGAGCTACCGAGAGGTGTACCGCAGAACCTCCTCCCCTACATTTGCCAAACAGCAGCAAATATCCGTGAGCGACTCAGCATCTTCGGCAAAGACTACCCGACCCCTGATGGCACATGTATCAGAGACTATATCGACATCAATGATTTGGCAGGGGCTCACGTGGCAGCCATCCGCCGACTACTTACGGCTCCGCCTCAGGAAGTGCCGACCTGCGAAGCGTTCAATCTCGGCACGGGCAAAGGCATATCTGTGCTTGAGCTTATCCAAACATTCGAGCAAGTAAACCACCTTCATCTCCCCTACATCTTCGCAGATCGGAGAGCAGGAGACATCGTGCAGATATGGGCCGACCCTTCCAAAGCCCAAAGGGACCTCCATTGGCAAGCCAGCACCCCACTGGCAGCCTCCCTCCGATCGGCCTGGAACTGGCAACTTCATCTACAGACACGCCTCTCACCTCAGAGCGAAAACTCCGACGCCTGAGAGCAAAAACTCTGACGTGTCGCAGCAAATGACCCCACGCGTCGTAGTAATCGCTCCGACATGTGGGGTTATTTTGTGTCTCACATCAAGCAAAAAACACAGCAGAAAAGAGGCACTCCTCGGAGTGACAAAAATGTTTCTTGCAAGGGCTACGAAAGGAAAGAGACTCCCCAAGCAAAAGGGAATTCAAAGGCGAACGGACGCTCCCCACATCAATTTCTTGCGAAGCGTATCAGCGAAAGAGTGACCGGCTACCTTCATCAGACGTACACAATAGTCGGCCTTGCTGATGTGAATACTTTCCCCACAATCGAAAGGAGTCACGTTGCCGTCCAGCGAAAGCAAGAAGCTATCGCTTCGCGAACTGACTCTCAGAGAGATAACCGTATCGTCCGGCACGATTAAAGGGCGCATGTTCAGCGTATGCGGTGCAATAGGCGAGAGAACAAAATCCTGCGATTGAGGCATAATCAGAGGCCCATTGACCGACAATGAATAGGCCGTCGAACCAGTAGGCGTGGCAATGATTAATCCGTCTGCATCGTATGCAGCCAAATAGTCCTCTCCAAGGTGCGTATCCACAGATATGATGGAGCCAGTCTCCCGCTTCATAATAGCGGCTTCATTCAGAGCATAACCAGTGTATTGCTCTCCCACTTTTACGGCCAAGACAGAGCGGCTCTCAAGGCTAAACTCACGCTTTACTAGTCTGTCTATCAGGTGAATTGCATCGGAACAATCGGCATCCGTCAAAAACCCTAATCGACCGGAATTAATCCCCCAGATAGGAGTTTGCTTGGCACCGATGCAGCGTGCGGCTCGCAAGAAAGTGCCATCGCCCCCAATCGAGACCACATAGTCCGTACCGGCCGGCAACTCATCCTCCAAAATATTGCAGTCGATCCGTAGCCCGAGACTACGACGGACAAAACCATAAAACTGCCGCTCGATACTAAGGTCTGCCACCGAGCCTAATTTACTGAGAACCCGAATGATATCTTCTGCCTGATCGACCTTGTGCTGGCTCCCAAAAACTGCTACTTTCATGGGGTTGTGATGCGCTATTTTATCTTGGATAATAACTTACCTTTGCGAAAGGCAAATATAGACCAAACCGATGACAAGACTAAGTGTAAACGTCAATAAGATCGCCACCCTGCGGAATGCACGCGGGGGTAATGTCCCGAATGTGCTACAAGTCGCTCTCGACTGTGAGCGGTTCGGTGCCGAAGGTATCACCGTACATCCCAGGCCGGATGAGAGACATATCCGCTATAGTGATGTCCTCGAACTAAAAGCACACCTAAAGACAGAGCTCAACATAGAAGGCAACCCCGATGAGCGTTTCATCGCCTTGGTCGAAAAGGTACGCCCCACTCAGGTGACAATGGTACCCGACGCTCCCGATGTTTTGACCAGCAATGCAGGCTGGGATGTGGAAACACACTTCAACCACTTGAAATCTCTGGTAGACCGATTTCATCAGCTAGGCATCCGAACATCCATCTTCGTAGGTACATCTTTGGCGACCATCGCGGCTGCGAAAGAAACGGGTACAGACCGCATTGAGCTATACACCGAGCCGTATGCTACCGGCTACCACACAGACCGTATAGCAGCGGTGGCTCCGTTTGTGACAGCTGCCAACTACGCATCGCAGCTGGGCTTGGACATCAATGCAGGGCATGACCTCAATTTGGACAACTTGAGCTACTTCGCCCAATCAATCAACCATCTGGATGAGGTCTCTATCGGCCATGCCCTGATCGCCGATGCCCTCTACCTGGGACTGGAGAAGACTATTGCAGCTTATTTGAATTGCCTGCGCTAACACATAAGACAGTAATCACTCAACGAAACTTTCTCAAACGATAAACCCTATGACACTTACCCATCTGATCCGTATGAACGTATTTCCTTTGCTACAAATAGACCCAACAACTACCGACACTGTGATCCGAACAACAACTCCGGCTGTGAGCACTGAGCCTGCACCTGCACCCTCGCTATGGGAACTGGCCCAATACGGAGGCCCCATCATGTATGTGCTGCTCGCCCTTTCCCTCATTGCCGTTTATTTGTTCGTCCGCAAGTGGATGCAAATACGTGAAGCCGGCAAAGAAGGCAATGCGTTCATGGAGCGAATCAAAGACTATCTGCACGATAGTAAGTTGGATTCGGCCATCAATCTCTGCCACAACACCAATACCCCTTCCGCCCGAATGATCGAAAAGGGATTGAGTCGTCTCGGCCGTCCGATGAGCGATATTTTAGTTGCCATTGAGAACGTAGGAAATATTGAAGTCGGCAAGCTGGAAAATGGGATGCCCGTATTGGCCTCCATCGCAGCCATTGCGCCAATGATTGGATTCCTCGGCACGGTGACTGGGATGATCGAGTCCTTCTACAACATGTCCGGTGCAGCAGCCGGTGGTGCCGATATTGGGATGCTTGCCGGGGGTATCTACCAAGCATTGGTAACCACAGTGGGTGGTCTCGTAGTAGGTATTATCGTACTTTTCGGGTACAACTACCTGGTGGCACTCACCGATAAGGTCGTCAATAAGATGGAGACCAGAACACTGGAGTTTATGGACCTAATCAATGAGCGAGTATGAGCCTAAAAAGACGTGCCGGCAGTAGTCCGTCTTTCAGTATGGCTTCGATGACGGACGTGATTTTCTTGCTCCTTATCTTCTTTATGATCACATCGACTTTTGTGATCCCCAACGTGGTCAAAGTAAGCCTGCCATCCTCCGATAAACAAGCAAACTCCACCACCGAGATATTGCGGCTGACACTCACTCCAGATTCTCGCTACTACTTAGCCTACGGGCAGGGGATAGAGCAGGAAATCAGTCAAGAAGAGATAGTGCCTAAGTTTGTCGAATACAGAGAGGCCAATCCGGATGTCTATGTGGCAATATACGCCGATGAGAGTGTCCCCTACAAAGAGGTAGTAAAAGTGATTACTCTAGCTTCCAGAGCCGATATACGCATTATGTTGGCAACCAAGGTTGCGGATATAGACAGTTGATAGAGGGAATGAAAGACGTGGACCGCCAACGGATTGTATCCGCTTTGACCGCTATAGGCCTGCACATCTTGCTGATAGGTGGGCTCGCACTGCTGCATCTTTCCTCCATACCGCCTCCAACTCGGATGGTGGAGTTGATATTGGTAAACCATGGAGATCTAGAAGAGCCCAAGGCCGGCTCTGAAGAGCCTGCGCGTGGCAACGTGCGAGAAAACGAGCAGCCCAACCTCCCAGCAAGGCAATTCTCAACACCCAAACCCAAGACCAACAAAAAGAGGCAGGATCCTGTAAACTCTCTGACGCACAACGAAGCTCCCAAGGTCAATGTAGCCGAGGCAAAACGGCGAAAGGAAACACAACAAAGAGCCGAGCAAGAACGCAGAAGAGAGCAGGAAGAAATCGCCAAGGCTCGCAAAGCCGAAGCCGAGCGAAAACAGGCCGAGCAACGAATCGGGGAGGATGTAGCCGGAGCTTTTGGTCGTGGCCGTAGCAAAAGTGACAGCCAAGGGAGTGGAAAATCAGGGACCGGCAATCAAGGGCAACCACAAGGGAGTGGAGACTCCTACTCACTAAGTGGTCGTAGCATCGTGGGCAATGGAGGCCGACCTGTACGTCCTACTTACGCCTCGGCCATTCGTGGCACCATCCGCATAGGTATTGAGGTGAACGCTTCCGGACTTGTCGTCAATGCTTGGATCGACCCTTCCGGAACGAATATCGCCGATGCAGGAATGAGATCTTCCGCCATAGAAGCAGCCAAACGCACTCGCTTCAATGAGGTATCCAGTGCACCCACCCAAAGGGGAGCCATCACTTACAGATATGACTTCCGTTGAGAATTAAGAAAGGGTATGCACAGAAAGTTCTACCAGAAGTTGAATTATACACAAACACACAAGCTATGAATTCCGTATTTGTCTTCTTTGCCGATGGTTTCGAAGAGATCGAAGCCCTAACCGTAGTGGACATCCTCCGCCGA
Organism: Porphyromonas sp.; assembly: GCA_034181285.1. GTDB lineage: Bacteria > Bacteroidota > Bacteroidia > Bacteroidales > Porphyromonadaceae > Porphyromonas. Next base: position 64,312 of record JAXFND010000022.1, on the reverse strand, counting down.
GCCGACATCCCCGTAACGACCGTCTCTATTAAAGAAAATAATCAAGTGGAAGGGACACATCGAGTGTCAATCCTGACTGATACGACGATAGCTCGGGCTGATCTCCAAAATGCAGCATGTCTCATCCTGCCAGGTGGAATGCCCGGAGCTGCCAATTTGATGGCCTGCAATTCTCTTCGAGAAGCCATCCGGCGACAACATGAAGCAACTCGGCCTATTGCGGCAATCTGCGCTGCACCGATGATATTGGGTGATTTGGGTATCAGTGTCGGACGAAAGATGACCTGCTACCCTGGATTTGAAGAAAAACTCATCGGAGCCCAACCCCTGCCCAATGGTGTCGTCCGTGATGAGCACATCATCACGGGGCGTGGGCCTGCCTATGCCGCGGACTTCGCCCTGGAGATTGTCTCCATGCTCTGTGGGGATGACAAAGCAAACGAAGTATCCTCCGGTATGCTGCTCAAATAAAGAGTAGCTCCCAACTTTTAGGCCTCAGATTTGAAAGAGAGTATCACTACGACTGCTCTTTCAACTCTGAGGCCCCTGTTTTTTGTATCATAGGTTTTCTTACCTTTGTCCATGACATACACAGATTAACTTGCATTGTGCGACACGTTAGTTGATTTTGTTTCTCTTCTGACATGTCTCCACAAGGTTGGTATAGCAACAAGAAAAAGAATAAGCAAGGATGAAAAAGATTGTACTCCTCCTATTCGCGTTGGTCTTGCCCACAGTGGCACTTGCCCAACTTCCGTCTGTAGAACTCAAAGACATTGATGGAAAAACCGTAAACACAGCTGAACTAAGCGATGGAGGCAAGCCCATCATCGTCAGTTTCTTCGCTACTTGGTGCAAACCCTGTCTCAGAGAGTTGAAAGCAATTCATGAGGTGTATCAGGATTGGCAAGACGAAACAGGTGTCCGCCTAGTAGCCGTATCAATTGACGATGGGCAGAATGCCCAGCGCGTGAAGCCTTTGGTTGCCGGCAACGGATGGGAATACCAAGTCTTACTAGATACCAACGGTGACTTCAAGCGCGCAATGAATGTCAATCAGGTACCACACGTATTCATATTGGATGGTAAAGGCAATGTGGTCTACAACCATAGTGGCTATACCGAGGGATCGGAACAACACTTGATTGAGGTCGTACGCGAGTGTTTGAATAAAGGCAAAGAAATGAAGTAAGATTGTAGTACGCTTCTTCCCCAAATAGTGTGATGAAACTTTTATTGCTCCCTTTCGTTGGACTATCGCTCGCGACTGTATGCTATGCCTCTCCCAAAGACAGTTCGGACTTTCGCCACGACAATGAAATCCGGAAATCTTTAGTAGAGATACAGGAGAAGGTTCCAGTATGTCTGCTACCCTCCTGGCAGCCACTAAAAGCTTCGTTCAACGTGCAGTCGGATATGCTTTTATCCACCGAGACAAAAACGAACAAACAGTGGTTCGGCAATAGCTACGTTACAGCTATCCTACAAAACAATTACCTCGAAGCTCGTGTGCGATTTGAGGAACTCTCCAGACCCTTGCCGGGAAATGAAGACAACAAGGGAAGGGGAATCCCCTACATCGGGCTAACGGGGCGATTGGGTTCTTTCGCTGATTTGAGCCTCGGAGATTTCTACGAGCAATTTGGCAGTGGGATTGTCCTCCGCTCATACGAAGAACGCAGCCTGGGAATCGACAACTCAATCAGAGGAGCCAAACTTGCTTTAAGGCCCATAGGTGGAATGACCATCAAGGCTCTCACTGGTCAGCAGAGACACTATTTCGATCGCACGCTCCGATTCTTCAATCCAGATCGCGGCTATCTCTCGGCTTTCGATCTTGAATTGGGTCTCGACAAATGGATCAGCACTCTCCGAGAACACGATACCTACTTGAGTTTTGCCGGTAGTTTTGTATCAAAGTACGAAGGCGACGAAGTTATTCCCCTCGCCATTGCCAACAAGTCCATGCGACTCAATCTCCCGAAAAGAGTACCGGTATGGGGAGGACGTTTGTCCTTCCAAAAAGGGGGCGCGTCCATTTATGGGGAATATGCGTACAAATACAACGATCCAACAGCCGACAACAAGTACATTTACCACAACGGCTCTGTGACAATGCTCTCAGCTTCGTATGCTCGCTCAGGAATGAGTGCACTACTACAGGCCAAGCGAAGTGAAAATTTCAACTACCTGTCCAAGCGCTCCGTGCTGGGCCTCCCGTTGCACATTAACTATCTTCCTCCTTTCTCTCAACAGCAGACTTACAGTTTGGCAGCCCTCTATCCGTACGCAACACAGCCGGCGGGAGAATGGGCTTTCCAGGGCGAATTCCGCTATACGTTCAAACGAAAGACCCCATTGGGAGGTAGGTATGGCACACAAATCCGCCTCAATGTTTCTCACATACGCGGCATTAAGCAAATTTGGCAGGATAGGCAGGGCAAAGCAATTGCACTGAAGCCTGGAGATAATGGCTTCGAAGAAGCGATCATGGGCGGAGACGGTTACCGTAGTAACTTTTGGGGAATGGGAAATTTATATTTCCAAGACATCAATGTGGAAGTCTCAAAGAAGATTAGTCCCTCCTATAGTTTCACGTTTACCTACATTAACCAGAAGTATAACAAGGATGTGATCATAGGCCATCGAGACAGCTATGATGAAGACAATGCTCGCAAAGGAGTGCCACACCCGGGGATGTACCACACCAATGTCTTCATTTATGATGGCAAGCACAAAATCAGCAATAACCTGCAGCTTCGTACCGAGCTACAGTACCTCACAACCAAACAAGGGGAGGGGGATTGGCTCTTCGCTTTGGCTGAGCTGTCCATACAACCCAACTTGATGTTCTCCATCAGTGACCAATTCAACGTAGGGCTGACCAAAGAACACTACTATATGGCTTCGATAGCTTACACTCAGGGGGCTCACCGCATCCAGCTCTCCGGAGGACGGACTCGTGAGGGAATCAACTGCTCTGGTGGGGTTTGTCGCTTAATGCCCTCCACACAAGGAGTGTACCTCTCTTATAATGGTTCTTTCTAAAAAGTAGTCCCTATGATATATCTCAATAAACTAACCAAGGTCCTTTTACTATGCAGCATAGCTTTTACCGCTTGCGACAAAATAGACCAGGCGGATAGAGTAAAACCGATAGAGAGTCAGGAACAGCCCAAGGACAACTCCAAGCATATTGTGTTACTGGAGGACTATACGGGGCAGAAATGCTCCAACTGCCCCGTCTTTGCGGATAAGCTGCACAAAGCCCTTGCAGGGGAGCTACAGCCCTACTCCAGTCGCGTGGTGATGGTTGCTGTGCACAATCATCTTCTACCCTTAGAGGGCTCCAACCTACCCACTCCTGCCGGTGAAGCATATGCTCGATGGATCGGCCTTAGCTCAGTACCCGCTGCTGTGGTTGATCGTACACAGAGGGAGGGGAAAGTGATACACATTAACAATGTATCAGATGTTGTCAGCTCTCTCAAGACAGCATTATCAAAACCTCAAGCCTTGGACCTATTTGGTAAAGCCTCTTTCTCAGAAGACCGTAAAGCGGTCACAGTGGAGGTTCTGTCCACAGTGGCTGGAAATACTCAGCTGCCCGATCAAGAGAAACTTAAGGTTCAGCTGTGGCTCGTGGAGAATAACATAGAGGCATATCAGGAGTATCCAGGAGGGAAACACAACGACAAGCATAAACACGATCACGTGTTGCGTGCAGCCCTCAACGGAACTTGGGGTGAAGCAATCAAACTTGGAACAAAGTACCTATGCACACAACAACTTCCAGCTTACGTACTGGAGAGTGTCCGTACAGCTCCAATGAACTTTCGCATCGTGGCTTTTGTTTTCAGCGGAGAGGATAATACAGTGTTGGAAACCATAGAGATAGAAATAAACTAAACCATACAAACCGACCAATATGAAGAATTTAATACTCGGCTCATTACTCTTGCTACTTTTTGCCCCGACCCTCACAGCACAAAACATTGCCGTAATGTACAATGGAGGGGAATCTGAGATGGCCCAAGGGGGTTCAATGACAGTATATTACAAGACAAATGAAAGTACGATCTGTGACATCTTCTTTAATCTCAAGCCTGATGGGCAAGCAGAAGGTAAATCCTACAAGCTTACTTACACTAAGGTAAACCAGAAAGGGAACACCAACTGGGGAATCTCTACTTTCTGTGATGGAGACCAGTGTTTCAAAGTTGATGAGTTTGATGACTCATATAGCAAAACAGTCAAGGTTGCCAAGTATGAAAAGGGGACTTATGGGTTCACCAACGAGATGCATGCCACATACACGTTCAAAGGGGCTTTGCAAAACGCAACTGAAGATTTCAGGATAAAGGTTGATGTAACGCCGGAGGATGGTAACGGCAACTCTGTTTCATTCTTCGTTGACATGAAACATTGGAGTAAGCAAAGCCTGAGCCAAATCTCTCAGACAAAGGTTTCCTTACTCAGCGAAGCGGATGGCGTGTGCGCAATACAGCACAATTCGTCCAAATCAATGACTGTTGAGGTGTACAACATTTTGGGCAGCCTGCAGTATCGCGGTCAGTTGCCAGCTGGAGTTTCTACCTATCGTTTGCCGGTGAGATTGGCACCGGGGATCAACATCTTCCGCGTAAGCGAAAATGGGAAAGCGATATTCACGCAAAAACTGCGGGTAAAATAACTTATTCTCGTTTTGTTTCAAAGCTTGCTACCCCTCGGTGAAATCTTTCACCGAGGGGTTTCTTCTTGCGGATCTATGAATATTGCCAAAGAATTCACACACCCTTTGTGCCCGGAGGGCTTCGGTATTCCTGAATACCTCTCTCTGAACATCGCGATAATGCCTCTCTCAGTCAAAGAGAGCTACCAAGAGGATCTTTCGCATACTGAAACCTTTCGTATCTTTGTCGCGGAGTATGAGCAAAATCGGCTCCGCTGCTTGAGACAACACCGCCTCTTGCAATGTGGTGACGGATGCGTTGGGTCGGTGATTTTATAAACCATTAAGTATTCAGCTTGATCAGATGAACAAAGTCTATGCGAACGTAATACCAAACAAATTCTTTGTCACGAAAGGAAGTGGCGAGTCCGACTTGGAGCTTCATGCAGGGTCGTATCACATGGCTCTTTATGATGCCGGGATTTCCGACTTCAATATTATGACATACTCTTCCGTCTTGCCTGCGACAGCTCATTTGGCAACGATGGACGAGATCGACCTACCTCCTTTCGGCTCTGAGATGAAGACAATCATGTCTGTATCTCACGGCTTTCAAGATGAGTTCGTGTCCGCAGGTGTTGTTTACGCGTGGATGTACAAAGATGAAAACTTCGATGAGAAAGTAGGAGGCTTGGTTTGCGAAGTGAGTGGCCGATACCGAATAGAGGAACTTGAAAGTCGTCTTATCCGCGTGATCAACGATCTCCACCGCAAAACTTACTCGCAGTACTATCTCGGAGAACTTAACTTCGTAACTGAAGGGATCACAATTGAGAAACGCTATGGGACGGCCTTGGCTGCTCTGTGTTTCGTTGACTTTATGATACCTGAGGCTGAAACTCTCAAAGATAAAGAGGAGTAGGAGACCTATTTTCAGAAGATATGCTTAGAAGTCCTCTGGGTCAAGTGATTAGTCTCGACTCAGAGGATTTTGCTTTTCATCCGAAGATAAAGGATGGAGTAGATTGATTGCCTCTTCGCGGTTTCTGGCCAGGTAAAATTCCCAATTCAAAAGAGAGAAGAGCAATCCTCCTTATCTTTAGCAACGGAATAGGAGAGATGAAAAACAAAGACCAACAGCTATTTCATTTTCGTGACTTTAGCCTTTCACAGGCAAACTGTGCAATGCGTATTGGCACGGATGGCGTCTTATTAGGAGCATGGACAGCCCGTTGTTGTCAACATCAAAGCGGATATATTCTGGATGTTGGTTGTGGCTGCGGTTTGATCGGGATGATGCTAGCCACAACCTGGCCTTATGCTCAGATTGCAGGTATAGAAATAGATCCTCGAGCAGCAATGACAGCAAAACGAAATGCGCAGAACTCCTCCTGTCACTCCCGAGTCAGGATTTTCCAAGGGGACATTCTGAATCCCCCGACAGAACTAACCTCACGTCGCTACGAACTCATTGTGAGTAATCCACCCTATTTCAATGACAGTCTCAAGTCTCCGCTACACGAACGTAATATGGCAAGGCATCAGGGCGAAGGGTTTTCCTTGGGAGATCTTTTTCAATGCGTGAAGCCATTACTATCTGAAGGAGGACGAATAGCTCTTGTGAGTCCTTCCGACAGACTTGAACAGTTAAGAATCTCTGCGGTAAAAACAAGACTGAGGTTAGTACGACTTTGCCATGTACGTACCGTTGAGGGGAAAGAGCCCAAGCGCGTCCTTAGCTTATGGCAAGACACGCATACAGAATTACAATCAGAGGAAATCAAAATCGAAGAACTATCCATTCAATCGGCAAGAGGGCAGTACACCCCCTCCTATCAGGCTTTGACCGAAAACTTCTACTTACCCGAACTCTTCACCCGCCGGTACCAATAGTCGGGAAGCAGGATCTAAAGGAAAAACTTCAAACACAACTAGGAGAAAACAGGATCGTAAAAATCAAACGCCTCGCTGCCTATTTAAACAGACAGTGAGGCGTTCGATTTTTACCTCCCAGGGCTGAGAGCCTCTTGGAAGTAACTACTTACTCTTCGTTAAGACTTACACGACGAAAAGCTTTTACAGTCAGAGTCTTGCTAGCCGAGTGAAGGTACTGCTCAATCGTCACCTTATTGTCCTTCACAAACTCTTGTTGCAAGAGCGTATTTTCCTTGAAGAACTTTTGCAGTGCACCATCTACAATACGATCAATGATATTGGCAGGTTTGCCAGCTTCCTCAGCTTTCTCTTTTGCGATCGTGCGTTCTTGCTCAATTGTATGTTCACTCACTTCTTCAGGAAGTACAGCCACCGGATTCATCGCAGCTACCTGCATAGCGATGTCGCGAGCCATTTGCTCATCAATCGCTTCATTAAACGATACGATGGTTGCCAACTTATTTCCCATGTGGATATAGCTTGTCGTGGCTTCGCCTTGGAGACACTCGTAAGAGCCAATCTCCGTTTTTTCACCGGTGACACCGGTGCGATCCACCACATGATCAGCAATGCTACGCCCATCAGCCAAGGGAAGTTGCAACAGTTCTTCCTTTGTGGCAGGCTTCTTGCTCATTGCCACGTCAAGGATCTGCTGAGTCAAATCAATCGTTTCCTGATTTTTAGCTACGAAATCCGTCTCGCACTGCAGAGAGACCACAGCGGCAAAGTTCCCATCGTGAGCAGCCAATACACAGCCTTCGGCAGCAACGCGATCCGAACGCTTGGCAGCGACAGCCTGCCCTTTCTTACGAATGATTTCCATTGCCTTTTCGAAATCACAGTTTGTTTCTTCCAAGGCTTTTTTGCAGTCCATCATACCAGCACCGCTCATCTTGCGAAGCTTGGCAATATCTTGAATCGTAACAGACATAATCTATTTTGTTCTACGTTGTTTGTAATCTGAATAGTAGGAGCAACGCTGAGAGAGCTTGAACCCATCTCTCTGCAGCTGCTGCATATAAAAAGACCACGTGCAGATGCAATCGCCGGAGCGATCCACCGGCACGTGGTTGGAGACAAAAACTTATCTCGTAGATAAGCCTTGCAAATACAATCAGGCCTCCGTTTCGCTCGCGACCTCGGCTTCTGTAGCAGGCTCTTCCTGAGCTGCGACTTCGGCTACATCTTCGCCGTCATTGCGACGGATACGCTCGCGACGAGCCGAGCGCGTACGACGACCGCCCTCTTCTTGCTCTTCTTTTTCGTCTCCCTTCTCAGCTTTGCGCTCCATCAAACCTTCGTTGATAGCTTCGCACATAGCGGCCATAACGATCTCAATTGCTTTGGTAGAGTCGTCGTTGCAAGGAACAACATAGTCGATATCCTTAGGGTTACTGTTGGTATCGACTATACCAAAGACGGGAATCCCCAGACGGGTCGCTTCATGTACTGCGATGTGCTCTTTCATCACGTCCACAACGAAAAGAGCAGACGGCAAGCGGTTCATATCGGCAATCGAACCCAGAGTCTTCTCAAGCTTTTCGCGCTGACGAGAGATCTGTAATTTCTCCCGCTTGGACAGGTTGTCGAAAGTCCCATCGCTAGTCATCTTGTCGATCTGGGCCATCTTCTTCACCGCCTTACGGATAGTGGGGAAATTGGTGAGCATACCGCCCGGCCAACGCTCCACCACATAGGGCATACCTACCGAAGCAGCATACTTAGCCACGGCCTCTTGTGCTTGCTTCTTGGTGGCTACGAAAAGGATCTTCTTGCCATTGCGGGCCATATTGCGGATCACTTCTGCAGCCTCATTTATTTTGGCAACTGTTTTGTGCAGGTCAATGATGTGGATATCATTGCGCTCCATAAAGATGTACGGAGCCATAGCCGGGTTCCACTTTCTCTTAAGGTGTCCGAAGTGAGCACCGGCCTCGAGTAACTGTTCGAATGTTACGTTAGTCATTGTTTCGTTTACGTTCTTGTAATGATTACTGATACAACCACATAGTAGGCTCGGGGCATCAACTACGAAATCTGGGCTCCCAAGGATCCATGTGATTTAGATACTAAACACGATAATGTGCGGAAACGAGAGCTACCGGCATAGGGCAAAAGCAACGAGAGGACAATGCCACTCTGCAACAAACCCGAGGGAGATAGCCTCGAACAACCATACATCAACGTTTGCTGAACTGGAATCTCTTGCGAGCCTTTGGGCGTCCCGGCTTTTTGCGCTCTACGACACGAGGGTCGCGCGTCACGAAACCGGCAGCACGCAAAGCTGCTTTGTCTTCCGGATTGATCTTGATCAGAGCTCGAGCGATACCCAAACGAGCAGCTTCGCTCTGGCCTTTAAATCCACCGCCTCTGAGGTTGATGGAAATGTCGTACTTGTCTAGCACCTCAAGTTTCTCCAACGGTTGCTTAACGATGAACTGAAGGATAGAAGAGGGGAAGTAGACAGCTATGTCACGCTTGTTGATAGTGATCTTGCCACTACCTTCTTTTACATAGACGCGAGCGATGGCTGCTTTGCGTCTGCCGATTGCATTGATTTGCTCCATATCTTGTTTACTTCAAAGTGTTTAGATCAATCATGCGAGGTTTCTGCGCCTCGTGCAGGTGTTCACCTCCCCCATATACATGGAGATTACGCATCAAAGAACGGCCAAGGCGGTTCTTGGGCAACATCCCTTTCACCACTTTTTGGAAAAGACGATCCGCACCCTTCTTCATCAAGTCCTCCGGAGTAAACTCACGCTGCCCTCCTGGATAACCAGTGAAGCGCAGGTAAACTCGATCTGTCCACTTCTTACCTGTGAGCTCTACTTGATCGGCATTGATCACAATCACATTATCACCACAGTCCACGTGTGGAGTAAAGTTAGGCTTGTACTTACCCCTGAGCAGCTTAGCCACTTTGGAGCAAACACGCCCAAGGTTTTGACCGGCCGCATCCACTATCACCCATTCTTTGGTCACAGTTGCCTTGTTTGCGGAGACGGTCTTGTAACTTAGTGTATCCACTGTTATTCCTTTAATTTGTTAGACTTCAATTGCTATCGATAGACCTCCCACACGAGGCAACGCAAGGGACCACTGGGTGAAAAGCTGCTTTTCATAGCCCACGACCTCGGACACCTGGTCGCTGACTTACGCCCTCTCCCATCAAGGGAACAGCCTGCTTTATTTCAATCCCGACAGTCGCTTCCGAGAAGCCACACGACGACAATCAGCCGACAAAGGTAGGAAAGATCCACCACTCTTACAAGCTAAAGAGATTGTGTAGCCTCCAGTTACAAATAGTTAGTAAGTTCTCTCTTATCATCGGAATGCACCCCTTGCAGGGGATCCCAGTGCCGAATTAATCGTCAAACCGATTGGGACAACACTTTCTACGCACTTCACGGCATTGCAGAGCAAGCCTACCGAAGTCTCTACTTTCTCCCCTCTTTGCATCTATTCTTCGGCCCATTATCGCTTTTTTGGCTCATCGGGGTTTGAAAGCCAAATACGGTGACAAGTTTGTCTATACTCCCGTCGGCAATACCGATCTCCAGTGGGGGATACAACATCGGATTGGTTTCGCAGCACCGGTTTGAACAAAGGGCTGGCGGATCTCACGGGTGAGATTTTTTCTTCTCACCCGCCAAAGCAAAAATTGCGACGGGAAGCAGAAAAAATTCTCTCCCGTCACAATTTTGTTCCAATCGAGAGAGGATTTCTCCCCTCATAAGAGTAGTTGAGAATGCTTCCGATTTGAGGCTACAACACAAACTACACAACCGGGCAAGAGCCCTGGAGTACACAGAAAAAGCCTTTCCTCACCATTTTGTCAGGCTTCTCCCTATGCAGGGATATGCATCTACAGTATTGATCTAAGTTTATTGTCCTAATTTTGTCGTGAGCCTCGGCAGAGGAGGCTGCCAACATGAAGTAACACCGCATTAAATGCAAGTATGAAAAAAACAATTTGTCTCCTATTTTTTACCCTCTTCACCTTTGTTACCGATGGAGTAGCCCAGCAATACATCAAACTACCTATTGCATTCTACAACTTGGAGAACCTATTCGATACAGAAGACGGCCCCAACGATGATGCAGAGTACCTGCCAGACGGTCGCAACCAATGGACAGAAGATAAGTATCGGCACAAACTCTCCAACATGGCCGAGGTAATAAGCAAAATCGGAGGCAAAGGACCTGCACTGATCGGAGTATGTGAAGTCGAGAACCGCCGAGTGCTGGAAGACTTGGTTGCACAGCCACAGTTGGCACCGCTACATTACAGCATCGTGCACTACGACTCTCCCGACCTGAGAGGGGTGGACTGCGCCATACTCTATCGTCCCGATCTCTTCAAACTCCAATCGAGCAGCGCGCATCCTGTAGCAATTGAGGGAGAATCATACATCAAAACACGCGACGTCGTCCTTGCCTCGGGAACGATCGATGGAGAGAGCTTCCACTTCATGGTAGCCCACTGGCCTTCACGGTCCGGAGGCGAGGCCGCCTCAATACATCGACGCCTCGCTGCTGCCAAAGTCATGCGATCTCTCACCGACTCCATCCTGTCGGCCGATCCGGCAGCTAAGGTGATTTTGATGGGCGACTTCAACGACGACCCCACATCCCCATCGGTAGTGGAGGGTTTACAAACCCAACCCCATCCGGAAGGAGTTGCCTACAACAAGCTATTTACACCCATGCTGCGTCTGTACAAGAGTGGCATCGGCACCCTCGCCTACCGCGATGTGTGGAACCTATTCGATATCATCTGTGTCAACGGCAACCTTCTCGGAGAAGGCAAAGAGGGCTTCCGCCTATACCGAGACCCAATGACGGACCATTTGGGATTCGTTTTCAACAAACCTTTTTTGCGTCAGCAGGATGGCCGCTTCAAAGGTTATCCCCTCCGCACAATGGTCGGAGGTCAGTTTCAGGGCGGCTATAGCGACCACTTCCCCGTGTATATCTATCTGACAAAGCCCATCAAACGCTGATTTTTGCCACTTGGCTATTATCACTACTTTTGCAGCCAGCCTCTCACGCCAACGCACAGCATGAGGGACTGGAATTGGTTACAATAGAACAACACACATAATATATAAATGGCAACAACAGCAGATTTCAGAAATGGTATGTGCCTCAACATTGAGGGGCAATACTACTTCATCGTAGAATTCCTACACGTTAAGCCGGGAAAGGGTCCGGCATTCGTGCGTACCAAGTTGCGCAACGTAACGACGGGGCGTATCCTGGACAAAACCTGGAATAGCGGAGTGAAAGTGGAGGAAGTGCGTATCGAACGCCGCCCCTATCAGTTCTTATACAAAGACGATATGGGCTACAACTTTATGCACCCCGAGACCTTTGACCAAATAAGTATTGCAGGAGAAGGTATTCAGGGCGTGGAATTCCTCAAGGAGGGCGACATGGTAGAAGCTATGGTACACGCTGCAAGCGAAACGATCCTCACCTGTGAGCTTCCTCCGCACGTGACCCTGCGCGTGACTTACACCGAGCCCGGGCTCAAAGGTGATACCGCGACCAATACACTCAAACCGGCAACAGTGGAAACCGGAGCTCAGGTAAGAGTACCCCTTTTCATCGGAGAAGGCGAGCTGATCGAGGTAGACACACGCGATGGATCTTATGTCGGTCGAGTAAAAGAATAGTGCCACGTCTGCAAGGATCACCTCCGAGCAGATGTGCCATTTTGTCAGACTGCCAGCTCTCTATCGGAGGGCTGGCATTTTTTTTGTAGTCAGCCGACCGACAAGATCAATCAACTAAATGCATACCTATGAATAAGAAAGGGCGTATCGGGGTAACGAGTGACAACATCTTCCCCGTCATCAAGAAGTTTCTGTACAGTGATCACGATATTTTCTTGCGTGAACTGGTCTCCAATGCGGTGGATGCAACCAACAAACTCCGCACTTTAGCCTCCAAAGGTGAAGCGAAGGGAGAATTGGGTGAACTATCCGTACGCATAGTGGCTGACCAAGAAGCCAAAACCATCACCATATCGGATAGAGGAATTGGCATGACAGCCGAAGAACTGGATCGCTACATCAACGAAATAGCGTTCTCCGGAGCCGAAGAATTTTTGGAGAAGTACAAAGATGACAGTGCTAGTATCATCGGACATTTTGGCCTAGGATTCTACTCGGCTTTTATGGTTGCCAAGAAAGTAGAGGTATTCACCAAAAGTCACCAGGCAGACGCTCCGGCTGTCTATTGGAGCTGCACCGGCGATCCGGACTACGAGATGAAAGAAGGAACAAAGGCGGATCGAGGCACCGACATCGTGCTACACATCGACGACGAGAATACGGAGTTCCTCTCTCCGGATCGCATCTCGGCCTTGCTCAAGAAGTACTGCCGTTTCCTCAATGTCCCCATCATTTTTGGCAAGAAACAGGAATGGAAAGACGGTAAATACCAGGATACAGATGAGGACAACCAGATCAACGATACAACTCCGGCCTGGACAAAACAGCCGGCAGACCTAAAGGATGAGGATTACAAAGCGTTCTACCGAGACCTCTATCCCATGAGCGATGAACCTCTATTCTGGATCCACCTCAACGTAGACTACCCGTTCAATCTCACCGGTATCCTATACTTCCCCAAAATATCCGGTCAGATGGATTTGCAGCGCAACAAGATCCAACTATACTGCAACCAAGTGTTTGTAACGGACGAGGTAGAGGGCATTGTACCGGACTTCCTCACGCTTCTGCACGGTGTGATCGACAGTCCCGATATTCCTCTCAACGTGTCTCGCTCTTACCTACAAAGCGATGCTCGGGTCAAGAAGATATCTTCACACATCACGAAAAAAGTGGCCGATCGGTTGGAGGAACTCTTCAAGAAAGACCGCGCAGCCTATGAAGCGAAATGGGATAGTCTCAAGATCTTCATCGCCTACGGAATGCTTACCGATGAGAAGTTCTATGAACGGGCTCTCAAGCTCTACCTCTTTACCGATGCTGATGGGAAGTTCTACACCTACGATGAGTACACAGAGCTGGTGCGCAGCGAGCAGACGGACAAAGACGATCGACTGGTAATGCTCTACACGACCTCCAAGGACGAGCAGTATGTACACGTAAAACGGGCCATCGACAAAGGCTACAGCGTCTTGGAGATGAGTGGACAACTGGATGTACACACCATGAACCTCCTGGAGCAGAAACAGGAGAAAATCTCTTTCGTACGAGTGGACAGTGCCACCCCCGACAAACTGATTTCCAAAAATGAAGAACGTCACGTCGAATTGGGACAAGAAGACTGCGATCTACTGAAAGATGTATTCTCGGCTCGCCTACCTCAATCGGACAAAAAGCGTTTCAATATTCAATTTGCAGCCATGGGAGCGGACGCGGATGCGATTGCCATCACACAAGATGAGTTCATGCGTCGTATGCAAGAGATGTCCAAGCTGCAAGCCGGTATGAACTTCTACGGTCAGCTGCCCGATGCCTACAATATCGTGCTCAATACGGATCATGAGTTGATCGGCCGCATTCTATCGGATGCCAGGGCTAAGACAGACGAGCAGCTCACTGAGCTACGTAGCCAACTCGCCGAACAAAAAACTCTAATCTCCGAGCTGGAAAAGGTGCAGAAAGACAAGAAAGAGGAGGATATTGCCACTGCTGACAAAGAAGCGTTGGAGAAAGCTCGCAAAGACGAACAAGACATGCGTGCCGAAATCACAGCCAAGTTGGGAGAGTATGGGCTATCGAGCGAACTGATCGGTCAGCTTCTCGATTTGGCGTTCTTGTCGGGAGGCTTATTAACCGGTGAGGCTTTAGCCAACTTTGTAAGCCGTTCTCAACGCATGCTTTAAAGGGAAAGTAGGATTCTCCTCTAAGGAACTTCTCATCGCCCACCTGCCGGATCAAGTTCTTGATCCTATGGAGCAACAAGGCCCGATACCATTCCGAAGAAAAAGGATGGTGTCGGGCTTGTTTCGTTCTACAGCCTCACTTTAGCTCGAATGCAGTAAAAAAAAGGAGGACTTCCAACTTTCACAAGCTAGAAGTCCTCAGACACTATTGAACTATATTAAAAAGAGAGAAACGCAAATCCACACGGCTGTCTCCTTGACAACCTATACCCTGCCTGCTCCATCAAAAACAAGCGACAGAGCGGACAAAAGAGAGCCACAAACTGAAGCCTAAGAAAGCACCCGAAGTCGGAGACTACCCCTTTTCCGCTCACAAAGATAAGCACTTCTCCTGATATATCCTAATTAAAGTGTAGCAATATATAAGATTCATAGGCACTCCCACATAGTCTTGTTATAAAATGGGTTATTTTCTTCCATTCGTCAACCAAACAAAAAAAAAGTTAATATAAGGGCTGAGATATCCTTCTTGTCAAGCTTTAAAACTCCAAGGCCTCGCATCTCTTCCTGCTTCCCGAAGTAACTTTTGCTGCGACGTGCCGGAACTTTTGCTACCACGCGTCAGAAATTTTGCCGGATCACGTGATAATTTTACGCTCTACAGGAAACACATAAACACAAGACAATCAACAGATTACACCCAAAACAAATTAACTCTCATACGAGATACATGTCTCCATGATTTGACAGGCGACAAAGAATGCGTTTGCTTATCTACGATTTTTTCGTAGATTTGCGATAAGAAAACCTCAGCCCCAAACAGTCAAATATGGGAACCAATATGAATGAAACAAAAATCAATGTGCGTCTAAATGAGCAAGAGGAAGCTATCATGCGCATAATCTGGCAACTACAGGAACCTTTCGTCCTGCGCCAGCTGCTCGATCGCTTACCCACACCTCAGCCTCCCTACACCACACTGGCCTCAATCGTCAAGAATATCGAAGCCAAAGGCTACCTCTGCTCTACTCTCAAGGGCAAGACGAAAGAATACCGCGTATTGATCAACAAAGTACAACATGGCAAGGCCTCCATCGGAAGACTGGTATGCGACTACTTCCAGGGGAGCTATCGAAATCTGGTACAACAGTTTGCACAAGAGGAACACCTCAGCCCGGAAGAACTGAGGGAACTCCTCGACTTGATTGAGAACGGAAATAAATAAATTGGGAATATAACGATGGATGCTTTCTCTACCTACCTGATTTCCTCCGGCCTGATCGCATTTCTACTGGTCGGTGCAGAATGCCTCATCTGCAGCCGAAACACCCATCACCGACTGCGACGAGTCTATTATATCGCTGCCATCCTGCTCAGCCTCGGCCTACCATTGGTCGCCCCACTCTTACCCGATGTACGCTTCCAACGAGAGGTACAACTCCCAAGCATCAGCATAGAACCACTTGAAATGGAGATCCTGGAGATCGAATCTCCAACGGGTGAGAGCAACTGGCAGCAGTACATCGAGCCGACGGCTCATGGGGTATGGGTCGCAGGTGCTGCAACGGTCTTTCTCTATCTGTGCCTATCCCTTATCCGCTTGCGACGAGTCGTGGCCAAAGCTGAAGGAGCTTATGGCTGCAAGCGGATACTCTTCCTCAGTTCGATGACTACTCCGTTCAGCTTTGCCGGGCGCATGTACCTACCTACCGAACTAAGGCAAACAGAGAGCCTCGTCCATGTCTTCAGGCACGAGCGATGCCATATCAAGGATGGTCATCAATGGGATCTGCTCCTCCTATGGGCCTTCCTCTTGCTTCATTGGTGGAATCCCGCGGCTTGGCTCTTAGGGCGAAAGCTGAAAGCAAATCTGGAATACCTTGCCGACCAATCCGCTATCCTCAAGCAGGAGTCTGCCAAGACTTACCAATACGAGCTTGTAAGATTGGCTTCCAGCGCCACGGCGCCTCTCTGCAATACATTTAACAACAAACATTTGAAGCAGCGCATTATTATGATGAACAGAGTCGACTCTTCGATCCGCTCCAAGTGGAACTATCTGGTGGCCCTGCCTATTGCAGCCGTTGGTCTCATCGGCACAACTTTTCTTCCGGCCAAAGCCAGCGACAGTATGCCTTTGGGGCAAAAGATTACGACCATTGAGGTTTCCTCCATTGAGGACGTCTCTATGGATGGGCAAGCGGGCAAGCCTACCAATCCCGAAACAAACACCTCTCCCAAAGAAGAGACACAGATCGATCACACAACAAAGGAACTTCTATCCATTCTCACGGAAGCAAGTAGCAATGCCGTCGTGGAGATGTCCAATGTCACTGATGCTTTGAAAGAGTTTAGAACCATCGAAGCAACACATGAGGATAAACGAAAAAAGGAAGAAGCTTTCCCTCCAAGGTTTCCCAACGGACAAAGCGCACTGATTGACTTCCTAAGCCACAATGTGACCTATCCTCAAGAAGCAGCCCTCAATAATATCGAAGGACGGGTACTCGTGCGGATTAATCTTGACGCCAAAGGGAACATTCTAAAAGCTATGGTCGCCCAATCGGTGCATCCCCTCCTCGATGCCGAGGCTCTGCGTGTGGTCGGTCTAATGCCCCAATGGGAACCGGCAATAGAAGGCGGCCAAGCCAAGCCCTCCAGCGTCACTCTCCCTATTCTTTTCAAGCTTTCTATTCCCGAGAGCAATGCGGTCGCGGACAAAACAGACAACAAGGGCGAAGCCTACCCTTCGCAAGGACAGAGCGAAGCTATCTATCAGCTCGTCGATGAAATGCCCGAATTTCCCGGAGGAGGAATAAAAGCCCTGTTGGAATACGTAAGGAAGAACCTCCAGCTCCCACTGGAAGTATATGAGACGACAAAGGGAGGGAGAGCAGTGGTGCGCTTCGTTGTGGAAAAAGATGGTAGTATAAGCCGACCAGAAATCATCAAAAGTGCCACTCCCGAGATCAATAAGGAAGCTCTGCGCCTGGTCCGAAGAATGCCTCGCTGGAAACCTGGGAAACAAAATGGCAAGCCGGTAGCAGTACAACTCAGCCTACCTATCTTGATCCAACCTCGGATGGACTACACAATACCCGAGGACATTCTGCAAAGAGAGAATATCCGAACAGAAACTGACACTCGCTCTTCAAGGTATCCCACCCGTATCTCAAACACTGAATAAGAATGCAATAATAGCTTTCGGCCGAAGCTCATCAAACAACAATCACCTAAACACGCAAAATCATGGCAAACAAGAAAGAATCACTAATTTGCCCCAAGTGGAGCCGTTGGCTTGCCCTACTGGTTGTCAGTACAGGCCTCATCGGCATAGCTCTGTTTTCGGCAACAGCTGCAAACCACGGATACTCCGTGGAAGAAACCACTGAGTTAGAGTCTTCACTTGCAGCAGACATAGCTCCTAATGAAGATTCCTACACATCAGTCCTCAACAGCACGACATCTCAGCTTGATAGAGCTGGAGAAAATTTCTTCTCCCTCAACACGCTCAGCGAGAAGAGCAAGCAGAAAAAAAACGAAATCAACAGGGCTATAAAGGAAGCCCAACAAGCGAAAAGAGAAGCACTGCAGGCAGCGAAAGAGGCTCGGCAAGCAGTGAAAGAGGCCAACCAAGCTCTGAATGAGCTTCAGATAGGTAAGGGGGCCGAAAGAACCAAGAGGAAAAGAGGGACGATTCTGCCTCCCAAATTCCCCGAAGGAGAACAAGCTCTGATGGCTTTCTTGGCAAAAAACATCAACTATCCGCCCAAGGCTGCTGAAGCGGGTATTCAAGGACGAGTGATCGTACGGATAGACTTAGATGCCCAAGGGAATATCACAAAAACAAAGATCACGCAATCCGTGCATCCGCTACTCGATGCCGAAGCATTGCGCATTGTCTCCCTAATGCCCCAGTGGGAACCCGCTACGGAAAATGGGCGTCCCAAAACTTCAACGGTTCATATCCCCGTCCACTTCCTGATAACCTCCGAGAAATCGGACACATCAGCCCAAAACGAAGATGACACCGAGATCGATTTGCCCGTAAAAAGCAAAGACGGGACAGTCTATCAGATCGCAGATGAAATGCCCGAGTTTCCGGGAGGGATGGAGGCCATGACACAATACTTTGCCCACAATATCAAATATCCAAAAGAGGCCATCGAGGCCAAAATCTCGGGGCGTGTAGTTGTAAAATTCACTGTGACGAAAGAAGGGGCAATCTCCAATGCGGCAATCATACGGTCCGTGCATCCAGTCCTTGACGAGGAGGCTCTGCGCTTAGTCAATTCGATGCCAAGCTGGCAGGCTGGTAAGCAAGACGGCAAGCCCGTAGCCGTAGAATACTCTTTACCGATCCTATTTCGTGGCCAATAACACAGGCAAAGAATTTATCTAAAGGGCGAAAGCCTTGCGGCTGAGAGAGGTGATAGGAAAATTTTTCTCAGCTGCAAGGTCTCTTGCTTTCCTTTCGGGTCAATTCTATCCAAGCTCGACCCATTTCTTTTCTCGCCATTTTCCAGACCGGATATAAGCATAGCTCAGAAGAGCGATGAGGATATAGTAAACGACCTCCACGGTATAACAAATGTGTACAGGAGCTTTGAAGACATAGGTCATCATTGCCGAATAGAGGACATAGAGTACCACCGTAGCAGCCTCGATATAGAGAGCAATCTTGGTCGCACCCGTTGCCGAGACAGCGGAGAAGTACATATTTCCTGTGGCGCAGACACAGAGAGCCACACAGATCACATAGAGGGCTGGCTTGGCTGCCTCAATCAGGGAAGGATCGTCCGTAAAGATCCTCAGGACCACGGAGGGAATCGCCATCGTGATAAGGCACAGGACAAGCATCGTAAGAAAAGAGAGCTTTACAACCTCTCGCAGATACGCAGCCACCGAAGCGGACTCGCCCGCCCCTATCTTGGCACTGACCATCGTATTGACAGCTGTACTGTAAGCACTGATCGAGATATACAGGAATATATAGATGCTGCGAATGATGGAGGCCACAGCCAATGGTCGTTCACCCAAATGCTCGATCATGAAAAAGAAAAGCGTCCACGAAGAAAGGCTAAGAAGGGATTGT
This sequence comes from Porphyromonas sp., assembly GCA_034181285.1. Lineage (GTDB taxonomy): Bacteria > Bacteroidota > Bacteroidia > Bacteroidales > Porphyromonadaceae > Porphyromonas. The sequence continues at coordinate 44,746 of JAXFND010000022.1, read as the reverse complement.
AGCATGATGTAGACCGATAGTCCGAGAGTACGCTTCATCAATCTCCAGTCGAGCACACCGCATAGGGATCTACAAATACCGTAGGTCGAAAAATCAATCCTACGAAGCGCATACAGGAGATAAAAGGCAAGCGAGACGACCTCCGACAAGACAGAAGCTACGGCAGCGCCCTCAATCCCCATCCGAGGCATCCCCATTTTTCCAAAGATCAAACCATAGTCGAGCACAATGTTCACTACAGCCATCACAAAAGCATTGTAGGTAAGGACTTTGGTCCGGGCAATCCCGACAAAGAACGAACGAGAGACGATTCCAACGAACGAGAACAACAACCCCCAAATCCTCCAGTCCCAATACACAGTAGCAGCCTCAGCCACCTGCGAAGAAGAGAGGACAGAAGAAAAGAAAGGACCACCCCAAAGTAGGCCCAATACAATAGCAAGCACTGCAGAAAAGAGGAGCATCAACAAGCTATGCCATAGCACACTCCCAATTGATTGCAGTGACCTAGCTCCATAGTGCCGAGCTACGATGATCTGCGTCCCCATCCCCAACCCAAAACCAAGGGTGAAGATGCAGAAATAGGCCATCGAAGCCATCGTGACACCACCCAAAGCCACTTCCCCCAAGCGGCTCACAAAAGCTGTATCCGTAATTCCCACAATGTTCTGGGCAAAGAGGGAAATCAGCACGGGAGCTGCAATGCGGATAATTTGTCGTCTATCTGTGTGCATAGCCTCAGTGATTGGGCCCCACAAAGGTAGCAAATCCTCTTGGCCCCTTTCCCCTGCCGATAGCCGTTTCGGATAGTTTCAAACGTGGACATAAAAGGTAAAATTGGATGCGAAGATGAGAGGGGAACCTCTCTCTATCCGGTCAAAATGAGAAGAGGGTGAAACGAAGGAAAAAAGCCTTGCGCGAAAAACCGAATTTTCATGCCAGGAGGGAACGGAAAATCCGACGCGTGAGAGCAAAAACTCCGACACGGCGGAGTTTTCGCTCCGACGGCATCGAGCAATAAGCCCCACATCCTCGCCCTATACCTCCTTTTCTATTCCTTTTCGGAAGAAGCGGTAGAAGACCGTAATCGCTACAGGTGGAGAGCAACTTGGGGTGGGTTTTCGTTTTCAATTCCGAGGCCGATTTTAATTACCTTTGTCAGGGACTACCCGTATTTACAACAATGGACCAAATCGAAATAGAAAGCAACTGTGTGGATGCCTGCAAGCGAGGATCTATTGAGGTGATCTGTGGCTCAATGTTCAGCGGTAAGACCGAGGAACTTTTACGGCGGCTGCGCAGGGCAGGTATCGCCAAGCAACGCGTAGAGATCTTCAAGCCATCTATCGATACCCGATACGACGACGTGGAGGTCGTATCGCATGACCGCAATTCCATCGTATCGACCCCGGTAGACAACTCAGCCAACATCCTACTAATGGCATCCGAAGTCGATGTAATCGGGATCGATGAGGCTCAGTTTTTTGACGAGCAACTTCCTGAAGTCGTATCCGCACTGGCCGATCAGGGAGTGCGCGTAGTCATTGCCGGCTTGGATATGGACTTTATGCGCAGGCCCTTTGGTCCAATGCCCCATCTGCTCTCCATTGCAGACTCCGTGAGTAAGGTCCACGCGATCTGCGTGGACTGCGGTCACCCGGCCAACTACAGTTACCGTCTCGTAGAGGGCGATGCACAGGTAATGCTGGGAGAGCTTGGGGAGTACAGGCCCCTTTGCCGCAAATGTTACAAGAAACGTATATCACAAGGACAATGAAAAACTTCAAATCAATTCGCCCCCTATCGGGCACGCTGATACTACTACTCTTCATATTGGGCGGATGCTGCACATCACGGCAAGCCTATCGGCCAACACCCGATGGTCGGTACACCCTCGGCGGCAAGCTCTACACCTCGGCCTGGATACAGCAATCAGCCGAATATAAAGCCCTGTGCCTACAGGCCTACAACATTGCTACAGATCGGATAGACCGGCTCACGGCTCAGCCTCAAGCGGGGAATGAGAAACCACTGGCCATCGTGACGGATATAGACGAAACAATTCTGGATAACACACCCAATAGTGTACACGAAGCTCTCAAAGGCAATGATTTCGACCCTTCGTCCTGGACAGAATGGTGCCAAATGGCCGAGGCCGATACACTGGCCGGTGCCGTAACTTTCTTTAGGCACGCTGCTCAGAAGGGCGTGACCGTCTTCTATATCTCCAATCGCAACGAAGCAGAGCGTGACGGGACTCTACGCAATCTGCGCAAATACGGATTTCCCTATGCCGACGATGCGCACCTGCTGACAAAGGACAAAAGTTCGGACAAGCAGTCTCGCAGGGAAGCTGTGCTTAGAGACTACGAGATCGTAATGTATCTGGGCGACAACCTGGGCGACTTTCATTCAATCTTCGACTCGGCAGATCCTCAAATCAGGGACAAGGCATTGGGGCTCTTCTCCTCCGAGTTTGGGCACTGCTTTATCGTCTTGCCCAACCCCAACTACGGCAAGTGGCAAAATACAATGAATGGGGGCAGCTTCGACCTACAAACGCAAGACCAGAAGCTACTCGAGTTGCTCCGAAAACACTGACTTCACACCATATTTCCCTTGCCATAGATGGGCTTCTTCAGACGACATCGCAAAGGCTTGATCATTGGTGGGCTACTAACCCCTCCTCTACTGCTTCTGCTCCTGGTCGTACTCCTCTACTTGCCTCCCGTGCAGTCCTGGGCCGTAGCCCTGTTGGAGCGCAAAGCATCGGAAGCAACCAAGATGGAGATCTCCATCGGGAAGTTGCGCTTAGGCTTTCCGCTAAGCCTACACCTCCAAGATGTTGAAGCCATTCGTTCCGAAGGAGATACTTTGGCGCGACTTGGGGAGTTGCGTGTAGACATTTCTCTCATTCCCCTTTTCTGCAAGCGGGTGGAAGTTAATGGACTGGGGATCAGCGCCGCTTACCTGAATTTCTCCGACTCGGCCGGGCTCCTGAAGATCCGGGCTTCGGTTGGGGAGTTGCAGACCGGACCGATCTCGGCCGACTTGGACTTACAAAAAGCGGATTTGGGCAGGTGGCTCATTCGAGACACAAACTTCTACCTCTTCTCTGCCGATACGGTGGCGGACACGACCAAGAAAGCAACCCCTCCAAAATGGGTCCTCTCCCTCAACAGCTTAGATATCGACCGCATCTCCGCCCGCATAGAGCTACCGCACAACAATGTGTACACCTCCGCTTTCATCGAGTCGGGTACAATATCCAACGTTGAAGGTCTTTTGGAGCGCAACCGCTACTCGGTGGGGCGAGCTAAACTCCACCAAGCGCGAGGGACTTACGACCGTGACCTCTCAGCCCCGGCACAAGAAGGTGTGATGGATTATGGGCACATTGCCGTGCATGATTTGAATGTGGATGTCCGAGATCTCGTCTCGGAAAAGTCCTTCTTACGACTAGACCTTCTTTCGGCTTCGGTCAGGGAACGCTCCGGCCTCGAAATAGAAAATCTAGAGGCTAAATACAGAATGGACTCCACTGGGCTGAGTGCTCGAGACATCAACCTGCGAACAGCTTATTCCAGAATCGAAGGAAGGTTCAAGATGCCTTTTGCTACGTTCGAGGCGGGTCGAAACATCAACAGTAACCTTGAGCTAAAAGCAAAGCTTGCCTTGGCCGACTTGGGTTACTCGACAGGCATCGTTCTCCGACCGGGTTTCAAAAAGGTTGGACAACCCTTGATCACGGAAGAGGACAAACGTCCCATCTCTATAGAGGTCAAAGGGAAAGGGGGAATGGATCAGCTGCAGATCGATAAACTCAAGGTAGACTGGGCCAACTATCTGTCCCTCCAAGGAAAAGGTCGACTACTTGACCTCTCGGACAATACCAAGCGTCGCGGAAACATCGGCTTCGACCTCACTACAGGCGAGCGTGCTCAGCACCTTCTATCCTTGGCCAGTGAAGAAACAAGACATCGGTACAGACTGCCTGCCGGGACGGTTTTACGAGGGGAACTGACAGCCAAAGGCAGCCGATACGATGCAGATGTCACTCTCAATGATCATTCGCATGGATTAGAAATGCGAGGATACTACGATATAGTCAAGCACCGGTATGACCTAAGCCTCAAAACGAAAGATTTGGATCTGATGCGCTACATGCCACATGATTCCATTGGAGTGCTGGATGCTACGATCCAACTCGCAGGGCGAGGCATCGACCCATACCATCAATCTACGACGGCTGAGTTGTCGGCGCGAATCAATCAAGTCAACTATGCCGCCTACCGAGCCGATAGCATCCGCCTAAGTGCCAAGCTACAACACAATGCACTGACCGCTTCCTTCGCCAGCCCAAACAAGGAAATGAGCTTCGAAGGGAATTTGGACATGCTGCTAAAGAGAGATAAAATAGAAGGGAGCATGCAACTCGATCTTGACACGATCAATCTGTATGCAATGCGGCTAACCAATTCTCCATTGGCCCTTTCGTCCCACCTGGATGCACACTTCAGCTCGAACCTCAAAAGCAGCCATCTGCTCTCGGCTACTATCCGAGACATCAACGTTTCTATAGGAGACGACCATTTGACGCCCGGTGAAATTCTATTATTAGCCGACACACGTGCAGACAGCATTGTAGCAGAGGTCGCCTCCGGAGACCTGAAAGTTAATCTGAATATCCACCAAACGCTGGACAACTTCCTTGCCACGACCAAGGCTCTCTCCAAGTTTGTTCAGAAGGAAATTGAGAAAGCAACGCTCGGCTCCCCTTCTCACTCTGCCTCTATCTCGGACCTCTATTCCCTGCTGCCGGATGCCTCACTCATCATCACGATGGGACAGGGAAATCCCTTGAGAGACTACCTCCATTACCAAGGCATCCACTACCGATCGGCAGAGGCTGCAATCTACACCGGAGGGCGGGCAAGGCTGGAAGCTATTGTGGACATCACAGGATTTCAGCAGGATACAACTCGCATAGATAAGCTCTTGCTGCTGGTAGGTAAAGGTACCAACTCTGCCTACTTTTCAGCAAATGAATCCCCCCGATACCTACCCCAAATCAGGCTGGCTGAGCAAGATTCGGCAACGGTTACCGATTTCCTTGACTTCCGTTTTCTGGTAAAAAAACAGCCCTACCGCGCTCAAAAAGCTTTTGAGTTGCACGGTGCAGGACGTTCCTCTCTGGATGCATTGACACTCAAAGCACAGATGCTTGATAGAAATCACAGGCCTCTACATCAACTCGGACTGCGAGCTTTTATCGACAATGGAGGCTACGGTCTACACATCGATCCATACAAAGAAGAACTGATCTTGCAAGGTTATCCCCTTTCAGTCAATAGCGACAATATCCTATATCTGTACAAGGGGGCAAATCGGGTGCGAGCCAATCTTGAGCTCAAGACCTCGGACAACACAGCCCTGCGCCTTTTAAGTAACGATTCAGACAATGGTGAGCAAGAGATACGTCTCGGTATAGAACGACTGAGGCTCGCAATGCTGCATTTCCTTCCTGGGATGAACACACTCGACGGAGTGGCTTTCGCCGATCTGCGTATCCAGACAAAAGACTTATCGGTAAGCTCTCTAATCGGTACAGGAGACGTATCAATCAATCATTTGACATTCGAGGGACGCGAAGTCGGGGACTTGGCCATGGCCATGTTCTACCAACCCAAAAACAAGCAATCTCACTACCTAACGGCAGACTTCAGTTACAACGGAAACACCGCACTACGTCTGGATGGTATCTTCGAGACCTCAGCAAAAAAGCCCTCGATCGAGGCGGAAGTCAACTTCATTGAGTTCCCGCTCAACGTTGCCAACCCCATCTTGGGAGCCGGGACCGCTCGCCTATTCGGAGCCCTCAACGGGAAACTCCGTGTGCAGGGAGCAACCGAAAAACCCTCTATCAGCGGAGAGATTGCCCTGCACGAGGCCGGAGCTCACGCTTCGCAGGTAGGAGCGACGCTCTACAGCGACAACTCCGCTTTACGGATCGACCAATCGACAATTTACTTCGACAACTACAAGTTCTACACAGATCGGAGCAAAAAAAATTCACTGAACGTAGACGGTTATTTCCGCCTCTTCGGAAAACCGGATATGTACACGGATTTGCGCGTGAATGCCGACAACTTACAAATTGTCAATAGCAAAGAGGCCAAAGATGGAGACTTGATATACGGGAAGTTCTTCATGTCCACGGATTTATCTCTCAAAGGCCCTGTCGATCAACTCAAAATCAGAGGGAATGTAGGAGTCTTGGGGAACACCAACTGCACCTATGTCTACTCAGATAGTCCTCTTAAGCCGAAAGACAGAATGGCCGGGGTGGTTGAATTCGTTGATTTTTCCGATTCGCTGTATAAAGTCAAGACGGAAATGCCAGAATTGGAACTGGGACGTCTGGATATCTTGCTCAATATCCACATCGATCCGGCCGTGCAAGTCGGTGTAGACCTCTCGGCCGGACACTCGGACTACGTACAATTGACCGGAGGTGGCGATCTCACCTTCTCTTACCCTCCCTATGGAGAAATGAGCCTGATCGGCCGATACGAAATGAGTGGAGGAGGTACTGCTCGCTATTCATTTCCGGTGATTGGAGCTAAGGTCTTCAGCGTAGATCGATCGAGCTATGTCTCATGGAGCGGAAAAGTAGACAACCCCTACATCAACTTCCAAGCAATGCAGCGGGTACGTGCTGACATTGCTGAGGAGGGACAAGATCACTCCCGCAAAGTCAATTTCGATGTGGGAATTGTGGTGCAAGAGAGTCTGGATAAACTGAAATTGCGCTTTGATCTATCCGCGCCTGAGGATCTCAACCTACAGTCTTCTATCAAGGCCATGAGTCCCGAAGAGAGAGGGAAATTGGCCGTTGGGCTCATGGCTACCGGTATTTACTTAGCCAACAGTGGAGGCAATAGCAATTTCACTTTCGATAATGCCCTCAGTGCTCTGATCCAGTCTGAACTCAGCAGCGTCACGAACAAGATCCTCGAGGGATCCGACCTAAGCGTAGGGATGGAAAGCTCGGATGGGACTCCAATGTCAAAGGGCAACAACGACATCACATACAGCTTCAGCAAACGCTTTTTCAACGACCGTGTCCGTCTCATGGTAGGGGGAAAAGTTCAGACTGGAGCCAATGCTGCTTACCGAGAAAGAAGCTTCATCGACAATGTTGCTCTGGAATACCGACTGGACCAAGCAGGCTCCCATTACCTGAGTCTCCTCCACCACCGCAACAGCGACAATATGTTCGAGGGAGAGATTACCGAGACCAGCCTTAGCTACTTGATCCGTCGCAAACTGATGTATCTACGAGACCTGTTTGTGCTAAGGCCATCCAAAAAGGAACAAAAAGAGAAAACCTCGAAGACTCAACCACAAACAGCCAAATAGATCGACAGCTATGAGACAACGCCACTCCGCGCTCTTTCTTGTTCCGTTCCTGCTTCTGTTCCTTGCAGCTTGCTCTGTGACATCCACACTGGATGAGGGAGACAAGCTCTACATAGGGATGAAAAAAACTCGCATCACTGCACAAGATCGCAGTGTGCACGGGCAAAAGACATTAGCAGCGGTAGAATCGGCAATCGAGGCTTCCCCAAACAATGCGTTCTTCGGCAGTACTAGGCAAATACCTCTGCTCCCTCCCATCGGTCTGTGGATACACAACAAACTAGCCGATGACTCAAGCAAATTAGCTAAGTGGATCTACAAACGCTTTGCTTCTAAACCGATCACGATACGCTCTGTCAACCCGGCCAACCGAGCGAAGGTCGCAGTTGGGATTATGAAAGAGAACGGATTTTTTCACAGCTCGGTCAGGCCCGAGATTTATCCAAGCAAGCGGGATTCTCTCAAAGCTCATATCCGCTATTTCGTAAATATGGGACCTTTGGCTACCTTGGATACGGTATCTCCTCTACCCTCCGGCCCCTTTCTGGACAGCATGGTACTCAAGAATCGCCCCTACACCTACCTGAAGGAAGGTGCTCCCTTCTCTCTTGAAAACATGCTCAAGGAGCGAGATGAAATCTCGGCCGAGATGAGAAATCTAGGCTACTATTACTTCAGCCCCGATGCAATCACATATGAGGCTGACAGCCTGAACCATGGCGGACGCATCGCATTGAGACCTGTTTTTGTTCCGGGTTTGCCCAAACAAATCTTCAAACCCTGGACTATAAACGATGTTTCGATCAGTATTTTGGGCAAAGCAGGAGAGGCTCCTACCGACTCTACCTTTTACGAGGGGCTCAAAGTCCGTTACTCGGGGCCTCGTCTCCCTGTCAGAGCTGGCACTCTTAGGAGAAGAATCCTCTTGCAAACCGACAGCCTCTACACTCAGACGGCAGAGCAACTCAGCCGACAGGCTTTGGCTCGTTTGGGAGCTTTCGGCCTGATCGATTTCCGCTTCACTCCGTCAGCAGAGCGAGATAGCCTGCTGAGCAACCCCTCTCTGGATCTGCAACTCACCGTCACACAAGATAAACCATGGGATGCATCGCTGGAGATGATGTTTAAATCCAAGAGCAACAACTTCATTGGCCCGAGGCTCAAATACACGATGGGCAAGCGCAATCTATTCGGTGGTGGCGAGAAACTTCTATTCGACATATACGGCTCATACGAGTGGCAAACCGGAAGGCGACCCGATAGCTGGAAAGCAATCAACATCAATAGTTATGAGATAGGATCGGGCTTAAGTCTCTCTTTCCCCAGCCTCTTGTGGCCTGGACAAATAGACAGTTACTATCTGTACCCGACCTCCACTACATTCGGACTCACGGCCTCTCTGATGAATCGGGCAGGCTTTTTCCGCATGCTTTCTTGGGGATTGAATGCCAAATATGAGTTCCAGCCATCGGAGGCCCATCGGCACCAGATTGTCCCGTTCAAGCTCAACTACAACTATCTCCAGTACACCACTTCTACATTTGATGAGATTTTGGAGCAGAATCCGGCACTTGAGTTAAGTCTGAGTAGTCACCTCATTCCTCAATTGGGTTATACCTACACGTACAGCGACTACTTCACAAACCAACGCAGACATCACTTGTGGATGGAATATGGAGTCTACCAAGCAGGGAATCTGCTCAACGCAGCCTACGCCCTCTTTGGGAAGCCATACAATAAGACGAAGAATGCGCTCGGTGTACCATTCTCGCAATTTGTAAAACTCACGGGTGAGCTGCGCTACACCTACACAATAGACCGCCTGCAATCGCTAGCCACGAGGATTGGAGTGGGAGTAGTGCACAGCTATGGGAATGCCGAAGTAGCTCCCTACAGCGAACAGTTCTATGTAGGAGGAGCCAATAGCATCCGAGCATTTACAGTGCGCAGCATAGGCCCCGGCTATTTCATCCCTCATCAAAACGACCGCTACGCCTTCATCGACCAAACGGGAGATTTCAAACTTGAGATGAATGCCGAGTATCGATTCAAGATCCTGGGAAGCCTGGACGGGGCCCTATTTCTTGATGCAGGCAATGTGTGGCTGGTCCGCCGAGATTCAAACCGAGAGGGAGGCTCTCTCTCGGAAATTAAGAATTTAAGATCTTTTGTAGATAACATCGCTCTCGGTACAGGCTTGGGAGTACGATACGATCTACAATTTTTAGTCATCCGTCTGGATGTTGGCATCGGACTGCACTTGCCGTATGATACGGGCAAGCCCAGCTACTACAACATTCCGAAATTCGGGGATGCTATTGGGGTTCATTTAGCCATCGGTTACCCTTTCTGATGCCCTTTCTTACCCTCTGACTCATGCTTTGAAAGGAGATTTTGTTCGGATCGGCCAGGTTCTTTTCTCTTCGATTCAGATTCGAGACAGAGCCCTCGAGCCTCTTCCTCAAACAGCTTGCCCGAGTTGGTAAAGAATCTGACGTGTCGAGGCTAAAATTCCGACGCGTCGAAGATTTTGCTCTCACGCGTCGAAAAAAAATCTCTCACGGGGACCCCTTTCTCAGCACAAGCTCAATGCAAACAACTACGAGAGGTTTGAGCTACTGGTTATGTGTCTCTTTATTATCAAGCTAAGTTCATCCCGATCTGCCAGGGTTTCGCCTCTTTTGTATCTTTGGGCAAAACAAGCGTGAACCATGAGAAGATACACCGTACTCTGGGCCGACGATGAAATAGAACTATTGCGTCCGCATATTCTTTTTCTTGAAGCCAAAGGCTATAGCGTCACAGCAGTCAACAACGGGCAAGACGCCATTGAGGCCCTCCGGAAACAAGATTACGACCTCGTCTTTTTGGATGAAATGATGCCCGGGCTTACCGGTTTGGAGACCTTGCTGCAAATCAAGGCTATCAAAGCGCACGTGCCCGTGGTGATGGTGACCAAAAGCGAAGAAGAACAATTGATGAACGAGGCCGTGGGGCAGAGTATCTCGGATTACCTCATTAAGCCTGTCAATCCCAACCAGCTCCTACTCTCGCTCAAAAAGCATGTACACAAACATACCCTCCAAAACGAATCGGCCATGCAAGGATACCGAGAGCAATTTGCCGAATTGGGGATGCAAATATCGGCCTGCAACAGTATCGAGCAATGGCAGGACCTCTATCGCAAACTCGTCTACTGGGACCTGGAGTTGGAACGCTCCGCGCCCGAATTGGCTGAGATGCTTGAAATGCAGAGAAAAGAAGCCAACCGACTTTTCGGTAAATATGTACGCAACGAGTACGGCCGTTGGATGCGAGGAGAGCAGCGTCCTCTGATGGCTCCTGAGCTAATCAAAGAACGCGTACTACCACTACTAGATGCAGGAGAAAAAGTCTATTTGATTTTGATCGACAACTTGCGACTAGACCAATGGGAAAGCATCAAAGAGTTGCTCACGCCTTACTATGCATTCGAGGAGAGTCTCTGCTGCTCGATTTTACCGACAGTGACCCACTATGCTCGCAATGCCCTCTTTGCCGGCCTCATGCCCATGGAAATCCAGAAGATCTACCCCGATCTATGGATAGACGAAGACAGTGACGAAGGGAAAAACATGTACGAGGAAGACTTGATCGCAAAGCTGCTGCAACGCTACCGCAAGGATTACAGTTTCTCCTACCACAAAATCTACGACACAACCTTTGGCGAAAAACTTCTCTCCAACATAAACAACCTCAAGCAGTACGACCTGAACGTGATTGTTATCAATTTCGTGGATATGATGTCCCACGCCCGTACCGACAGTAAAATGATGCGTGAGCTGGCAGGATCGGAAGCCGCCTATCGCTCCATCACAAAAAGTTGGTTCGAACATTCTACCGCGATAGAACTTTTCAAATGTATTGCAGAACAGGGGGCACGAATAGTCTTAACCACAGACCACGGCTCGGTACGCGTACACAACGCCCAGAAAGTGATCGGAGAGCGAACCCTCAATACCAACCTACGCTACAAAGTCGGGAGAAATATCTCTTACAAAGCCAAAGAAGTCTTCGAAATACTCAAACCGGAACAGTATGGATTACCGAAATCCGGGTTGTCCACTCGATACATCATCGCCATGGGAGACGACTTTTTTGCCTACCCCAACAACTACAATCACTATGTGCAATACTACCAAGGGACATTCCAACACGGTGGACTTTCGATGGAAGAGCTGCTGATCCCTCTGATAGAAATGCGAGCTAAATAACACAATGAGATACACGCAATGAAATCCGAATATACCATCCGCTCAATAGAGGATCTTCCTCAGGTCGCTCGCGACTTCATCTCCAATATGGGGGATCGTAAAATCTTCGCCTTCTATGCTCCGATGGGGACGGGCAAGACGACCTTCATCAAAGCCCTCTGCGAAGAAATGGGTGTACAAGACGTAATCAATAGCCCTACCTTCTCTATCATCAATGAGTACCTCACGACCCCCGATATGCAGACTATCTACCATTTCGATTGTTATCGGCTGGAAGGAGTATCCGATGCCCTCAATCTGGGAGTAGAGGATTACTTTGAATCCGGAGCTGTGTGCTTTGTGGAATGGCCAGAAGTTCTGGAGCCTATTCTACCCGATGATGTTGTCAAAGTAAACATCAAGGAAGAGGCTGACGGAGCGAGAGTCTTGCAATTGATCTAACTCATACAGTTGATATATCTTTGCTGCACAGTCGCGAATAAGTACATCAAATCATGGACACCCAGAACATGCCATATCGTAGAGTTTTGCTCAAACTCAGTGGCGAATCATTGGCCGCTTCCGGCAAGCACGGGATAGATGCAGACCGATTGGCCTCTTATGTACAAGACATCAAAGAAGCGCACAGCAAAGGGATACAAATTGCGATCGTAATAGGAGGTGGGAATATCTTCCGTGGCGTTTCCGGTACCAACACAGGCATAGACCGCTACAGTGGAGACCAAATGGGGATGCTCGCCACCGTGATCAACAGTTTGGGTTTGTGCTCTGCACTTCGCAGTGTCGGGCTCAAAGCCGAGGTACTCACAGCAGTGCGCATGGAGCCGATTGGTGAATACTACAGCAAACACAAGGCCGTTTCTCTACTCGAAGCTGGCCACATCGTGATCCTCTCCTGTGGTACTGGCAATCCCTACTTCACAACGGACACGGGGGCAGCCCTGCGGGGAATTGAGCTCGAAGCTGATGCAATGCTCAAGGGAACACGTGTAGATGGGATTTACACAGCCGATCCAGAGAAAGACCCCACGGCAACCAAGTTTGACCGGATCACCTACGATGAGATCTACAAACGCCAGCTCAAAGTGATGGACCTCACGACATCGACCCTCTGCAGCGAAAATCGGTTGCCTATCATTGTCTTCGATATGGATAAGGCCGGAAACCTACAGGCTGTACTGCGGGGAGAATCGATCGGTACAGTCGTCGAATCATAGAGAACGAATAACTTACCTAAAACTTATCATAGAGATATGGACATCCAAGAATACATTTCCGAAGCTAAAATGGGAATGCAAAACACCGTGGAGTATCTGGAGGAAACTCTCGCTCGCGTGAGGGCTGGAAAGGCCAATCCCAAAATTTTAGACGGGATCATGGTTGAATATTACGGCTCTCCTACGCCCCTGACGCAAGTAGCCACTGTGACTATCCCCGATGCCCGCAGCATCGTGATCACCCCTTGGGAGAAGAAAATTATCCGAGACATAGAAAAAGCGATCATCGACTCTCCTCTCGGTATTACACCGGAGAACAACGGTGAATTGATCCGCCTCGGAATTCCTCCTCTCACAGAGGAGAGACGCAGGCAATTGGTGAAGCAGGTTAAAACGGAAGCCGAGGAAGCCAAGATCAGTGTTCGTAACGCCAGACGGGATGCGATAGATAAGGTAAAAAAGTCGATCAAGACCGATTCTACCCCCGAAGATGTAGCAAAAGATGCCGAAGCTGAAATCCAGAAAGTGCACGACATCTACATCAAGAAAATCGACGAGATCTTTGCCGAAAAGGAAAAGGAAATCATGACCGTCTGAAACAGCCTCCAATTCTACGCCACATCCCATCTGTAAAGATAGGAGAGGCATGAAAGAACGGCTTTCTTCTTGTCGAAATAATGCAGCAGGGCTTAGTCATACGCAATACCGGCAGCCACTACGTGGTGCTGACAGACGATGGGCGAGAAGTTGCCTGTCGAGCAAAAGGCAACTTGAGGCTCAAGGGAGTGCGAACGACTAACCCCGTGGCTGTGGGTGACAAAGTAGAGATTGAAGAGCGCGTCGAGGGAGAAACTCCGATCTCCTATATCAAGAGTATTCTTCCGAGGCGCAATTACATCATTCGCCGCGCGTCCAACCTGTCCAAAGAATCGCACATTTTAGCCGCAAACATTGATGCGGCGATGTTGGTCTGCACCATTGGTCGCCCAGAGACTTCTACCACATTCATTGATCGTTTCGTGGCAACGGCAGAGGCTTACTCCGTCCCTGTAGAACTTCTATTCAACAAAATCGATAGCTACGATCAATACGAGGAAGAAGTCCTGGAGGCTCTTATTAACTTGTACAGCGGTATCGGCTACCCCTGCTTCAAGGTTTCGGCTACAGAGGGGATAGGACTCAGCCAGCTGATTCACCGACTAAGAGATCGTATCACTTTGGTCAGCGGTCACTCGGGAGTGGGGAAAAGTACGCTAATCAATGCCCTTATTCCAGGTCTGACCCTACGCACCGCAGCCATCTCGGATATGCACCACACGGGGATGCATACAACAACTTATTCAGAGATGTTCGCTCTACCTTCAGGTGGGTACCTCATAGACTCCCCCGGGATAAAGGGGTTCGGAACCATTGAGATGAGAAAAGCCGATGCATCGCATTACTTCCGAGAGTTTTTTGAGCGGTCGAAAGACTGTCGATTTGCCAATTGTACGCATCTGCATGAGCCCGGATGTGCAGTGCTTAAGGCTGTAGAGGATGGACTAATCTCCCCTAGTCGCTACAATAGCTACCTCAGCATATTAGGCGACAGTGAGGCGGAAAAATATCGTCCTGGGTATTAGCCGCAAAGATCCTTCCCCACAAACTCAACAATACAGAGGAAAAAAGATGAAATGTGAACATAGAAAATTGGAAATCCCCTACTCTGTAATTCGCAGGGAGGATATGGATGAAAATCTACTCGCTCTGGAAAGGGCGTCCATCGAAGCCGCTCAAAAAGCCTACGCTGTCTATAGCCGATTCTCTGTCGGGGCAGCAGTCTTGCTTGCCAATGGGGAGATCATCAGTGGGAGCAACCAGGAGAATGCAGCTTATCCCTCGGGAATTTGCGCAGAACGGACGGCCTTATTCTATGCTGGAGCACAGTATCCGAACGTTGCAGTAGAGGGTTTAATGATCGTTGCCTTCTCGCCCCGGGGTCGAGTGAAAGTAGCAAGCCCCTGCGGAGCTTGTCGACAGGTGATGCTCGAGACTTCGGTGCGGTTCCGCCCCTATCCTGTTTACTTGGCAGGCCCAGACGAAGTGATCTGCATCGAAGACAACAGAAATGTCCTCCCGTTCCCCTTCGACGGTTCGGATCTTTAATCATACCGAACGACTTTTTTTCGGATCTACGAAATAGGGTCATCTCAATTAGCCTCACGCTCCTATTCTGCTGATTTTTCGCAGATTAAGAGGCGTGAGCTCGTTTATTTGTGTACCTTTGCGACCGAATCAAAGAGTGTAGAAAAACATAACATTACAAGTTTCATGAATGTAATCAACAAGACGATCGTGCTGCCAGATGGGCGCACGATCTCAATCGAAACCGGCAAGTTGGCCAAACAGGCTGATGGAGCCGTAACAGTGACAATGGGCAAAACGGTCCTATTGGCCACTGTATGTGCAGCCAAGGATGCAAACCCAGGCTGCGACTTTATGCCTTTGCAAGTAGAATACAAAGAAAAATATTCCGCCTTTGGACGCTTTCCTGGAGGCTTTACCAAGCGAGAAGGCAAGGCCTCAGACAATGAGATCCTTACCTGCCGTCTGGTAGACAGAGCTCTGCGTCCTCTCTTCCCGAGTGACTACCATGCCGAAGTATTCGTCAATGTAATCCTTTTCTCTTCAGACGGGATCGATATGCCTGATGCGCTCGCGGGACTGGCTGCTTCGGCAGCCTTGGCCGTGAGCGATATCCCCTTTGAAGGGCCTATTTCCGAGGTTCGAGTAGCTCGTATTGATGGACAACTCGTTATCAACCCCACATTTGAGCAACTTGAGCGGGCCGACATCGACATGATGATTGGGGCAACCGAAGAGAACATCATGATGGTGGAGGGAGAAATGGATGAAGTGCAGGAGAGTGAAATGCTTGAAGCGATCAAGTTTGCGCACGAAGCCATCAAAGTGCAGTGTCGCGCACAAAAAGAACTCGAAGCTGCTGCCGGCAAAACCATAAAGCGCGAGTATTGCCATGAAGTCAATGACGAGGATCTGCGCAAGCTCGTACATAACGAATGCTACGCCAAAGCCTATGAAGTAGCTGTTTCAGGGACAGATAAACACCAGCGAGCAGAGGCTTTTGAAGCGATCGTGACAGAATTCAAAGCTCGCTATACAGAGGAAGAATTGGAAGAGAAGGCCGAAATGATTGGTCGCTACTACCACGATGTGGAAAAAGAGGCCATGCGTCGTGCTATCTTGGACGAAGGGAAACGACTTGATGGTCGAAAAACCACAGAAATTCGCCCTATCTGGATCGAAACAGACTGTCTCGCAGGCCCACATGGATCAGCTATTTTCACTCGTGGAGAGACTCAATCCTTGACCACGGTTACCCTCGGAACAAAAAGCGACGAGAAATTAGTGGACGATGTGCTGAATCGCTCCTATGAGCGATTCCTACTCCACTACAACTTCCCCCCCTTCTCCACTGGAGAAGCTCGTCCTCAGCGTGGTGTCGGACGTAGAGAAATTGGTCACGGTAACTTGGCCCACCGAGCACTCAAGCGCATGATCCCGCAAGGTTATCCCTATGTCGTGCGTGTGATGAGCGACATCCTGGAATCCAACGGATCAAGCTCAATGGCAACGGTCTGTGCCGGCACATTGGCCCTGATGGACGCCGGGGTGAAGATCAAAAAGCCTGTGTCGGGCATTGCAATGGGGCTGATTTCCGAAAACAAGGGGCAGAACTATGCAATCCTCTCCGACATCCTCGGGGATGAAGACCACTTGGGCGACATGGACTTCAAGGTAACGGGAACCAAGGATGGTATCACAGCTACTCAGATGGACATCAAAGTGGATGGGCTGAGCTACGAGATCCTGGAAAATGCCTTGGCTCAAGCGCGAGACGGACGTATGCATATTCTGGGTAAAATCACGGATGCAATGCCAGCCGTACGTGAAGATCTCAAGCCTCACGCTCCTCGTATCGAAGTGCTGCACATTGCCAAAGAATTTATCGGTGCCGTCATTGGACCGGGTGGAAAGATTATCCAAGGAATTCAGGAGAAGAGCGGAGCTTCGGTCAATATCGAAGAGGTCAATGGTGAAGGCATTGTGGAGATCAGCAGCAACAACAAAGATTCTCTGGACACAGCCCTCGCAATGGTACGTGCCATCGTGGTGATGCCTGAGATCGGAGAAGTGTACCATGCCAAAGTTACCTCTGTGATGTCCTACGGCTGCTTCGTCGAATTCCTTCCCGGAAAGGAGGGACTTTTGCACATCTCCGAAATCGACTGGAAACGTTTCCAGACAATCGAAGAAACCGGGCTGAAAGAAGGAGACGAACTTGACATCAAGTTGCTGGATGTAGACCCAAAGACCGGCAAGTTCAAGCTCTCACGCAAGGCTCTTATCCCCAAGCCCGAAGGCTACGTGGAGCCTCAGAGACGTGAACGCCCAAACAGAGGCGATCGTCCGGAGCGTGGCGACAGAGACGGTAGTGAACGTCGCAACTCACATCAGAGGTAAAGCGATACGTTTGGATCTTCTGATCCGTATGGACACAACATCGACTTCGGTCCCTCTATCTCACATTAGATAGAGGGACCTTTTTGTAGACAGCCTTCTCTGTACACCCTGCCTTCAAAAACAAGTCGAAGGGCATCCTCAAAAAGGGTCCCACAAAAAACAGAGGAACCCGACGCGAAGCAACAAAAACTCCGACCCGTGATAGCGTTTGCTATCACGGGTCGGAGTTTTTGCTACCACGGCAAAGAAAAATAATGCCATCACAACCTCTTCCCTCAAAGGTCCTTAGGCAAAGGCTTTTCATCAGTGCAACATCTCAAAGTTCGGGGCGACTCCCCCAACATTAGAAGCTGTTATCACCACTCTTCACCCAAGGATTGAAGCCTCTCTCTGCTCCAATCCACAACCGGTGAAAAAATAAATCGCTAAATTTGTAGAGGTCATGAATAGCAGATCTTCTCCAGCCCTGCAAAAGTCACACTAAGCAGGATGTGAAGATCGTAGAAACAAGGTTCTTTATGGAAACACCGACAAACTCTCAACTTGAGCCCCAACTCGAAGGCTCCGATCAGCAAGCGAACAATCTGTCTCAGGCAGAAACAACTGTCGTAGATACCTCGCTAAACAACAAAACGGCGGCAGAACTCGTAGAAGCGTTGGCCGTACTGCTACAGGGCGAAAACCTCCCGTCTCGCGCGGAAGTGGACACCTACAAAAAGGCGTTCTATCGGCGTAAGCAGTACGTGATGGAGAGTGCGTCCAAGGAAAGTACCGAAAATGCAGAAAAGGATCAGGAAGACCTGGCAGAGAATATCGAAGTACACGAAGAGCGACTCAAGGATTTGCTGTCTCTATTCCGGGAAAAGTACCAAAAGATAAAGGAAGAGGAGGATGCACTCAAGGGTCGTAACATAGAGCTAAAGCAGGATCTGATCGGGAAACTCACCGAACTGCTCAAAAGTACGGACGAGTTTGGAAAGATCGTGGCTGACTTCAAGCTCATACGCGAAGAATGGGATGCCATAGGAGCCATTCCTGAACAGCAGGCCAACGAAATACAAAGCAACTACAATCGATTGGTGGAGCAGTTCTATGACCTCAAACAAATCAACGATGAATTCCGCGAGTACGACTTCCGCAAGAACCTCGAAGCCAAGACGGCCTTGTGTGAAGAAGCTGAAGCTCTGGCTCAACTAGAAGATGTGATACAGGCTACTCGCAAACTACAGGACTTGCATAAGCAGTGGCGCGATCTCGGACCGGTAGCTCGCGACTTGCGTGAAAGCATTTGGGCTCGCTTCAAAGCAGCTTCCACCATCGTCAACAAAAGACATCAAGAGCACTTCGACCAACTAAAAGCAACCGAGAGCGATAATTTGGAGCGTAAGGAGGCACTCTGCCTTCGTGTAGAAGAAATTAAGACAGATGATTTCTCAAGTCCCAAACAGTGGGACGAGGCAACCCAGATAGTCCTGCAAGTGCAGGGTGAATGGAAGACCATCGGATTTGCTCCCAAAAAAGACAACGAAAAGGTCTATCTGCGCTTCCGTGGAGCCTGTGATGCATTCTTCTCCCAAAAGAGTCTATTCTATGCTCAAAGACGTAAAGAGCATGATGAAAACTACGCCAAGAAGAAAGCAATGGTGGAAGAGGCAGAAAGCCTAAAAGAAAGCTCCGACTGGAAAGCAACGGCCGACCGACTCATCGAGCTGCAAAACGAATGGAAGAAAGTCGGGCCAATCCCTCGTCGCCAAAGCGATGCCATCTGGACAAAGTTTCGCTCTGCTTGCGATTACTTCTTTGCTCGCAAAAAAGAAGCAAACGAAGAGAATGGCTCTTCTTGGACAGAGAATCTAAAGGCCAAGGAAGAGATCATCGCACAACTCGAAACGCTTGAGGGAAAAGAAGATGATCAGGAGACTCGAGACTTATTCGCAGAGCTCACAGCCAAATTCAAATCCATCGGATTCGTACCTTTCAAGGATAAGGATAAGATCCAAAAGGCGTACAAGGCCGTCAGCGATAGGTTATACAGCAAGTTACGCATCAGCCGAAACAACAAACGTCTGGAGGGCTACAGTTCTTCTCTTGACCAGATCGATGAGAATGGCAAGGGGAAACTAATGAACGAACGCACCCGTATGATGCGTATCCTCGACCGCATGAGGCAAGAACTCCAAACCTACACCAACAATCTCGGCTTCCTCTCTGCCGGAAGCAAAAGCGGGAACTCTCTGCTCAATGAGATGAAGAAAAAGAAAGATCGGCTGGTTGAAGACATACAGCTCATGGAACAAAAAATAAATCTCATAGACGAACGGATCGACCATCCTGAGAAAACCAATGAACAAGACAAAGAACAGGTAGAGTAATCTGTAATCCCTCTCCGAAAAGAATCCCCCTTCGCTCATATTTGAGTGAGGGGGGATTCTTTTCTAATAACACCAATGGAGGGGGAGATCGTCTCCTTGAAAAGACAAGGCCTACATAGACCGATCATCAAGTGAGAACAAGCGAAAAGTAGGAAATGGAGGCAATGAAGCTATATAGCGACGCATCTCCTCCAATCCGATGCAATCATTCGAATGGGGAAGATGAAGGGAACCAACCAGCGGCAACGAAGCAGAAAAAAAAGGAGCTGACGAAACTGTAGAATCGATCTCCAACACACCTGAGTGAAAAACTGTACCGGAGCATTCTTGGGAGAATTGGCTCAACTCGATACGTCCATCTGGGAAGACCTCAACCAGAGGCCACGGTAAATAGTAACCGGCACAAAGCAGATAGTGCGCTGCATGTCGCATTCTCTTCATTCTTCGCTATATTTCCTCTTCCGTCCGACTTCCAAATAGTATGTTAAACAAGGCTATACCTTTCGCCTGCGTCTGGCAATGGATTGGGCTGGCTGCTCCTTGGCTGTCGTATCGACCTTGACAGAAGATTGGTTGAACTCATCGTGGACAGCTTTTGATCAAGGTCGAGAATAACGTATGAGGCTCACACTATCGACGAGCAAGGGTATCGGATGTTTTCTTAACTTCTCAGTTGCAGCCGCCGGAGCATAGAGATAGGCTTTCAAAGAAGGTACAAAATCCCCTTTGGGCATCCTTATAGATAATTTGTGCATACCTGCCCTTCGAATAGGACGCCTAACGAAGGCTTTGAGAGTGTCTGCCGAGGAGATCCCTATACCGATCTGAAGATCTGCCGGCAAGGGCTTTCTAATAGCTCCGAGAAGACGGATATTAAACTCAAAGACATGCTCCTCCGCTGTCCCATGCACATAGCCTCGCTCAAAACTATGGTAAACAAGTTGCCTTCCAAGTGGCACAAAAATAACGGTATCCGGATAGAGCAATAAGTTCACAGAATCTGCAATCTCAGCTTGCCCAGCCATGATTCTCACCCGGCTCGCCCGTCCCTCTCTAGCTATGAGAGTATCAACAGCGTCCAATCGAGCAGACAGAGAGTCGTAAATCATTTGGTAGACCTCGATCTGTCTTTCCGGATTATGTAAAGCATACCAAAGGATCGAACTGTCGTAGTCGATACGACTGATGCCATGCTTGCGATAGACATCGGCATAAGCCGCCGCAATAACAGAGTCGGGGACAACATCTCCATATTGGGTCTCAAGATATCCCTCAGTCTGATACAGATCAATCGATACAGAGATAAGTTTCTGCTCTCCGATCTTCACCCACGGACGCGTATTTGCAGAGACAATCCACAACGCAACAGCGAGCAACGTCACGGCCCCCACCGTAATTAGGGCAATCTTGTACCTCTGCACGTAGCAACGCAGCCACGCAAGCAACTTCTCCCACGAGCCTGCAAAATTCATTTCTTAGCGAGAAGGGAATATTTTCCTGGGAAGCTTCACCATGGCCAAAGCCTTGGAACTAGTACGTGGATAGAAAAAGACTAAGGCAAAGACTCCGACACAGACACAAGCATCAGCAAAATTGAATATCGCACTGAAAAAAGTGAAGTCTTGCCCTCCTACAAAAGGGAACCAATCGGGATAGGTTGCACTAAAAAGGGGGAAGTAAAACATATCCACAACTTTGCCGTAAAACCATGAAGCATAGCCACCACTCGCGGGGAAAAGAGAGGCCACCTGCCCATGACTATCGCTGAAGATCACTCCATAAAAGACCGAATCGACGATATTGCCTACCCCTCCGGCCACAACAGCCGACAAGGAGGCCAAAAAACCGACAGGCCATCTCCTCTCCCGAACTATGTAAGCAACAGCATAGATGGCTGCCCCCATCGCTACTATCCGAAAGAAAGTCAAAGCCAGCTTGCTCCCAATGGTGAGACCAAAAGCCATCCCCAAATTTTCAATGAAATGGATTCGGAACCAATCGGTGACATAGATCTCCTCTGCCAGAGCCATGTTGAGTTTGACGGCGACTTTGATCCCCTGATCAATCAGGAGTAGCAAAAAAGTGAAGAGAGCAACGTAATGTCCTTGCGACAAGCAAGCCTTATCTTTCATTTCTTCTCGTTGAGCTTGGCCTCGATACTGAGAGTTGCATGAGGTACTGCTCTAAGTCTTTCCTTGGGGATCAGCTTACCCGTTTCACGGCAAATACCATAAGTCCCGTTTTCGATTCGCACGAGTGCTGCCTGCAAGTTCTGGATGAATTTCATCAAACGCTGAGCAAGGCGACCAGCCTCCTCTTTCGACAAAGTCGTAGCACCCTCCTCTAAGACTTTGAATGTGGGGGAAGTATCAGCGACATCATTGCCTTCGGCATTATTTACTCCCGAACGCAATTGCTCGAAATCTTTCGTCGCTTGAGCGATCTTCTCCAAAATCAGTTCTCTGAACTCGGCTAATTCTTCATCCGAGTATCTCGTCTTTTCAGTCATATCCAGATTAACATTTTTCGATTTGCACATACAAACTAAAGTCATCGAACTCCAACTCGACGCCATCACTCACCGTATCGGAAATTTCTATGCGAGTGGCTTGCACTTCGCGAGCTATGTAGTCGTGGTAGAGATCTATCACTTCGTCCATTGCGTCGGAAGACAAGACCAAAAGGTCAATACGATCGCTAAGGTCATATCCACTCTGCTTGCGCAGATTCTGGATGCGGTTGACAAGCTCTCGCGCCAAACCTTCCGTCCTCAATTCATCCGTAACGGTAACATCCAAAGCCACAGTGATAGCTCCCTCATTAGTCACCAACCATCCGGGAATATCTTCAGAGACAATCTCTACATCATCCGTCGTGATCACAGCCAGAGTCTGGTCAGGCAACAAAAGCTCAAACTGTCTGGAATGCTCCAAACTACGAATATCCTCCTGACTCATCTGCTGGATCGCGGCGGCCAAGGCTTTCATTACTTTACCATATCGAGGGCCGAGCTTCTTGAAGTCAGGCTTAATCCGCTTGATCAATACACCATTATTGTCATCCACAAAGCGAAGTTCTTTGACATTAACCTCACTTAAAATCAATTCCTCAACCGACTGAATAGCGCGCTTCTCGCTTCCCTCCGTGATAGGGATCATAAGTGTCTGAAGCGGCTGTCGGACCTTAATATTGACCCTCCGACGAAGAGAAAGTACCATGGAAGTAACCGACTGAGCTAAGGCCATACTCCGCTCCAGTCGATGGTCAAAATAACGCTCGTTTACGCGTGGGAATGTAGCTAGGTGTACAGAATCTAATGCGTCAGGGTGACGATCCATAAGATCACAATAGAGACGATCTGCGTAGAAAGGTGCAATAGGAGCCATCAGCTTGGAGACGGTAAGCAAACAGTGGTAGAGAGTCTGATAAGCCGACAGTTTATCCGTTGTCATCTCTCCGGCCCAGAAGCGACGACGAGACAGGCGGACATACCAATTACTCAATTGCTCAGTTACAAATTCACCGATAGCGCGCGCTGCTCGAGTCGGCTCGTAATGGCCAAGCTGAGTGTCCACTTCCTTGATCAAAGAGTTCAAGGTAGACAGAATCCAGCGGTCTATCTCGGGTCGTTCGTCAATGTCCACTTCCTGCTCCGTCCCATAGAAGCCATCAAGATTGGCATACAAAGCGAAGAATTGGTAGGTATTGTAGAGTGTTCCGAAGAACTTGCGACGCACTTCCTCGATACCCTCAATATCAAACTTAATATTGTCCCAGGGAGAAGCATTGGTAATCATGTACCAACGCAAAGGATCCGAGCCGTATTCTTCGATGGTAGCAAAAGGATCAACAGCATTCCCCAAACGCTTGCTCATCTTATTGCCGTTCTTATCCAATACCAACCCGTTGGACACAACTGTGCGGAAGACTATCTTGTCACTGATCATTGTAGCAATTGCATGCAGCGTGAAAAACCATCCTCTCGTCTGATCTACTCCCTCGGCGATGAAGTCCGCAGGGAACAGCGACCCGCTCTCTATCTCATCCTTGTGCTCAAAGGGATAGTGTAGTTGTGCATAGGGCATTGCACCGGAGTCGAACCAGACATCGATTAGGTCACTCTCCCGATGCATCGGGTTCCCCTTGGGAGATAGTAGAATAATATCGTCCACATAAGGGCGATGCAGATCTATCTTGCTGTAGTTCTCCTCACTGTTGTCTCCTACCACAAAACTCTGATAGGGATTTCTGGACATCAAGCCAGCGGCCACGGCCTTGTCTATTTCTCGCATCAGCTCTTCTACAGAGCCAATGCAAATCTCCTCACTACCATCTTCGCTGCGCCAAATGGGCAACGGCGTTCCCCAGAATCGACTACGCGAAAGATTCCAGTCCTGCAAATTTTCGAGCCACTTACCAAAACGCCCCGTACCTGTAGACTCCGGTTTCCAGTTGATCGTCTCGTTCAGTTCGATCATCCTTTCTTTTACAGCTGTACTACGGATGAACCAACTGTCCAAAGGATAATAAAGTACAGGTTTGTCAGTGCGCCAACAATGCGGATAGCTGTGTGTATGACGCTCGATGCGGAACGCTTTACCCTGCATTTTGAGCATTACGCAGAGGGCAATATCTAAGGTTTCATCATCCTCCTTGAGACGGCTGTCATAAGCATTCTTCACATAGCGACCGGCATAGACATCATAGAGCGGTAGATCCACACAGCGAGCGACAAAATCCGGATCAAGATCTTTCACCTTGTAGAACCGGCCTCGCAAATCGACCATTGGCCGATGATTGCCGTCCTTGTCTATCACCATCAGTGGAGGTACCCCTGCGGCCTTCGCCACACGATCATCATCGGCACCAAAAGTCGGCGCGATATGCACCACACCCGTACCATCTTCTGTCGTCACAAAGTCTCCTGCAATGACACGAAAGGCTCCATCTCCGGGTTTGACCCAAGGAATCAACTGCTCATAGCACATCCCCACCAAATCGGCACCCTTGCAACTATGGATTATGCGATAAGGCACAACTTTATCTCCGGCATTGAAAGACGCCATAGCCTCATCGCCTTCATACTTAGGATTGAAGAGTGTCCCAACCAAGGCCTCGGCCATGACAACCGTAATGGGCGCAGAGGAATAAGGATTGAACGTCTCAATCACCGAATAAGTGATCTCCGGCCCAACACAAAGAGCCGTATTTGAAGGGAGTGTCCATGGAGTCGTAGTCCAGGCCAAGAAGAAAGCTTCACCATGCACACCCATCTCAGGTGTAGGGTCGATGATCTTGAACTGCGCCACACAAGTTGTATCTTTCACGTCTCGGTAGCAACCCGGCTGATTAAGTTCGTGCGAACTAAGTCCAGTGCCAGCAGCCGGAGAATAAGGCTGTATCGTATACCCTTTATAAAGTAAGCCTTTGTTGTAGATCTCCTTTAGTAGATACCACAAAGTCTCGATATAGCGGTTGTCATAGGTGATATAGGGATGCTCCATATCCACCCAATAACCCATGCGATCAGTGAGCGCCATCCATTCGGATGTATACTTCATCACCTCCTTACGGCAAGCGGCATTGTAGTCCGACACACTGATGGTTTTGCCTATGCTATCTTTTGTGATTCCCAAATTTTTCTCCACACCGAGCTCCACCGGCAAACCGTGAGTGTCCCATCCTGCCTTACGATTGACTAAGAATCCCTTCATAGTCTTGTATCGACAGAAAATGTCTTTGATGGATCTGGCTATCACATGATGAATACCGGGCATGCCATTTGCAGACGGGGGGCCTTCGTAGAAGACGAAACTCGGTGAGCCTGCCCGCTCGCTCAAACTGCGCGCAAAGACATTCTTATTCTTCCAATTCTCCAGAACCTCTTTGTTGATCTTGGACAGATTGAGTTGACTGTATTCTCTAAACTTTCGATCCATTGATTTTCCGTTTGCCGTATTCGCTTACTGTTGCGCAAAGGTACTATAAATCTGCCTATTTGGGTAGGAAAAACCTGCTAACAAAAACCCTGGCAATGACACACAACACAGCAAGTTATCCCTCTCAAATGCAGCAGTCTTTTCCCTGCCGATCGACGAAAAGGCCTCATGCAAATAAACAAAGAGATTATATGGGAGGGAGTGGATTTTCTTTCCCGTGTTTTTTTGAAAACATACTTTCAACCTTACTGTACAGCGGTAGAGTTCATGTTAAGTACCCACGCACCTCACCACCCAGGGCATGTGCATCCAAATTGAAAAGAAGGAGTAAAAGGGCTACAGAGGACCTCTCTGTGACAAAAGAGAGTAGCGAAACAAAGAGAAAAAATGATTAGGGGCGGGACTGCTCAATAGATTTCTGTGCCTTTGTTAGCTCAGTGAGAGCATTGTGAGAAGCGTTCTGATGAGCTTCTTTCTTGCTATAGCCATGCCCCATTCCCACACGAAGCCCATTCACAACAACGGCACAAATAAACTGTCCCCCAGCACGACGTGGCTCCTGAAGCATTTCATATTTCAACTCCAGATGGTGCTTTTGGACCCATTCCAGCAACTGACTTTTGTAGTTGGTTGTCTCCTCTGCCAACTCATCTTCCACCTCGTAAAAAGCATTGAGGAACTTGCTGTAAACGAAACGCTCGGCAGCTAAATAACCACGATCCAAGAAGATCGCTCCGATAAGTGCCTCCAAAGTATTTCCGTAGGTATCCTGCCCCAGTTTGTTAATACTCAGGCGGGCCGTCAGCATCTCTCCCAGACCAAGTTCTTTGGCTATCTTATTATTGACAGCTCGCTTGACAAGCATCCCTCTACGCTGACTCAACTCACCCTCTTGCCACTGAGGATATTTGTTGTACAGAAAATGACTGATCGAAGTAGCAAGGACAGAATCGCCCAAAAACTCTAATCGCTCATTATTCAACAGGGTCCCATCAGATCGTGTAAGGGTAGAAGAACTGTGCCTAAAAGCCAACTCGTAAACATCCCAATCAATAGGATCAAAACCCAAAAGCCGAGGGAGAGCGACGAGAGATCCCCTTGACTTTTTCCTCAGCCAAGGGGACCTCAAAAACTGGAATATTGCTCGTAACACTCTCAATATTCGTTTAGAAACATTCTGCAAGTGATTGCTTATCAAGCATTATACTTGCGGAATATCACGCTCGCATTGTGCCCACCAAACCCAAAAGTATTGGACAAGGCCACATTGACCGTTCTACGTTGCGCTTCACCGAAAGTGAAGTTGAGTTTGTAGTCAATCTCTGGATCCTGATCTTCAGGATCATGGTTGATCGTGGGAGGCACAATATCATTGTAAACGGACATCGCTGCAACCATCGCTTCCATTGCACCTGCAGCACCGAGCAAGTGCCCAGTCATTGACTTGGTAGAACTGATATTGAGTTTGTAGGCATGCTCGCCAAACACCGCCTGAATCGCTTTTGTCTCCGAGATATCTCCGACGGGTGTGGACGTACCATGCACATTGATGTAATCCACATCCTCCAGACGGAGAGAAGCATCCTCGATGGCATTTTGCATCACCAGCCGAGCACCCAATCCCTCAGGGTGACTGGCAGTGAGGTGATAGGCATCGGCAGATAGCCCTATACCAACCAATTCGGCATAGATACGAGCACCGCGAGCCTTGGCGTGCTCCAACTCCTCAAGGACCAAACAGCAAGCCCCCTCTCCGATCACAAAGCCATCTCGACTTGCACTAAACGGACGAGAAGCTGTCTCCGGAGACTCATTGCGAGTAGAGAGAGCCATCATTGCATTGAATCCGCCTACCCCTGCTGCACAGATAGGAGCTTCGGCACCACCGGATACGATCACATCGGCCTTACCCAATCGAATGAGCATACAAGCGTCAATGAGAGCATTGGTTGATGATGCACAAGCCGAAGCGGTGGAGTAGTTGGGACCGTGGAATCCGTACTTGATCGAAACCTGACCGGCTGCAATATCCGAAATCATCTTGGGGATGAAGAAGGGATTGAAGCGCGGACCAGCCTCGGGATCATAATCCATCACTTCAGCCTCGAAAGTGTGTAAACCTCCAATACCGGCAGCGATAATCACGCCCACGCGGTTCTTGTTCACTTCATCGAGGTTAAGACCGGAATCCCTAATTGACTCATCGGAGGCCACCATAGCGAACTGCGTATAGCGGTCATGACGACGAACCTCTTTTCTGTCGAAGTAGTCCAGCGGATTGAAGTTCTTCACCTCGCAAGCGAAATGAGTCTTGAACTTCGATGCATCAAAGAGGGTAATCGGAGCCGCAGCGCTCTTGCCTGCAACCAATGCCTCCCATGTTTCATGAGCTGTATTGGCCAGTGGCGTCACTGCTCCCACTCCGGTTACGACTACTCTTTTGAGTTCCATAATGATATATGGGGTGAAAAGAAAAACTTAGATGTTCTTCTCAATGTAAGCTACAGCGTCGCCTACAGTCTTGATTTCACGAGCCTTATCGTCGGGAATCTGCAGACCAAATTCCTTTTCGAAATCCATGATGAGCTCTACCGTATCAAGAGAGTCTGCGCCAAGGTCGTTTGTGAAGCTAGCCTCCATCGTCACTTCAGATTCTTCACAGTTCAGCTTCTCAGCAATGATCTTACGCACTTTTGCTTCAATTTCACTCATAACTAATCTTATTATAGGTTAAACATCAATATTCTTCCTGGTAACACTTTGCTCAACCAACCCCACCTACAACCCCCGAACCTTTGGGGCCTTACTACTGGAAGCGGCGCATGCGCCATATACAGCCGAGCTTATGTACATTTGCGAGCAAAGAAACAACAATTTCCCCGAATAAGCACCATATCAAACGGGGAAATCACGTTTTTTCTGCACAAACAACGCATCAGTGTGCACAAGAAAAAGAAAACATTTATGGTCAATATCAGCATTTTTGCGTCAGGAGAAGGAAGCAATGCCGAGCGCATCCACGAGTATTTTCGATCCAGCGAAGAGATCCGGATAGCGGGGATTATCTGCAATAGGGCCCAGGCCGGTATATACGCCAGAGCAAAACGTTTGGGCATCGAGATCAGACACATCGAACGCAAAGCTCTGCTCGAAGGGCTGGATGCAATTGACCAGCTCCGCAAATGGAAGACGGATCTGATCGTTTTGGCCGGCTACATGTGCCCAATCACCGCACCATACCTCGAAGCATATCCCGGGCGAATAATCAACATTCATCCGTCTCTACTGCCTCGCTACGGAGGCAAAGGGATGTATGGTGACCACGTGCACAAAGCGGTGTTGGAGGCTCAAGAACCGATCAGTGGGATCAGCATCCATCTGGTAGACGAGCAATACGACCATGGGCGCACACTCTGCCAGGTGAGTTGCCCAGTAATTGATGGAGATAGTCCCCATAGCCTTGCCGAGCGAATACACCGCATGGAGCATCGCTACTACCCAATTACTATTGAACAGTACATAGAGGAACTTAAGCTCATACCCCAAAACTCCTGATTGACTAATGCAGCACACGTAAGGATGATGCACAATCAAACCAATCGAACTAAGGCGATCCAATCCGTCCTCGGGGCCTTGTCTTCTTATCGCCGAAACTGCACAAGGGGGCGGTTCAATAGTTTCCTGCAAACACACAAGCCGGAGTTGTCCTTTTTCTTCGTGGTGTGGCTTGCTTACCTCGCACTGGCGGTGATAGGCTATAACCATATCCTGCCAACGATTCTGCGCGCCCAAACAGAAGAAGTTTACCCAGGATCAATGCTTGGCTATGACAACTATTACTTTTTCTTTCGCAAAGGTGGCATTCAAGATATTGCACATCCTTTTGTAGGGCCGTGGCACTGGCTTTTCGGGATAATCGGGCTGACTGTTTTGCCCATCCGGATCAATCTGCTCTTACAGATGAGTTTGATGGCAACCCTTGTGGCTGCAACGGTAAGTCTTGTCTTTTCTTACGCCTACCGTCTGCGACGACTACCTTTTGTGCGCTCGGTAGCAATTGCCTCCATTGCCGGATGCAGCTTCACGGCTCTCTGTCTGAGTTTTACCTGCGAGTACTATCCATTCAGTTTTTTCTTCCTCGTCCTCTCTCTTTATCTTCTCGAACGCGACCAAATGCGATACGGTCGCTATCGGAAGCGCACGGTCTGGGGTTCAGCCTTTATCACCGGAGGAATCACCCTGACCAATGTAGCGAAACCGACTTTTGCCTTGCTACTGCAAAAACCATACAAGGAAGGGATCCGATCTGCCCTACGACTAGCAGCCTGCTTCACAACATTGCTGATTGTCTCAGCCATTGTCTTCAGGGTTGCATTTGCTCTACGTCACGATGGCCTGAGCTGGATCGGGCGCGACGTAGCCGACATTTCTGATTGGCTTCTACCACCCTCGCAATCAGCTATCGACGCTTTCTTCGCCCAGCCGCTCTACATCTCTGCGCTGGAGTTGCTGGACTTCAACGGCGAAGTTACATGGCGGCCGACACCCTATGCCTCATGGAGCTATGTAGCAGTCCTCGCACCCCTCCTCTTGATCAGCCTTGTAGGAATTATCCGATCACGCAAAGAAAAAGCAATCCGACTGATGCTATGCTATCTGTCAGTAGATGTGCTGATACATCTCATCTTCCACTATGGAATGCAGGAAGCGATCATCTTCGGGGGACATTGGGTTTTCCTGCCCGCTCTTTTCACAGCCTATGCCTATCCACCGGGGAAGGGGAAGCAACTCTACTACGCTCTTGACTTAGTCTTGCTCCTGATTGCCGTCCTGATGCTATGGCATAACTTAAGCGAACTAAGCAATACGGTGCTTTGTTTCACCCCACGGACTTGAACACTCATCATCCCCCCTGTCGGTCTACATTTCCTCATTTTACGACAAATCAGATCTCGCCTCCTCCTCCCTTTGTACAATGCTCCCTAATTCTCACGCGTCGAAGCAAAAGCCGTGACACGTGAGAACTTTAGCTCCCACGCGTCGGAATTTTCGCTCTTTCCCCTGAGCATCTCCATTGCCTAAACAAGGGAGCAACTCTACTTCAATCGATTTCCCCACTCCGGCAAACAAGCAAATCATCTCCATCGACAAGAGCAAAATGAGAAATGGAATAGGGAGGGAAGAACGAACGAACCAAAAGTCGTAACCGGGCAGAATTAGCGCGAAGGTGATACAATCGGAGCAGCTGCACCACGCTGTAAATGAAACGTATGCGCACAGCCGGAAAGCTCCTGCATACAGCTGAGCAAATCATCATAACTCACGCGCGAGGTATCGATCAGAAGATCCAAGCCTCTCTTGCTCTTGTATTCAGCCAATCGATCGAGAGTAAATGATTCGTAGTGAGACACTCGTCTCTCAGTCTTAGCCTTTCCACGGCCAAGTCTCAGTAGACGAAGCAGTTTAGCCAGGGAAGTATGCAAAGAAATCGCTACCGAAATAGTGGCCCTGGAGAACCACCCCATCCGATCTCGGTAGTACTTCTCAAAAAACAACTGCATAGCTCCGTAGAACGAATGCAAGTACTTCAGGTCGGTACTCGATGAGCTCTCGCCCTTGTAGTGCAACATAGGGATAGGCAAGTAGTAGCAGCAATAGCCTCCAAGACGAATGCGATGCGACAGATCTATGTCTTCGCCATACATAAAAAACCTCTCGTCGAGTACACCTACACGCCCCAAAGCCTCTCTGCGTACACACATAAAGGCCCCCGAGAGGATCTCCACCTCGGCAGCAGTCCGATCATCGAGCCATCCCATGTAATACCGCCCCATTAGTCGGGATTGGGGGCGCAGCTTGTAGAGCTTACTTAGTTTGAAAAAGGACGCCACTGGTGAAGGGAAGCCACGCTTGCTCTCGGGCAGGAAATCTCCATGCGCATTCATCATCCGTACCCCCAGTCCTCCGATCTTTGGGTTACGCTCCATGGCTGCAATGACTTGGCTCAGCGTACTCTCCCCCACTACAGTGTCGGGGTTGAGCAACAAGACATACTTACCAGCAGAGCATGCGATAGCCTGATTGTTGGCCTTGGCAAAGCCCAAATTGTCGATATTCTCGATGTAATGGAAATCTGGGAACGATTGTCGGGCATAAGCAATCGAATGATCTCCGGAGGCATTGTCCACTACCCAAACCTCCGCTTCGCCTTGCAGCTCTTCCAATGCTTTGCTCACACTGTGCAGGCACTGCTCCAAAAGCAACGGCACACGATAGTTCACGATAATGATAGAGAGCAACATCGCTGTAGAAAACGAATCATTTTTCGCAAAGATAGGCAGAGCCCCTAGAACTACAGGCAAAAAAAAGAGCGACCCCTCGCGAGGGATCGCTCTCATCCAACTGAATTTCATCCCAATCGGGAGCTTATTTCAACTTTACTAAATCTTTGATGCCCCCCAAAGCTCCCAAAACATTGCTTGCCTCATACGGCATATAAACCGTCTTTGTGCTCTCACCCTTGTTGATATCCTTGAGAGTATCGATATAGCGCATCGCAATCAAATATTGAGCAGGGTCGGATCCAGTACCAGCAATGGCAGAAGCCACTTGTCGGATAGCTTCGGCCTCGGCTTTTGCCACAAGAATCTGAGCTTCGGCTTCAGCCTCAGCGCGGAGGATTTTTGCTTTCTTCTCACCTTCGGCGTGGTTCACCGATTCCTGCATCTTACCCTCGGATTCACGAATCACTGCTTCCTTCTGCCCTTCGGCTTGGAGGATCTGAGCTCGCTTGTCTCGCTCGGCTCGCATTTGCTTCTCCATAGCATCCCGAATATCTCTCGGAGGATTGATATCCTGCAGCTCAACACGATTGACCTTCACTCCCCACTTATTAGTTGCTTCGTCCAAAATCTCCCGTAGTTTGCTATTGATTGTATCGCGGCTCGTAAGCGTCTCGTCAAGATCCATCTCCCCAATCACATTACGCAGGCTGGTTTGCGTCAATTTCTCGATCGCATCAGGAAGATTCTGTATCTCATAGACAGCGCGAATAGGATCTACGATCTGGAAGTACAAGATTGCATTGATCTCGGTCACCACGTTGTCTCTGGTAATCACGTTTTGCTTGGGAAAATCATAGACCGTCTCCCTAAGATCTATGCGATTGACCGTAGCAAAGCGTACGATCGTGTCGCCGCCCTGTAACTGGTAGGTGTATCTCCAATGCATGGGACGGGCTCGGTCGATAAAGGGGATAATGATATTTACTCCGGAGCCAAGCGTGCTGTAATACTTCCCCAGCCGCTCAACAATCACAGTCTGCGACTGCTGCACGATAAGCAACCCTTTGGCTACGATTGATATCACAAGGATCACCAAAACAGAAAGGATGATAAGCGTTGCATTCATAAAGTTGTACGGGTTAATTGTTAGCTATTCAATTCTTCTTCACTGTCGCACCAGCAAGATTGTGCTCTCTCTACCGACAATTTCTACTTCGGCACCGACCTCCACAGATGTGCCGTCTAGTGTTTTTGCCCGCCAGGAATCGCCATCCACAGCAACTCTGCCACGATCAGAATCTGTAGCAATAGTCTCTGTGACTTTGACACGACGGCCGATCAAAGCTTCTGCACCGGTGGACGTATGAATATTCCGCTTGGAAATTCGGCGGATGAACGGACGCAAATAGATCAAACAAAGGATAGCAAAAATGCTGAATACAGAGACCTGCACCCAAACCTCGAGACCCAAAAGTGAAGCCAACATACCACCAATAGCTGCAACACCAAAGCAAGCCAACACGAAGCCGGGAGTGAAAATCTCTAAAACAAACAGTAAGATGGCGACAATCAACCACCACTGCCAAGCTACAACGACAAAAGTCAAATCCATAGGTCTGCGATATTTAATGACTTAGCGACATTTAAATGTTGTCAAGGCAAAGGTAGTGAAATAGAGATATATCCGAATGAAAGCTCACACCCATCCTCACGAAAAAGCAAAGCACTGCCCACTACTTCTACACAAGTGGTGGACAGTGCCAAAACTTCAAAAAGGCCCTACGCAGAGGCTACTGAAAATTGGGCTTTCTCTTCTCGAGAAAAGCTACCATCCCTTCTTTTTGATCGGGATGGGCAAACGTGTGTGCAAACAAGTTCTGCTCGATGGTCATGGCCGTATCCATATCGGTTTGCACACCCCTATTGATCGCTTCCTTGGCTGCACAGGTGGCAGAAAAACTCCTCGTCTCAATTTTCTGAGCAAGTTGCATCGTGGCAGACACCAACTCTTCAGGCTCTACGACCTTATTCACAAGTCCTATCCGAAGGGCTTCATCAGCCGAAATCACATCCGCCGTATAGATCAACTCCTTTGCCTTCGCCATGCCAATCAAACGGGGCATTCGCTGCGTACCGCTAAACCCAGGAGGGATGCCCAGACCTACCTCCGGCTGCCCAAACTTCGCCTTGCTCGAGGCTATACGCAAGTCACAAGCCATCGCCAACTCACACCCTCCGCCCAAGGCGAAACCGTTTACGGAAGCTATCACCGGGAAAGGAAGCGACTCGATACGCCTGAAAACCTCTGCACCAAACCGCCCGTAAGCCTTCGCCTGTGCCGGTGTCATCTCACTCATCTCCTTGATATCGGCTCCTGCCACAAAAGCACGCCCTACCCCAGTGATGATCAACACACGCACCGAGGCATCGGCCTCCACCTCAGCCACCGCTCGATTCAACTCATCAAGTACAAAAGAAGATAAGGCGTTAAGCGTCTCGGGCTGATTGAGAGAGAGGGTGACAATGCCACCCTCTCTACCCATTATAATACACCTGTACTCAGTCATGACGACTAATTACGATTGACTCACGCTTATCACGCGTTTTTGTTTAGCTTAGCTTGCTCTGCCTGCAACTTGCTGGTGAGGATGGGGATAATCTTGTGTAAATCCCCTACAATACCCAAATCCGCAACCTGGAATATCGGAGCAAACTTATCCTTATTGATTGCTATGATATATTCAGACTCTTCCATCCCGGCCAAGTGCTGGATAGCTCCCGAGATGCCACAAGCCATGTAGAGGTCAGGACGCACTGTCTTACCCGTCTGGCCTACCTGTCTGTCGTGAGAGATCAAACCGGCATCCACCATCGCACGAGAAGAAGAAACCTCTGCATTCATGCAGAGAGAAAGAGCCTTGAGCTTTTCAAAGCCATCCACCGTACCTACACCACGGCCACCACTTATCAGTACATGAGCTTCCGTAATGTCGATCTTGTTCTTATCCTCTACAACTTTCTTGATAAGCTTTACTTTGAACTTGGATTCATCGAAAGGAATCGTCACGTTCTCCACTTCTCCCGTCCTATTGTGATCGAGCTCTTTACGGCGCATCACACCTGGACGTACCGTAGACATCTGTGGACGATGCTCCTTACTCACAATGGTAGCCATCAGGTTACCACCAAAAGCCGGACGAGTCATCAACAGACCCCGCTCTTCACTGATTTCCAAAGAAGTACAGTCTGCGGTCAAACCACAAAGCAAACGAGCAGAGAGGCGAGGGCCAAGGTCACGACCAATCGTCGTGGCACCTACAAGTACGATCTCAGGCTTGCGTTCATTGATAATATGTGTCACAGCTTGAGCGTAAGGCTCCGTCGTGTAGTCTTTCAAGCAGGGATGATCTACAACCAACACCTTATCTGCACCTGCAGCTATAAGATCTTTCTCCAAACCCTCAAGACCATTACCGAGCAGGAGAGCTGTTACTTTCTCGTTGATGCCATCTGCAAGCTCTCTGGCTTTACCAATAAGCTCGAAAGCTACATTCTGAATCACGCCGTTGCGTTGCTCGGCGAAGACCATTAAACCTTTATAGTCAGCTTTATTTATCATATTGGAGATAGGCTATTAAATGATGAATTTCTCTTTGAGTTTCTGGAAGATGAACTCTGCTGCCTCTTCAGGCGTAAGCTCTTCATGCAAGGCTCCCATCGCTTTGGCTCCTTTTGTGAAAGCCTTCTTCACACTCGTGGGAGATCCCTTAAGACCCAATCTCTCCGGATCAACCTCAATCGAGTTGCTATCCCATACCTCAATATCCTTATCGAAAGCCTCCATAATGCCACGCATCCTCATATAGCGAGGTTGATTAGCTGTAGCCAGTAGAGTGAGCATACACGGCATATCAACACTTAAGATCTCGTGACCTTCCTCCGTACTTTTACGCACAGTGAGAGTGTTCTTGCCATCATACTCAGCCTCCTCCACATAAGTAATCTGAGGCAAATCAAGTTGTTCTGCAATCTGAGGGCCTACCTGGGCCGTATCCCCGTCAATAGCTTGACGGCCGGCCAAAATAATATCGTAATCTAAGTTGCGGATAGCCTGTGTAATTGTGTAGCTGGTAGCCAATGTATCGGCTCCTCCAAACTTTCTGTCGCTGAGCAAAATTGCTCGATCAACTCCCATAGCATAGGCTTCACGCAACACAGCTTCAGCTTGAGGAGGGCCCATCGTGATAACAGTGACATGAGCAGCAAACTTGTCCTTCAATCGCAACGCTTGCTCGAGGGCACCCTTGTCATCCGGATTCATAATGCTTGGTACACCTTCTCGAATGAGAGTGCCCTTCACTGGATCCAACTTGATCTCCGTCGTGTCGGGGACTTGCTTAATACATACTACAATCTTAAGCATATCGTGGCTTTTACTTTAAGAGGTTAGCACTAATGACCAAACGCTGAACTTCGCTGGTACCTTCATAAATCTCTGTGATCTTGGCATCACGCATCATGCGCTCTACCGGATACTCGCGGGTGTAGCCATAACCGCCATGGAACTGAACTGCCTTAGTTGTCATGTCCATCGCAGTCTCGGCACAAAACAACTTCGCCATGGCAGCATCTACACTGTATGGAAGCTTTTGGTCTTTCTTCCAAGAAGCACAACGTACCAGGTGACGTGCCGCCTGGATTCGAGTTTCAAGATCAGCCAACTGGAATTGTGTATTCTGCAGCTTTGCGATTGGCTTACCAAACTGCTTGCGTTCTTTGGTATACTTAACGGTTTCATCCATCGCTCCTTGGGCAATGCCAAGAGCCTGGGAAGCAATCCCGATACGACCTCCATCGAGCGTCTTCATGGCAATCTTGAACCCTCCGCCAACTTTACCAAGAAGATTTTCTTTCGGCACAATGCAGTTCTCCATGATCAACTCGCAAGTAGCAGATCCACGGATCCCCATCTTGAGTTCCTTCTTGCCAACACTAAAGCCCGGCATATCCTTCTCAACAATGAATGCAGTGATCCCCCTTGTTCCTTGACTTTTGTCAGTCATAGCAAAGATGATATAGACGTGCGCATACTCTGCATTGGTGATGAAGATTTTGTTACCGTTAAGCACGTAGTGATCGTCTTCCTCCACTGCAAATGTTTGCTGAGCAGCAGCATCAGTACCGGCATTAGGCTCGGTAAGGCCGAATGCTCCAATCCATTCCCCCGAGCAAAGCTTAGGCAGGTATTTCATCTTCTGCTCCTCCGTGCCATGCTCGAAGATAGGAGCGCAGCAGAGAGATGTGTGGGCAGAAACAACAACACCCGTAGTGGCACACACTCGACTAAGCTCTTCTACACACATCGAGTAGATCTGGTTTGTAGCACCGGCACCTCCGTACTCTTTTGGAAACGGGATGCCCATCAGGCCTATCTCGGCCATCTTCTTCACAGTTTCAATTGGGAAGCGCTCTTGTTCGTCGATCTCTGCGGCCAAAGGCTTCACCTCTTTTTCGGCGAAAGCTCTGATCATCTCGAGGAACAGCTTCTCTTGTGATGTTTGAGAAAATTCCATATGTTAATGATAAAATGTGGTTTGAACGTATGTGTAATAGTATTCACTGACGCATCGGCTTCAAATCTGGCGCAAAGATAAGATTTGCTTCCGTTGCAGCAACCACATCCTCTCGGGTAAACTCCGGGTGTAGCTCCGTAACCACCAAGCCTTCTCCTCTGCGAACTTCAATAACGCACATCTCCGTGATAATCATATCTACCTGCCCCTTAGCAGTGAGAGGCAGCGAACACTTTTTCATGATCTTGGGACTACCCTTAGCTGTATGCTCCATTGCTAAAATCACCTTGCGAGTTCCCATTAGCAAGTCCATTGCACCGCCCATACCCGGAGCCATTTTACCAGGGATAAGCCAATTGGCTAAGTCTCCATCTTCATCAACTTGGAGTGCACCAAGCACGCTCACATCGACATGCCCTCCTCGGATGATGGCAAAGCTTTCAGCACTATCAAAAGTCGCGGCCCTATTGTTGGCAGTAATTGCTCCTCCTCCAGCATTGATCCAATCGGGATCCTCCTGCCCTTCCTCTGGGGCAGGTCCCATGCCGATCATGCCATTCTCGGACTGCAACATAACTTGTACATCTGCCTTGAGATAATTGGGAACCATCGTAGGTAAACCAATACCAAGATTTACCACATCTCCGTCTTTGAGTTCAAGAGCCACACGCTTGGCAATGACCTCTCTGATCTGATTCTTTTCCATAGTCTTGGTGATTATGATCATTTATTGTACTACTTTATCCTCAGGAGTCCCATTAAGCCTCCGATCAACTTCCTGTGCTATAAAAGAAGCCACATCGTCTGCATAGGTATTTGCACCAAAACCCGCATCATATCCCAACTCTTTGGCCAGCTCATAGCTAATACGCGGTCCTCCACAAGCAATAATCATCTTATCTCTTAACCCTTCGGCCTCAACCATTTCGATGAGCTCCGTAAGGTTTTTAATGTGTACATCTTTTTGAGTCACTGTCTGGGAAACCAACAAAGCATCAGCATTCAGCTCCAGGCCTTTGGCTATAAATTCATCATTCGGCACCTGACTTCCCAAATTGTGGGCCTCAATCATCTCATAGCGCTCCAATCCGTAACGCCCCGCGAACCCTTTCATGTTCATAATGGCATCGATGCCCACCGTATGAGCATCGGTACCTGTACTGGCTCCTACAACTACGAGAGGACGACCAATATGCTCTCGAATAAACTGGTCTGTCTCCTCCATCCCCCACTTGGTGGACTCCACTTTAGGGACATAGATCGAACTATAGTCCACAGTGTGTTGACAGCTCCCATAGCAGTTGAAGAACGTAAACCCTTTAGTCAACTCCTTGTAGTAGACAACCTGTGGATTCTCCAGCCCCATCTTGCGAATTAGCTGCTTAGCCGCCTCGATCGCTTCGTCACCCTCAGGTACAGGGAGAGTGAAGCTCAACTGCACCTTGCCATCATTCATCGTATCGCCGTAAGGCTTTACACGAGTAAGGTCCAACGTCTGGTCGTAATCTTTCTTCTCGGTAGAATAAAGTCCTTCACTCATAACTTACCATTCATATTAAAGGTCTTCATCAAATCAATTACAGGGTTGTAATGATGCGCCCCCTTGATCGAAACGCCACTGAGCCCCTTACCTCCATCCTTCGGTCTTTTCACGTCGCCAAATATTCCCAATTCGAGTGCGGTAAAAAGCCCTTGCTCCTTGATTTGAGCCAAAAGCTGGATGGTCTTATCCAGAACCTCTCTGGCTCTGCTCTGTATAATACCTCCCTCTTTGAAATAAACTTCCTCTCCTATATCGTGCATATTATTAAAGATATACTGTGCATTCTCTATGGAGAGGTAGCGGTCGCTCATAAACGGCGTATGTATGGCCTCGGTAGGCATCCCTAAAAGTTGCAGGCCTTGATGAGACCAAATACCTATGATGTTGAACAAAGCGTCCTGGATGTGACCTCGGAAGATATTCCCAGTCATGAATTTTGTCGGGGGCATATATTTGAGTGGAGCATCGGGGAAAATTTCCCGAGTCATGATTGCCTGAGCAAGTTCA
Organism: Porphyromonas sp.; assembly: GCA_034181285.1. Lineage (GTDB taxonomy): Bacteria > Bacteroidota > Bacteroidia > Bacteroidales > Porphyromonadaceae > Porphyromonas. The sequence goes on along the minus strand of JAXFND010000022.1, from coordinate 5,112 downwards.
AACAAGAATCCATTTTTCAGAGAAGGATCCATCTCGAAAGCATGCCCAAGCCCCATTTGATCTTGAGGTAATCCTGCAGCCAAGGCGAACTGCTCATTAATCAGATCCGAAGCCAAAACCGTGTGAGCTTGCTCCACAGCATCAGCCGTTGTAAGATAATTGTCTTCACCCGTATTGATAATTACACCAGCGAAGCCATTGATCACTCGACTCATGTACTGGTCTACGAGTGTGCGTTGCATATTGATGTCTCGGAAAAGGATTCCGTACAAGGCATCGTTAAGCATCACATCAAGCCCTTCTAAAGCTCCCATCACAGCGATCTCCGGCATGCAGAGGCCAGAACAGTAGTTACAAAGTCTAATGTATCGCCCTACTTCCTCACCAACCTCATCCAAGGCCTTACGCATGATACGGAAATTTTCTTGCGTAGCGAACGTGCCTCCAAACCCCTCTGTCGTCGCTCCATAGGGGACATAGTCGAGCAAACTCTGCCCCGTGGTACGAATCACAGCAATAATATCAGCTCCCTGCCTCGCCCCAGCCTGAGCTTGAATCACATCCTCGTAAATGTTGCCAGTAGCCACAATGATGTAGAGATAAGGCTTCGACCCTTCTCCTATGGAAGCTATATAGTTCTCTCTGCGTTTGCGATTGGCAGCAATCCTTTCCATCCCCTGCCTGATGTAGGGAGCCAGCACATCAGCTACTTCCTCTCGCGAGCGAAACTCAAAAGAGGTGAGATCCAAATCTTCCACCACCACAGCTTCGGCCAGTTCCTGAGGCGTCTTACCTGTCGCCAACATCCCGTTGGCCAAGAAAAACAAAGCTCCATGCTCCAACACCCCCTTTTCTGAAAGACTATCTACCACACGGTTGGGCAGTGGCACTTGGTTCTCATCCACATCGTCTATACCTATCAACCGACAGAGCGTACGCTCCACAGCTACCGTGGTATAGCGATCCACAAAGCTCTGCACATCGTTGGCTATCTCGCCTGCCATTTGACGAGCCTGATCCACCTTGTGAAAGTCGATACCTACTTTACTTGTTCTCATTCCTTATCACTTGATATACTTTATACTTCTGTCTATTAACTCCGAGTAGACTCCCAAGATCTGCGCTATCCGGATCGCCTCATGTGGTACGTTTTTCGTTTCAATCTCCTCCAAACTGTAGTCAATACAGCTATTGAGTTCATTGACATGCAGAGGCGTTTTCACTCTCTCTTCTACAAACCCTCTCACCCGCAAACGACGACACGGAGCCTCGATAGAACTATAATGGGTTGTCAATACTGCTACAGTATTGGAATAAGCAGAGAGTAACTCTACCAAGCCACTGACAATGGCCTGTCCCTCCGTAGGATTCGTTGTACGTGCCGGCTCATCTACAAGCACCAAGGCAGTTTGACCCTGTGCGATTTGCCTACAAATCTCCGAAAGACGCAGCATCTCTGCTCCATACGAAGACAAACCCTCAGTCTCATCTTGGGCGTCCCCAATACAAAGCATCACATCTCTCACGGGACAAACATCAGCGTCTTTGGCTGGCAGATAAAAGCCGTACTGAGTCATCAATTGAGCCAAAGCTAGAGAACGTAGCAACACGGATTTCCCTGCCATGTTCGCTCCTGTGATCAATGCAACACCTGACTGAAGCACAATGCTCACAGGCTGGAAAGATTGCCCCTTTGTCTTGAGTATCTCCTCCACCTGCGGATGGCGCAAATCGGTATAGGAGATCCTATTCCCTCTATTGATACGCGGTCGAATGTAGGCTTTTGCCATCGCCATCTTGCCCTTGGCAATCAACAGATCGTAGAAACCGAGGAGATCCAAGGCCTCTTTCAGAGCAGGAGCCATCGGTCGCAATCGATGGCTAAGTTTACGCCTGACTTTATCTTCGACCTGCGCAATTTGCACCCACAAGGCTTCTTTCTCATCACCTTCCGAGAGAGCACGATGCCGCTTCCTCAGTTCGGACAGTTCAATACTGTAGCTGTCGTAGATCATGAAAGTAGGCAAACGCTTCCTTTCGGGGTCAAGAGTAGACACGACTTCCTCTACATTTGGGAAACAAGGGAGGTTTTCGGGCAACCGTTCTCGGATTTCATCTATGGCTGTCGTGATAAGGGCCAGATTTTTGAGTTCAAATAGATCGATGTCAGTAAGGGCAGCCCCACTGTACAAAGATAGTACAGACCCTTCGACATCCCTAAGTTGCATCAGCCGTAGACAGATCTCAGATACAGCCTTGAGCGCATCCCTATCGACCAAACACTGGAGCAATAAATCCACCTGGCCAAGGCTACGCTCTATTTCATCCGGATCAGTCATCATCGGCAGATCAAGCATGCACTTCCGCCCCGCTGGAGAAATTATTTCAAGTTCCTCGGTCAAATAACGGATTCCTCTTACCGTCCTGATATGGTCACGTAGTCTCATCCTATCTGCTTTACGTCATACACTGGTATCCCCAGAGCGGCCTCCATCGCTTCTATCAACAGAGACGAATCAAGTACATAGCCGTCAGGGGATTGCGGATTCACTGTCAGGGCTATCAACTTTGTGGCATACAAAACCTGCATCTGGGCTCCAGATCGCAAAAAGAGGTCTACCGCCATACGCGAGGCGAAGATACGAGTAAAGTCGCGAACTATCAATCGACAACCTTTGGCCTCTACTCGCAACTGCTCCAACAACTTATCATTGATCGCTCCTCCAACATACACAGTCCGATAATTCTGTAACTGGAGTAATTTCTCTCTTGGTATTTTCAGTGCTGTACGAATATCCAAATCGTGCACATAACCTTCATCGTCTATACCGTGTATCCCTTGCTCAATCGGGAGCAATCGCTCAGCCAAATCACGCTCGGCAATGGCTGGCAAACGGATCAGACGGTACAGAGCCTCCGTCTGGCGTACAAGCTCTCCCACATTCTTGGAAACAGCAGCTCCTGTGGCCAGAATCATTGCTTCGGAAACCGTAGGGGAGGCTAAGCTAAGGCGAGACAAAGCACCATCTATGATTGTAAGATCAACCCCCAAACGGGCCGTATGATTGATTAAACGCCTTAGCCCTCCCGTAGAGGAAGGGCCAGAGATGAGAATCTTTCCTCGATCGATCACTTTGGCTGTAACCAGGCGTCCCAAAGCTGTTCGTTGTGGCCCTACATCCAGAATCTCAGCACCAAGTCGTCGCTCCAGGTAGTGCTTCTCTGAAGTAACGAAAAGCATTCCTTTAGGAAGACTAATCTCCGGCTTGTCTGTCTCTGTGACTTGATCTCGCTTCTCCCCATCAATACCGATAGAACTGAGGCAGATAGTTAAGTCATAGTCTCTATCCAGACGTCCAAGTACATAGTTTAGACACTCCGTCTTGCCGGCATTTTTGGACATTCCGACAATAGAGACCGAACGATACTTAACCAATTCACTTACAAACGGCATCCTACACCCACCTCATTCTTCGCCTAAACAGAAGAGGAACCACACAGGTCCTCAAACCTCGAGGACAGCCTCGCGCAGGAGAAGTCCTGCAAAGATAAAGCGAATAGGAGCGTGGAACAAATACAACTAAACATCACAAAATCCGTCACTCAAGAACAAGAGAAGGGGAAATCGACAGTTGAAAATCTCAATCATCAGAGAAAGGGGGAGACTCTACCGGCGCAGATCTGAAAACATGTCACACAACTACTCATGCACAACATCATTCACAAAAAAGCAGAAAGGCCTCGTGCACACAAATCCGGTGGAGCTCATCCCACAGGACCTCCGGGCAGAGACCTTTCTTAAATCCACTACGCGCCCCAACTATGGCGGATTGGGGACACACAGCCTCCCGTCTGCGATCGGGAACTTTTCCTCGGGGGAATTAAACCGAATGTACAGAACATACACCCGTAGCTTAACCTCGAAGCCGCAGAAATGGCAATGCAGGTCTTCTGGCTTTGTTGCCTTGCCATACGGAGCGCCTTCCCACACCGGAAGTAGGCACCGGCACAGTGGCATAATGCTCGCGGCTCAAACGCAACTTACAGCAGCGGGTCTGCTCGGGCATCTCACCCGATTCCCTTTTAATCCTCAGCGTAGCAAGCCCACGCAAGAGGAACATCGCCACCGCAAAGGTACACAATGCGGAGCTAATTCTAAAACGAGGATAGCTTCGATGCTGAGAAGTGGAGTTGTTGCGACTTTTGCATTCAAGATTTATTTATATATTGGGGTGTTCGCGTGAGCAATTCTATCTATTCTCTCGCAAACTCAACCGGGAGTTTTCCGATTGGAAGCCCTGCAATATTAACTTAATCACAAACAGAAATGAGCAAGATTAGACAACTTGTTGGCTTAGGCTTCATTCTTTGTTGCCTTTCGGCCTGTGAGCTATTTTTCCCTCCCCAAAAGAGCAAACCATCAGACAGCTTCTTCGAGTACGATTACGAGTACAACGGAAAGACCGGACATCGTAGAGCCGAACTGATCCCTCGAAAGGGATTCATGTTCGACCCTTATGCAAATAAGGTCACTTTCTCTTTCTCCAACGAAGAGCAGAAGTTCTTTCTCAACGTGAGGAATAGTGTTCTTTCTGACCCTGAAGAGAATTTTTGGATACGACGATGGCAAGTCAAGAAAGAGGGGGATTCATATGCTATCACCTCTGCTCCTTTATTTGAGCTTCCTTTCCTCATTGACAAAAACGAGAAATACGATTCTTTTAGCTGCGACTGGGAGCGATCGGATATCAAAATAACCCTCATCGATACAATTCAATCGCGGGTAGAAGGTGAGTTCTCCGGACGCTTCAAGTTTGCAGCAAATCAACCCATAGAAGCCATAGTCCGCAATGGCAAGTTCGTATTCAAAACCCCTTACATAAAGTTCAAAAACAAACAAAAGCAATGAAAAGAATCATTCCTCTCTTCAATCGGGAATCTTCCGATTGGAAACCCTGCAATATTAACTTAATCACAAATAGAAATGAACAAGATTAGACAACTTGTTGGCTTAGGCTTCATTCTTTGTTGCCTTTCGGCCTGTGAGCTATTTTTCCCTCCCCAAAAGAGCAAACCATCAGACAGCTTCTTCGAGTACGATTACGAGTACAA
>JAXFND010000020.1:0-2358 GCA_034181285.1 Porphyromonas sp. | reverse complement strand
CAATAACATTTTCATCTATACCACTTTTTTCAACAGCACCCTTTAAGGCAGTAGATAATAAGATTTCAGGCTGTACATTTTTTAATGTGCCACCAATCTTTCCTATAGCAGTTCTTGCAGCAGATATAACATAAACTTCTTCCAAAATACTCCCACCTTTTCCTTTTTATTTTTCAGAATTTTCAGTTTTTATTTGTTGCAACAATAATCATTGTTAAATTATCAATAAATATTTTATTTATATAAGTATAAATTACTATCCTCCTTTTTTAACTTAATAACCGTACTGCTTTGTCAGATGCATCCGAATATCTTACCTTTCCAGATAAGCCTTGTTTTCTCTAATTTGTTTATACTATAATCGAAGCTCAAAGTATATGTAGAAACATACAAAACTATACCCACTGTGTTTGTTTTTTTAATATATAAAATAAAATTTTATTCCTATTTAATTTTATATATTAAAAAATATAATTATTTGCATTGTTTTTCAACAAATCAAAACTAACGGTATAACCGGTAGTTTGTTCTACGGCTCTAAGCCTCATTATTGGCTGGGACTTAAACCCCGCCAAAAAACTACCAACCGCAATGCTTTTATTAGCCGCCCCTCATCCGAGGGGCATTTTATTTATAGGCTTCTCCTGTAAACGGATCCACCAATTCCGTCAAAGATAACTGTTCGGTTATCATATCCTCTTACAATTGCTCTCGAATATACTTCCGAATCGCCTCTTTATTTCTCCCTACGGCATCTACATAGTAGCCCCTACACCAAAATTTTCGATTTCCATAACGATATTTCAAATTGGCATGACGTTCGAATATCAGAAGCGAACTTTTCCCTTTTAGATACCCGATAAAAGCGGGCACCGATAACTTCGGCGGAATACTTAACAGCATGTGGGCATGTTCTGCGCAGGCATTTGCTTCTATAATATCTACTTCCTTCCTATCACATAAACTTCGCAATATCTTACCGATGTCTGACTTCAATTTCCCATATATGATTTGCCTTCGATATTTAGGCGCAAACACCATGTGATATTTACAACGCCAACTGGTATGTGATAGACTTTCTTTATCCATATGGATCCTCCTTTTGCTATATGCGGTTGGTAGCCACATATAGCAAAAGGAGGTTTTTTTATGTATAGCTATAAGCTTTTCGGAACCCTACGCATAGCGTAGGTTTTTCAAGCCAAACAATCAGTACCGCCCGTCTAACGGGCGGTTTGGTCTGAGGCTATAAGCCTCTGTCACCGGCCAGCGTCTCAAGGCGCTGGCTTTCACTTATGTTCAAGCCACTATGCCCTTGCCTCTTTCGCTGCCACAGATGTGACGAACGGATTACTTGCCGGGACCCCTGAAGGGGTCTTCATACTCCTTCACACTTAACTTATCTATCATAATATCGTGTTTCTCCTGCTCTTAGATGTACTTTTTTATCGTGGCTTCATGTAAGCCTACCGTGCTGACGTAGTACCCTTCAGCCCAAAAGTGACGATTTCCAAACTTATATTTTAAATTTGCGTATTTGTCAAAAATCATTAATGCCGCTTTTCCTTTTAGGTAGCCCATAAATGAAGATACGTTAAGCTTGGGTGGAATACACACCAGTATATGCACATGATCTGGCATGAGATGCCCTTCTATAATCTCTACCCCTTTATGATTGCACAAGGATAGTAATATATCTTTTATCCCTGTCCGGTATTGATTATAGATAATTTTTCGTCTATACTTTGGGGTAAACACAATATGATATTTGCACATCCATGTTGTATGTGCCAAACTGTTTGCTTTATTGGCCATTAACCTCATCTTTCCTTTCGTTAGACATAGTAGCTTGAACACTTCTATTCTAATAGAAAGGCGAGGTTTTTGTTTAACTTTCTAATCTCACCCGCATAGCGGGTGATTTTTTGTTTCGCACACTTCGCGTGCTCAACAGGCTAAAGCACATAAAGAAAAGGACAGCGGGGGATCCCCGGCTGCCCTTTGAAAAAGGTATTCAATTGTATTAAAACCCCAACATTTGACAAAGAACCGCCTCCGCTCCTTTTTGTTCCGTAGGAGCATGGTAGATTGTCTTTAAATCCGCAGCAAACAGTTTCCGGTCTTTGTCCGCCACATATTTTAATGTGTTACGTACCTGATGTACCAGACAGCGTTTGTATTCTGTCTGGGGGAAGGAAGCGGTGATCGCCTCCTTGATTCCTGTAATCCCATCGGCATAAATTACAAAAATATCCTTTCCCCCTCGGTTTTTCAACTCGTTTAAAACAGATAACCAGTATTTGGCACTTTCATTCTCGCCGACCTGGATGGTTAACACTTCTTTTCTTCCTTCTACAC
>JAXFND010000005.1:0-2749 GCA_034181285.1 Porphyromonas sp. | reverse complement strand
TATTTCAATTTCAGATCGGAGCAGTACCTCGAAACGTGGAGCAACCAATCAGAGTGTCGTTTGTCATCAAATTGGTCGGACAAGAAGCTGTCAAATACGAAGGGGAGATCCGGCGATAAAGCATAGTAGAATCAATCCCTTTAGATGAGCGTATGCTATCCCGAAACAAGGGAGAGTGTGCGCTCTTTTTTCTTATGTCTAAAGCTCTGCTTCCTTGGATTGGAATGGGCTATGCCTCACTCTCTTGCACCTCTGTCATGGCGATCAGCAGATGGTATTTGTAGGCTGCAATTTTGATCCATTTGATGCAGGCCGATATTTTGCACCTGATGGATGTACAATTCTGACGCGTTGGAAAATGTGCTTTCACGCGTCAGAGCATATTTTCCAACACGTGAGAGTAAAAAGCTAGATCCGTACGGGTTATGGAGGATGTTTCAGGAAGACTACGCTTTCTGATCCCCCTTTTCGTTTTTTTCTAGCGGGTTTGGTAATTGCACTAATACTCGAGCTTGCGAAATGGAATGCCCTAAGAATGTTTCGATCAGTAATGTAGCTCGATTGAATAGAGAGTTCCCGTTGGCCAAATTAAGGGACTGATTTCGATAGCGAAATATATAAGTAAAGGGGGCGCTTTCGTTTGGAGCGTCCCTTTTTCATTGTCAGAAGTTAGGATGTTTCGCCTCTTTTGATTGTCGATTCAGGGATGCTTGCAATCCTTTTGCGGGAAAATCAAATAGATAGACATTTGCGATAATGATTTACTTTAAGCCAAAATTAAGGTTAGTATAAAGTGCTTACGATGTTGAAGTGCCTATTGTTTTTTTCTTTTTGTTTTGTAGCTTTGCTCCAGAGGTTATTGAGAAGGCTTTCCCTTTCTTGGTGCGGAGTTTTTTTGATTGCACGTGTAGTCTGCCTGTATCAGACGGTTCAGGTATGGTCTGTAGAGGTGTTTGTTATTCGTAATTCAAATGATAAAAACATATGAAAAAGATCTATTTAAAAAAGATTTTAGTTGTAGTACCGTTGTTTTGGCTATCTTGCCAAAAGCAGGACGTATCACTACCGAAGGAAGGTGTAGAAGATGTAGTTGTTTCCAACATCAATTCTGAGGAAACCTTTTTACGGAATATTGCGACGAAGGAGTTTATTAAGATTCATGGCAATAGACTTAGAGCTTCTGATGTTGTTGTCGTCCAAAATCTGGAGACGATGAAGAACGATGAAGGACGGGAATTGCATATTGCTAATTTTAAGCAAGGAGGCTTCCTCCTTTTTGCGAATGATAGCTTGGGGAGAGTTTTCCCTATTGGCTTTTCTCAACGTGGGTGTCTCAATAGTTCCGATACTGTCGGGAATCCTTCTCTGGGAGGTATTATCACCAAAGCGTTTGGGCTACAAGATACCGAACTTCCCAATATGCCTGGGGTAAACCCCAAACCTGACTTGGAGCCCAAAGCAAAGTACTTCAACACAAATCACAAGTATGAGAGTTTGATTAATCCATCGGTTGCTGTTTTGGGACAAGGAGTTCCATTCAATTGGGAGACATCTACAAACGCTGCAGGTTGTGGGGTTACAGCCATAGCCATGATCTTTTCTCGTTACAATTATCCCAAGAGCATAAAGCAATATGATATTGAATCAAATAGTTGCAAGTGGAAGAATATCCCATGGGAACTTATCAAAAGACGAAACTTAAGAGATGATCTGTATGGGGCAGATAAAGGACATCCCGTTTCAGATTCTGTGTTGGATGCATGTCATTCAATGTCAGCTCTCTTTCGTCAGATCAATAAAGATTGTGTTAACGATATTGCTGGTTTCTTTGGACATGCGATGGTACGAAAGGAAGTTATACGAGATTATTTCAGGGAAAAGGGATTTAGATCATCTCTCAGAGAGTACAAATCAAAGGATGTATTACAGTACATGCTTAGCAAGAAGATCCCAGTGGTTATGTATGGCTGGTCTGCATTTTGGTCTCGGCATTATTGGGTGTTAGATGGGATAATGAGATATTCCTACGATGTCTATAGAGAAAATCCTCCCGCACCGGATCCCGCACCGGCTTATCAATACACAGTCAATGTCCATTATGTGTATTGTAACTGGGGTTGGAGCGGTACTGGTAATGGTTATTATTGGTTTGAATGCTTTGATCCTACCGAGGAAGTTCAAATCCCCCAAATGAAGGGAAAAGGTAAATCTGATAATGATGAGTTCAATAGGGAATTGCACTACATCACAGCTGAACGGTAAACAATACAAAGCAGAACGATATGAAAAGAATGTACAAGATTTTGGCCTGGGCCGTGGGGTTGAGCTTTTGTGTAAGTGTATTCTTCTCTTGTGAAAGAATGACGTGGAAGACTCATTCGTACTTGGTCAATATTTTATATAAAGCTACTCCTTCTTCTTGGCCCTATGTTGGAGAAATTGAGGGAGACGCAATGAGGGGGAGCATTATTCTAAGTGGCGTTTATTCTGGGCCTTATTACTACGATCGTAAGCAGCCCTATGAGGACTACGTGAAGAAGTACAACGATAATGGTTTCTATCGTGAGGTTGATAGAAGGGATGCCGTTTCTCGTTGGTCCAAGTTTCGAGCGTCTATTTTGCCTATTGAGTCGGTGTCTGTGACCTGCAATCAGGATCTTGGTGTGGATTATCCGGCAGGAACTGACCTTGCTCCGATCACGTACTTCTCTGTTGCCAGTTTCAAGGAATTCATCTTGAACCGCTACAA
>JAXFND010000004.1:0-17655 GCA_034181285.1 Porphyromonas sp. | reverse complement strand
CTTATTATACTGACGCCGACTGCAAGGATCTTGTGTCGAAATCCTCATTGGACCTGAAGCGTCACGGTGGCTATCGCTGCGCCGACCGTAAGTATCGTCTCAGGTGGGAAGAAGACCTGAATAGCATATGTGAAGATGCTTCTCTGGAGTTTCTGGGTGAGAAATGTCACGTGAAGAAGCGAAAATTCCGACGCGTCGGAGTAATTATTTCGACGTGTCAGAACAAATAATGGCACGGGAAAGAGCAAAACGCCCCGGTGCCACAGTTATTGCCGTTCCCGCGCAACGATTGAAGTCGTTCTTTCGGTGTGACTGAGGTCATTTCACGGGACAGAGCATTTTCTCCCTTTGGTTATTTTCGGATTGATCTGTAGAAAAGGGCTGATGTAATAGGCCTTTCACTATCCTACGATGACCTTTACAATCGTGGATAAGAGACAAGTCTCCATTGGGCTTTTCGGCTTTTGCGTAATGTAGCTTCGGCTGAGAATCACTTAGTCGTTAGATACGAAAAGTTCCGTAATTCCTGCATCGGGAAATACGGAACTAGTAGCGAGGTTTACTGATGGATGTTCTCAGTAGACGTTCGATGTTTCTTTTGCGGGAGTTTGATCAGCCCTGGATGGCAGCAATGCCGGGCAGTACTTTGCCCTCAATAGCTTCGAGTAGAGCACCCCCACCGGTCGAAACATAGCTCATACGGTCGGCTAAACCGAACTTATTGACGCAAGCGACACTGTCTCCACCTCCGACAAGGGAATAAGCTCCCAATTGGGTTGCCTGAGCGATCGCCTCGGCTACCGCTTTTGAACCGGAAGCGAAGTTGTCGAATTCAAATACCCCAGTGGGCCCATTCCAGAGAATCGTCTTTGATTGAGTGATCACTTCGGTTACTTGTTGGATAGTTTTTGGCCCTATGTCCAGCCCCATCCAACCGTCGGGGATATTCTCCGTGTCGGCATAGTCGGTCTGAGCATTGTTGGCAAAGGCATCGGCTATCTTGGCATCCTTGGCCAATACGAGTGAGACTCCTTTTTGCTTGGCTTTTTCCACAATCTCCAATGCCAGATCAAGCTTGTCTTCTTCGCAGATTGAGTTCCCAATATTTCCCCCGAATGCCTTTGCGAATGTGTAGGTCATGCCACCGGTCAAGATAAGGTAATCCACTTTCCCGAGCAGGTTCTCTATGATTCCGATTTTGCTGGAGACCTTGCTCCCTCCCATGATAGCCGTAAAAGGCCGTTCCATGTGGTTTAAGATTTGGTCCACTGCCCGCACTTCTTTCTCCATCAAGAACCCAAACATTTTATCTTCTTCCCCAAAGAAATCGGCCATGATAGCAGTCGAAGCATGAGCCCTGTGTGCTGTGCCGAAAGCATCATTGACATAGCAATCCGCCATACTTGCCAATTGTTCGGCAAACGCTCTCTGTCTGGGCTTCAAGTCTTTTTTTGCCTGTTTTTTCTCTTCATCTGTCGCATCGGGGTTTAATCCGCGAGGTTTACCTTCTTCTTCCTCAAAGAAGCGTAGGTTTTCCAGCAGCAGGACTTCTCCGTTTTTTAGTTCTTTTGCCATTCGACTTGTCTCTTGACCGACTGCCGATGGAGCAAATTTGACTTCTCTGCCCAGAAGCTCTTCCAAATGCAGACGGATGAGGCTCAGCGAGCACTTCTCTTCCACTCCCTTCGGTCGTCCCATATGAGAGGCCAAGATTACTCGCCCGTTGTGCTCGAGGATGTGTTTGATTGTGGGAAGTGCAGCCCTCATGCGAGTGTCGTCTGTGATCTGGAGGGTTTCGCTTAGGGGGACGTTGAAGTCTACTCTCACAAAAGCTGTTTTGTTGTCGAAAGAGTAACCTTCGATTTTGGAGCTTGCGTTCATGACAATGTACTTTATCGGTGGACAAGTGAACCAATGGCCCTTTGTCCGGGGTTAGGGAATCAGTTATGTGCTACAAAGATACTCCCTTCGTCTAAACAAGCTACCTTTGGGAGGCTTATAACGAAAATAGAAGACTGATGAGTAGTCAAGACATAATGAAGAAGGATAGAGAAGTTGGAGAAAATGTACTGTTTGCTTCGTTTTCAACGTGGCACGGGGCTTATCCATTCGATGAGATAAAGGAGTCGGATTATCTGCCTGCCTTCGAGCGGGCTATTCGCATCAAGCGAGAAGAGGTGGATGCAATAATTGATAATCCTGCCTCACCGACTTTCGCAAATACGCTCTTGGCTTTGGAGCATTGTGGTGAAGATATGGAACGGGTCGCCGGCGTATTTTTCAATTTGTTGCACTCGGATAGCAACGATAGACTAATGGCGATTTCCGAAGAGATCCTGCCGAAGCTTACGGAATTGAGTACCTATATAAGCTTGAGCGAACCGCTTTTTCGCAGAGTTGAGGCAGTGTACAATCAACGGAGCGATTTGGGTTTGAGTGAGGAAGAGCTCCGGTTACTGACGCGCTGCTATGAGGGATTTGTCGATAGCGGAGCCTTGCTCTCGGAGGATAAGAAGGAGACCCTTCGATCTATAGCACAAGAACTCAGCAAGCTAACGTTGCAAGTCGGGCAGAATGCCTTGCGAGACGAGAAGCGTTTCTCTCTTCTTGTTGCCGATCGGGCCGACCTGTCGGGTATGCCAGATAGCGTATTGGATGCCGCAGCAGTAAAAGCAAAAGAAAAAGGGCACGAAGGGGCCTGGCTGTTTGATCTTACAGCCCCCTCCTATGCCCCGTTCATGCAGCATTGCCCCAATTCAGAGTTGAGACGGCAAATGTATATGGCTCGAATGACGGTAGGGGCAACAGACAATGAGTATGATAACAAGAAGCACATCCTATCGATTGCCAACCTTCGGCGGAAGACTGCCGAGATAATGGGTTACTCGTCCTACGCCAAAATGGTACTCAAAGATAGGATGGCCAAAGACCCACGGACGGTATATGATTTGTTGGATCGACTTCTCGATGCATACAAGCCTACGGCAAAAGTTGAGGTCGCTGCGATCGAAGCTCTAGCTAAGGAAAGCGGATTCGACAAGCCTCGCTTGGATGCTTGGGATTGGGCTTACTGGGCGGAGCAGTACAAACAGAAGAATTATGAGCTGGACGATGAAATGTTGCGTCCCTACTTTCAATTGGATCGAGTAGTGGACGGTGTTTTTGGTTTGGCTGAAAAGCTCTATGGTATTACGTTTGAGCCATCGTTTGTCAGTGTGTATCACCCTGATGTGAAAGCTTACGAAGTGAAGGATTCGGATGGATCCTACTTAGGCTTGCTCTACACCGATTTTTTCCCGAGAAACGGCAAGCAAAGCGGTGCTTGGATGAATAATTTACAAGATCAGTACTGTACGCTAAATGGAGAGGACCATCGGCCACATATCGTGTTGGTGATGAATTTTACTCCACCTACGGGTGAGAAGCCATCCCTCTTAACAATCGGGGAAGTGAACACCTTCTTACATGAGTTTGGGCACGCATTGCATGGATTGTTCTCTCGTTGTCGATTTGGCTCTCTCTCGGGTACATCTGTTGTACGGGACTTCGTAGAGCTGCCTTCTCAGCTCATGGAGAATTGGGCTATTCAGCCCGAGTGGCTCAATAGTTTTGCTGCTCACTATGAAACCGGTGCACCCATTCCATCTGTGCTCATCGATAGGTTGTTGGCTTCGAGACATTTCCTTTCGGCCTACGCTTGCTGCAGGCAGCTTTCCTTTGGCTATCTCGATATGGCGTGGCATTCGATCGAAGTTGACCTTCCGGAGGATTTGGACATCAAGGCGTACGAGGAAGCTGCTTGGGGCAAGGCCTTGGTACTACCACCGTCTCCCATTGAGGCCATGATGAGTCCTTCTTTTGGACATATCTTCTCCGGAGGATATGCTGCGGGCTATTACGGGTACAAATGGAGTGAGGTCTTAGATGCAGACGCTTTTTCTGCATTCAAGGAGGAAGGCCTTTTCAGCAAGGAGGTTGCAGCCCGTTTCCGTACTAATATTTTGGAGAGGGGAGATACGAGAGAAGCAATGGAGTTGTACGAGGCTTTTCGAGGTCGCAAGCCGTCTATCAATGCCATGATGGAGAGGGATGGTATTGTGCCAAAAGAGGAATTTTTTGGGGATGCAGAGATTTAACAGAGGTGGGTATATGAGTAAGGTAGTGGTGGTTGGTTTGGGACCCGGCAGTGAATTGGACATGACTCCGGCGGTTGTGCAGGCTATATCCCAGGCCGATGTTGTGATTGGCTATAAGTACTATTTCCGCTTTGTGCAGCAGCATCTGAAGGCTGGAGGCGAATGTATTGACACAGGGATGAAGAAGGAGCGAGAGCGGGCTCGAATAGCTTTGGACAAGGCACAAGAGGGCAAATTTGTATGTGTCATCAGTTCGGGGGATGCCGGTATCTATGGGATGGCCCCTCTGATGTATGAGATGCGAGACGAGCTGGGCTATGAAGTCGAGATAGAAACGATGGCGGGTATTTCGGCTTTCCAAAAGGCAGCGGCTTTGCTTGGGGCTCCCATTGGTCATGATCTTTGCCTGATTTCTCTCTCCGACTTGCTCACCCCGTGGCTTACGATTGAAAAGCGTATTCAAGCCGCAGCGGAGGCTGATTTTGTTACCTGTGTCTACAACCCTAAGAGCAACGATCGCTATTGGCAGTTTTACCGTCTGAAAGAGATCTTTCTGAGACATCGATCTCCCGCTACACCAGTGGGGTATGTACGTCAAGCGGGCAGAGAAGAGGAGAAAGTGGTGCTGACGACTTTGGCGGAGATAGACCCGGAAGAACTGGATATGTTCACCGTGGTCATAGTGGGTAATAGTCAATCATTCTCCACTTCCGATGGGCGTATGATTACACCGCGAGGATATTACTCTCAGGCGGTACGGGATGAGCATACGGGTATCGGACAAGAGATTATGATCAAGAGTTTCCGTACAATTGAGAGTGAGTTGAGAGATCCGGATGTGCCGCTTGATCGCAAGTGGACATTATTGCACTGCATCCACACGACAGCCGATTTTGGGATGGAGGAGGTGCTCTACACTGATCCTGAAGCAGTATCAACCTTGTATCAATCCTTTGCCACAGGTCGAATCAAGCATATCGTCACCGATGTCTCGATGGTCAAGAGTGGTATTCGCAAAGGGGCTTTGTCCCGTTTGGGTGTTGAGGCTCATTGCTTTCTTTCTGATGAGAGGGTTGCAGAGATTGCTACTCGACAGGGCATAACTCGCACACAAGCTGGTATCCGCTTGGCAGTGGAAGAGTATCCCGATGCTTTGTATGTTTTTGGGAATGCCCCTACAGCTCTGATGGAGCTTTGTACTCTTATTCGCAAGGGCAAGGCCAGTCCCTCCGGGATGATCGCTGCTCCCGTTGGCTTTGTCCATGTCTGCGAGTCCAAGCATATGTGCAAAACATTCAGACATATTCCCAAGGTGGTTATTGAGGGGCGCAAAGGAGGGAGCAATCTGGCTGCCACGATTGTCAATAGTATTCTCTGTTTCGATGATGCAGAAGCCTTGAGACCCGGTCGCGATGTGTGAGATGAGGATCTTTCTCAATGGGATATACGGGTGCAAATACCCACAACAAGTGATAGAGCATTGTAGAGTAAGCTTTTACCTTTGCGCTTAACACAAAACAATTAACAAGACAAGAGAAGATGATTAATAAACCACTGTCCCGATCATTCAGTGTGCAGACCAAGATGAGCGATTTGATTTGTGCACATTACGATTTGCTACTCGTCATTACCCGTTTCGGCATTCACTTGGGTTTCGGAGAGAAGACGATCGGAGAGGTGTGTGAGGAGAACAATGTGGATGCGCCGACTTTGCTTACGATTCTCAACGTTGTGGCCGACATTCCGAGGAAGCCTCAGAAAGATGATTTGGAGAACATCTCGATGTCGGATTTGCTCACATATTTACGCAATGCTCACGACTACTTTCTCAATTTTCGCCTTCCTCTGCTTAGGCAGCAGCTTGTAAGTGCGATTTCCAACTGTCCGCAGGAAGTGGCGTTTGTGATCCGCAAGTTTTTTGATGACTATGTGGGTGAGGTCAATAAGCATATGAGCTATGAGGAGAAGACTGTTTTCCCGTATGCGGAGAAGTTGGCCACTGGATATGCGGATGACCACTACAAAATCTCGATCTTCCGGCGAAAGCATGATCAGATCGAAGCCAAAATATCTGAGCTTAAGTCAATCCTCATCAAGTATTATCCCGCCCCCAGCGGCTATGAACTCAATAGTGTCTTGCATGACATCTTTTCGTGCGAAGATGATTTGGCCTCTCACAATTTCATAGAGGACCATATCTTTATCCCGTTAATAGAAGTGATGGAGCAAAGAGCAATCAAAGGATGAGCAGTATGAACCCCATTATCCTCAAAGTGGCCATAGCAGAGCCTAACGTCATGCTCCGTTTAGGCATGGAGGCGATGCTGAAGAAATTAGCTCGCTACAAGGTCCAGACTCTGGATATTACCGACTCAATTGACCAAATTTTCGATCAGCTTTCTTTGCAGGGAGTGGATATTTTGTTTGTCAATCCAATTATCTCTGGCCTTAGTCTATCTTCGGCTTATACGCCTGATCGTCGTATCCGTACCGTTGCTTTGGTTAGTTCGCTGATTGATTCGGCTTCGTTAAAGGGATACGACGATGTGATGTTTTCATTCGATAGCATGGATCGTTTGTCCTACATCTTGGACAAAATGCTCAGTGTTACAACGGAAGACGTGACGCCGGAGTCGCAGACTCTCACTGCGAGAGAGAAAGAAATTGTGGTGTGCGTTGTGAAGGGGATGACCAACAAGGAAATCGCAGATGCACTTTTCCTCTCTATCCACACTGTGATCACCCACCGGCGTAACATCGCCAAGAAGTTGGAGATACACAGTACAAGTGGTCTGACCATTTACGCAATTGTGAATAAGTTGGTTGAGTTAGATGAAATAGCGAAGTAGTTGGTGCGGGGCGTTGTTCGGGAGAGAGACTTTATCTCTATGCTCTCATTGCCTTAGTGTGTCTCTTAGGAGAGAGCAAAAGCTCCGACGTGTTGGAAGAAAAACTCTGACGCGTCGGAGTTTTTGTTTCTTGGTGTCGGAAAGGACGTCCTTGCTCAACGTAAAAGCGAAACAATACGATTGCAGATCGTGTAGACTTTTGACTGATAAGTGTTTACCTAGCTACATAGCCCTTTTTCGTCCTTGTCGTTCGATGTTAGTATCCATGTCCGAAGCTTGCCGATATTTCCTACTTGTTTGAGAGGTGTATGATGTTGTAGGTCGCTCGCTCTAACCCGGCTTTTCTGCTGATATTCGATTTGTTTTCTACCTTTGGGGCGACATGCCGATGGGTCTACCTGCTTGGGCTATCTGTGTATTAGGTGTATTCAGTCCTCTATAGGCAGTTCCAATAGGACGCGTCAGCTGCGTCACGATAATTATTTAGATGGTAGTGTATGAAGATAAGCACATGGCGCACAGTGCCGGTAACGTTGGCTTTTATTGGATTTTTCGGTTCGTCTGCAAAAGCGCAAACATTTCTTTCTTTGGACAGTTGCTATCGGTTGGCTTACGAGCGGAATAAGGAAATCGCTGTGGCCCGGCACGAGATATTGGCGGCTGGCCACAAAATTCAAGAAGTGGGTGTAAACTTTTTCCCTCAGCTGAACCTCTATGGAGGGGTTGTGCGCTTTGGAAAGGACTTGCAACTGGTGAATTACGACAAATTGCTGGGCCCCCTTTCTCCTCTGTTGCCTTCCATGATCAAGGATAAGACGAAGGTTGACATGTCAAATCTGCAGTTTGCGGCTGTTTCGGCTGTTCAGCCATTGTTTGTGGGGGGGAAGATTATTGCAGGGATGCAGATGGCTCAAGAAGCTAAGTGCCTCAGGGAGGCGATGCTTGAGAGCACAGAGGCTGATGTCTATTCTGCTGTAGATGAAGCTTACTGGCAGGTGGTGGCCCTTAGTAGTAAGTCTCGTTTGAGCAAGGCTTACCTTTCTTTGCTCAGCGATGCGGCAAAGGATGTTGATTTGTTAGTCGAGCAGGGTATTGCCACAAAGGTCGATGCTTTGGCTGTGAAGGTGAAGCAGAGTGAGGCAGAGGTAATGCTGACTCGCATTGAACATGGATTGATGCTCAGCCGAATGTTGTTGGCACAACGTTGTGGCCTCGATGCTGGGGAGGCTGTCTATGTCGAGGATGAGAGGACAGATCGATTGCCCAATCAATCGAAGGATTGTCAGGTTTCAACTGCCTCTCTTTCAGAGCTCGCCGAGCGGCGAGCTGAGATCCGCACCCTGAAGTCGGCCGAGAAAATCTATGCCTTGGAGCGGAAAATGCAGTCAGCCGATATGTTGCCTCATATAGCCTTGATAGGGGGATATACAGTCTCTTCGCCCAATAAATGGGCTTCACTGGATAAGTTAGGTGGCACCTACCATGTGGGATTGGTTATGCAGTTGCCCCTCACGGGCTTGATCAGTGGTGTATTCAAACATAGAGAGGCAACGGAAAAATTGCTGATAAGAAAATTGGAGACAGACGATGCACGACGTAAGATTCATCTGCAAATCAATCAATGTCAGTTGAAGTTAGACCAGGCGCAGAAACAGCTCCTCTCTTCTCAGCTCAACAAAGACAATGCCGATGAGAACTTGCGTTATGCTCAAATTGCTTACAAAGAGGGTGTTGTGCCACTTATTAACCTTACACAGGCTCAGACGGCATGGCAGCAAGCCGCGGATGCCTTGATTGAAGCCCAAATTGCATCGCAGATGGCCAAGGCAGCTTATCGACGTGCTATTGGTATTTTGCCTCGTATCAATTAGTCCACAAGGATTATATGGTCTATTTCAAGCAAAGACAAACATAAACTCTATGGGAACAAATCAACAAAATACAAGAAGTAAACAGGCGTTTGGTATCAGCAATATGTTACTGGCCTTCATTATCGTTCTCTTCGTGGTGGTAGCAATAGCTTTAGCTGGTATCCTTTTGTTCAAACCTCGGGAGGCTCCCATCGTGGGTCAAGTCGAAGTGGAGGAGTTGCGCGTATCGGGCAAGGTACCGGGGCGTATTGCAGCCTATTATGTGGAGGAGGGACAAATGGTAAAGACCGGAGACACGCTGGTGCGCATTTATACGCCGGAGATCGAGGCTAAACTTGCCCAGGCCGAGGCTGCCCAGCGTGCAGCCAAAGCTCAGCAACAAAAGGCAATTGTGGGTGCGCGATCTGAGACTAAACAAGCTGCGTTCGAGATGTGGCAGAAAGCCAAAGCCGGCTTAGACATTGCACAGAAAAGTTTTGACCGAGTGCAGCGACTCTATGAGCAGGAGGTCGTTTCTGCTCAGAAATACGATGAAGTTAGTGCCCAACTACAGGCGATGAAGGCAACAGAGAGAGCTGCAAGAAGCCAATACGACATGGCTGTGAACGGAGCCCAAATTGAGGATAAAATGGCAGCTACAGCTCTCGTAGATAGAGCTGGTGGTGCAATAAAGGAGGTCGGAGCTTATTTGAGTGAGGGGATCCTTCTATCTCCCATGGATGGGATGGTGAGTGAGATATTCCCTCACCAAGGCGAATTGGTGGGTAGTGGTGCCCCTATCATGAATATCTACGATCCCAAATGTAAGAAAGTGATTTTTTCCGTGCGGGAGGATTTGTTATCAGGTAAGCAGATTGGGGCTGAGCTTAAGGGGCGTGTCCCAGCTTTGCAAAATAGAGAGCTACAGTTGCGAGTGACCAAGGTCAAGGATCTGGGTACCTATGCAGCCTGGAAAGCCTCCAAGCCGAGTGAGCAGATTGATTTGCGCACATTTGAGGTAACGGCCGTACCAGTGGATCAAGGTATTGCAGAGGAGCTTTTGCCTGGGATGTCCGTTGTCCTATTGTGATTTGTTGCCATGCTTAAGCGGCTCCGTATTATTTATCAGGTGCAACTTAGAGAGGTGCAGCGTATTTCGCAGCGTCCTATTTATGCTTTCTGCATGCTTGTGGTACCTCTTTTTTGTATGTTCTTTTTTTTGCATCTCATGTCCGACGGGTTGCCCGATTCGTTGCCAATTGCAGTGGTGGATCAGGACAATTCTGTCACGTCGCGTAGTTTAACCCTCAATCTCGGAGTGCAACAGCAGTCGTCGGTTAAGATTCGCACGTATTCGTTTGGGGAGGCACGTGCAGCGATGCAGCGGGGGGAGGTCTATGGGATTTTTCTTATCCCCAAAGACTTCGGACGCAACGTTATTACGGGGATGCGTCCTCAAGTGTCGTACTATTACAACGCTTCTTATTTGATGGCGGGTAGTTTGACATTCAAGGACATGAAGATGATGAGTGAGTTGGTCAATGGTAAAGTGATTGTGAGTTTTGCCGAGGCTCACGGGGTACCCATTGAGGTTGCAATGGCTCAGGTACAACCAGTGAAGGTTACATCTCACCTTGTTGGAAATCAGTGGCTCAATTACTCGATTTACCTCAACAATGCCATTCTGCCGGGGATGTTACAACTTATGATATTCTTGGTCACGGTCTATTCGATCGGGACAGAGATCAAGTACCGAAGTTCGCACGAGTGGCTCAGGACTTCTCGCCAGTCAATTTCGTTGGGGCTTTTCGGTAAACTCTCGATACACTATGCGATATTTTTTGCTGTAGGGCTGTTGATGCTCTCCGTACTGTATGGCTATTTACATTTCCCGATGCAAAATGGTTGGTTGCCTGTGATTGTTGCCATGGCCTTCCTGATCTTAGCTGCACAGTCGATGGGTATCTTTTTCATTACAATCCTGCCGACTCTACGTTTAGGGCTAAGCTTTGCGACTCTAATGGGCATGCTTAGTTTTTCATTGGCCGGTTTTTCTTTTCCCTTATCCGCAATGCCTCCTGCAGTACAGGCTTTAGCTTACCTGTTCCCTCTTCGCCATTATTTCCTGATTTATGCTGACCAGGCCCTCAATGGTGTGCCTATCCACTACAGTATTCCGGCTTATGTGGCCTTGGTTGCGTTTGCTTTTCTGCCTATGTTGCTCATGAGGCGTCTGAAGCGAGCCTTGATAGAATTTCGGTACATCCCCTAAGATACAGACATGCAGTGTAAGCGAAAAAAACTTTTCAGTATAAGGAGAGGCTTGTCCGATATCTATTACATATGGATAGAGGAGATCAGGGCGATCTTCAAGGATCGTGGTGTCATCGTTTTTTTCTTTGTTGTGCCATTGTTGTATCCACTGTTGTATTCTTATTTGTACAATCAAGAGCTTTCTGTTGAATCAAAAATTGCTGTGGTGGACGAGGATTGCAGTGATCTTTCGCGTACATATATCCGGATGATAGACGGGACCAGTTCTGTTGAGGTTGTACACATAGGTACAAGTCTTGACGAAGCTCGCGAGTTACTTTGGAGAAAAGAGGCCTATGCCGTGGTTGCTATTCCCCAAGGGTTTCGCAAGTCTATATATCATGGAGGGCAGTGTGAGGTAGCTTTGTTTAGCGATCTCTCGAGTATTCTGTACTACAAAAACTTCATGCTTACGCTCAATCAGGCCGCATTGAATCTTGGTCGTACCTATCGGATAGAGCATCTGATTGACAATGTGGGGGAAGCTGCTAAGGTCCAAGTACAACCTATTCCCAATTCAGACATAGCTCTTTTCAATCCAGCTCAGGGATATGCTTCTTTTTTATTGCCGATTGTTCTTCTCATCATTGTTCAGCAAACAATGCTGATGGGGGTATCAATGCTTGCCGGCACAGCTCGTGAGCGCAACAGAGGGCACACGCTTTTTTCTGGAAGAAATAGGCGATATCGGAGGCCAATACCAATCCTTTTGGGGCGAAGTCTCGCCTACATGATGATTTATGCCGTAGTCTGTATCTGGGTGCTGTGTGTAGTGCCTTCTCTCTTTGACTTACCTCGGATGGCCGGTATCGTAGAGCTTGTAGCCTTTCTGTTTCCCTTTTTATTGGCCTGTACTTTCTTTTCTCTCTTTGTATCCTGTTTTGTGCACAACCGGGAAGAGTCGATGCTTTTATTGGCATTCACTTCAGTCATTTTTGTCTTTCTGTCGGGTATTGCATGGCCAGAGGTTTCCATGCCTCAGATATGGCGTTGGATTTCATGTTTGATTCCTTCATCTTTGGGGGCTCGAGGATTAGTTGCTCTCAATTCGATGGGCTGCGATTTGCGTTTGATTCCTGATTTACAGAGGGGGTTGTGGTTGCAGGCTGGAGGGTATTTCATGCTCTCTGCTGTATGCTATACAGTGATGTTTCGCAAGGATATGATGAAATATAGGTCTGATGGGGAGTGAGGAATTGATGACGAAAATGATGGAAGTAACAAGACATTAGAGTAAGAGCCATGCAAGTTGTCTATGAAGACAATCATTTGATTGTTGTGTGTAAGGCTGTGGGGGAGATCGTGCAGGGGGATAAAACTGGAGATTTGCCATTAGTCGATTCGGTGAAGGCGTATCTCAAAGAAAAGTATCACAAAACCGGTAATGTTTTTGCCGGTTTGGTACACCGTCTTGACAGGCCGGTCGCAGGGTTAGTCGTCTTTGCTAAAACGAGTAAGGCACTCTCGCGGATGAACAAAATGCTCAAAGAAGGGAGGATGCGGAAGACCTATTTGGCTATCGTAGAGTCTAAGCCGGCTGCACCACAAGCTCGTTTGATTGCCTTTCTGTATAAGAACGAACAGCAAAACAAGAGTTATGTCGTCTCTCCCAACCGTGCAGGGGCCAAGAAAGCAATATTGAGTTATCGTCTTGTAGGAAGTGGTGATAGGTATCAGCTTTTGGAAGTTAATCTTGAGACAGGACGGCATCACCAAATTCGTTGCCAATTGGCACATATGGGCTGTGTCATTCGTGGAGATCTCAAATACGGAGCCAAGCGATCCAACCATGATGGAGGCATTTCTTTGTTGGCTTATCGTCTCTATTTTGAGCATCCTGTTTCTCATACAATGCTGGATCTCGTAGTGCCAATGGGCTGTGTAGATCCACTGTTTGCAACGCTGCTTCAGTGTTCTAGATCAATGTAGTATCCTGGAGCTTTTTCTCTGAGAATCCCCATTGTCTCTCTTCGGAATAGGGTGGACAATCTTCTGGTTGTGGTGAAAATGGCATCCCTATTATTGGGTATTTTATGCTTGGGTATTATACCCATTTGCTCTATCTTTGCGACATGGTCGCGGAGGTGTGCGACAGATGGAAATGTTACGATGTTTGCGTTCTGTCAGCATCCCGGCTGGGGTGTGTCTCTGCAGTGAAGGTGGTGCGAATACAAACTTAAATGAATTCATATCTATGTGGTTACTAAAAACGTCGATAGGGCGAAAGCTGGTAATGAGTGTTTCCGGCCTTTTTCTTATCACTTTCCTGACATTGCACGGGGCTATTAACCTCGTGGCTGTTTTTTCTGAGGAGGCTTACAATGCGGCCTGCGATTTTATGGGTACGAATCCAATTGTGCAGGTGATGGTTCCTGTTTTAGCACTCGGGTTTGTGGTGCACATCATCTATGCTTCCATATTGACCGTGCAAAATCGTCGAGCTCGTGGTAGCAGTCGCTATGGTACGAGCAGTAAAACTGCTGTAGATTGGAATTCCAAGAATATGTTCGCTCTTGGAGTGATTGTCTTGGGAGTTCTTGTCTTTCATTTGACGCATTTTTGGCAACATATGCAGCTCCAGGAATGGATGGGAAGACATTCGGCTCAGGGGTATGACTTAGTTGTACAGACATTCTCCAATCCCTGGATTGTGATTTGCTATCTCATCTGGTTCGGTGCTATTTGGTATCATCTTACCCATGGTTTTTGGTCAGCTTTTCAGACCATAGGTTGGAACAATCGTGTTTGGTATAGGCGATTGAAGGTTCTTGGTACGGTTGTCGCCACCTTGATCATGCTTATGTACGTTATCACTGCGGTTTATTTTCTTGTGTCGAATTGTGTCGGAGTCTGTTCCCTTTGATCGATCACCCCATATATAACAACTGTCTTATGAATATCAATTCGAAGATCCCTGCTGGCCCGTTGGCTGAAAAGTGGACTAACTATAAAAACCATCAGAAACTTGTAAATCCAGCCAATAAACGGCGTTTGGATGTGATTGTCGTTGGGACGGGTTTGGCAGGAGCTAGTGCTGCTGCATCTTTGGGAGAGCTGGGTTTTCATGTCCTGAATTTTTGCATCCAAGATTCCCCCCGACGTGCACATTCGATCGCAGCACAGGGAGGTATTAATGCGGCAAAGAATTACCAGAATGATGGAGACTCTGTTTACCGCCTTTTCTACGATACGATTAAAGGTGGAGACTATCGTGCTCGCGAAGCAAACGTGTATCGTTTGGCAGAGGTTTCCAATTCGATTATAGACCAATGTGTGGCGCAAGGAGTTCCTTTTGCTCGAGAATATGGTGGACTTCTGGATAACCGCTCTTTTGGTGGAGCCCAAGTATCACGTACTTTTTACGCTCGTGGTCAAACGGGGCAGCAGCTGCTGCTTGGGGCCTATTCGGCTCTCAGTCGTCAAGTTGGCAAAGGGGCGGTGAAGCTCTACACGCGTCATGAGATGCTTGATGTTGTGTTGGTGGATGGTCGAGCTCGAGGAATCATCGCTCGCAACTTGGTCACTGGCAAGATTGAGCGTTTTGCCGCTCATGCTGTGGTGATAGCCACCGGTGGTTATGGCAATGCATTCTTTCTCTCAACCAATGCTATGGCTTCTAATGGATCAGCTGCGTGGCAGTGCTATAAGAAGGGAGCATATTTTGCTAATCCTTGCATGGCACAGATTCATCCGACTTGTATACCGGTGCATGGAGAGTTCCAATCCAAGCTGACCTTGATGTCCGAGTCTTTGCGCAATGATGGTCGTATTTGGGTACCAAAGAAGCTCGAAGATGCCAAGGCTATACGGGAAGGAAAGCTTAGGCCGACAGAGATAAAAGAGGAGGACCGTGATTACTATTTGGAGCGTCGCTATCCGGCTTTTGGTAACCTGGTTCCCCGAGATGTGGCCAGTCGAGCCGCTAAAGAGCGTTGTGATGCTGGTTTTGGTGTAAACAATACGGGGTTGGCGGTTTATCTGGACTTTGCAGATGCCATCCAACGTATGGGGCGTGATGTCGTGGAGCAGAAGTACGGCAATCTCTTCCAGATGTACGAAAAAATTGTCAATGACAATCCCTACGAAACTCCGATGATGATTTATCCTGCTATCCACTACACAATGGGTGGTATTTGGGTGGATTACGAATTGATGACCTCCATACCGGGGCTCTTTGCAATTGGAGAGGCAAATTTTAGTGATCATGGGGCCAATCGTTTAGGTGCTTCTGCTTTGATGCAGGGGTTGGCCGATGGCTACTTTGTGCTTCCCTATACGATACAGAATTATTTGGCAGACCAGATTCAGGTGCCTCGTTTTAGTACAGATCTGCCCGAGTTCAAGGCCGCCGAGGAAGCCATTCAAAAGCGGATCCAGCGTCTGATGAGCGTCAAAGGGACAGCCTCTGTAGATAGTCTCCATAAGCGTTTGGGGCATATCATGTGGGATTGTGTCGGTATGGGACGTACGGCTGATGGCCTCAAACACGCTATTGAAGCTCTCAAGGTTCTTAGAGAGGATTTTTGGCGTACTGTACGTATCCCCGGGAAAGCTGATGATCTGAATGTAGAGCTTGAGAAGGCGTTGCGCTTAGCCGACTTTATAGAAATTGGTGAGTTGATGGCGCACGATGCTCTGGATAGGGAAGAGAGCTGTGGAGGTCATTTCCGCTTGGAACATCAGACAGAGGAAGGTGAGGCTCTGCGTCACGACGATGAGTTTAGCTATGTTTCGTGTTGGGCTTATCAGGGAGAAGACAGTGCTCCTGTGATGTACAAAGAACCACTTGACTACGAATTTGTGGTGCGTCAGCAACGTAACTACAAGAACTAATCACCACTTCTTTAGACTCAGTACAATGGACAAGAATATCAATATCACGCTCAAGGTATGGAGGCAGAGAGGCCCCCGCGAGAAAGGAGCTTTCGAAATGTACAAATTGGAGAATATCTCCCAAGGAAGTTCTTTCTTGGAGATGCTCGATATTCTCAACGAAAAACTAATTAATGAGGGAAAGGAGCCGGTGGTTTTTGATCACGACTGCCGTGAAGGTATCTGCGGTATGTGTTCACTCTATATCAATGGACATCCGCATGGACCAGATGATAGCATCACGACTTGCCAGCTACATATGCGCCGTTTCAATGATGGAGACACAATCATGATAGAGCCTTGGCGTTCGGCTGGCTTCCCAGTGATTAGGGATTTGATGGTAGACCGCACAGCCTACGATAAGATCATCCAAGCAGGAGGTTTCGTATCTGTCAATACGGGTGGTATCCCCGATGCGAATGCTATCCCCATCTCGAAAAAGAATGCGGACGAAGCGATGGATGCTGCAGCTTGTATTGGCTGTGGAGCTTGTGCAGCAGCCTGCAAAAACGGTTCGGCCATGCTTTTCGTTTCGGCCAAGGTGAGCCAGCTGGCTCTTCTGCCTCAGGGTAAAGTGGAAGCGGCGAAGCGAGCTAAGGCGATGGTGGCCAAGATGGATGAACTTGGATTTGGCAATTGCACGAATACCCGAGCTTGCGAAATGGAATGCCCTAAGAATGTTTCGATCAGTAATATAGCTCGATTGAATAGAGAGTTCCTGTTGGCCAAACTAAGGGACTGACTTCGATAGCGAAATATATAAGTAAAGGGGGCGTTTCCATTGGGAGCGTCCCTTTTTCATTGTCAGAAGTTAGGATGTCTCACCTTTTTTGATTGATGATTCGAGGGAGGATGCAATCCTTTGGGCGGAGAAAATTAAATAGATAGACATTCACAATGATGATTTGCTTTAAGTCAAGATCAAGGTTGGTATAAAGTGTCCACGATGTTGAAATGCCTGTTGTTTTTTCTTTTTGTTTTGTAGCTTTGCTCCAGGGGTTATTGAGAGGGCTTTCCCTTTCTCGGTGCGGAGCCTCTTCTGACGGAATAGCCGCCTATATCAAGAGGTTTGGACATAGTTGCAAGGGTTCTTCTATTGTTGTTCCTACTTCAATATGGAATTGTACTACATCACAGCTGAACGGTAAACGATACAAAGCAGAACGATATGAAAAGGATATATAAGATTCTGGCTTGGACTATTGGTCTAGGTTTCTGTGTGGGTGTACTATTTTCTTGTCGAGAAACGACAACTAAGTATCATTCTTATCTTGTCCATATTTTGTACGAGGCTACATCCTTTTCTTGGCCCAGTGTCGGAAAAATTGAGGGAAATGTGATGAGAGGAAGCATCATTCTAAGTGGTATTTATTCTTCTCCTGATCGTTACGATCACCCTCGGAAACCCTATGAGGACTACGTAAAGAAATACAACGACAATGGTTTTCATCGCGAGGTTGAGAATATACATGCTGCCCGTTTGTTTAAGTTCCAAGCGTCTATTTTGCCTATTGAGTCGGTGTCTGTGACCTGCAATCAGGATCTTGGTGTGGATTATCCGGCAGGAACTGACCTTGCTCCGATCACGTACTTCTCTGTTGCCAGTTTCAAGGAATTCATCTTGAACCGCTACAA
>JAXFND010000013.1:0-114581 GCA_034181285.1 Porphyromonas sp. | reverse complement strand
TTACAGCTCGAATAAAACTTGAAAAAGCAGAGCAATAAAGACAATATAACCGATTGTTTGCAATCGATTTCAGTAATCATATTTGTACCATGCGATTGCAATTCGCTGTAAATCAATATAAATTTGTTTTGAAGAAGTGAAATAATTCCGCTCACAAACGAGCTTTAAACAAGTAGTAAATAGCAGTAAGATAACAACTTACTGCTATTTTTATTTTATAGGGTTTCTTGTATTTCTTCGTTTTCTATTCGCCCTCGCGATATCAGTGGTGCTCTTGTGTTGTGGGTTGTAGGAAACAAAGTTCCCCGAAATTATAGCTTAGGAAAGATTCCCTGGATCTATAAGGATTCAGAATAGTACATATTTGAGAGTAAATCGAAGGAAGTCATTTGTCTTATCTGGAATGGATCTCCCTCCTTGTTCTATCACTCTAATTGCTTGCGGTACACGACATCCAAAGTCTTCCCATCTCCGTCTTTCCATTCATTCCATCCATTGGCACTTCTACCCAAGCAAAACATTGCGGCTGTACTCGGGCTAGAAAATGTCACATCTGACGCCAGAGTGAGAGGGGCACTTTTCTTTGTTGCATATTCGCCTACTAGTTTTTCCCTTTTCTCTTTCCAGTGAAAGGAGGGGGTACACTGTTCTGCTACTACACTTCCTTTTAGCACTGTGAAGCCCGATGTGTTGTAAAACCCTTTGGCTTCACAGTTCCGGCCTTTGCAGTAGAATAGATGTTCCTCTTTCGGTTGAGTGATTTTGAAGATGTTACATCCTATGAAGGAGGCGAGTAACTTGACGTCTTCAAAGAATTCATTCATTGTATCCCGTTGATACTCGGGCAGATTGGGTATTTTGGGAATTTGTTTGTTTTCGCCAAGAACATAAGTGCTTGCTTTCTTTGCCTCTGCGATGGCTTTGTGTTCAAGATATTGCACATCGACTTTCGTCATGTCGGTGTCCTTTGAAACAAAAATGAGAGCTTTCTGCCAAAATGATTTTTTATTCTCGTGGTCTTTTACTCGTTCCCGAAAATTCTCGGTCTCGCCTATGTATGCTTTCGGCTTGGCAGTCTCATCTTCACCGATGAGAATGTAGAATGCGGGTTTTTGCAATTTCTCTTGTTCGTTCAAGTATGAGAGATCGGAGCGTGGTACCACGTACATCTGACAAATTTTGTTGCCAATGAATGCATATTGAGTCCCCTTTGGATCTCCGTTCACCAGATATGTCGTTATGGTTTTTCCCATGTGTGTGAGCTTGTAGTGGATCTAATACTGTCCTAATTTTTTGTTGATAGAAGGATCCATCAATATTGGACTTGACTTCTTGTCAGCAAGTACTTTCAGGTTCGAAGATAGTATTTTCTCTGTGGTATGGAGATCTTGTCTTGGCTTGCAATCTCCAAACTAAGACTGCACTCCTCGACTCCATTTGGTGCTTTTGACTCGTGGCCAGTGCCTGTTAGTGAAGCCAACTTGGTGGGTTGCTCAAGCGGATAGCTTGGGTATTTGGTAAATGTTCCATACCTTTGCCGGGCTTTCCGGCGGCGGATGCCATCGGGGAGTGGAAACGAATTAATAAGCTACAAGTATGGCAACAAAAATCAGATTGCAGCGTCATGGCCGTAAGGATTATCCTTTCTACAAGGTTGTGGTCGCAGACAGCAGGGCTCCACGGGATGGAAAGTTTATTGAGAGGATAGGTTCTTATAATCCGAACACTAATCCTGCTACAATAGATTTGAAGTTCGACCGTGCTCTGTATTGGCTTAACGTGGGTGCTCAACCTACAGACACAGCTCGTATGGTTCTCTCTCGTGAGGGTGTGCTGTTGATGAAGCACCTTCAGGGAGGTGTGAAGAAAGGAGCTTTTGACGAAGCGGAGGCACAACGTCGTTTCGATGCTTGGCTTAAGGGTAAGAAGGATGAGCTGAGCAAGGAGAAGGAAGTTGATCTGAAGAAGAAGAGCGACAACGAAAAGGCTCTCCTCGAGGCTGAGAAAGAGGTGAATGCATCAAAGGCAAAGGCTCTAAGTGAGAAGCGTGCTGCAATCGCTAAGGCCAAGGCGGAGGCAGAAGCTGCTGCTAAAGCAGAGGAAGAGGCTACTGTAGCAGAGGAAGTTCCGGCTGCAGAGGAAGTGGCAGAGGCCCCAGTCGCTGAAGAGGTCGCTGCTGAGTAAGCCTTCGATTTTACGTTTAAGAAAGAAATAGAGAGACCGTCTCCTGTAGGAGGTGGTCTCTCTATTTTCTTTTTTCTTAAGCCGATGTTGCTCACCGGAAGAAAGTTCCCTTTTGCTTAGTTTTTCCCAGGTTCACGTGTATGTTCTTCGTTTTGGAGATAGCAGGGAGGTATTGCTTCTCGTTCGCTTAGGTTGATCTGTCCCTCTTTTATTCAGTTTGTCAGCTTCTCTTTCTTCATATCTAGTTAATCCTATTTTTGCGCAAGTACGGTTGTATAGAGGGGCTTTCCGAAATACGCTACCTTTGCTGGGAAATATTTTTACAACGAACCGTAGTATCATGAATCGCAAGTTTTGCACGCTTATTGTTGCTTGTCTCTTGTTTTTGCAGGCAGGAGTTGCCTCGGCTGTTTTACCGGATACAATCCCCCAAGTCCGTAACATTATCTTGATGATCCCCGATGGTTGTTCGCTAGCATCCTATTCGTTGGCTCGTTGGTATCAGAGGTACAAGGATCCGTCTAAGTTGCATTTGAATATCGACCCCTATATCCGCGGTACGGTACTTACTTATTGCTCGGACGCTCCAGTGGGAGATTCGGCTCCTACAACCTCTTGCTATGTAAGCGGGGTCCCTTCCAAGGCCGGCTACGTGGCGACTTATCCCAAAAGCGAGGGTGAGAATGATTTGATCCCGCTTGACCCGAAAAAAGCCTACAGTCCTCTCGTAACATTACTCGAAGCCGGCAAGATTGCCTTGGGCAAGCGCAGCGGATTGGTCTTTACCTGCGAGTTTACTCATGCGACACCAGCTGACTGTTCCGCACACTCGGCTGATCGGAAGCGTTACGATATGATTGCACCGCAGATGGTGCACCAAAATGTTGATGTTGTGATAGGAGGGGGTACTTATTTGCTGTCGAGAGATCTCAAGCAGGAGTTGATCGATAGAGGGTACGAATTGTTGTTGGATGATTTACGGGGGCTTCGCGAGAGCCACTCAAGCAAGCTTTGGTCGCTTTTCGGAGCCTACGATATGCCGAACGATTTCGATAGAGACACGACGCGCTACCCCTCGATAGCAGAGATGACAGAGGTGGCTATCGCTCGGCTGAACGATCCGACTTCTCCCGGCTTCTTCTTGATGGTGGAAGGCTCCAAGGTGGATTGGGCTGCTCATGCTAATGATCCGGTAGGGATCGTGAGCGAACTATTGGCTTTCGATAGGGCTTTTGCTGTCGCTCTGGACTTTGCCAAGCGAGACGGACGCACCGCCGTTGTCTTGCTTTCCGACCATGGAAATAGTGGGATCAGCATTGGACGTGAGGGGATAGGCAAGCTCCATCACCTGTCCAAGGACCAGCTTTTTGCGGCCATGTCTGCCCACAAGTACACGGCAGAGGGATTGGCGCGAATTTTGGCTGCACATCCTTATGAGAGCGTGGATAGTTTGCTGTGGGATGCTTCTCACATACGTCTCGGAGAGGAGGAGCGTGAGGCTTTGATCCACTGCTCCGACTATGCTGCAAGTCCCATGGCGAAGGATCAGCGGGGAGAGCTTGATGGAAATTCCTTTGCAGCAAGGAGCTTACAGGACTTCTGCTGTAAGTTGCTGACCAAGCATAGCCCAGTAGGGTTTACCACCCATGGTCATACGGCCGAAGACGTTTTGCTTACGGCTTATCATCCAGCCGGAGCTGAACCTCGGGGAATGTTGATCAATACTGAATTGGCGCAGTATTTGGCTGCTCTGTGGGGATTGAAAGCCCCCTACACCGAACTTGGGGATCAGATCTTTGCTCCTCATACTGAAGTTTTCGAGGGGATGATGGTCAAAGTTTTGCCTGCTAAGCGCAGTCACAAGGAGTTGAAGAAGTTGCAGAGCTACCATGATGTCGATCTTACGGACTTTGCGCCCGAGCTCGAAGTCCGTCATAAGGGTAAAAAACTGCGACTGAAACCCTACACCAACTATGTGGATCTCAACGGAAAGCGAGAATACCTGCAATCGGTGATTGTCTATGCACCGGAGAATGAGACATTTTATTTACCTCGCACTTTGCGAGCTCTCTTGATCGGGAATAAATGAGTTGAAAATCTGATGGCCTGCAGAGATTCTCTACAGCCTTACAGACGATTGTCTTACCTTTGCCGATCATTGTCTAAGGCACGATATGGTCCGAGACTTTAATGTTGGGAAGAATAATGGAAAAGTTGCAAGATAGAATAAATAGAGTGCGGCAGGAGCTTGAGAACTTGGTAGCCAATGGCATTGCCGAGGCCGAGGAACTGCGTCTGAAGTACCTCTCGAAGAAAGGGGTCATAAATGACCTTTTTACCGAATTTCGTGCAATGAGTCCAGAGGAGAAGAAAGCGTTCGGAGCACAGCTGAATGCGATCAAGACACTGGCTACCGACAGAATCATGGCTCTGCTCCAGACCAAACGATCGGGGGCGGATGGGGATGATATGGTAGATCTTACCCGCACCCCTTATCCGTCAATGCTCGGCAGTCGCCATCCGCTATCGCTTATCAAGCAAGAGGTATGCCATATCTTTTCTCGTCTCGGCTTCAACATTGCCGAGGGACCCGAGATAGAGGATGATTGGCATGTATTCTCCGCTCTCAACTTTGCCGATGACCATCCTGCGCGCGATATGCAAGATACGTTCTTCATAGCTCACAGCCCCGACGTCTTATTGCGGACGCACACTTCATCGGTGCAGGCCAGAGTGATGCAGAGTACACATCCTCCCATTCGTATCATTTGCCCCGGGCGTGTTTATCGCAACGAAGCGATTTCGGCTCGCGCTCACTGCTTCTTCCATCAGGCAGAAGCTCTCTACATCGATAAGGACGTTAGTTTTGCCGATCTGCGCCAAGTGTTGTTGCATTTCGCTCAGCAGATGTTTGGCTCGGATACGGAGATCCGATTGCGCCCTTCCTACTTCCCATTCACTGAACCTTCTGCCGAGATGGACATCAGTTGTTGCCTATGTAAAGGAAAGGGTTGTACACTCTGCAAGGGCAGTGGATGGGTAGAGATTTTGGGCTGTGGAATGGTCGATCCGGCCGTGCTGGAGAATTGCGGTATCGATAGCAACGTGTACAGTGGTTATGCCCTCGGTATGGGGATCGAACGCATTGCTAATCTCAAGTACCGGGTGGATGATTTGCGTCTGTTTAGTACCAATGATATCCGTTTCTTGGATCAGTTTAAGCCCGTACACTGATCGGCTGCACGACTGTCCGGTCTCAGAGTAAAAGGGAGGACTTCCCTCAGTCTCCTCTGGTAGGGGCTGAGGGAAGTCCTCTTGCTATGTGATAGTAAAAAGACATCATCCGATCGATGACAAAGAAAGAACGATATGAAGCTGTGATCGCTTACTTTTCCGAAGCGATGCCCATTGCCGAGACGGAGCTTGACTATGCAACTCCCTACGAACTTCTCGTTGCGGTGATCCTTTCAGCCCAATGTACCGATAAACGAGTAAACATAGTGACGCCCTCTCTCTTCCTTGCCTATCCCACTATTCATGATTTGGCTAAGGCCGAGCCCGATGAGGTCTACCATTACATCCGCTCAATCAGCTACCCGAACAATAAGGCCAAGCACCTTGTTGCGATGGCCAGGATGGTGATCGACCGTTTCGGAGGTGAGATCCCCAGCACGAGAGAGGAGCTTGTGCAGCTCCCGGGGGTAGGGCGCAAGACTGCCAATGTGATTTGTGCGGTGATTTATCATCAGCCTACAATGGCTGTGGATACGCATGTTTACCGTGTATCCAAGCGGATAGGATT
The DNA here is from genome assembly GCA_034181285.1 of Porphyromonas sp. Taxonomy (GTDB): domain Bacteria; phylum Bacteroidota; class Bacteroidia; order Bacteroidales; family Porphyromonadaceae; genus Porphyromonas. The sequence continues at coordinate 108,595 of JAXFND010000013.1, read as the reverse complement.
GGCCCCACAGACAGCCAAAACCCCTCTGCAGGTGGAGTCTGAGTTGACGCGCTATTTGCCCGAAGAGATTATTCCCAAGGCTCATCATTGGCTTATCCTGCATGGTCGCTATGTTTGTACGTCTCGTAAACCTCGATGCGAAGATTGCGGGCTTACAGCTATTTGTCGGTATTACGGTAGCCTGGCAAAGCGCAAAACCCTTGCTGACGCTATTGGGTAGGTTTTGATATAGTAGTTGAATGGAAAGCCGAAATCTCTCAGTGCGAGAGAGCATTTCGGCTTTAGTATTTGATGTTGAAGCCTAAGCGTAGTATCGGGTGGATGCCACTCGAATAGTCCTTTCGCTGATCTTGATAGAGAGGTTTTGTGCTCGTATCGAAGATTTTCATTCTTAAGGGCTGATGATAAAATCCGAGCATCACATATGGTTCGAAGAGTGGGCTGAAACGGAAGAACGAACCCACTTCCAAGTTTGCTGTTGGCAGGGCTTTGTATGCGATTCTTACGGGTCGAGGATTAAGAAATTCAAATTCTCCACTGAGCGATATGCCCAGGCCCGCAGAAGCGCGTATGCCCCAGTAGGAAGTGATGTGGTGGTCGTAGTCGGTGTGTAGGAGGAGCGCGAGCCGCTTGATCTGATACTCTTCTTGAGGTCTATCCGACACTGTCAGTTGTTCAAACCCTTTCACCTGCTCAATGGAGGGCTGGATACCTGTTCCCACCCTCCAATTGGGATTTAGGCGGTAATAGATTCTTGCAGATATGGGATTGATGTGAGAATGTCCATTACCGGTAAGTCCGAAAACTCCATTGATGATATTCAGAGACGCCAAATCGACTTCGATTCCGCTGTTGTCCGAATCTTCCGATTGATCGAACCAGATAATTTGTGGTTTTTCTTGCGAAAAGATAAGATCGCTCAGAAGGTAGCCCAGTTCAGCGGAGAGGATACCGATACCTGCTCCGAATAGGACATCACCGGCCCAATGCCTGTTGTTGATAACGCGTCCGATGCCTACCGAAGTTGCCGAGAGGTAGGAGAGTGATTTGAGCAGTGGGTAGTGGTCTCCATATTCGCGGGCAAAGAGGTGAGCCGACATGAAAGCTGTGGCTGTGTGTCCTGAGGGAAAACTATTGTGCGAAGTCGCGTCTGGCCGTTCTCGCTCGACTGTGTATTTGAGCGAATTGACCGTTGCAGCCAAGAGTCCTCCGGCTATGGCATCAGCGGTGAGGAGCTGTAAGCTACCCGAGCTGTGCCCTTCAAGTCCGGCTATATGCATACCAAGTTGCATCCCTAGAGGGGCAAGTTGCACGAAATCATCGTATCGGTTGCGAAAATGTCTTAGGTGTTGGTTGCGGATACTATGCACAACGTGGTCAGGTGCGATCAGGCCAGCAACCATCATTGGTACGGTCGGTATGATCAGATTGCGGTATATGCTTCGAGATTTGGGGTTCGATTTTTCTTTCTCTATCCCTTGTGCTGTCAGAGGCGAACTGTTGAGTTGAGCCGAGTTGATACTGTCCGAAGGCGTGGAAGCGCGAACGGGTGAGAATGTCGCAGACAGAAGTATGCATACCGCTGTGGTGTATCGTACGATGGCCTTCATGCGAGTTTCGACGTCGGTGGTGGAGGTAAACCTATGCTCGATGTGGCCCGGAGGTTCTCATTTTCCCATTGCCACTATGTCGATTTTGGAGGCAAATGTAGTGAAATAAGGAGTTCTTATCTCGTGTCCTTGGGACCATATTCCCCGTTGCCGCGTCTGGTGGAGATGTCTTGCCGCTTGCTTAGTTCCTTTTTATGTGATTCGGATGACTTTTTGTTGCCTTGGATAGCCGAGGCCCGACTTGCCGATTTTGAGTGAATCGGTTCCTCTGCTGATCGCTGTTTGGGGAGAGTTGGAAATCTTACCCGTGAGGGCAAAAAATCTGACAGGAGGAAGCAAAATCTTCGACGCGTCCGAATTTTTGCTTGTTCGTGTCGGAGGTCTCTTTGTATATTTTCCTCGCGTTTTCTGCCTTGTGCTATGCAGGGGACGCTTTGTCTTTGAAGGCATTCCGACGACCATGCCAAGGAATTCTTCCAGCCCACTGAGCGCGAAGTTATACAGGAAAACCGGATCGGTTTCATCGGGAGAATTTATGCTCAAATTCGTTGCCTCTTTACGCCATATAAGGTGCATTTTAAGTCAATTAGGGGAGGATCGAAAAATAGTTGCTATCTTTGCGGTCGAAGGTGGAGGAGGCGAGTGGATTGCTTCCTCCTTGTTTTTATTATCAGTTAGGTAAAAACAGCAGATGATAAGTAGTACGGAGATCCGACAGATAGTGGAGGCTTACATAGCGCAGGACCCGGCTCTCTTCCTTGTGGAGGCGAGTGTAAGTCCGCAGAATCGAATTGTGGTAACAATCGATAGTGATGAGACCGTGGACATCTCCCTTTGTGTGGCGTTGAGCAAGCACATCGAGTCGGCTCTGGATCGTGATATCGAGGACTTTGAGCTGGAGGTCGGCTCTGCCGGTATCGGTTCCCCTATTACTACGGATCGTCAGTGGCAAAAGTATGTGGGAGAGCAGATCGAAGTCTTGCTCACGACCGGCATGAAAGAAGAGGGCCTGTTGATATCAGCCGATGCCGATCGGATCACTCTGGAGGTCGTTCGGCGTGTCAAGCCTGAGGGCAGTAAAAGGAAGAAGGATGTGTCTACCGACTTGGTATTGGCCAAGGCCGAGATCAAGCGTGCTTGCTATAAAGTGAACGTTTAGAAACCCGATAGTACAAAATATACAGGATGGCTAAGAAACAAGAGACCATTAGCATGATAGATGCTTTGGCTGAGTTTAAGGAACTCAAGAGCATCGACAAGGAAACGATGATCCATGTGTTGGAGGATTCTTTTCGGAGCGTTTTGTCCAAAATGTTCGGAACGGATGAGAACTACGACGTCATTATCAATCCAGAAAAAGGAGACTTCGAGATTTACCGCACACGTCAAGTCGTGGCGGATGGTTCTGTAGAGGACCGCAATAGACAGGTGAGCCTTGCCGAAGCTCGCAATATCGACCCCGAAGCCGAGGAGGGAGATGATGTGACAGACGTGATTCATTTCGAGGAGTTTGGTCGTCGAGCTGTCTTAAACTTGAGGCAGGCTTTGTCCAGCAAGACGTTGGAATTACAAAAGGAGAACTTCTACGAGAGTTTCTCTCAGCGTGTGGGGCAACTTATCTCCGCCGAGGTCTACCAGGTGTGGAAGCGTGAAGCCCTGTTGCTGGATGACGACGGGAATGAGTTGATTATGCCAAAAAATGAGCAGATCCCGAGTGACTTTTTCCGCAAAGGGGAGACTGTGCACGCTGTAATCGATCGGGTGGAGAATGAAAACAACAATCCGAAGGTAATATTAAGCCGTACCAGTGGAGAATTTCTTAAGCGTCTGTTTGAACTCAATGTGCCGGAGATCGCAGACGGTTTGATCACTATTCGCAGTGTGGCTCGTATTCCGGGAGAACGTGCCAAGATGGCGGTAGAGAGCTACGACGACCGCATCGATCCGGTAGGTGCTTGTGTGGGAATGAATGGGTCCCGTATTCGTGGTATTGTGCGCGAATTGAGAGGAGAGAATATCGACGTTACATCTTTTACAAGCAACAAGAGCCTCTTTATACAGCGGGCATTGAGTCCAGCGCATGTCTCCACAATTAATATTTTCGAGGAGGATAAACGAGCTGAAGTCTATTTGCGTCCTGATCAGGTGCCTCTGGCAATCGGTAAAAACGCTTCCAACATCAAGTTGGCTTCGGCCCTTACCGGTTATCAAATTGAAGTCTTTCGCGATGTTGATGTCGTGGACGAAGAGGATATTTATCTGGATGAATTTGCCGATGAAATCGATACTTGGGTACTTGACATTCTTAAGGATAAGGGATGCACAACGGCCAAGAGCGTCTTGCGTAAGAGTCGGGAAGAACTTATTCACACAACAGACTTGGAAGAAGCGACCATTGACTATGTGTTAGAGGTGCTCAAGGCCGAGTTTGAGGAAGAGGATTTGGCTGCCCGAGAGACGCCTACTGTAGATGTCGATCCGTCGGAGACAGAGGACGAGCAGTTGGAGGCAGAGCAGGAAGTGCAGTAGGAGAGATTGAGCAGTAGGTGACGGGTTTGTATAGCATTATTTGTAGGAGCGTAGATAGAAGGAAGATATGTCAGTGAAATTATTCAGTTTAGCAAAGGAATTTAATGTGGCTGTGGGGACACTGGTCTCAAAGCTCAAGAGTAAGGGCTTTGAACTAGAAGAGACCAATCCAAATACGAGAATTGACAAAGACGCATTCGAGTGTTTGGTCTCGGAGTTCGGTAAAGAGATTCCTACTACTACGATAGAGAAAATCCGCAAGAAGTTTGTGCCATCAAATGCTGCTGCCAAGCCCGAAAAGGTGAAACCTAAATCCGATAAGCCTCAAGAGGACTTGAATGTCATCAAGACGGAAGTGCCCGAGTCGCTTCGTCCCCAGTTTACTATAATGGGGAAGATCGATGGTATAGCATCGGAGACCGACAAGCCTCAGCCGGCGGAGAATAGACTTTCCTCTTCCTCCGATGTACAATCACCCAAAGTCACTAAAAAGGAGGCGACTCACAAAGTAGGTCACCCCAAGGTCGAGGAACCTAAGGAATCTCCGAAGGTCCCCGTAGCCAAACCTGAAGTACCTAAGGAAGAAAAGCCACAGAGTGTCCCTGATAAAGCTGACTCTGCTCATTCTGCACTAACTACGCCAATGATCTCAGCACCGGTGGTCGAACCGAACTCTGTCGAAAAAGAAACGCCCACCAAGCAAGCTCCCGCTCCTACGCTTGCTCCTGCCGAGACAAAGGGTGTTGCAGCGGTGCAACCTCCCACGACTTCTGCCAAGGATGATACGCTGAAAGCAGACCCTATTCCCCGGCCAACTGTTGTCCCGGTGCCTGAATCTGTTCCTGTTGCCGAAGACCCTTCTTCTGAATCGAAAGAGGGAGACGAGGAGATCTTCCGACCGGGAGATGATATCAAGGAGCCACAAGTGAAAGTTGTGGGCAAGATTGACTTGGATGCGATCAACTCCACCATGCGCCCCAAAAAGAAAACGAGGGAAGAGCGTCAGCAGGAGCGCAATGCCGCTGCCGATGATGGCGTGAAGCGTAAACGGAAGCGCATCAATAAGAAAGCTGTGGATGTTAAGACAGAAGCTGCTAAAGTTAAGGATGAGGATAAACGAAAGTCCGGTGGCCCAGAGAGACCCTCCAAGGACTCGTCTTCTCGCAAAGGTGGCAACAACAAATGGTCTAAGCGTCAGCCTGTACAATTAGAGGTAAGCGATGAGGATGTACAAAAGCAGATCAAAGAAACTCTTGCCCGGCTTACATCCAAGACCAGCAACCTGAGCAAGGGAGCTAAGTATCGTAAGGATAAGCGCGATGCTGCAAGCAAGGCTGCCTACGATGCTGTTCAGGAAGAAAAGCTCAGTACTCGCACGATTAAGCTTACCGAATTTGTGACGGTGAGTGATTTGGCTATGATGATGGATGTGCCGGTCAATGAAGTCATCGCGACCTGTATGTCTATAGGCCTGTTCGTTTCCATCAATCAGCGCTTGGATGCCGAGACCATCAATTTGGTAGCTGAGGAGTTTGATTTCAAGACGGAGTTTGTCAGTGCCGATGTGGTGGAGACAATCAGCCAGGACGATAGCGTGGAAGAGGATCCCAATGACTATATCACTCGTCCACCGATTGTTACGGTGATGGGACACGTTGACCATGGTAAGACTTCTCTTCTGGATAACGTCCGTAAGACGAATGTTATAGCAGGAGAAGCCGGAGGGATTACACAGCATATCGGAGCGTACAATTTGAAACTGAAGAATGGCCGTCGTATTACGTTCTTGGATACACCCGGACATGAGGCCTTTACTGCAATGCGAGCTCGGGGAGCTAAGGTTACCGACATTGCAATCATCATTGTTGCTGCCGATGATAGCGTGATGCCACAAACAGTGGAGGCGATCAATCATGCCGCCGCTGCTGGGGTGCCAATAGTCTTTGCAATTAATAAGGTGGATAAGCCCGCTGCCAATCCCGAGAAGATAAAGGAGGAATTGGCCAATATGAATTATTTGGTTGAAGACTGGGGCGGTAAATACCAGTGTCAAGAGATTTCGGCCAAACAAGGAGTTGGGGTCAATGAGCTGCTCGAAAAGGTCTTGTTGGAGGCTGACATGCTCAATCTACAGGCGAATCCCAAGCGAAAGGCAAGCGGGTCAATTATCGAGTCTTCTTTGGATAAGGGGCGAGGCTATGTGGCCACAGTTCTGGTACAGAACGGGACTTTGGAAATTGGTGATGTTGTCTTGGCTGGTGTGAATCATGGACGAGTGAAAGCTATGTTCAATGAACGCAACCAAAGAGTGAAATCAGCTGGTCCGAGCGAGCCTGTGCAGATACTTGGTCTCAGTGGGGCTCCGACCGCTGGTGATAGTTTCAATGTCCTCGATTCGGAGCAAGAGGCGCGCAGTATTGCCAACAAGAGAGAGCAGTTGCAGCGAGAGCAAAACGATCGCACACGCAAGGTTCTTACATTGGATGAGGTTGCGCGCAGAAAGGAATTGGGCAATTTCCAAGAGCTCAATGTGATTATCAAGGGGGACGTGGACGGATCTGTCGAGGCATTGGCCGATTCGTTGATTCGCTTGTCTACCGAAGAAATTCAGGTGAATGTTATTCACAAGGCTGTGGGACAGATCTCGGAGTCGGACGTAGTACTTGCGGCGGCATCTTCGGCGATTATCATCGGATTTCAAGTGAGGCCTTCGCAGGCTGCTCGCAAGATGGCGGACCAAGAGGGGGTAGAGATACGAACCTATAGTATCATATACGACACGATCGAAGATGTCAAGACAGCTATGGAAGGCATGCTCGCTCCTGAGATCCGAGAAGAGATAACTGCAACCCTTGAGGTACAGCAAGTATTCAAGATCTCTAAGGTTGGTACAATTGCGGGGTGTATGGTCAAAGAAGGAAAAATCAAGAGATCCAATAAGGTTCGTCTCATTAGGGATGGAGTCGTTGTCTACACGGGTAAGTTAGGTTCTCTCAAGCGCTTCAAAGATGATGTCAAAGAAGTTGTCGCCGGTTTGGATTGCGGTTTGAACATTGAGAACTTCAACAATATCATGGAGGGGGATCAGATTGAAGCCTACACTGAGATAGAAATAAAGAAAACATTATAGAGGAGTACCGTTTGGTCGTTCTTACAGCCCTCTGTCTCTCCCCTTTTTTTCCATACTACAAAAGGGGAAAGAGGTGTGGATGCCCAGGGTGTTTCCCAGATGTGATTGCTGTTCGATGGAGTAGGCTTGGTTTTGGTTGAGCTTGTGGTATGAATTGGTTGGATTGTCTTATACTCGCGGTTTTGGCTGTTGCTTTTGTCAGAGGCTATTCCAAGGGATTTGTCCGGTCTGCCGGTTCGCTGCTTGCTGTCTTGTTGGCCATCTCTTTTTATGCAGCCTTTGTCCCGTTCCTCACAGGTCTTCTGATGAGAGTCTCGTCCATGTCCCAATTCACGGCAATGCTCTGTTCCAAGGTGCTGAGTCTCGTTGCCATTGTCCTATTCGTAGGTTGGGTTTCCCGCCTCATTAACAAGCTGCTCAATGCTACGCCTCTCGGATTCCTCAACAAACTGGGCGGAGGCCTATTGCATATACTAGCCCTTGTTTGTGTTGGTAGCATATTGTTTATTTCTTATGACTGGATAGACGGGGTGAAAAAGAGGCGAGATGAGGGACGACAATCCTTGCTACGAGAGGGGTCTGTCCTGTACGAACCGATCAAGAGTTTCGTGCCAACTTTTGTTCCGTACGGATTGTTCTCCCCCAAAAGTGAGTCCGAAGAAATACTGGATTCAGTCTCAAGAGTGTGAAGACGTTATATGAAAGACGAAAAGGATACGCAACAAGATATAATAGAGGAAGTAACGGCCACCGAATATAAATATGGCTTCACTACCGATATAGCGACGGAGACAATTCCACGAGGACTAAGCGAGGAGGTTGTCCGGCTCATTTCTCGGAAGAAAGGGGAACCGGACTGGTTGCTTGAATTTAGACTACAGGCATACCGCAGATGGCTGGGAATGAAAATGCCTGACTGGGCGCATTTGCATATTCCTGATATTGATTACCAAGATATAATCTACTACGCTGCTCCCAAGCAGAAGGTAGGTAAGGATAAATCTGAGATTGATCCGGAACTATTCAAGACATTTGATAAACTTGGGATCCCCCTACATGAACGGGCGGCTTTGTCCGGGATGGCTGTGGATGCTGTGATGGACAGTGTCTCTATCAAGACGACATTCAAAGAGCAATTGGCAGAGAAGGGGATTATCTTTTGCTCGTTCAGTGAAGCCGTCAGAGAGCATCCGGATCTCGTGCGCAAGTATTTGGGGAAAGTTGTGCCGTACAACGATAACTATTTTGCAGCACTTAATTCTGCTGTATTTAGTGATGGTTCCTTTGTCTACGTTCCCAAGGGGGTGCGTTGTCCGATGGAACTGTCTACTTATTTTCGGATCAATGCCGCTCAGACGGGGCAGTTTGAGCGTACGTTGATTATCGCAGATGAAGGCGCTTACGTAAGTTATCTGGAGGGGTGTACAGCTCCCATGCGTGATGAGAATCAGTTGCATGCTGCAATTGTCGAGATATTCGTGGAGGCTGAAGCCGAGGTGAAATACTCAACCGTGCAGAACTGGTACCCGGGAGACAGGGATGGAAACGGAGGAATTTACAACTTTGTAACGAAGCGTGGTATCTGCAAAGGGTACCGCTCCAAACTCTCGTGGACTCAAGTCGAAACAGGCTCAGCTATTACCTGGAAGTATCCAAGTTGTATCCTCAAGGGAGAGGAGTCGGTCGGAGAGTTCTATTCTGTAGCCGTCACTAATAATTACCAGCAAGCTGATACCGGCACCAAGATGCTGCATATCGGGAAGAATAGTCGAAGCCGTATCGTCTCCAAGGGAATTTCTGCCGGGAAAAGCCAAAATAGCTATCGCGGCCTTGTACAGGTTGCTCCCAATGCACAAAATGTCCGCAACCATTCTCAATGCGACAGTTTGTTGATCGGCAATGAGTGTGGAGCTCATACATTTCCTTATGCGCAGATCAATAATGATACTGCTATCATTGAGCATGAGGCCACTACATCGAAGATTAGCGAGGACCAGCTCTTTTATTGCAACCAGCGAGGTATCGGAAGCGAGGAGGCTGTAGCTCTAATTGTAGGAGGCTATGCCAAGGAAGTGATGCAGAAGCTTCCTATGGAGTTTGCTGTTGAAGCCCAGAAGTTACTTAGTGTTTCTCTCGAAGGGTCGGTTGGCTGACGGATCCTCTTAACATAGATAATGTATTACCTACCAATCATCGTCCTTATTACATGTTACTCGATATAAAGAATCTACACGCCTCCATTGGAGATAAGCCTATATTGAAAGGGATCAATCTCCAAATTAGGAGAGGAGAAGTACACTCCATCATGGGGCCTAATGGCTCTGGCAAAAGCACTCTGTCTTCTGTTTTGGTCGGGAATCCGGCTTTTACTGTCACTGCCGGCTCTGTGGAGTATTGCGGCTGTGATCTTCTGGCTCTTACTCCAGAGGAACGTTCCCATCAGGGGCTTTTCTTGAGCTTTCAGTATCCGGTAGAGATCCCCGGAGTCTCGATGACAAATTTTATCCGTTCGGCAGTAATTGAGCGACGCAAGGCTTTGGGGCTACCTCAACTGTCGGCTGCAGAGTTTCTCAAGCTGATGAAGGAGAAGCAGGCTTTAGTCGAAATAGATAAGTCGTTTGCAGGCCGTTCTGTTAATGTCGGCTTTTCCGGAGGTGAGAAGAAGCGCAATGAGATCTTTCAGATGGCGATGCTTGAGCCGACACTCTCCATTTTGGATGAGACTGATAGCGGCCTGGATATTGATGCTCTTCGGATCGTTTCGGAGGGGGTCAACCGTTTACGCTCGTCCGAGAATGCAACAATTGTGATCACCCATTACCAAAGATTGCTCGACTATATCAAGCCGGACTTTGTGCATGTCCTGTACAATGGTAGAATTATCCGAAGCGGAGGCCCAGAGCTCGCCTTAGAGCTGGAGGAGAGGGGTTATGATTGGCTCAAAAACGAGACTGAAGGATAATGGATACGAATGTGCTAGACCGCATTTTGGCATTGAGGCAATTGCGGGATGCGTCTTTCTTGGCTGAGGATGAGAGATTTGTCCGGGCCGAGCAGCAGCTTCGGAGTCGAGGTCTCCCTCTGTACGGAAGTGAGAATTACCAGCGTACAGATCTTTCGTCCTTTTTTGATGGTTTGTTCTCACTGCTTCCATCGAAGGTTGGGCTGAGCATTTGGTCGGACAAAGCTCGAGAGGGAGAGCTCTATTGTGGTTCTCTTTCCGAATATCTCAGGGTATTACCTCAGAAAACCATTGAGGTGTTTGGCTCTGATCTTCCCGACAGAGATGCTTATGCATTGCTCAATCAGGCTCTTGATTCTGATGCTTATTTGCTGTATATCCCGAGCAATATGCGGATAGAAGAGCCGATTGAACTTGTTTTCACGGATGACCAGACCGGTTCGTTGCTTTCCAGACGTCTCTACATTGTGCTGGAAGAGCAGGCTGTGGCCAAGGTGATCATCAAGGATAAATCCAAGGCAGAGATCTCGGTATTGCAGAGCATCAACATTCGCTTGGGAGATACCGCTCGCCTGAATGTGCACGAAGAAGTCTTGTCGCAGGACTCGGCTAAGCGCATAGCCACTTACTGTGTGGATCTGTATCGCGGAGCAGTCTTGGAGTTTGGGGAGTACACGGTATCCTGTGGGCTAAATCGTAACAATATCCATGCCCGATTGCTGGCACCTGGAGCCGAGATTCATCTCAAAGGGTTGGCACTTGCGACCAACCGCAGAGTGGTAGACAATTTTGTTTGGATAGAGCATTTGGCTCCGCACTGTCACACAGACGAGCTTTTTAAGTACGTGGTGGATGGTGAAGGGTATGGTGTCTTCAGCGGGCGGATCTTTGTAGACCAGATTGCTCAAAAGACAGTTGCCTATCAGAACAACCGCAATCTGCTTCTCTGTGGCGATGCACGCATGCAAAGCAAGCCGCAACTGGAGATTTATGCCGATGATGTGAAGTGCTCGCATGGGATGACAACTGGTCAACTTGATGAGTCGGCTCTCTTCTACCTCCGTCAGAGAGGAATACCGTATCGGCTGGCTCGTAAGATGCTCATCAAGGCCTTTGCCGAGGAGGTGATTGCTCACATAGATGAATACTCTCTGTTGGCGGAAGAATTGCACATGGCTATTGAAAGAGAATTAACCTAATCCATTTTTTCGTATAACCCTATGCTGGCCAATTTGGGAATTGAGCATTATCTGCTGCTAAGTTCGTTGGTGATCTTAGCCGGGATATTAGCGGGCAAAGTTGGCTACAAGTTCGGTATTCCCGGGTTGCTGCTGTTCCTTTTTACGGGAATGTTTTTCGGCAGCTCGGGTTTGGGTATTCGTTTTAATGATACTGGGGTTGCTCAGTTTGTCGGGATGATAGCCATGTCTATTATCCTCTTCTCCGGGGGGATGGATACCAAGGTGCGAGAGGTGCGACCTGTGCTTAGGGAGGGGATCACTCTATCTACCATAGGGGTAGTACTCATGACCCTGTTTACAGGGGGATTTGCTTACTTTTTGAGCGAGCAAGGTTGGGCTCCTATCCATATCTCGTTGCCATCGGCTTTTCTTTTGGCAGCTTTGATGTCCAGTACAGACTCGGCATCGGTATTTGCTATCCTGCGTTCGCAGAAGATGCACTTGAGAGAAAATCTCAAGCCGGCATTGGAACTGGAGAGTGGGAGCAATGATCCGATGGCTTATATGCTGACGTTGGCACTCATTGAGTACATCAGCATGGGTGAGGCCGATGTCTCTCTTATACTGGGCGAGCTGGCAGCCCAGTTTTGTTTAGGGCTTGCGTTGGGCTATGTATTCGGTCGGCTTTCTGTTCTCTTCCTAAATAAGATCAATATTGAGAATGATATGATTTACCCTATCGTTCTCCTTTGTCTTGTTTTTTCTGCTTTCTCTGTTACGTCAATGCTTGGGGGCAATGGTTATTTGGCCATTTATGTTTCCGGCATAGTAGTGGGGAATAGTCGTCTTGTACACAAGAAGAGTATCATTACATTCTTCGATGGTATCACGTGGCTTGTGCAGATTGTTCTTTTCATCTTGCTTGGTTTGTTGGTCAATCCGGATGAGCTTCTGCCCATTGCGTCCTTTGCTTTTCTGCTCTCCTTCTTCATGATATTGCTTGGCCGCCCGCTGAGTGTTTTTATTTCCCTCCTTCCTTTCCGTAAGTTGAGTTTCAAGGGTAAGGCTTACCTCTCGTGGGTTGGGCTTCGAGGGGCTGTACCCATTATTTTTGCCACTTATCCGATTTTGATGGATGTACCGGAGGCAAAGATCCTTTTCAATGTCGTTTTCTTTATCACGATCGTCTCATTGCTGTTGCAGGGGAGTACAGTCTCGACTGTGGCGCGTTGGCTTGGGTTAGCTGTCCCCTCTCCAGCTGAGGGGAACCTCTTTGGAGTTGAGATCCCCGAGGAGACTGGTACGAAGATGGAAGAGCGACTTGTGACCGAAGAGATGATTGCTGAGGGAGATCGGCTGATGGATATTGATTTGGACGACAAGGAACTGGTTATTCTTGTCAGCCGAGGGGGATCGTATCGGGTGCCCAAGGGGCCGATGCACCTCAAGCCGAACGATATTCTGCTGATCGTCTCGGAGAAGGAGCCAAGCGAGGAGAGACAACGCTTGCGATACTCGCATTTCTTTTCCAGCTCAGGTGCTTTGTCTTTTGATCGGCGGTATCTGAGACGGAAATTTCGCCATTTCTTCGGTAAGAAAGATCGCTAATCATTGTTTTGCATCACGTCTGCGCCCTATGCTCTCTTTTTGAGTGTGGGGCGCAGACGTTTATAGCGAGGATCAATTCCGTAGTTTGTGTGTAGTATGAGAGAAGTGGCTGATTAATGAAGGCTTCTCCCCAAGGCTTCTGTCTGGGTTTGCCACAAAAAGAAGAAGGAAATCTCCCGAGGGAGGTTTCCTTCCTGAGCCTCTTGTCGGATTCGAACCAACGACCCCGAGATTACAAATCACGTGCTCTGGCCAACTGAGCTAAAGAGGCAGCGGGTAAGCTGACCACATCGCGCTGCTACAACCCTCTACCCTTGCTGCGATCAAGCCCTGGGGGAGTCAAGGGGAGCTAGCCGTGTAGGACTTACCCGGTGCAAAAGTAATACATTATTTTATACCTGCAAGTTTTTCCTTGTGGATGCTTGTCTGAGAATAAGAAAGCCCCGACCTCCACAAAGAGGTCTGGGGGCTTTCTTCATTGAGGAATGTAGGCTTTATTTGCCTCAGGTGTGAGCCTCTGCTTCATCCGTGGAGGATACGACGACAGAGAGCAGTCCTTTCTTTGAGATATTACTTGGCTTTTTGGGAATAGAATTCGGACAAGTATTGATCAATTCCCTCACTGTCGTGTCCGCGGTACACGATTTTTCCACTGGGGTCAAGGAGTAGCAGGGTAGGGATTCCCGTGATGCCATAAGCCTCTGCTATCTCTCCTTGCTTGCGCTCGTTCATCACCGGCCACTCGATCTTGAGCTGGCTCATTGCCGCTTGTGTATCGGCTGGTTTGTCACTTATGGCTACCCCAAAGATTCCCAATCCTTTGGTCTGATATTTCTTCCAGAGAGCTTGTAGCTTGGGTACCTCTTTACGACAGGGCGAACACCAGCTCGCCCAGAAGTCGATGATCGTATAATTACCCTCGCGGACCCACTCGCTCAGTTTTACCTCGGGACCGTTCCCTGCCTGGTTCAGACCTATTATATCGACATAGTTATGGCCTTCTGAGGTCTCTTCCAAGGCTTTGTTTTTGGCAGCCCATGCTTTGATGGGACCATAGGAGCGCAAATTCTCCCCACCTCGAGCCAGAAGATCTTCCACTTCCTTGACGTCAAGGATATCGGTCGCTTGGTAAAGTAAGGCAGCCCCCAACACATCATTGAGATGCTCCTCTATATGCTCTGTGTAAATGGGCTTGAGGTCTGTCTTGTATTCTGCAAGGGCTTTTTCGTATACGACTTCGAGCTCATCGTCCGTCATGTCGTCGTTGGAGTGTTGCTCGATGTCCTGGAGCATCTTCTTCCTACGCTCTCGACTGGTTTCTGTGATACGTAGGTATTCATCATTGAGCACAGAGCCTGTAGCGCAGAACGAGCTATCCATGTCTGCGCTCAGTCGGCCTCGTTCGGTGAAGAAGACAACCGAGTAGTCTCCTGCTACGGCTTTGAGTTGTCTGAGGGGTTCGCTCTTGTACATATAGGTAACTGTGCGGACATCGCTCCCCTCGACATCGGCGGGGATGGCGAGACTATCGATCGTCTCACCGGTAGAGACATCCACGAAATAAAGATGAGTGTCGGTTTCGCCTACGATCCTGTCTGGTATCTGTATGGCAATCTCTGCTTGCTGCTTGCAGGATGAGAAAAGGAGGCCTGCGACAGCTAATGGGATAAATAACTTACTTAAGCGCATAATATTTTCTCTTTTTGGTTGCACTAAACGACGCAAAGGTAGAATTTTCTGTATTTTCGCCTCCATGTTGCTCAACTACATCTTTGTTGCCTTTTTTCTGTTGGCTTTGGCCTTCGGCCTCTTGGAAGTCGTGCTGACGGGCAGTTACTCTGTTTTCGGTCGCATGGTCGATGCGACTTTTGTACAGGCAAAGAATGGGTTTGAGATCTCGCTCTACCTCAGTGGTGTATTGGCTTTGTGGCTGGGGCTCATGCGTATAGCAGAGCGAGCAGGCTTGATTGGCAGGCTGGCCAAAGTCGCTGCGCCCGTCTTGCATTGTCTTTTCCCCTCCATTCCCAAAGGGCATCCGGTGCTTGGGAATATCTTTATGAATGTGTCTGCCAATCTGCTGGGATTGGATAATGCGGCTACACCGCTTGGGATACAGGCCATGGAGCGTTTGCAAGAGCTCAACGAAAAAAAAGACGAAGCGACCGATGCGATGATCATGTTTTTGGCGATCAATGCCAGTGGTCTGACTCTTATTCCTACCTCGATCATGGCCTTCCGGATGCAAGCTGGAGCGGCTAACCCCACAGATGTTTTCCTCCCGATCCTCATTGCCACTACGGCCTCTACTCTCACGGCTATATGGATCGTGGGCTTTCGGCAGCGGATCAATCTTTTTCGTGGCCCCTTGCTGATTTTCTACGCAGCAGTAGCTTTACTGATCGGATTGGTGATTGCTGCCTGGCGATTGCTGCCGACTGAGACTTTTTCCGAGCTCAGCTCGACCGTCTCGGCCACTTTGCTTTTCGGTGTCATCGTCATTTTTGTCCTCTGTGGCCTCAAAGCTCGCATCAACGTTTACGAAGCATTTATAGACGGGGCCAAAGGGGGCTTCCAAACGGCTATAAGCATCGTCCCCTACTTGGTGGCCATATTGGTAGCTGTGGGGGTATTCCGTGCTTCGGGAGCGATGGACTACCTCTGTGGGGCTCTACGTTGGCTCGTGGAGCTGGTCGGTGCAGACACACGCTTTGTCGAGGCTTTGCCTACTATGCTGATGAAGCCATTGAGTGGGAGTGGGGCCAGGGGCCTGATGGCCGAGGCGATGCAGGTCTATGGGGCTGATAGTTTTGTGGGCAGACTTTGCAGCACGGTACAGGGCTGCAGCGATACGACTCTCTATGTCGTTGCCGTTTATTTGGGAGCTGTGGGTATCAAGCGGAGCCGTTACCTGGTGGGTGCCTCGCTCTCGGCTGATCTGGCAGGAGCTGTGGTGGCAGTATTGGTTACTTACCTTTTCTTTGCCCACGGGTAGATCGTATATGAGAGATGGAATACTTTTACTTACATATAGATACGATAGAATTATGATGGATGACAAAATGGGCATCAATTGCAGGATCGAATACTACGCATCGGAAGTCCCAATGCCGAGGTTTAAGCGTAGAATATTGAAGGAATGGATCACGCGTGTGGCCTACTCGCGGGGTTTTTATGTGGGCGATCTTTGCTATCGCTTTTGTAATGACGAGGAGATCTTACGGGTTAACAATGAATTCCTTGGGCACGATTACTACACCGACGTTATTACGTTTGATGATACGCAAGGCCAGATCGTTCAGGGGCAGGTCCTTATCAGCTTGGACACTGTGCGCTCCAATGCTCAGCTATATCACACAACTTACATGCGTGAGCTCTATCGTGTGATGATACATGCCGTCTTGCATCTTTGTGGGCAAGGCGACAAAACCGAGGAGGAGGAAGCAGAGATGCATCGTTTGGAAGATCTCTCGCTGAAGCTCCTCTACTCGATGCTGGAGTAACTTGCATTGCTCGTCTTGAGCAGCGTCCTGGTGCCGAATAGATTTTTTGCTCTTTGGGATTGCGTTGGATTGGGTCGATTTGTCCGAGAATTAGCCGACAAAGAACACGCTCGAGACGATAGGTGCCGAATATCAGGTGTCGGAGCTTTTCTTTTGACGCGTGGGAGCAAATACTCCCACGCGTCAAAATTTTTGCTACTCCCCGTCGAAAATTCACCCCCCATTTGTAGTTTTGCTGGCTTTTAGTGCCGAGAGGGGGATCCTCGACTTCGCTATCTGCTACACACAGATGGCGTAGAGCAATATTTCTACTTTTGTCGCATGGCTGCTCGATTTCACTACCGCCTCACCAAGTTGTTGCTCCTCTCTCTCGGGAGTGCCTTTTTCATGCTTGGTTTCATTGGTCTCTTCTTGCCTCTTCTCCCCACTACGCCATTCATGTTGCTGGCAGGACTCTGCTATTGTCGCAGTTCCGAGCGGATGTACTTGTGGCTTCTCTCTCATCCTCGATTCGGTTTCAAGCTCTACTCATTCAACATTAGCCGGTCGATCTCAATGCTGAGCAAATGGCGTATTTGGGTTGCGCTGTGGTTTAGTCTTGGCTTGTCGATGTTGCTTGTCCCTTCCCTGTGGATCAGGTGCATCTTAGTTGTGGTTGGTTTTGGGGTCAGTACCTATATCGGTCGTCTCAAGACGTTGAGAGCGGATCAGTATGCCCTGCAGCGTGAGGCCTACACTCAGTTCATTGAGCGACTTAGAGCAGACAATGCTTCCAGCGATTCTTTTTAGTCCTTCCTGCTGATATTCATATGCCTTGCTGTCGTATCCACGGCCTCTGCGGTCCCACCCTCTTATGCTTATTTCCTATACCGGCTCTTGGAGAGAGCCGATCGGCTACTATTCCCGACGCGAAGTAACTCCAAATGTCTCTATCTGACGCTTCGCGAGCCAAACCGTGTAGCATGTCCGAGGCCTGTTGTACTTTTGTCCTGCCGCCGGTTGAGAGGACCACTGTAGCCTCCAATCTGAAAAGCTCCGCCTACCGTCGATCTCTGGCGCGCCTATACTATTATGATTAAGGGATCGGGTTTGAGGAGATAGACCGAAAGGTCGCCCGGCGACATCCACCCTTGTATGTAAGAGGTTGGGGTGGGCCTCACTTTTTACTTAATCATTAAAAAAGGAGATTTATTATGCCTTTGAAGTTTAGACTTGTACCACGAAACATTTTGGTAAAGGGCCAGAAAGAAAAACGAATGACCGCTCAGACTGTCTACAGTGGCAGCTCGGACTTGTCTCGTCTTAGTCACCTCATTAGCCAAATATCGGCTGTCAGCGAAGGCGATGTGAAGTCGGTGCTGGATACAATGACCCGGCTGGTTGCCCGAGATTTGGTGGACGGGCGGTTGGTGTCGCTCGGTGATCTTGGCAGGCTGAGGCTTACGATGAGAGCGAAAGCCCCCAAGACGGCCAAAGAGTTTCTAACAAGCATGATTCGTAGACCAGGGATCGTCTTTTTCCCTGGCCAGCTCATCCGCTCGATCTTGCGCGATGTGAAGTTCATGCAGGTCGATGCCACTGGTAAGGCGGTGCCTGGGTCGACCGCTACGCCCGGGTCGTCGTCTTCGGGTGGCGAACACGGCGGGGGTGGAAGTGGCTCCGCTGAGATTGGAGCTTGAGCCACGATTTGCTTTTGATCGGAGCACTGCCTTCGTCCTTCTTGCAAGTCGCTTGCTAATCCAGAGGATTTGCTCTGTTTCTCTTTGCGATGAGTGAAGTGCCGATTTCGGCAGGTCGAGGGTTTACACTGCATCCGAATGGAGAGACAAGGAGCGCGTTTCCCTTTCACCCTTGTCTAATTGACAAAGACAAGGCTGTGGGGAAGCACCTCCGCCTCTCCTTCCTCGGACGACACACCGGCACCCTGTGCCGGATAGAATTTTATCCACATATAATCTGAATAAACTTATGAAAGAACTTAACCTATCTCAGGTGCGATACATCGTTATACACTGCTCAGCCTCAAGGGAGGACCGCCCTTATACGGTGGAGCGACTACTCAAAGATCATATTGCCAGAGGTTTCAGCGGTATTGGCTATCACTACTTCGTCACTCGCAGTGGGCATATTCATCTCACTCGTCCTCTGGATAAGATAGGGGCGCATGTACAGGGCTACAACCATTGCAGTATCGGAGTTTGCTACGAAGGGGGGATCAACAAGGATGGATTGCCGGCCGATACGCGCACTGTAGAGCAAAAAGCAACGCTCGTGCGGCTCATACGAATGCTTAAGCTCTATTGCCCACTTGCCTCTGTGGTGGGACACAGAGATTTGAGCAAGGACGTAAATGGTGATGGGATCATTTCTCCTCACGAGTGGGTCAAGCAGTGTCCCTGTTTTGATGCCTCCATAGCCTACGCTCGCGTATGAGGCGACTTCCGACTTCAGCTCAGTTGTTATGGGCTGTGATCCTCTCCGTCGCCGGTATAGCCCTGCTCTTTACAGCTTTGCTTACACCTCCTGTCGGAGAGATTGATCCGGCTGTATTGGTTGCCTATGGGGAAGTGAGCACATTTGTCGCAGCTATCCTCGGTATTGACTATCACTACAAAAATCGCAGTCGCTGAGCCATACTACGGAGAGGATTGCCCCTTGATTGTTGAGCCTTTCTCTTTTTCCGTTGGGAGCTGTAGAGTGGCGGAGATCAGCTTTTTGAGGAAGTCTGCTTGTTTGTCTCACAAAAAAGCATACCTTTGCACTCGCAAAAGGCAAGGATGGGAGCCTTGAGGATCGTCCCCCCGTTGTTACGCAGGGGAGGTCGCTTGTCGGGTCTCACTTGTATCTTGTCCCGTGGTGTAATGGTAACACGTCAGATTCTGGCTCTGTAATTGAGGGTTCGAATCCTTCCGGGACAACTGCTACAGAGGTCATTGCTTCTCATGAGGAGTGATGACCTCTTAGTACACAGAGTTGGTTTTTCTGCTGTTTATTGTCCGGTAGGCCTGATTAATACGAATGTTGCGATCCATTTTGCTACTCAATATCGCTTTTTGCAAAACGAACGCTTCTGGGTTTATCTTAACAGTATGCACTGATTGCTGATTAAAATTTTGTTATAGCGAAAAATATTACGTATGTTTGTGCTATCAAAAGCTTGGTATGTAGTATTTCTCCCTCGGTTTGTCGAGGGTAGGCTCGGGCTTGAGATGGGTTGTCTCCGGTGGTGTGCCACTCTCCTGTTGGAGGTAGGATTCTCTCGGTAGCAACGAACAGATATAACGATCAAGAGCAGGCTGGTGCAGATTTCTCTTGCCACAGTGTTGGCCGAGAGCCGGACTGCGGGTCTCTTGGTCGGTAGCTAAGGAATAAGGAATTTAGAGTTTAGGTGTTATTACATTTTGTCAATTTAAAAGTCACGAATCAATGAAAAAACGTTTCCTTTCGGTTGTGGGTGCGGCTGCACTCGTAGCCGGTTTGTTGGTTTCGGCCCCCGGTTGTAGCAAGGACTACGAGGGCGATATCAGCGACCTGAAACAGAAAGTTGATAAGAACTCCCAGACGATCGCATCGCTGCAGGAGGCTGTCAACAAGATCATGAAAGAAGGTAAGATCATCTCTTCTGTCAAAGCAGAAGGCATGAACCTTACGTTTACTTTCCTCGATGGGTCTTCGATGACCGTAACGCTCACGCAGAATCCTAGTACCTTGATCATCAAGGATGGATTCTTCTGGATCGATGGACAGAAGACAGACATCCCCGCTCCCCTCAATGGCAAGGATGGCAAGGATGGTCTCCCTGGTGCTAGCCCGAAGATCATCAAGGGTAAAGGTACCTACGACAAGGCTACCCAAATGGGTTCTGAGGACACAGCCAACGACTACTGGTGGGTTGTTGAGTACACGAGAGCAGAGGATGGCACGCTCGTAGAGAACTACAAGTGCTTGGATGTTCCTGCTCGTGGTGTTAACGGAGACCAAGGCATCCATGGCTCATCTGTTGTGCTCATTAAGGGTAAGGGAACCTACAATGAAACAACCAAGATGGGATCCGAGGATACCGAGCATACTTATTGGTGGACTGTTACTTACTCCGATGCTGAAGGCAAAGTGGTAAAGGAACGCAAGTGCACAGACGTCCGCGCAGACTATGTGACGGTAGAAATAGGTGAGAATGGTAACTGGTGGATCGATGGCAAGGATTCCGGCAAGTCTGCGACTCCGGGTAAAGTCATGATTCAGCAGGATCCTGCCGGCTTCTCTGTGATCACAATCACTCAGCCAGGAGAAACGCAAGGCCAAACTTTTGTATTGCCTGCTACTTCTTCTGAACTCAAAGGCCTCTTCTTCCGCTCAACGTTCAACTACCGTGGTTTCCAAGCAATGAACCTTGGCTACGACTTGATCAAGCCTATCAAGGTGAGCGGTACTCCTTCAGTTAAGGATAATGGTGAGAAATACGTAGACGAGAGCAAGTGGATCCGTCAGGGTGGAGATAGCTATGAGCTTATCTATGACCTCAATCCGAGCGGTTTCGATGCCAAGCAGTACATCAAGACGATGGAGAACCTTGAGTTTGAAGTGAAAACGAATAAGGAACTCAGTCACCGTGCCTTGGTTGATGCTTCTCAGACCGAATTGACGATCAAGAGCGTAGACTTCAGTGAAGCTGGTAAACTCAAGATTACGGTTGATCCGTTCGCTCCCGAAGCCCTCGGAGGTGTAGACAAGGACGGCAATGCTGTGACAACAATGGCTCGCCTCAAAGCGAAGACGACCAATGCGGATAAGTTCGGCAACAAACAGGTTCTCTCAGACTGGGCTACCGTTTACAATGATATTTGCAACAACAAGTTTGGCATCTTCTTGAACAACTATGGCAATGTTCTGCAATTGCCTTATGCATATGAGGATGAGGATGGTAATTTACAAAATGTAGAGCATAAGATTTTTTACGATGAAGATCCTGTAGATCTTAAGCAGCTTCTTGTTTTGAAGAGCCTACGTTTGGATAAGAACAACGAACCTCTTTCTGTTCCTGAAAAATGGGAAGATCGAAGCGAATTCATGAAGACGCACGGCTTGAAGTTCGAGTACTATCTCATGCACGGAGAGGACGGAATGACGCCTATCAATATTGATGGGAATGCAGCTAAGAAGTATGACATCATCACGATTGACGAGGATGGTATGTTGAAGGCCGGTACCGACAAGGTACGTCCTAACTTGGCTGTGAACTGCTCACAGGCAGTGCAAGTTCGTGTTGTAGACTCCAATGGTGTGGTTGTCTCTCTCGGATTTATCCGTATCCGCGTAGTAGCGTTGGAAGATGTTGAGTGCATCGAAGAAACTTGGAAGAAGCCGTTCACATTCCACATGAACGGGACAAATTCTTCCGCTACTGTTTTCTCTGGAGAGATAAAGAAAGCTGCTGTGGAAGCTTTGCGTGCGACTTACGACGGAAACAAGTACGACTACGGTGTGGTTGAGGCTCTTCTCGAGAATAATTATGATCTCAAGAATATCAAAATTGATTTCGACAATATCCCAGGCTTAGAGGCAAAGATGGGCTCTCAAGGGATAGACATTACTAGGACGGGAGACTGCCTTGTGGCCGGTGACTACACGTTCAAGTTCATTATCGGGCATCATCCAGAGGTAGGCGATATCGAGGTAGATTTGCCCACAGAGGATGGTTGGTTCCCAGCATTGCCTCAGTGCGTAACGTTTGAAGTTCCGATTAAGGTTGATGAGCCTAAGGAAGCCATCAACACAGGTATTGCTGAAGCTCCTAAGCAGAAGGTTACTACTTACTGGGTGACTCTGAATCCGTTGACAGGTGAAGTACATACTGATATTGACATTGTACTCGCTACTGTACAGCGTCTGGATGGTGTAGGGGCTGTTGGCGTAGCTCGCGTGGCTCAGGCATTCAAGCCGAACTTCCGCAAAGCCATCTTAGACAAGATTGGTGCAGAAAATTTCCAGGGAGACGTGAAGTTTGCTGTCAATACCGAAAAGGTGATGGCCGGAGGTAAGAAGTTCTCAGAACTTCACCCGAATGTAAGGGTGGGTGGTTCTTCTGATGAAGACTTTGTGATTGTAGATGAGTCTATTGGAGACGAAGGCCTCACAGTTCCGATGCAGTTGGTTCTCAAAGTGAAGAATTGCGAAACTCGATTCGTAATAATGGAATTCGATGTTGTGATGCGTAATCCTGCGAAGTTGGTGGATCAAGAAATTGAGTTCACTCCGAATCCTCTTATGCCTGCAAACCCCACTGCCGCCGAGTTGCAGTTCGATGTCGTAGATACGGAGAACAACAATAATCCGATCTACGAGGCTGGACGAGTTGTTTCTCTAGACCGAGCTAAGTACCTCTTCGGATCGCCTTACAGTTTTGGACAGAACGCAGAGATGGAATTCGGTGTGGATGAGACGATGTCGCAGGAGCTGAAAGATGCTGCTCAGGCAATGATTGACGCGGGTTCTATCAAGTCCAAACTTGAGAAAACAGGTGGGATTATTTTTCCTAGCATTGGTAAGGTCGTTGTAACGTACAAGCCCGGTACGACACCTCTCCACCTTACAGAACCTGTGACTTTCGTAGCAAAGGTTAAGGTTACATATGGCAAGACATTTGTGACTAAGGCTACTTACAAGTTCACGTTGAAACCTCGCGCATAACTTTCTCGGATTTGTCGAGAGCGTAACGGCTCTCTTGACAGAACGAAAGGTTTAGCATAGAAGAAGGGCTGCCCGACATAAGTCGAGCAGCCCCTCTTTTTTGCCGTTGTTCGGATGCCAAGATTTCCCATGATATAGAGAGGCATTTTTGCGACGTGTCGGAGCAAAAGTTCCGATGCGTGGGAGCAAAGTTTCCGACGCGTGGAAGCAAAGTTTCCGAGGCGTGAGAGTTTTCTCTCGAATAGAAATCTCGGTAGCTTCTCTGGTTGCAACGAGCGTATTGTTTGCAGCAGGTGTATAATAGCAAGCTCTTGCTGTTAGCCTCATCTACGTTGCAACAAGTGATTGTTTGCGGTAGAGGCATGCGGAATTACTATTATGAATTGAAAATCAATCGGTTTCAACAATCATGTTGCTTGCGGGGGGTGGTTTTTTTTGCCAGTCGAAGATCTTAGGCTTTTGCTGCGATATTATCTCATATTGTGACATCTGGAGTGTTTTACAATCAGTAGGAAATATCCGTGGATAGCTGCTTTAGTGGAATGCCATCACAATTTGCTTTCTTTGTATCCCGAAGGTGTAAAAAATGTTTGTGGGTCGGATATATCGCAGTCAGTGCGCTTTTACTTTTTTGAGATCCTGTCGGGCTGTCGGGCTGATTACTTGCTTGCTGTTGGGTGTGCTGTGGAGGCCGTCGGAGGCTTGGTCGCAGTTGCCTATCGATTCCATTCTTCACTCCGAGGAGCAGCGGCAGCAGTGTCGTATTGCGATGGTCGTGACCGACCTATCAAGCGGTCGGCGATTGGTGGACTACCGTAGCTGTGAGCGGATGATCCCGGCTTCGCTTGTCAAGCTCATTAGCTCGGCCTCTGCACTCCGTCTGTGTGGTCAGGATGCTGTGTTTACGACCGAGATCGGTTATAGCGGTCATTTGCGAGGTGACATCCTCGATGGAGACCTCGTTATTAGAGGTTCGGGCGATCCCTCGATAGAGACACGGTATATAGCTGGGGAGCAAGGCCGATTTTTCTCGTTTGTGGAAGAGACTTTGCTGCGAAGTGGTATCAGGCATGTCACGGGGGATGTGGTGGTTGATGCGTCCGCCCTTCGCCCTGCCGCAACTTCCGCTTCGTGGTTGTATGAGGACCTTGGCGAATACTATGGGGCCGCTCTCTACGGCTTCAATATCTTGGACAATCGGATGGCTCTCTTGTTGGAGAGTAGCGACACAGAGGTATGCATTTTGTCCGTAGATCCATTGGAAGCGGAGGCCGATGTTGTCAATCACCTTGATATAGGTAGCCGAAGCGACTTGCATATCAATGGTGCGCCACTGTCTCACCTGCGTCGATTGAGTGGTAGCTTGCCCCCCTCTCGGACACAGGTCCTCTGCCCGATGGAGTTGCCCAATCCTGCTAAGTATGCGGCGACTGCTATCAGGCAAAAGCTCGCGTCTGTCGGTATTGCTGTCGATGGTCAAGCCAGAGCTTTTTATACTTCGGAGCAAGTCGCGAGTCCTACTCGATCGTTGGGCCTCTATCGTTCTTTGCCTTTACGAGAAATCGTAGGTGAGTGCAATCGTCGTAGCATCAATTTGTGTGCAGAAGCCTTCGTTTGCATGCTCGATGAGGGGAAGCCGAGAAGTTTTAAGGGAGGGTACAAGAGGCTGATCGATTATTGGGTTTCGAGAGGTATGGACTCGAGAAGTATCAGCCTTTTTGATGGAAGCGGTCTTTCTCCCAAGAACCGCATTACTTCGATCGCTTTGGAGCAACTCCTCATGGCGATGTCTGACCGGTCTGTGCCCTCCGGAATGGCTTTCTATGATTCCTTGCCGGTAGCCGGTCGGGATGGTTCGGTAAAGCATCTGTCTACTCCCGAGGGTCTCGTGGCACGCCTCAAGAGTGGCAGTATGTATGGTGTGCAGGGATATGCAGGCTATGCTCAAGTGGGGCAGAGAGAGTTCGCACTGATCTTTATGGCCAACGATTTTACGGATAGAGCGTCCATTCGCCGGACGTTGCAGGCAGTCATGGATGAATTGGTGCGGGGCCTGCCTGAATAGTATTGCCGTTTGCAAAAGCCACCTAACTGCTATCTTTGCACTCGTGGTGCGAACCCAGTTTCGCGTCATCCGAGCAGTTGTAACGGACATTTAGTTTATGAAGCAAAAATCAATCGTTATTGCTGCCATCGTCTTATGCGTGGCGGCTGTCGTCTTGGGGGGAATCTTTTGGTGGGGGCAACGCTCGCTTCAGAAAGAGCGTGAGCACTTCGCCCAGATAGAGAAGGAGCAAATGATGGATGAGTTGTATGAGCTGTCCGAGCAGTACAATATGCAGTACAACAAACTTTCCGGCACAAATACGGAGGGGCAGCTCAAGATTACGAACGACTCGATCATGCAGCAGTTGATCAGTGAGCGAGCCAAAGTCGATCGACTTACTGAAGAGTTGGCCTCCGTCAAGAATGACAATCTGAAGCGAATCGGCCAGCTCCAAGCCGAAGTGAAGACCTTACGCACGATCTTACGCTCCTACGTCGTGCAGATTGACTCTCTGCATGCAACCAATGAGCGTCTGAGGGTGGAGAACAAGCAGGTGAGAGCCGACTACCAGCGTGTCGAGGCTGAGGCCGGTCGACTGAAGCAGGAACGCGAAGTCCTTACCGACAAAGTGACGCTGGCTGCCAAACTGAATGCCGTAGGCATATCTGTCAATCCACTAAACAAGAAAGGTAAGACCAGCAAACGGATTGACAAGATCACGGATTTCGCTGTCAGCTTCACTGTTGCGCACAACGTAACGGCAGAGCCGGGCCCAAAGACCATCTACCTGCGCCTGGTGATGCCTACGGGGCAGGCCATGGGAGAGAAAGGTACCTTTAGATTGGAGGGGAAAGATGTAGGCTACACGGAAAAGAAGGATATTGAATACACGGGCGAGGATATGCCCATTACGATCTACAAGCAGGTCACCGAGTCTTTGCCTGCCGGCCAGTACCGTGTGTATCTATTTGCCGATGGCAACCAAATCGGACGCACAAGTTTTGAATTGAAAGACTGATCCATCTCTTTCGCCGAGTAGACAAAACAATCTTGCGAACTTGGAGGTTACCCCAAAAGTAATACCATGAGTAGCAATGTAGAACAAGATTTAATAGAAAACAAAATGGCAACAGTAACTTTCAAAAACGAGATCAGAATAAATACCGTTGGAGATCTGCCTGCAGTAGGTAGTGCGGCCCCTCACTTTTGTGGGGTCAAGACAGATCTTAGTGAGGTCAAGCTGGAGGATTTTCGAGGTAAGCGCGTCGTGTTGAACATCTTTCCCAGCATCGATACAGGGGTGTGTGCAGCCAGCGTTCGCCGGTTCAACAAAGAGGCTGTAACCCTTGATAATACAGTCGTGCTATGCATTTCTTTGGATTTGCCTTTCGCTCAGGCTCGCTTTTGTGGAGCAGAAGGGATCAACAATGTGATCACACTCTCGGCTTTTCGTTGTGGGTGCCTCTCCAACGACTACGGTCTGTTGATGACGGATGGCCCTCTCAAGGGGTTGCTGGCTCGTGCTGTCGTGGTGATCGATGAGGCCGGGAAGGTCGTCTACACGGAGCTGGTACCTGAGGTTACGCAGGAGCCGAATTACGAGGCGGCAATCGAGGCCTTGAAGTGAGTATAGGCGAAGCTTCGGCCGCTATTTGTCCGATGTTTTGTGTTCGATAGTTGGGTGATATGATATGGGTGGGGCGTGCTGTATTTCGTTGCACGCCCTACTTTTTTGTTTTCCTGCAAAGATCATGTACTGGTCCGATAGGAGTTGCGGAGGGATGTGACTTTGCCTAAGCCTTGTTTGATGTTGAGATTTGCCCGGAGGGGCCTTGGTTGGAGTTTTACGATAGGGTATCAGTTGCTCCGGATCGGGAAAGAGTCGGCACTCAGATCAATGAACTTACCTCTCTTTAGCAGGTAGGGGTGATCGACGCTGAGGAGTAGTTCATAGTCACCCCCCGAGTTGCCATAGGCGTAGGTGTATAGCTCAGTCGTGTAGTTGGGGTAATGCCGATGCAGACAAGCCAGTTTCTCTTTACCGTTGCAGTTAGCTCCGTTCAGTTCGCCCGTTGCTCCGTCGTTGTCAAAAGCTAAGTCCGAGCCTAAGACCTGGTCGATCCCCTTCATTTTAGCCCATGGACGGATCCAGTTGATGGGTGAGGCCGACAGGATGCAGACGCTGTGCCCGCTTCGTTGGTGCATTCTCAGAGCTTCGATTGCACATGGACGCTCGATGTGTGGTAGTATATCCGAGGCAAATCCCCAACAGAGCTTGTCCAACTCAGTTGAGGACATCCCTTTGACCGCAATCCTCAGCATGCGTTCTTTAGCCACCTTCGCAGACAAGGCCCCCAGCTTAAACCGCAAGAAGAGGACAGCAAAGGAGGGCAGATGTAGGAGGAATCTTGATCTTCCAAGGCTGTAGCGCAGGAAGAGCGGCAGGCTGTCTTTTGTCGTTAGGGTACCATCGAAGTCAAAGATGGCCAGGACGGGACGATTTTGCCGAGAGAACGTCCGATCAGAAGACATAGGAGAGCAAGAAAAATAGCAAAGCCCAACTCAGGGCGATGAGCTGTAACCCACGGTCGCGAAAGAGCATGTCGGTAGGATTGCAGTAGCGTCCGTCCACAACCACGCGGCGCAGGTAGTAAAGCAGCCCGAGGGCGACCAAAGGCACCGTCGTATAGAGGTATGGGCTGTGTAGCTGCATGGTTGTCTCATCCAGGCAGTAGAGCGTGTAGAGGACAATGAGGATAGCTGCAATCATGCCGAAGACGGACTGCAGAAAAGGCGTGGAGTAGCGGTTTACCACGGGGCGTGTCGTCTCGTTGCTTTTCGTTGCCAAGTTAATGTCCTCTTGCCTTTTGCCGAAAGCCAGGAGCAGAGAGAGAAACAAGACCATCAGGAAGAGCCAATGAGAAACCGGAGTTTGTGCTACAATCCCACCGGCCTCAACTCGTAGGACAAAGCCGGATGCGACAAAGAAAGCATCTATTACCGGCCAATGTTTTCCGCGTAGTGAATAGACAAGATTGAGTAGGAGATATACTCCTACGAGTGCTCCCGACAAGTACCAAGCCCTATCCGTGTATGGGGCGAGCCAAACGAGCGAGAAAGCTCCTACAAGAAGGAGTAACTCAAGTGTATAGGCCGATGCAAGCGAGAGACGCCCCGAAGCAATCGGGCGATTCTTTTTAATGGGGTGTAGTCGGTCTATCGCTCGGTCGCAGATGTCGTTGAAGACGTAAATGGAGGAGGCTGTAAGTGAGAATATGGCGAAAAGGAGCATCATGCGAGGCCAAACTCCCGGATGGTCGAAACGATGGCCAAAGAAAATCGGCAGCAAGATGAATAGGTTCTTAACCCACTGCTGCGGTCGGATCAGTTTGGCTATATCCTTTGCTCTGCTTCCCATTGTTCACACTTCCGTCCTCTAGTTTAATCGCCTGTGAGTATTTCTTGTAGTTGTTCGCTCGAGACATCGACTCTCACCTCTCCCCTGTAGGCGACGGATATCTTGCCTCGTTCTTCACTCACGATGATCACCTTGGCATCCGTCTCTTGGGAGAGACCGAGGGCTGCTCGGTGTCGAAGCCCCAAATCCTTGTTGAGCTCGGTCGTCGAGGATACCGGCAGGATGCATCCTGCAGCCTTGATCTCATTGTCTGCGATGATCATGGCTCCATCGTGTAGGGGGCTGTTTTTGAAGAAGATGTTCTCGATCAGTCGAGCCGTGATCTCGGAGCGAAATCGCTCCCCTGTGTGTTCGTATGGAGTTAGGTCCATCCCTTGTTGTATAGCGATCAAGGCTCCGGTTTTTTTGCGAGACATATTCATGCAAGCTAGTACCACAGGGGCAATCCATTTGCGTTCCTCCTGCATTTTTCTGTTACGGTCTTTCGCAAAAATCCGGTTGATTAGCCTCCATTTTTTCGTAGAGCCGAGCGTGGCCAGAAACTTCCGAATCTCATCTTGAAAGATGATCACCAAGACGAAAAAGCCTACGTTGATAAATTTGTCGAGGATAGCACCCATCAGTTTCATCTGGAGCATCTGCGAGACAAATATCCAGAAGATGATGAAAAAGATAATCCCTAAGAAGAGAGCCTTACTGCCGGAGTTTCGCAAAATGTAGTACGCGTAGTACAGAAACAGGGCTACCAGAAGAATATCCGCGAAGTCTTTGATTGAGAACGATAGCCACATAGCGCGCAATTATGACGGTGTGTTGTTTGTCAGCTGTGGGCCTGCTGTAGATGACTTACTATGCGAGTGGCCTCTACTGCTGCGCGTACATCGTGTACGCGCAGGATGTTCGCCCCTTGCAGGAGAGCGTATGTGTTCAGTACAGTGGTCCCATTGAGGGACTCAGCCGCAGTGTTGCCCAATAGTTGGTAGATCATGCTTTTGCGAGAGATTCCCACCAAGACAGGTCGCCCGAGCAGGTCACAGGCTTCGCGCTGTCTTGCCATCAATTCATAGTTTTGCTCCAAGGTTTTCGCAAATCCATAGCCCGGATCGAGGATGATGTCCTTGACCCCTAAAGACAAGAGGCGGTCGCAGCGCTGCGTGAAGTAGTCCAGAATGTCTATTGCTATATCCTTGTATTCGCATAGTTGCTGCATCGTCTTCGGAGTACCGCGCATGTGCATCAAAATGTATGGCACTCCCAGTCGGGCTACTGTGGGGTACATCTCGGGATCAAGTTCACCACCGGAGATGTCATTGACTATGCAAGCGCCATACTCCTCCACACTCATGCGTGCTACATCAGCGCGGAAAGTATCTACCGATATGGGTAGAGACGGATATTCGTCTCGCAGCACTTTCAAGACAGGCCGAAGCCGCTCCACCTCCTCTCTGCAGCTGACATCGGCAGCACTTGGGCGAGAACTGTAACCGCCTACATCTACAATCGCTCCACCTTCGTTGACAATTTGATCGATTCGACTGCGGATTGCTTCTTCTCCGCTGATGCGACTTCCACTGTAGAAGGAATCCGGTGTAGCATTGACAATACCCATCACCTTGGGCATGCGGAGATCCATCAACTGTCCTCCGAGATTGATTGTCAGGTGGCGCATGTCGTATTGTTTTCTTTCCCCTTACTTCTTGGCTGCAAATACCCACGCATCGCCTTTTAGGTTTGCTGCGGCTGTATAGGCTTCGCCCGATGTCCTGTACTCTTTTGTGAAGATACGGTACCATCGTTTATCCTTGATCACTCCACCGAAAGTGGAGGCTTCTTCTTTCGACTGTCGGACAAAATCCTCCACCTGCTCTATTGAGCGAAAACTGCCTACCACAACGAAATAAGTCGCTCCGTCAAGTCGGTCAACTTCTACTATGGGTAAGCCATTGTTCGAAGATCTCTGTTGTGTCTCTGCTGTGTGAGGGTGCGAAAGCCCGGGGGTCGCTGGACTTGCATCCTGTCGAGGACCTTCTGTCTGCTGTTTGCTTAGCTCATTCCAGAATTTCCCCGCAACCAATTCAGTGGGGATGAACCCCGCCTCACAGTTTTGTCGAGAGGTTGTAGAGTCAAAAGGCAAGAAAAACAATACCGTGAAGATGAGCATAGCTGCAGCAACAGCCGGTACTCTTTTGTGTATTGGCAGGTAATAGTATTTCTCCGACTTTGCCTCTGCTCGCATTGCCTGCAGAGGTGTCTCTTTGAGTAGAGGCAAAGAAGCCGGATAAAGCCCATAAGCGTCCGGATAGAGGCGGTCGCTGCAAGACTCGGGGCAGAAGCTGACCAGCCCTTCCTCGCTTAGATCCAGCTGCCCAATCCCTCGCAGATAGACGCTGCGTCTGCCGACCAGGTCTGCACGAAGCGTCTTGATGTCCTCTTCCAGCATGATGCGTGCTCTCCTGAGTGAGAACCCGTAGGCGGAGGCATAGAACCTCTCCAGCAATCCATCACGATGGCAAAGGGCGGCATTGAAGTGCAATTCTTGAGTGGGAGGGTATGCTCTGTTTTCCGAATGATCATACCGGGCTGGTATCGTCTCGACAACGAATCCTCCGATCTCGGGTATGGCTACACAGCCGTGCTCGGAGAGGCATTTGTTGATATGCTCGGACAATCTTAAGTGTGGCATAGGGCTATTTCGTCTTGTCTGTGATATTCCGATGGCAAACCGGACTACGCAAAGATAATCCTTTTGTTTGAGTAGATGGGCGTTGGCTTGAGCTTGGAAGATGGGTCGATCACCGATTTTATGCGGAAAGGTGATTTCATTTATTTGTCGAGGCAAAGGTCTTTCTCGGCACGAGTTTGGGAAATATACTCATCGGCCACGAGGCACAGTTCATTGTACCAGTTTTCTCCATAGGCCCGGATGAGAGGCTCACGCAGGAAGCGGTAGATAGGCGTGCTTGTCTTGCGCCCGAGTTTGATCGCACACTTACAGATGTGCCATTTGTCGTAGTTGAGAGCTTCGTTTCCTGAGGCAAACCGATGGATACGGATAGGGTAGAGATGGCAGCTGATTGGCTTGAGAAAGTCGGTCTTTCCCTCTCGGTAGAGACGCTCGATTGCACATTGGCACCGTCCCTTGTCGTCGTAGGTCGTGAAGACACAGTCTTTGCCGTTGATGATTTGCGTCACTTCTTCGTGATCCTCATCGATATAGCTCACTCCGCTCTCTTGGATAAGAGCTTTGGCTTGGGGAGAGAGCATAGGCTCCAAAAGGGGAAGCAACTCTCTGATGCGCTCAGCCTCTCCCGAGGAGAGGGGAGCACCGCTGTCACCCTCCACGCAGCAAATCCCTTTGCAGGTGTCATAGTCGCAGACGAATACCTTGTCGATAATATCCAAGCTCACTAAGGTGTTCCCGATTTGTATCATTGCTGTGGATTTACAAGAGTATCCCCTCCGCCTCCAATCTCGTAGCATAGTGCGTCGAATCGGATGACCGGAGGGGTGTTTTTGTTTGATCGTTTATTCTTATTCCGGTGCTATTCTTCCAGCAAATCTAACTCGATACCTACCGAATCGGCATCGCTGTAGCTGCCAAGGGGAAGCTCATCGAATATCGATCCGCAGGGGGCAAATCGGCGAGGTATGTCGAAAGTCTCTTTGACATCATAGCCGAGGGTTGGATCTGCATAGACCAGTCGCATAAACTCTCCGAAGACAGGAAGGGCTGAAGCTGCACCCTGACCGATGGACATCGAGTCGAAGTGGATACTTCGATCCTCCCCACCCATCCAGCAGCCAGCTACCAGTGAAGGAGTGAACCCGACAAACCAACCATCGCTATTGTTCTGCGTTGTGCCAGTCTTGCCTCCGAGTGGCATTGTAAGGCCGTGCCGAGACCGAAGGCGACCGCCTGTGCCTCCATCTACCACGGCACGCAGCATCGTAAGCATCTTTAACGCAGCATCCTGCGACAAGACTTCGGTCGTTTTCGGTACGAAGTTGGCCAGCACATTCCCGTGCTGATCCTCTATACGTGTAACGAAGAGTGGGTCGACCCGTATGCCGTTGCCCACAAATGTACTGTAGGCACTGACCATCTCCCCGATAGAAGCATCCGGTGTCCCCAAGCAGATGGAAACATCCGGATTGTCGATACGGCCGTAGAGACCATAGCTCCTGAGTAGCCGGACGAAGGTGTAGGGCGAAGTTTGCCCCATGAGATAAGCCGTCACCCAGTTGTCGGAGTTTTGCAGACCCCATTGAATGCTCACCATCTCGCCGACGCGTCTGCTTGATCCGCGAGGAGTCCACGGCTTACCGGCTTTGGTATAGAGCGTTTGTGGTACGTGCATCATCTGGTCGCAGGGCGTGACACCATCCGTCATAGCCAGAGAGTAGAGGAATGGTTTGATCGTAGAGCCTATTTGCCTGCGACCTCGGCTGATCATATCATACTGAAAAGTGCCGAAGTGAATGCCACCCACGTAAGCTTTGATATGCCCATTGTGCGGGTTCATCGCCATGAAGCCCGTACGCATCAGGCTTTTGAGGTAGATGATGGAGTCCAGAGGAGTCATGATGGTATCGCGCATACCACGCCAGCTCCATACCTGCATCTTACGCTTGGTATTGAATCCTGCCAAAATTTGTTGCTCCGACAAGCCACCTTTCTTGCCGGCTCTCCAGCGGTCTGTCTGGCGCATTGCCCTGCGAAGGATGTTCTGCTTTTCCTTTGCCGAGATATCTGCCGAGAACGGAGCATAGACTTTCCCCTGTTTTTCTCGATAAAATGCCGGTTGGATTACTTGCGACATGTGTTTGCGCACAGCCTGCTCAGCGTAGATCTGCATAGGCAGAGAGAGGGTCGTATAGATTTTGAGCCCGTCTGTGTAGAGATTTTTGCCGTTTTTGGCGCACCAACCATACATGGGATCTGTTTCCCAAGCCAGACTGTCGGCCGTGTATTCTTCGCTTTGCCATGAAGCGTAGTTGGATCTGTTGGGCTTCTTGGCCGAAAGCATTAAGCGGATGCGTTCGCGGAAATAAGGGGCCGGCCCCTCTTTATGGCTACTTCGATGGAAAGAGACCTGCAAGGGTAATCGAGCCAGGGAGTCGCATTGGGCTTGGCTGATGTAGCCGGCCTTGGCCATTTGCTCGAGGACCACATTGCGCCGAGAGAGAGACCGCTCCACGGAGTTTTGCAAGACGGGATTGTAGGCCGAAGGGTTCTTGCACATCCCTATTAATGTGGCAGCCTCTTGTATGTTGAGTTCTTCTGGGGTTTTGCCGAAATAGGTGTAGGCTGCTGAGCGAATGCCCACAGCGTTGTACAGGAAGTCGAATTGATTCAGGTACATAGATAGGATCTCATCCTTGGTATAGTACCGCTCCAACTGAATGGCAATGACCCACTCGATAGGCTTTTGCAAGATGCGAGTGAATACATTTTCAGCTGTGGGTGAGTAGAGCATCTTGGCTAGTTGCTGAGTGATCGTAGAGCCTCCTCCACCGCTTTTTTGGCGCAAGATGCCACGCTTGACGATGGCTCGGGATAGTGATCGGTAGTCAATCCCCGAATGCTCCCTGAAGCGCACGTCTTCGGTCGCGATCAGTGCGTTGACCACATGATTCGACAAGCCGCTGTACGACACATATACTCTGTTTGAACCCGACTGAGAGTAAGAGCCCAAAACTTCTCCTTCGGCAGAGAAAACCTGTGAGGCAAATTTATCTATGGGGTTCTGTAACTGTTCGATTTCCGGCATGTATCCTATCAGACCTTTGGCTATGAGAAACACAACGAGAAATAAGCCAAGCCAAAACAGCCCGAAGAGAGACCATAGGATCTTGAGGATAAGTTTGGTGCTATTTTTCATCGACCGTTTGTTTTCTGGTGGTAATTCGTATGAACATATTCTCGCGCCAAAGGTAAGAAAGCTCCTGCGATAGTTGAAACTTGATGACCTTGCCCGGATGAGTTCGCTTCGTCGTCGTGTCTTCCCTTTACCGGTAGCAGCTTTTTCTCCGACGCGTCGGAGGCTTTGCTCTCACGCGTCAGAAAAAAAGTTCCTACGCGTCGGAAAAATGAGCAGGAGAGGATGCTTCGACAGATTCACTGCATAGAACTCGATTTCAGCAGGATGAGCGGAGCCTCAGGCCCGCACTCAAAGAGCAGATCGAGAATAGACAGATTGGGCAGAAACCCGTGTATAGCAGCGTTTGTCTGGTAGTAAGGGATGGGGTGGAAGGCTGGATCGATCGGAGGATTCTTGGGTCGGATAGAAAGACGATAGTCTTGTAAAGGAGACGCCTTCGGGCTTGCGGACAGAAGTGGCATAGGCTCCTCAAACGAAGAGGTCAGAGATAATTCTACATCGATGGACAAGAGGCGGAGCAATGTCTGGAGTAGCTCATAATTGAAATCGAACAAGAACGCTTGGCCCTTATCGAAATGCGGGAAGATCTCCGGTGCCAGATACTCAAAAAAAGCTGAGGAGCCGTATGCTGTGCGAAGAGCTTGGCGGTGGACATGTCGCCAGTTCCCATGCTCGGATATACGGACATCGCGTATCGGACAATTGGAAGACGCACCCGAAGCTACGGGGATGTTGAGCGACTGTATCCCCTGATCAGTGGCGATGTGGCAGCGTGAGCGGTATGTTTGCTTGATGTAGTGTTCGCAGGCCTCTATCTGTACAGAGTTTGTCCGGAGCATTTTGCAGAAGTATTGCACCGGTGGAGCGTAGGCGGTCGATAGCAAGATCATAAACGTGGCAGCAAACGAGGATGTCAATCGGTAAGAGGCCACAGCAAAACACCCAATATGTCTTCGGCAGGAATGATGCCGATATGGCGAGAATCCGGCCCACTGTCAGGTTTGTCTGCCAAGACCCAGTAATAGGATTTGCGAAACGTGTATGCAGGGACTTGCTGCCCATCGATGTACAATTTCCCGTCGAGGAAGGTACCCCGCTGCCCCAATTCGCTACTGATGGCTGCTCGATAAGCTATGAGGTTGATCGCATCGAGAGGGATCTGCACCCCTGTCCTGGGAATATGAATCTGATAACACTCCGGCAGGGGATTACCCTTCGACAATTCTCTCCCATTGACATAGAGACCTTCTCGCCCTACGAAGAGTTTGTCTCCGGGGCCTGCCACTACTCGGCCTACAACCCTCATGGGCCGCACGGCATTGGGGTTGAGGCTTCGACTTTGGAATAGAACAATACTTCCCGGATGGGGTGTTTGCAGCTTGCAGACCCAGGCCAATTGCCCCTTCGTAAGTGGAGCATCCATCGTGTTTCCTCCTATGCGTATAGGGAAAATGAGGAACCACCGGACAAGTAGTATCGACGCAGCGGCAATTCCTATCGGCACCATCCAGCGTCGTACTACGCTCTGTCGCTTCTGCATCTCGCTCTCCTTTTTACCTTTAGGTGCACCCGTTTATTCGGCGGAGACGCCACGCATCATCCTTCTCCAGCGGATCTTCCCCGAGAAGAGGCCCTTGTCCTTATCCAGCGATAGCCAAATGAAGACCGGTTTTCCCACGATGTGGTCCTCTGGAACGAATCCCCATGAGCGGCTGTCGGCCGAGTTGTGACGGTTGTCACCCATCATGAAGTAGTAATTCATCCCGAAGGTGTATTCCTTGCTCGGCTTGCCATCGATCAAGACTTCGCCCTTCTCGTTTCTTGTCAGCTCATGCCCTTCGTAATTTCGTATGCAACGGCTGTAGAGGGCTAGGGTCTCTTCGTTGAGTGTCACCTTGTCCCCGCGTTTTGGAATGTAGATTGGACCGTAATTGTCTCGGCTCCAGCCTGTTTCTCGATCCAGGGGATAGAGCAAGCTCCTTCCCTCATCGGGTTCCTCTTTGATGGATACGACTTGGGGGAGAGACGATAGCCGAGATTTCATCCCTTTGGTCAGAGGAAAATGGTACAGCAGACCGTAGCCGTCGCCATTGATGGAGTCGAATCCGAGGTAAGCCGCCTGCATGTTGCTTTCCTCATGGTTTGTCATCAGATAGTAGTCGTCGTCACTGATGTCCAGTTCGTCTTTGAGGTAATCCCGACTGATCGGAGACTTGGTTTGCACCCAGTAGTTGAGTTGCATTTTCTCCGGATTGGTATCGGGCTTGCCGTTGATGTACACTTGATTGTTTCGGATCTCCAGTTCATCCCCGGGCATTCCGATGCAGCGTTTCACGTAGTGATCTCTGCGATCGACAGGGCGATATTGTACTTCTCCGTATATATCCGGATTGGCATGAATCGTAGCTCGTCCATCCAGCTTGCACAGGCTGTAATAGTCGGGGTTGGGCATACGCACGGCCACGGTGTCGCCAGCTGGAAAGTTGAATACCACCAAGTCGTGCCGCTTCACCTCTCCCATGCCTTTTATTCTCCGGTAGTCGAAGTGTGGTTTGTCGGCATAAGATTTCCCTCCTCCCAACCACTCAGGCAGGGTGTTGTGCGCCAGAGGAAAAGCCAGAGGGGTATTGGGCGTTCGTGGTCCGAAGCTCAATTTACTCACCAGCACGTAATCTCCAACGAGCATTGTCTTCTCCAGAGAAGAGGAAGGGATCACAAAGTTTTGTCCCAAGTAGACTGTGACAAGCTGCAACGCCACGAGACAGTACAGGATATCTCCCACCCAAACATAGATTGTCCGGATGGTTTTGTTTTGGATCTCTTTGTACCAATCCCAATTGACGAAACGGGTGAAATAGAAGTCTACCAAAAAAGGAGCGACCAACAGCCACCACAGACTATCCCATAGGATCAGGATCAGCAGGCCGACCATAGCGATGATCCCCCAGATGATGCGCCTGAGAGGGAGACCTTCGAACATATTTGTCTTTTTCATCGTAGATACAAAATATTGTCAGTTAATCTCATTGAATTTGGAGCATTTGCGCCATGGATAGGAATCCCCTGTGTGTAGTTGCGTATTCGGCGGCCAATACGGCTCCGAGGGCAAACCCCTCTCTTGAGAAAGCCTCGTGGCGAATGGAGATCTTGTCAATGGTCGAAGTGTAACTCACCTCGTGGATCCCGAAAACTTCCCCTTCTCGTGTGGACGAAACCCCTACTGTGTTGCCCAGAAGGGGAGATTCACCGGGCTGCTCAAGCGTCCAGTCTGAATATAGATCACTATTTGCTATAAGGTCCGACACCAAGGTGACGGCCGTACCACTGGGCTTATCCAGCTTTTTTGTGTGGTGTACCTCGTGAATATGGGGCTCGTACTCGGGGTGGAGACTCATGATCTTAGCCAACTGACGGTTAAGTGCGAAAAGAATATTCACCCCCAAGCTAAAGTTTGTAGCGTAGAAAAAACTGCGTCCTTGCTCATTGCAGATTTGCTTGAAATCATCGAGCAATTTATCGGTCATGAAGCCCGTACTGCCCGAAACCAGTGGGATACCCATCTCCAAGATGCGCCGACAATTGGCTTCGGCCGAAGCGGGACCGGTGAATTCGATGGCTACATCTGCCTCGGCCAGGAGTGGTGAGTGCAGCTTTGCTTCTTCGTTTTGGTCTATGGTCAGCAGGATTTCATGTCCCCTCTGTAGGGCTATGGCCTCGATGGCATGTCCCATGCGTCCGTAACCTATCAATGCTATCTTCATTGTACTCTCGGTTGTTGCTTGTCTATTCTTTTGCTGGTTTTCCCAAGTCATTCCGCCTGCGAGTGACTTATTGCCGGGCGACAAAGGTCAAAGATGCGCTTGCACATATCAGCATCTACGTTGCGACCTTCTCCGTAGGCCACTCCTCGATCTCTTATCCTTCGGATAGTCTCTTCCTCCACCATCGGTCCGATACCGGCCTCATCCAGTCTGGTTGCCAAACCCAATGATCGGAAAAATGATTCCGTACACTCGATTGCTTGCTCTATGCAGCGATCCTCATTTGCTTCACTCAGATCCCACACCCTTTTTGCATACTGTAGGAGCTTTTGCCTTTTCTGTTCTTTCATGGCGCGCATGAGAGCCGGCAATAGGATCACCAGTGAGGCCCCGTGGGTAATGCCAGTGAGGGCTGTCAGTTCGTGCCCTATCATGTGGGTTGCCCAATCCTGTGTTGTACCCCAGGCGATCATTCCATTGAGGGCAACTGTAGAGGAGATCATGTAGTTGCTCATCAAGTCGTAATCGCTATGCCGTTGCATTAAGGGGGCAGATATCTCCACGACGGTACGCATGACCCCCTCGGCGAAGCGGTCCATCACTCGGCTTTCCTCGTATCCGGCCAAATACTGCTCGATAACGTGTACGAAAGTATCTGCCAAGCCGCATGCAATCTGATGTTTACTCAACGTGTAAGCTACACATGGGTCTAGAAGGGCGAATTTCGGATGGCTGCTGGTGAAAGCATATTTCTCCTTTGTCTCTGCGCGGGTAATCACCGCTCCGCTGTTCATCTCCGATCCGGTAGCAGGCACGGTGAGTACTACCCCGAAGGGGCAGGTTTCGATCGCCTTTCGCGAGAGAACGATCTCCCAGGCATCTACATTGGAGCAAAGCCCTGCTACGATCAACTTTGTGGCATCTATGACAGAGCCACCGCCAACAGCTATGACGAAATCCACCTGGTTTTCCTTGCCCAGTGCGATAGCCTTGCGAATCGTCTCGACCGTCGGGTTAGGCTCGATCCCCCAAAACTCGATGTAGTCGGCCCCGGCAAGAACTTCCGTCACTTGGTCGTACACCCCGTTTGTGCGGGCGCTTCCTTTCCCAAAGACCAGCATCAGCTTGGGGTTCCCTTGTGGCAGGAATCGGGTCAATTTGGCAATGCAGTTCTCCCCGAAAACCAATTTTGTGGGGCAGTGATATTCAAAGTTGCGCATCATATCCGATCTTCATAATCCGTATTCACCGACTAAAGTACAACAACTTTAGTTACTCGCTGGGGCTTCAAAGCTCATTCCGTTCAGCTTCGGATAGCCAAGCTCACTTGTTATACCAGCAATTGCCTTGGGGGAATTGCGCCACACATCGTTATACCGGGGACGATGTGCTGATGCGAACCAAAAACAGCGTTGCCGGTGAATGATGAATCCGGCATGTGGCGTGAGAAATTCGGACGCGTCGGAGAAAAAGCTACGACGGGTGAAAGGAAAATTTCCGACACGGCCGAATTTTGGCCCCTTCGCGTGGACGTTTTTGTTCGGATTCATCCGAATATCCTTTCTCTCTGCACAAGAGGTGGTATTTCTGTTCATCTTGTTATCCTTCTGTAGCTGTTGAGAGGAGCCGTAGTTTAGTCTGTGGTTGCAAATCCCAACGCGAGGTGTCGGCTGCTGTCGGGCTTTCCTCTTTCGCATTTGTGTTCGTGGAGCAAAAAATGACTTAGGCAAATCCTTTCGGTAGGACACAGATATTCGTATTTTTGCCATTGACAATGGGAACGGATCAATATATTGTATCGGCGCGAAAGTATCGGCCGGATACTTTCGCCTCAATGGTGGGGCAGGAAGCTCTCACTTCTACGCTTAAAGCTGCTATCGGTAGCGGCAAGACTGCTCACGCCTACCTTTTCTGCGGCCCTAGGGGGGTAGGGAAGACTTCCATGGCTCGCGTTTTTGCCAAGACGATCAATTGTCTTAATCGGGACCCCGAGGGGGAGGCGTGCAACTGCTGCGAGAGTTGCAGAGCTTTTGATGAGCAACGGTCGCTCAATATTTACGAGCTGGATGCAGCTTCCAATAATACAGTAGACGACATACGCCAGCTCATCGAGCAAGTCCAGATCCCTCCGCAGATCGGTAGGCACAAGATTTACATCATAGACGAGGTACACATGCTCTCGCAAGCAGCGTTCAACGCTTTCTTGAAGACGCTGGAAGAGCCACCCGAGTACGTGATTTTTATTTTGGCTACTACGGAGAAACATAAAATCTTACCCACAATCCTTTCTCGTTGCCAGATATATGACTTCAAGCGCATCTCGGTGTCGCAGATTGTGGACCACCTGAGTTACGTAGCCCATTCCGAGGGGATTACTACCGAGGTCGAGGCCTTGGGCCTAATTGCAGAGAAAGCCGATGGTGGGATGAGGGATGCTTTGTCGCTTTTCGACCGCGTAGCGAATTTTGGAGCTGGTCGGGTGATGTATCAGGATGTTGTGTCGAGCCTGAATGTACTGGACTACGAGTATTATTTTCGTCTGGTGCAGTTGTTTGTCTCCGGTGATTATAAGGGCGTCTTGTTGACGTTGGATGAGTTGCTCTCCAAAGGATTTGATGGTGCTCTGATTGTCAATGGCTTGGCATCTTTCCTTCGCGATTTGTTGGTGGCTAAGGACGAGAGTACAGTGGCGTTGCTGGAAAAGCCTCGTAACATACAGGGACGGTATGCCGAGGTGGCCGCTTGCTGCCCGACGTCGTTCCTTTTTCAAGCGATACGCATCTGTGTGACCTGTGATCAGCAGTATCGGCAAGCCTCCAACAAGAGGCTGCAAGTCGAATTGGCTCTGATGAGTATCTCGGCCATGTGTAGCTCCTCGCTCAAAGGCTCGAGTGAGAGCAATGTCGTGGCAGCCCCTCAGGCACGTGCCGCTGTCGAGCCTTCTCACGTTGCTTCTCCCATGGCTTCGCGAGAATCTGCAGAGCGGAGTCCGTCCGCCTCGCACCAACCATCGCCTTTGCAGCAGGCATCCCCCGTTCCCCCAACTCCTGCAGCTCCAGTACCTCCAACGCCCGCTGCTCCTCAGCCACTCTCCGCTTCTTCGGTGTCCAAAGTGCGGCTGGATCCGATACGAAGGATCAATAGCGGGCGACTTTCCGTACACGGGTTGAAAAAGGAAGCCGAAGAAACCCATCAGCTCGGGCCACAAGAGGAACTGCATGAGAGCTTTTCCGAGTATGATTTGCAGAAAGCCTGGATCGCTTTTTCCACAGAGGCCCTCACAGATCAGGTGCACTTGAAAAATACCATGCAGAGTTGCTTGCCGAAGCTGACCGACAAAGAAGCCTTTGAAGTGAAGATCTACAATCCTGCCCAAGAGCAAGAATTGGGTGATGTGTCGGCCAAGCTGATGGCCTACCTCAAGAAAAGGCTGAAAAATACGCAGCTAAGGATGACGCTTAGCATCGAGGATGTGAGCTCGGATGTCGATATGATGACCAATGCTGAGCGGATCAAGCATTGGCGTGAGGAGAATCCCGAGTTCGACAAGCTATATCGGAACCTGAATCTGCGCGAAAATTGATTTTTGAGGAGCTTGGTCGCAGCGAACAAATACTCGAGAGCTCTTGTTTGGCAAGCAGAGGGAGACAGGAATCCCGATGTGAAAAAACAATAAATAGGAGTACCTAATATGAGTGTAAAGCAGATCAACTATTCGGAATTTGTGGCTTTGGTGTCGGACGTTCGGTTTGGTAGCAATAGATGGGATCATGTGTCGGAGAGGCCCGTTTTGGTGGACTTCTTTGCTACTTGGTGCGGTCCGTGCTCGGCTTTGAGCCCCATCTTGGAAGAAGTGGCGGACAAATACAAAGAACAGATAGACGTCTACAAGGTGGATGTGGATCAGGATGGCGAATTGACTTCTCTTTTTGGCATCCGTACAGTACCCACACTTCTGTTCTCAAAGAAAGGGGATACGGCTCCACGCTTGATGCTCGGAGTGATGGGAAAGCAGGAGTTAGAACAACACATTGAGACCTTGTTGCTCGGAAAGTAATCCCCCGAGTTTGTACCGCAGCACAGTCCTGCAAGGGATAGCAGACCGCGAAGCCTACTTGATGGGCTCCGCGGTCTATTTTTTTGTAACCGAATAGCCATTCGTATTGATTAAATCGCTAATATTACGCTCACAAGAAAAGCGAAAGAATTCGATCGAATATAAACTTACAGAAATAGGACAATATCTTATGTTGGCTTACGAACTTCTTCATCCGAAGTCCATTGCTGTCGTGGGGGCCTCCGATGATTATGCCAAGCCCGGAGGGCGAGTGCTCAAAAATTTGCGAGAGAGCCATTTTGCGGGAGAACTCATACCGGTCAATCCCAA
This sequence comes from Porphyromonas sp., assembly GCA_034181285.1. Taxonomy (GTDB): domain Bacteria; phylum Bacteroidota; class Bacteroidia; order Bacteroidales; family Porphyromonadaceae; genus Porphyromonas. The sequence goes on along the minus strand of JAXFND010000013.1, from coordinate 65,893 downwards.
AGCTGCAGTGATTCAGGGCTTGCCCACAGTTGCCGATGTCGCTTCTTTGCCACAGGTGGATTTGGCTGTCTTGGCTATACCGGCTCAGTTCTGTCCAGCTGCTGTAGAGACGCTGGTCAGAGACAAAGGGGCAAGGGGAATCATCATTTTTTCTGCAGGCTTCTCTGAGTTGGGAGCTACGGGCAAGGAGATGGAGCGGCAGATGGCTGAGCTTGCAAAGCAATATGGGGCAACGATCATTGGCCCCAATTGTATAGGCATGATGAATGCGTCTCACAGTTCTGTCTTTACCGAACCATTACCAGCTCTTGACGTACAGGGATGCGACCTGGTGTCCGGCTCGGGTGCTACTTGTGTCTTCATCATGGAGTCGGCTCTCTGCAAAGGTCTAAGTTTCTCTTCTGTCTATTCGGTAGGCAATGCCGCTCAGACGGGAGTGGAGGATGTGATAGCTCATATCGACGAGAGCTTTGATCCTGAGACTTCTTCGCGTAGTTTGCTTCTTTATATCGAGAGTATCGCTCACCCCGATACCTTCCTCAAACATGCCCGTTCCCTAGTGGATAAAGGCTGTCGTATTGCGGCTGTGAAGGCGGGATCGTCCGAAGCCGGAGGCCGTGCCGCGGCTTCACATACAGGAGCCATGCTCAGTTCGGATACGGCTGTGGATGCACTGTTTCGCAAAGCTGGGGTGATTCGTTGCTATGGGCGCGAGGAGCTATGCTCTGTGGGCGCAGTGCTGCAACACAAGCCATTGCGAGGCAATCGTTTGGCTATTATTACTAATGCTGGAGGGCCGGGTGTTATGATCACCGATGCCTTGTCCAAACATCAGTTTGTAATCCCCCCGCTTTCGGGAGATTTGGCAGAGGCCTTACTAAGTGAGCTGTATGCTGGTTCTTCCGTTGCCAATCCGATTGATATTCTGGCCACTGGGACTGCTGAGCATTTGGCCAAGTGTATTGAATTCTGTGACCGGAAAGCCGATGAGGTGGATGGTATCGTTGTAATTTTCGGTAGTCCGGGTCTACGCTCGCTTTCCGATGTTTACGAGTTGCTCTTACGTAAACAAAAGGCGTGCAACAAACCTCTTTTCGTAGTGATGCCGTCTGTACTCAATACGCGAGAGGATATGGAAGAATATGTGCGCCGAGGCGGCTTGTATTTTCAAGACGAAGTAACGCTGGCCGAAGCCCTCGCCAAAGTGTATCATTGTCGTTTGCCCGAGGCTTCTCAGCTTGAGTTCCCTGCTCGGCGTGCCGAGATCTGTGCCTTGATGGATCGGAATAGGCCTGGCCTGCTTCCCACAGACGAAGCACTCCGACTGTTGGATCTTGCCTCGATAGCTCGTCCGGAAGAAGCTTTGACACATTCGCCCCAAGAGGCTTTGTTGGCAGCAAAGCGCATCGGTTACCCTGTAGTGATGAAAGTTGTGGGGCCAGCTCACAAATCCGAGCTTGGCGGGGTGGCTTTGGGTATCGACAAAGACGAAGCTGTTTGCGCAACTTATGAGCGTCTGATGCGAATAGAAAAAGCAGAGGGTGTGCAAGTGTCTCAGATGGTGAGTGGTGTCGAGATCATGATTGGAGTGAAGCGAGAGGGAGCCTATGGCCATTTGATTACCTGTGGATTGGGTGGCATCTTTGTCGAGGTGATGAAAGATTTGCGTGTAGCATTGGCTCCGCTTGCTTACCAGGAGGCTCTCGAAATGATTCGTAACCTCAAATCTTATCCGATAATCAAGGGTGTGCGAGGCAAGGATGGCGTGGACGAGGGGCTTGTCGCCCGTACTCTGTGCAAAGTTTCGGCTTTGGTCGCTGCCGCTCCTGAGATAGAAGAGATGGATATTAACCCCTTGATTGGTCGCAAAGACAGCCTACTGGCTGTAGATGTGGTGGTCCGGAAGGGTTGAGCTTACCCATTCAAATTTGTAGCAACGAACTGAACAGATAAACACGAACACTTCAATAGCAATGAATTTCCCAATCCCCGAAAAACTCATCAGAGAGCAAATGGCTAAGCTGCACATCGAAGATGCGGCTACGGCTTCCATACGAGATTTGGTTGCTTTAGTTACAGCGATAGAAGAGGAAACCGGTATTCGCTTTGTGCGGATGGAGATGGGCGTCCCTGGCTTGCCCGCCCCCTCGATCGGTATAGAGAAAGAGATAGAAAAGCTTCGAGATGGTGTAGCTGCTGTTTACCCCAATCTCAATGGTTTGCCTGAGCTTAAAGTTGAAGCCTCACGCTTTGCCAAACTTTTTCTCAATGTCGATATAGATGCACGCTGTTGCGTACCTACGGTTGGCTCCATGATGGGAGGCTTCTCGTCTTTCCTCGTGGCAAACAATACTTTCAAGGCAAGGAAAAAAGGTACGCTATTCATCGATCCTGGATTTAATCTCAACAAACTGCAATGCCGTATCTTGCAACAGGAGTATGACAGTTTTGATCTATATGAACACCGAGGCCTTAAGCTTAAAGAAAAACTTCGCTCTTATTTGCAGACAGGGCAGTACTGCACGATTTTTTATTCCAATCCCAATAATCCCACGTGGCAGTGTTTGACCGAAGAAGAATTATCTATCATTGGTCAGTTGGCCACGGAATACGATTGCATCGTAGTGGAAGACTTGGCGTATTTTGGCATGGACTTTCGGCAGGACTACTCCAAGCCGGGAGAGCCACCCTACCAACCGACAGTAGCCCACTACACTGACCACTATATCCTCACAGTGTCCGGCTCTAAAGCTTTTAGCTATGCAGGGCAGCGTATTGGTCTGATGATGATGAGCAATAAACTCTTTGATAGGCAATACCTCGACCTGCAACCCATTTTTGGTCGTTTGCATTTCGGTGATGCCATGATCTCATCTGCTCTCTACGCAATATCGGCAGGTGTGACGCACTCTGCCCAGTGGGCAATGGCTGCGATCCTCAAAGCGACCAATGATGGTATATACAACTATCGCGAAGCTACGATCGAGTATGGGCGCAAAGCCGAGGAGATGAAAAAGATCTTCCTCGACAATGGCTTCCATATTGTCTACGACAAAGACGGAGAGCGGGATATTGCCGATGGTTTCTACTTCACTGTAGCTTATGGTGATATGGATAGTAGCGACTTGATTGTCTACCTGATACAATATGGGATCTGTGCCCTCACCCTTCGGATGACCGGCAGCGAAAGGCGCGAGGCGATACGCATTTGCACTTCGCTGATCCCCCGTGATCAATTCCCTGACTTGCGAGCAAGGCTTGGTCTGTTGCACACGGCTCTTCGTCAAGGACAAGATTAATAAGGGTGTGGGGTAGCCGTGCAAATAGCCGCTATGTGCCAAAATCTGGCACGTAGCGGCTTAATATTTATTGCCATATTTGTCTCCGTAAAAGTTTAAGTGAAATAACGTATCAAATGAACAAATCAATTCTTAGTGCGATGGCAGCAGTTGCAATGACGCTCCCTCTCTCCGTTTCTGCCCAAACACCGGCCTCGTCTATCGATGGCGGGATGTCTGCCGAAACACTTCTAACGATGGCTCGTGTGGGTGGCTATGCACTCTCGCCCGATGGCAAGCAGGCCGTGTATGCGGTTTCGTTTCCCAATATCGAGGCAAACAAGCTCCAGTCCGATCTCTTTGTCGTGGGGATGGATGGTAAAGGCCGTAGGCAATTGACTCAGACGGATTATAGTGAGACATCCCCAGTCTGGATCGATGGAGGCCGTCGTGTTGCCTACATGAGTTCGGCAAGTGGGTCGATGCAGTTGTGGAGCATGGCTGCCGATGGCTCAGACCTTCGTCAGCTCACCGATGTGGATGGGGGGATAGAGGGTTTCCTCTTCTCACCGGATGAGCAAGCAATTATCTACATACACAGCTTCAAATCCGGCAAGACGGCCAGTGATATCTACCCCGATTTGCCGAAGGCGACGGGGCGAGTGGTGACTGACCTGCTCTATAAGCATTGGGACGAGTGGGTGATGACCACACCGCATCCCTACTTGGCTCGAATCGGAGATAGCCCAATCCGAGAGGGGTGCGATTTGCTTGCCGGTGAGCCATACGAATGCCCGATGCGCCCTTTCAGTGGAGTTGAAGACTTGGCTTGGAGCCCGGATGGCAAGCAGATTGCCTATGCTTCTCGCAAGAAAACGGGGATAGCCTACGCCTTGTCTACCAACTCTGATATTTACCTCTATGATGTGGCCACGGGCAAAACAACCAATCTCTCTGAGGGGATGATGGGCTACGATACCTTCCCGAAATTTTCACCCGATGGGAAGTCGATTGCTTGGATCAGCATGGAGAGAGATGGCTACGAGTCCGACCTCAAGCGTCTCTTTGTAATGGACCTGATTTCTGGTACCAAGACCTGGGTTAATCCCGATTTGGATTTGAATGTTGACCACTTGCAATGGTCTGCCGATGGCAAGATGATTTATTTTGTTGCTTGCAAGCAGGCCGAGAAACAGCTATGGAGTATTACGCTCAAAAACAAGAAGATCCGTCAGATCACCGAAGGAACATGGGACTATACAGGCTTTGACTTGCAAAGCGGTGTGATGTTGGCCGCGCGTCAGTCCATGCTCGAACCGACTGATTTGTACCGTCTTGATTTGAAGAAAGGGACAGCCATGCAGATCACTCACGAGAATAAGAGCGTGATGGACGCTCTCTCCCCCGTTACTTGCCAGAAACGTTGGGTTACTTGTACCAATGGGGAGAAGATGTTGGTGTGGGTATTGCTCCCACCCAAATTTGATGAGACGAAGCAGTACCCCTCGATCCTCTACTGTCAGGGCGGTCCGCAAGATCCAGTGAGCCAATTCTGGAGTTTCCGTTGGAACCTACGTATGATGGCCGAGCAGGGCTATGTTGTCATTGCTCCCAACAGGCACGGTGTGCCGAGCTTTGGGCAGAAATGGAATGAACAGATCAGTGGTGACTATGGTGGGCAGAATATGCAGGACTACATGGCTGCAGCCGATGCTCTCAAGAAGGAGTCGTGGATCGCTAAGGACAAGATGGGTTGTGTAGGAGCCAGCTATGGCGGATTCTCTGTTTATTGGTTGGCCGGACATCACGAAGGTCGCTTCGCTGCATTCATTGCTCATGCGGGGATCTTCAATATCGAGTCTCAGTATTTAGAAACTGAGGAGAAGTGGTTCGCCAATTGGGATATGGGAGGAGCACCTTGGGACAAGGACAATGCAGTAGCTCAACGCACCTTTGCCAATTCTCCTCACAGGTTCGTACAAAAATGGGATACTCCCATTCTCGTCATTCACGGCGAATTGGATTATCGCATTTTGGCTTCGCAAGGGATGATGGCTTTTGATGCAGCGAAGATGCGCGGTGTTCCGTCCGAGATGCTTATTTTCCCCGATGAAAATCACTGGATTTTGCAGCCGCAAAATGCCCTTTTGTGGCAGCGTTCATTTTTCGGATGGCTTGATCGCTGGCTCAAGTAGGTAACAATCTCTCGGAGGAATCTCCTACAAATGGTCTCTCTTGGCTGTGATCGAAAAGCGCAATAGCGAGGAGGAGTGAAAGAATGACCGAGCTCAGCATACATTGTCCCTTGCTGTGCTCGGTCTCTTTTATACAAAGAACTTATCCATACTTAGCATCCTCTCGCCTGCCTCAGAGGATCGATTGCATAGGCCTTTTGATGCACTCACAGTTTTTGTCGTGTCGGAGCATAATTTGCGCCGTGTCGGAATTTTTGCTCTCAGCCGTCGGAGCAAAAACTCTTACGCGTCAAGATTTTGATTGCCTTGGGGTCCGTTCTCAATGCGATGAGAACGGACCGTCGATTTTGTATCTCCATCCGAAGACTGCTACCTATTCGCTCTGTAGCTTGTGTTTGATACGAAAGAGGATAGCTTGGCAAGGAGCAATGTACAGAAGCATTGTAGGCAGAATTTCTTTACTTTTGCACAGACAGGGCCAAAGTGAGTAGAGGTATAAGTCCGCTGCTTGCTCGTCTTGCCTTCTTTGTTCTGTGGTCGATTGATGGCGGGAAACAAGGGAGGCGGAGCTCGGAATATTTTGTGTAAAGAATATGAATCTATTAGATGCAAAGCTGGCCGGCTACACAGCCCCACAGGAGGCGCAGGAGGCCGGCATATATCCCTACTTTCGAAAAATTGAGAGCGAACAATCCACCGAAGTAATCATCGATGGGAGGCGTGTGCTAATGTTTGGCTCGAATGCCTACTTGGGGCTTACCAATCATCCACGGCTGAAACAAGCCGCTATCGAAGCGACCGAACTCTATGGAACCGGCTGTGCCGGTAGTCGTTTCCTCAACGGAACGCTGGACTCTCACTTGGCTTTGGAAAAACGTCTGGCTTCGTTCGTAGGCAAAGAGGATGCAATCATTTTTTCCACGGGATTTCAAGTGAATTTGGGTGTTGTCTCTTGTCTCACAGGTCGGGAAGACTACATCATTTGGGACGAACTTAACCACGCATCTATCATAGAGGGAATGCGCTTGTCTTTTAGCCAAAAACTGAAGTTTCGGCACAATGATATGGAGTCGCTCGAGAAGCGTCTGCAGCAGTGTGACCCAGAAAAGGTGAAGCTTATCGTTGTGGATGGAGTCTTCAGTATGGAGGGTGACGTCGCCAATCTGCCGGAGATTGTGCGTTTGGCAAAAAAATACAACGCAAACATCATGGTGGACGAGGCGCACGGATTGGGTGTCCTCGGACGGAATGGGCGTGGTGTGTGTGAGCATTTCGGGTTGACGGACCAGGTGGATCTGATCATGGGAACTTTTAGCAAGAGTTTCGCTTCTCTTGGTGGGTTTATCGCGGGGAACAAGGTGACGATCAATTATCTCAGACATCATGCTCGCTCCTACATCTTTAGCGCGAGCTGTACTCCAGCATCAACAGCTGTGGCCAATGCTGCTCTTGATATTATGCTCGAAGAACCCGAGCGGATTGAAACTCTCTGGGAGCTTACTCGATATGCGCTTGAGCGTTTTCGCTCACTTGGCTTTGAGATAGGCCACACATCGACACCTATTATTCCGCTTTTTGTCAGGGACAACGAGAAGACATTCTTCATAACCAAAGAGGCTTTTGACCGAGGAGTATTTATCAATCCGGTCGTCTCTCCAGCTGTTGCTCCTGGTGATACGCTCATACGCTTCTCTCTGATGGCAACTCATACCAAGGCACAGCTTGATGAGGCGATCACCATCCTCTACGAGGTCTTTCGCCAAAACGGAGTGCTGCAATAAGCTTCGGGAAACAAAACGATACCAACCAAACACATTTCGGAGATGAAGACAACAATTATCGGTGTCGCCGGCGGAACAGCATCCGGCAAATCGACCTTGGTGCGGAAACTGCAAGAAGCCTTCCAGGAGGAGGATGTGCTTATCCTTTGCCACGACTACTACTACAAAGCGCACGATGATTTGCCTTTGGAGGAGCGGACAAAGCTTAACTATGATCACCCCGATGCATTCGACACGGATATCATGATCGAGGATATCAAGAAGCTGAAAGCTGGACAGTCGATTTCCCGACCGGTCTATTCCTTTGTCGAGCACAATCGCCTGCCACAGACCGTGGAAGTTCATCCTGCAAGAGTTATCATCCTAGATGGGATCCTGATCCTGGAAAATAGGAAATTGCGCGAATTGATGGACGTGAAAGTATTTGTGGATACCGATGCCGATGTCCGTTTGGGGCGCAGGCTACTCAGAGACATGCAGGAGAGAGGACGATCTGTCGAGTCGGTCTTGAACCAGTATTTTGGATCAGTGAAGCCTATGCACGAGGACTTCGTAGAGCCGTCCAAACGATATGCCGACCTGATCATACCCGAAGGTGGATTTAACTCTGTAGCTCTTTCCCTCTTGATGGGGAATATACGCACTCTCATCGAGATGGGTGAGGAGACTAATTGATGCGTCTGTATGCCCGACGTTTCGATCATCACTATTTGCTACAACGCAGCAGAGACCATTGAGCCTACATTGATCTCCGTGGCCGAGCAGACTTACTCCTCGGTTCAGTATCTTGTGATTGATGGGGCATCGACGGATAGTACCCTTGACAAGGTGCATTCCATATGTCCGCATGCTGAGATCATCAGTGAACCGGACAATGGGATCTATGATGCAATGAATAAAGGGCTACGCCTGGCTAAGGGGGAGTACGTCTGGTTTATGAATGCCGGAGACAGCTTTTACGATATGCACAGTTTGGAGGCGGTGATGAACTTAGCGCGGCAATGCAATGCCGATATTGTGTACGGTGATACAATGATCGTGGATGGCGAGCGGAAAGAGTTGGGGTTACGCAAGCTACGTCCTCCACGCACTCTCCGTGTCGAGAGCTTTCGCAATGGGATGTTGGTTTGCCATCAGGCTTTCATCGTACGGCGGAGCCTTGCACCGCTATACGACATGCGGTATCGTTTTTCCGCAGACTACGATTGGTGCATTCGTTGCATGCACAAAGCCGAGCGGATTGTCAATAGTGAGCAGGTCTTGGCGCGTTACCTTCGCGAGGGGACGACTACTCAAAACCACAGGAAGTCATTATTGGAGAGATACTGCATAATGAGCAGAGAGTACGGCCACGTACGTACCTTTTTTCGGCATATCTATTTCCTCTTTACCCCCAAGCGGTAGATTTCTGGCTAAGTGAGCATAGCGAGTAGGCTGTCCAAATATTTGCGCTCATTGCTCAGGCGAGGGACTTTGTGCTGACCGCCCAGCTTGCCTTGCTTGGCCAGCCACTCGTGGAATGTACCGCGCGGAGCTACTGTCAGCGATAGGGGCAGTAGCGTCATATCTTTGTACCGTTTGGCATCGTAGTCGCTATTGATGTTTCTTAGCTCGGCGTCCAATTCTTTGGCGAATGTTGCAGCCTGTTCGTTATTGGGTGGTGTAGCAAATTCGATCAGCCAGTTGTGTCGCCCTTTCCCCTCTTGCTCCAGCAGTTGTGGGGCCGCAGTGTATTCCACTACTTGCATGTCGAGCTTTGCCGATACGATCGCGATAGCCTTGTCTGCGTTGTCGACCATCAGCTCTTCACCGAATGCGTTGATGTAGTGTTTGGTGCGTCCTGTGATCTTAATACGGTAAGGGGATCGGGATTTGAATGTGACAACGTCACCTATCTTGTAGCGGTACAAGCCGCCCAAGGTAGAAATGACCATCGAGTATGGCACTCCGATTTGTACTTCTTCTAGTGTCAATAGGCGTGGATAGGAGTTTAGTGATTCTCCGAAGGGGATAAATTCGTAGAAGACACCGTAGTCGGGCATGATGCGCATTGATTGCTCGGAGGGTTCGTCCTGAATGGCAAAGAAACCCTCGGAGGCGTTGTATGTCTCTACATATTGCATTCGATTCGATGGGATCAGTTCCCGATAGAGGGATCTGTAGGGTTCAAAGCTCACCCCCCCGTGGAAGAAAACTTCCAGGTTGGGCCACACTTCGCTCAGATTGGCAGCTTTTTCTTGCTCCAGCAAGGCTTTGATCATAACCAACATCCACGAGGGGACACCGCTCAAACTACCCACGTTGACCTTTGCTGTGGACCGAACGATACATTTGAGCTTCTCTTCCCATTCGTCCATCAGCAAGATCTTTTTGGGAGGGACTCGTAGCAGGTCTCCAAGGAGCGGCATTTTCTCGACTAGAATAGATGATAGGTCTCCTGTTTTGGCTGTTGCGCCATTTGCTACCGCCCTGTATGCTCCACCCAATACCAGGCCCTTGGTGGAAAAGAAGCGACTATCGGGTCTGTTTCTGAGGTATAGCCAAAGGGCATCGCTTGCCCCTCGAAAATGGCACTCTTTCAGATGGATTTTTGGTACGGGGATGAACTTGCTACGGGTGGATGTGGTGCCACTGCTCTGTGCATACCAATCGCATCGCCCTGGGAGTAGGACGTTGTGTCGACCATGTATCATCTGCTCGATACGTGGCCTTAGATCCTCGTAATCAACGATTGGTGCCCTTCTGCAATAGTGCTGGTAGGTCTGGTTTGCTTTGAGCTTGTATTCTTCTCCATACTCGGTGCGTTCGACAGTGGCGAGAATACGCTTGAGTTGCTTGATCTGTATATCCATTTCTCGCCCTTGCTGCTTGTCAATAGTCTTGACACGCGACTTCATTGCAGAGTAGACTAACCTTGTTTTTATCTCCATATTACCGTCATCTATCATAGGGGCCTTCGCCCATTCATGCATGACAAATGTACATAAATGCAATCACACCCTTTCGACGGACCTTATCCCCGTTAGAGATCTGTTTTGTTGAGTACATTTTTCAGCACAGGTATGCCAATGGAGAGATCTGTTGGGGCAAAGATTGAAGGCCAGAGAGCTTCGTAGAGAAGTTTCAGTGGTGGAGCCCCTTGAGAGACGCTAAGAATGAGCTTTGCATAGCTTCTCCTTTGCACGTACCTTTGTCTCTCGAATGGGAGTCGCTTGCTACTCCCTGCAATTTATTCACACTCTTACTGATGGGGAAAATAGTCTTTGTGAGTGGAGGACAACGTTCGGGCAAAAGTGTTTTTGCTGAGCAGTTGCTGCTATCTTTGGCTGATAAGCCGGTGTACATTGCTACGGCTCAAGTGTGCGATGCGGACCTTGCCGAGCGTGTGCGCGTTCATAGAGAACGCCGCGGCAGCAGTTGGACCAACGTTGAGGAACCCCGCTATCTGTCTCGAATTAATCTCCAAGGGCAGTCGGCTTTGCTTGATTGTCTCACACTCTGGGCTACCAACTTTTTTTTCGACTATGGGGAAGATCGGATAGCCGATGCTTGGCGAGAGATGCAGGTAGAGCTTGATGGATTGTTGGAGCAGAGCGGGGCCGAAATGTTGATATTGGTATCCAATGAAATAGGCTTGGGCGGTACATCTGCCAATCGGATGCAGCGCAAATTCGCAGACCTTCTGGGGCTTGTCAATCAGCATGTGGCACGAAGAGCGGACGAAGCTTATCTTATCGTTTCCGGCTTGCCTATCAAGTTGAAGTGATGGCCTGAGAAACATAGAACTTATTCACATCGATTACAAAACAGTATGCAGTCTTTTCATCTATCTCGACCGGATGAAGCCTTTCGTCCGATCGTTGTGAATAAAATCAACAACCTTACCAAGCCTAAGGGATCACTTGGAATGCTTGAAAGTTTGGCCGAGCAAATTTGCATGATTCAGCACACACTTTCTCCAACGCTTTGCCGACCTACCAATCTCCTATTTGGTGCAGATCATGGGATCGAAGTGGAGGGCGTCAGTCTCTCTCCCCGTTGCATCACTTGGCAGCAGATGCTTCACTTTGAGAGCGGCAAGGGTGCTGGTATCACTTTTCTGTGTCATCAGCACAATTTTCAGTTGGTGTTGGTGGATGCTGGTGTGGACTATGATTTTCCCGAGAACTGTAATATTATCAATCGCAAGGTACGCAAAGGTACGTGCAATTACCTCTACCAATCGGCGATGAGTGCGGAGGAGCTTGAACTTTGCCTGCAACGAGGGGCAAGCGAAGTAGACCGACTGCATGCCGAAGGCTGCAATGTCCTTTCTTTAGGGGAGATGGGAATAGGCAACACTTCTGCTTCGTCTCTTTGGATGTCCTGCTTGACTGGCATCCCTTTGGCCGATTGTGTAGGAGCTGGCAGTGGGTTGGATAATGAGGGGATTCTCCATAAGTTGGGTGTTCTTGAGCGTTCTCTTGTACGATTTCAGGGGGATAAGCATGATGTTTGTGCTGTGATGGCAGAGTTTGGTGGCTTTGAGATGGTAATGGCGGTTGGGGCAATGCTCAGAGCAGCCGAGCTTCGGATGGTTGTTTTAGTAGACGGATTTATAATGTCGGCTTGTATGTTGGCAGCGTCCAGGATGGCACCGGAGGTGTTGGATTATGCAATATTTGCACACATGGGGGATGAGGTTGGCCATCGACTCTTGCTTAAGGCCTTGGGCGCAAAGCCTATCCTCAATTTGGGATTGCGATTGGGAGAGGGAAGTGGTGCCGTCTGCGCCTATCCTATTGTGGAGAGTGCTGTGCGGATGATCAATGAGATGGATTCTTTTGTTGCAGCTTCGGTGGACAAGTATTTCCACTGACATTCCGGCTTTGCATCGGAGTAAAAAGCAGAGAGCGTGTGTCAAACGATCGTTTGACACACGCTCTCTGCTTTTTGTACAACTGTCGGGCTTATTTGCTTTTGAGTTTATTGATGCGCTCTACCAACCGAGCTTCCATTGCTGCGTGAGTTTGTCCACGCCATAGACAGATTTCTCGAGCAGCATCCGGCAAGTACTGTTGAGGTACATAGTGATCCGGATAGTCGTGCGCGTATTTGTAATCTTGGCCGTAACCCAGCTCGTTCACAACGCTGTTCACTGCATTTCTCAAATGCAAAGGGACGGGTAGGTTACCGCTTTGTTCTACGTAGGCTAAAGCATTGTTGATGGCCATATAGGCAGAATTGCTTTTTTCGGCAGTGGCTAAGTAGATCGTTGCTTCGGCCAAGGGGATGCGACCTTCCGGCCAACCGATGCGCTCTACAGCTTCTGCTGCCGAGACGGCCAGGAGCAATGCGTTTGGGTTGGCCAAGCCTATATCTTCCGCTGCGGAGATAATTAGTCGTCGCGCGATAAATTTCGGGTCTTCGCCTCCTGCAATGAGCCTTGCAAGCCAGTAGATTGCTGCATCGGGATCACTGCCGCGGATGCTCTTGATCAAGGCTGAAGCGATGTCGTAGTGCAGATCTCCGCCTTTGTCAAAAGCCATTGGGTTCTCCTGTATGCGACTCTTTACGCTTTCATTGGTAATGATGAGTTGATCTGAATGTTCAGCTGAGGCCATGAGGTCCAAAATATTGAGCAGCTTACGTGCATCCCCTGCTGCATAGTGTACCAAAGCATCGGTCTCTTGCAGTTGAGGATGCTTGTTCCTGAGTATGGTATCGCGCTCTATGGCTCGCTTGGCCAACAGCAAGATCTCGCTTTCGGACAGGGGTTTGAGCGTATAGACTTGGCAACGTGAGAGGAGAGGGCGTATGACCTCAAATCCAGGGTTTTCCGTTGTGGCTCCTATTAGCGTTAGGGTCCCTCTCTCCACTGCTCCCAAGAGAGAATCTTGCTGGCTCTTGCTAAAGCGATGTATTTCATCGATGAATAAGATCGGCCGCTGCAAGGAGGCGAACAGATTGGAGGATGAAGTTTGTATGTTGTCGATAACCTGTCGCACATCTTTGACCCCGGAGTTAATTGCTGACAAGGTATAGAAGGGGACTTCTGCCGTACGTGCCACGATTTCGGCCAGGGAGGTCTTGCCCACGCCTGGGGGACCCCATAAAATCATGGAAGGGATGTGTTTAAGCTCAATCATGCTACGAAGCGTAGCATTTGGGCCGATGAGGTGTGTTTGCCCTACATAGTCATCGAGTGTTTTGGGGCGCATTCGCTCGGCCAATGGTGCCGTAATCATATTTCTTTGGCGTTTGGTGAGTCGTCGCTTTCCTTTTCCTTGAAGTCTCCATAGGAGGCAAGGAAATTTGCTTCGTCTATTAGTTGTATACCGAGAGCCTCGGCCTTTTCTCGTTTAGAGGGCCCCATATTCTCGCCGGCCAATACAAAAGAAGTCTTACTCGAGATACTTGATGAAATTTTGGCTCCCAGCATCTCAAGTCGTTCCTTGTATTCATCTCGACTATGTTCGGTGAAGGTGCCGCTTACGACTACTGTTTGTCCTAGAAGAGAGAGGTTTGCCCCTTGCTCTTCGATCGATCTGTTTTGGGTTAAGGCAGGATTGAGTTCCACTCCAGCTTCGATCAGGCGACGGATTAGATCTCTGTTGTGTTCGTTTGCGAAGAAATCTACTACAGAACGGGCAATGACTTCTCCTATATCTGGCAACGAACACAATTCGTCGAAGTTCGCTTCGCTCAATCTTTGTATTGTGCCGAAAGATTTGACCAACCGGCGAGAGACTGTTTCTCCCACATATCGGATCCCCAAGCCAAAGAGGAGGGCTGACAAAGGGCGATGCTTGGAAGCCTCAATTGCTGTTATGAGTTTTTCGCTGGCTTTGGCTGCAAAACCTGTCAGTAGGAGTAGGTCTTCCGCGTGCAAGTGGTAGAGGTCTGCGATATCCGATACCAACCCGAGCGAATAGAGACGCTCAATCGTCTCCGGCCCGATCGTGATATCGGCAGCTTTGCGAGAGGCATAATGCTCAATCCTTGCCTTTTGTTGTGTAGGACATCTCGAAGTATTCGGACAGTAGTATGCGGCTTCACCTTCCACGCGCACCAGTCGACTACCACAGTCGGGGCAGTGTGAAATGAAGCGCACGGGGGTAGCAGACTCAAGTGCCCTGATCTCTTTGTCTATTCCCACAATCTTGGGAATAATTTCGCCTCCTTTCTCTACATACACATAATCGTCAATGTGCAGATCCAACTCGTCTATCACATCGGCATTATGCAGCGATGCCCTTTTTACCACAGTACCACTTATGAGTATTGGTTCTAGATTAGCCACCGGAGTGATGCTGCCGGTGCGTCCCACCTGATACTCAACGGAGAGCAGTCGGGTCCGAGCTCGCTCTGCCTGATACTTGTAGGCAATTGCCCATCGAGGACTCTTGGCAGTATAACCTAAGCGTTCCTGTTGCACTATCGAGTCGACCTTGAGTACAACGCCATCGGTTGCCACGGGTAGCTCCTTGCGCTTAAAGTCCCAGAAATTTAGGAAGTCGTAGATCTCTTCAAGGCTGTGGCAGAGGCGGATGGCCTCCGACACTTTGAGCCCCCATCTCTTGCAAGCTTCAAGGCGAGCGTAGTGACTGTCGGGAAGATCGTATTGGTCGGGCAGATGGTAGAAGTAGGCGTCCAGATTGCGCTCAGCTACAATCGATGGATCGAGCTGTTTGAGTGTACCACTGGCAGCGTTGCGTGGATTGGCAAAGGAGGCTTCACCTCGCTTGGCTCTCTCCTTGTTGATCCGATCGAATTCGGCAAAAGGCAAAAGGATCTCACCTCTTACTTCGAATTCTTTGGGGTAGGCGTCTCCCCTTAGTCGAAGGGGAATAGAGCGTATTGTGCGTACATTGCTCGTTACATCATCGCCTTGTAAACCATCCCCACGCGTTACCGCTTGATCCAGTTTGCCATCTCTGTAAATCAGTGAGATTGACAAGCCATCGAACTTTAACTCGGCCGTAATAGCAAATGGCTCTTCACCCAATGCCTCCATCATACGTCGGTAAAAAGCTGCGACCTCCTCGTAATTGTAAGTATTGGCAAGTGAGAGCATGGGATAGCGGTGTGCAACTTGCCGGAATCCTTCGGATCGATCAGCTCCGACCCTGCGAGTGGGAGAGTCGTCCGTGATTAAGTCCGGATGCAAGGCTTCGATCTCCTCGAGTTGCTTCATTAGAGCATCGTAGGCTTGGTCGCTGATTGTTGGGGCCGAGCGCACGTAGTAGAGGTATTCGTGCTGGCGAATTTCTTCGCGCAGCCGAGCTATTTGTTGAGCAATGTTCTCCATTGGCGGCTTTTTGTAGGAAGGTAGGAAAACTTATGTATGACAAAGAAGAAAGACCCTTGCCTCGACTTGAAACGGAGGGCAAAGGTCTTTCGTCTCTCGACAAGAGAGAGAGGAGATGGTACTCCTCATCGGTCAAGCCTCTTATCCTTATTCGGCAACTTGCACCTTCTTCAAGTCGTACATTTCTGGCATTTCGGGCAATGTCTTGTCCGGAGTCAGCATTTGGAGTTTGTCGCTTGATACAAGATAGATTGAGCCGTCTTCGTTTTGCAGCATCAGCGTATCTGCTTTGAGGATGAACTCGCCGTTGGTCGTTTCGTCTGCCTGCTCTTTGTTCTGGGTATAGTGTACCATTTCCGACCAGGTTTTGTCCTGATTGAGAGTCAATGTTACTACCTTCTCACTCTTAGCGTCAGCCCCTGGAATGGTGTCTGAGTAGGTACCAACCAGAGCTGCAACAGCTGTAGAGTCGGCAACGAAGGCTGCACGTTCTGCCGCTGCGATGCTGTCTTGTGCTGCATCGTTTGTTGTTTTGTTGCCACCACAAGCCACGAGAGCTGCGGCCATCCCGACAACGGCTACCAATTTTTTCATTTCAAAAATCTCCTTACACATTAGATTTTACAAAAAGTTCTAAATCTCAAAGAAGCCTCGCAGGTAGAAAGACACTCCCCCCTTCCCTCAGACCTCCAGCGGGCAAAGCTACAAAATATCTGATAACTGCAAATAGGCGCGATTATTTCCTCCATCCATCTGTTGTATTTCATCTCTCGGACTCCGTCTACTGGGGGACGAGCGCTTGTGGAGGTCTATCCCCTTTACTACGACAAATTGAGAGGCTATCCTCTCTGCAGTATCTCCAATTTGGAGCTGATTGGGAGGAGAGGTTGTTTCCGACTTAAGAGAGTTCTTTTTCTCACGCGTGGGAGCAAATCTTCTCACGTGTTGGGGCAAATCTTCTCACGCGTGAGAATTATTGTTCCGATGGGTCGTAAATCCTCTTGCATTGCAAATAGATCTCCTATTGGCGTGCTTTTACGCCCTTGTCGCTATCTTTGTGGAAGATTATTTCTTAGCAGCCGAAGTCTTATGAATAAGAACATCACGCGCATCGTGATCACTGGAGGCCCCTGCGCAGGCAAGACTACCGCATTGGTCAAGATCATCGAGCGGTTTACCGATATGGGATACTTGGTTTATGCTCTGCCTGAGACGCCTACGCTTTTCAACGCTGCTTCGGTCAATTTTGCCACACCCGACAAGCAGTACTTCTACAACATAGAGAAAGCGGTACTGAAATTTCAGATCCAGATGGAGGATACATTTGCTGAGCTAGCCCATACGGCAAAGCAGCCGGTCTTGCTCATTTCGGATCGCGGTACGATGGACATATCGGCTTATATGGACCCTACGGCTTGGCAGGCTATGATCGATGAGCTGGGATATTCGGAGATGACGCTGCGCAATGCTCGCTATGATGCTGTGATCCACTTAGTGACAGCTGCAAACGGCGCTGAGCAATATTACACAACGGAGAATAATGACCTTAGACGTGAAACGGTCGAGGAGGCTCGTGAGTTGGATTCGCGCTTGATCTCTGTATGGACTGGACATCACAACCTGCGCATTGTAGAAAACAATTTGGACTTTGATGATAAGATTCATCAAACGATAGATGCCATTTCGTCTATATTAGGTGAGCCTAGTACTTTGGGTGTCAGACGCAAATATTTGGTTCGTCTCAATGGTAGCATTCCTTACGGAGTCGAGGCCGAAATTTATCAAGCCTATATCCCGGCGGAGGACGGGTCTACGGTGCGTATTCGTAAGCGTGGATACCCCGGTAATTACGTCTACTTCTACAGCCAGCAGTTGCAAACCCAACCGGGTGAGATATTGCCGATTGTTACCGAGCGGCAGATGAGCCCCAATGAATATATCTCAATGCTTAATAGTATAGACCGGAGTGAGCTGATGATTGTCCATAAAAAGCGCAAGAGCTTTGTATGGGATAGGCAATACTTCGAGTTGGATACCTTCATTGAGCCGGAGCAGCGATTCTTGTTACTGGAAATTAAGGGTCGCAGGGAGGAGGATATTCATCTGCCACCCTTTGTTGAATTGCTCGAGGATGTAACTGACAATCCTGACTACAGTCGACTATGAGATCAGGTGCGATCACAGTATTATTTCTCGTGCAGTTCTTTGTCGGTTGCTATGCTGCAAAGGCACAGCAAATAACGATTACGGGCTACGTCTTGGACCGAGACGACAAGCCCATCGAGTTGGCGCATGTGCAGGTCAAAGGTCAGGTTCATGGATCCTATACCAATCTCAAGGGTTTCTACAGTTTCTCTATGCCATCAACGAGAGACAGTGTTGTGCTTGTTTTTTCATGCTTGGGCTATAAGTCGGAGGAGCGTAAACTCGCTTCGTTGAGTACCGATCAGAGAATCAATATGCGTTTGGCTTCTGCAACGATTGACCTTGGAGGAGTTATTGTGACAGCTACAGGGCGTAAGCAGACAAGCTCGATGCAAATGATCAAACCGGAATTGATCAAGGCCAATGTGTCTCCCACGGGTGGGGTCGAGAGCTTAGTCGGGACTTACGCTGGGGTTAGCCAAAACAACGAGTTGAGTTCGCAGTACTCTGTGCGAGGGGGCAGCTATGACGAAAACATGGTCTATGTGAATGGAGTGGAGGTCTATCGTCCGCTTCTGATTCGCTCGGCTGAGCAGGAGGGGCTGAGTTTCGTCAACCCCGATCTTACAGACCAAGTACACTTCAGTGCCGGGGGGTTTACAGCGGATTATGGAGACAAGATTAGTTCGGTCCTGGATATAAAATACAAGAAACCGGAAGAAACCGAAGGGTCAATCGTTGCGGGGATGATGGGAGCTTCGGCTCATTTTGGTACGCGACAAGGTCGCTTGTCCGCTGTTGCTGGTCTCCGCTATAAGTCGGGGAGTTCGTTACTGAAAAGTCTCAATGATACCGAGGCCGAGTATGACCCGCATTACTTTGATGCACAGGCCTATCTTACGTACGCGCTCAGTCAAAAATTCAAACTCTCTTTCCTTTCCAATGTCTCCTACACCTCCTATCGTTTTATCCCCAAGACACGAGAAACGAATTTTGGTACGATAGAGAATATCAAAAAGTTCAAGATCTATTTTGAGGGGAAAGAGCAAGACCGGTTTCTCACGGCCTTCGGAGCCTTCACATTGGAGCATGTACCGACAGCCGACTTTCGCCATAGTCTTGTCTTGTCGGCTTTCCGCACGAGAGAGCAGGAAACCTATGATTTGTCTGGCTCGTACTTCCTTAATGATTTGGGGGCAAAGGATCCATCGGCCATCGATGGTATCTCTGGGGCTGTGCTTGGGGTAGGTAACAATCATGAGCATGCACGTAATCATCTCTACGCGACCGTAGCCAACGCTTCCTATCGGGCAGACCTTAGCCTTAGTGAGATGCAGCGTTGGCGAGCGGGTGTTGAATTCAAGTTTGAACAGGTGAGAGACTACATCAATGAGTGGGAGAAGAGAGACTCAATGGGCTATACCTTGCCTCGCAAGGAGGAGCTGTTGGCCGTTTGGCGCAACCTCTATTCGGATGTTCATATGAACTCTCTCCGCGTTGGTGCTTTCGTGCAGGATCATCTTCGTATGCGTACGCCGGGAGGTATTCTCAACATGGTCCCGGGGATTCGTCTCTCGTATTGGTCGTTCAATCGTGAGATTATTTTGAGTCCGCGCATGAGTACTTCTTTTGCTCCGGACTTTAATAGGAATTTGCTATTCCGCCTTTCCGGAGGGCTTTATTACCAGGCCCCATTCTATAAAGAGCTGCGTTTAGTTCGGACGGATGAGCATGGCAATCACCATGTCGTCCTCAATGATCGCATTCGTTCACAGGCTGCGGCGGTTTTGCTCCTGGGGACGGATTTAGACTTTTTGGTGTCGGGCAGAAAGTTCAAATTCACTACAGAGCTGTACTACAAGCGTCTCTACCTTATCAATCCCTACATCCGGGATAATGTCAAGGTGCGTTACTTTGGCAGCAACATCGGTTCGGGCTATGCAGCCGGGGTGGATTTCAAGTTGTTCGGAGAGTTTGTGCCGGGAGTCGATTCTTGGCTTACATGTTCTCTCCTTAAGGCTGAACAAAATCTAGGAGAGGGGATTGGGAAAATGCCGCTGATGAATGCGCCAAAGTACAACGTGTCGCTTTTCTTTCAGGACTACTTCCCCGGTTATAAGCAGATTAGCCTGAGTCTCCGAGCTGTTCTCTCGGGAGGATTACCGGAAATGAATCCAGCCAAAGGCTTCTCGGCTCCGGCTTTTACGGGGAGTCCGTACAGACGGGTTGATATAGGGATGCAATACACGCTTCTCGATAAGAGCGACAAAAATAAACGCTACAAAGGACTATGGTCTGCTTTCAAGAGAATACAACTGGGCTTGGATGTCTTCAATCTTTTCGATATAGCCAACATCAATTCTTATTACTGGATCAGCGATGTTTTCAACCAGCAATATGCTGTACCTAATTACCTCACACGTAGGCAGTGGAACCTACGTCTGAGTGTTGATTTCTGATCGTTTCGTCGCCTCTATCAGTGCACAACGTTGCAAGGGATCGGTGTGTCTCTAAGCACAGTGGTAGATACCTTCCTCTGTCATAATGTTCACAGTGATAGAGAGGTTGTGCTCTCTCGTTTCGTGGCTCCACAGAGGCGTTTTATTTGAGGACCATTCCAATAGAATCGACTGCTATTCTTGTCTCATTCGGCTTTCGGGTATACCTTTTCACCACTCCTATTTGGAGGGCGAATCTTTGTGATAGTGTGGAAATGGCTTTGGGGAGCCGTGGAGGAATAGGGCCGAGGGAGGAAAATAAAAATCCCCTTCCGTACAAATACGAAAGGGGAAACTCTTGGGGGTGGACGATGGGATTCGAACCCACGACAACCAGAACCACAATCTGGGGCTCTACCACTGAACTACGTCCACCATGCAGCCGACTTTCAAGACTAACACGAGGCCACTCCCTCATCGGCGTTGCAAAGGTAATACTTTTTCCCATTGTTGCAATACGGAGTTGGGATAGAGACTATATTTCAAATAGGTTGCTTCTCAGTTTTTTTTCGTTTGACTGTCTCTTCATGCAGCTGAGTTGGATGATGGAGAGGGGTAGCTACGATATTTAGGCTCTGTCTTCACCCGAACCTGCTAGCTTGGGTGCTAGAGTTATCGTGGATAACTATGATATTTGATGCTCGCCTCATCTCATTTTGGGTGGAGGCAAAGTGTAGTTCGGTGGGGAGATCGGGACACCCAAGGACTGTCTTGACTTTGGCATTTTTTGGGGGACACACGACCTCCCCAAAAGCACAGCCACCTTGCAACTACCCAAAGGTAGACTTGTAAGGTGGCTGTGTGAGACTAGCTCCCTCAGTTTGCTCTTTTTGATCCGGAGATAACCGGTGTAGCTTGGAGGGGTGGAGGTATTTCCCAAGGGTACGTCTAAGTTTTTCTGAGCCCTTGCATCTGATCTCTTTCGTTGCTCGTGGGCACGGGAGTGATCGGGAGTATTTGTTGTGCCCTGAGGCCCAAGTCGGATAAGTGGCCTACTGCCGGGAGGGATGTGCCGGCTCCCTTGTTGGCAACGGCTACGTCTTCGTATGAAACACTCTGTGCCACAGCACCAAACCTCATGGTTAGAAGCTTAGCCAACACTGCCCCCCAGATACCCTTCTCTTTCGTCTTTTGTGTCGTTCGTGTCGGCTCCCTTTTTTGCAGGACAGAAACACGTCTCTCGGGTACACGGTCCCGAATAACAACCTTATTGGGAAGAAATGATGCCTGCGATTTAGCGGAGCATATAGACAATGGAGAGAGTGGCGCGTGTCAGACCAAGGTAGCCTGCTTCTTGATTCGCATAGAGTTTGCGACCGCAGTCTTTGCAATAGCTTTTGTCATAGAATAGGTGTACATATCCACCGCCAATGCTGGCTTCGAAGTTCCAGCGATTGTTCAAGATCCATTGGTAGCCAACGCTAACCCCTGCTCCTACGAACCAACCCTGATAGCGGTACTTGTCCGAATCTTTGAAAGGCTCAGGATCTTTTCCATCTCTCATCCAACTGTCATCGACAGCCTTGAGGGGATTTTTGCCGAAGATGTAGTTTTCTTTGATGTATCCCAACGGCCACTTAATTCCTCCGAAGTTCATTTGTCCGCCCAGCGCGTGAAGGCCAACGAACGTGCCATTGAATCTCTCACAAAACCAGTATCTAAACTCCGGTTGGACCAGCCAATGTCTCCACTGCATATCATTGTTCAGCAACTTCTTCATTCGGAATGGGTTGTAGCCGGCAGTTAAGTCAAAGGTTGTTTTTTGGCCAAGGCCCACCTCCAAAGCTAGGTTCGGAGTTGCTGTCAAGTCATATGCGATATTATTTTTGATAGCAACTTTTTGAGCCGAAGCTCCCAATATGGAGGCTACGAATAGGAGGAAAAACACGGTCTTCTTCATCATTCTTTTTCTCTTTACATTACTCGAGAGAAGCAGGGTCGCCTCATCCCGCAGTCTATGGATTATACTCTCTTATTTGTCTCTTGATCTGATAGTAACTCTTCGTGTCGTTTGCGTGCGCCTTCGCTCAAGCATGTGAAGCAAAGTGGAAGGCCATACCTTCTTCCCTCGCACACTGTCGGTCCATCTGCGCAGAACTACGGGGCAAAGTTCGCAAATAATATACAAATACACAAGTCCCTACAGGAGGCGGATTGCAACTGTAGGGACAACTATTCGAGGCTATGTCGAGGTAGCTTTATCACTTGCTAAAATTTCAAAAACAACGGCCGCCCGAGCGATGAGCCTGGGCAGCCATCATTTTCGTGGAGCAGTTATGCGGTTATTGCCTATTCCTTATTCGTCCGCGGCCTGCTCTGCTGCATAGGCTTGTAGTAGCTTTTCTTGTACATCGGATGGGACGAGCTCGTAATCTGCAAAATTCATCATGAACGAAGCGCGCCCACCGGTGATCGAGCTAAGCGAGGTCGAGTAGTTGGATAGCTCAGCCAAGGGAACTTTGGCTTTGATAAGCTCGTAACCTTTGCGGCTGTCCATTCCCATGATAAGAGCGCGGCGACCTTGTAAATCGCTCATCACATCCCCCATATAGTCTGCTGGTACGGATACTTCCACATTGTATATGGGCTCCAGCACTTTGGGGACAGCCTCTCGAAAGGCCTGGCTGAACGCATTTCGACCGGCAAGCATGAAGGAGATTTCGTTGCTGTCCACCGGGTGCATCTTCCCATCGTAGACGATCACACGTACATCTCGGGCGTAGGAACCGGTGAGAGGGCCGCGCTCCATACGACCCATGATCCCCTTGAGGATAGCTGGCATGAAACGCGTGTCTATAGCCCCTCCCACCACACTGTTGATGAATACGAGCTTGCCTCCCCAATCGAGAGGAATTTCTTGTACATCCCGTGCGCTGATCTTAAATTCCTGTCCATTAAACTTGTAAGATTCGGGTAGGGGCTTGCCATCTTCATAAGGTTCTACAATGAGATGTACTTCACCGAATTGGCCGGCTCCGCCCGACTGTTTTTTGTGGCGGTAGTCCGACCGTGCGGATTTGGTGATTGTCTCTCTGTACGGGATGCGAGGCTCCTTGAATTCTATCTCTATCTTGTCATTATTCTCTATACGCCACTTGAGTGTGCGCAGGTGAAATTCTCCTTGCCCGCTTACAATCGTCTGGCGCAGTTCTTTGCTTTGCTCGATCACCCACGTCGGGTCTTCTTCGTGCATGCGATTGAGAACCTCTCCCAGCTTCTCTGCTTCTGATTCGTTCTTGGCGCGAATGGCCCTCCTATATTTGGGTTGCGGATATTCTACCAGGTCGAATTTGTGTGTTATTCCCTTGGCGTTAAGGGTATTGCCTCTACGCACGTCTTTGAGTTTTACCGTTGCTCCAATGTCTCCTGCCACTAAGGAGTCTACCTTGGTACGAGCCTGTCCGGCACAAACGTAGAGCTGGCTGATGCGCTCCTTGGAGCCTCTTGTCACATTCTCCAGATCGTCTCCCTCCCTTACGGTACCACTCATTACTTTGAAGTAGGATACCTCCCCGATATGTGGCTCAATGGAGCACTTGAAAAAGTATAAGCTCGTAGCACCTTGCGGATCCGGAGCCACCTCTTCTCCTTCTTCACTCATTGCCGAAGGCATCTTACTCGGGGACGGCACTACATTGCCCAAAAACTCCATGCTGCGTCCTACACCCACACATCTCTGTGCACTGACACAGAATACGGGGCTGATACTCCGGCTGAGTAGTCCTGCACGGATGCCTTCGCGCATCTCTTCTTCAGAGAGTGTGCCTTGCTCGAAGAACTTTTCCATCAGAGTCTCATCATTTTCAGCAGCTGACTCGACGAGAGCTTGATGCAACTCCTTTGCCTTGTTCATTTCACTCTCGGGGATGTCACTTACCTCGGGCTGGCTACCTTCGGCTCCGTACTTGTACATTTTCATTTTCAGCACGTCTACGATTGTACTGAAGTTGGATCCTTGATCCACGGGATATTGTACCGGTACGATGCGGGACCCGTAGCGTTCTTTGAGCTGGGCAATGGCCGTGTCGTAGTCGGCTTTGTCGCTGTCGAGCTGGTTGATAAGGAAGATGGAGGCTTTGTTGAGGCGATCGATGTGTCTGAACTGATTGATCATACCCACCTCAATGCCATGTTGGGCATTGACGACCATCACTGCAATATCTGCTACAGTGAGGGCCGAGATGATGGCTCCGGCGAAGTCATCCGCCCCGGGGCAGTCGATGAAGTTTAGTTTGCGGTTCATCCACTCGGTACTGATGAGTGTAGAGAATACCGAGTAGCCGTACTCTTTTTCTACGGGGAAGTAGTCGCTCACGGTGTTGCCGGACTCGATATTTCCCCTACGTTTTATCACTCCACCCTCAAGGAGGATGGCCTCCGCAAGAGTGGTTTTCCCCGCGCCCGAACTGCCCAAGAGAGCAATGTTTCGGATCTCATTTGTTTGGTAGACTTTCATAGTGGCTAAAAGATTTGTTGTTGTTTGACTGTTGTGTGTTGTATGTGTTGGCTGCGAGAGGAAGCTAAGTGTTCCATCGAAAACCGTCCGCAAAGTATAAAATAAATTCGGTGAAAGCAATAGAACGAAGCCAAAGTCTGCAAATCATTGTGCAAAATGATAGTTTCTCTTTTTGCCTTCCAGTTACATTTGAGGCGGATCCCGTTGCTTGAGTTGTCAGGTAGGAGAGTGCCATCTGATACGAATCTATTCCAGGGGAAGATGGCTTGCTCCTGCACGCCTTGTGTAGCGAGTTTGTGTGATTTTGAGAGGGGGAGAAAATCTATCCCGAAGAAGGTGAAAATCCGACGCGTGGAAGAGAAAAATCCGACGCGTCGGAGCAAGTTCTCCGACACCTCCCATTTTTACGGGGACGAGGAAAGAGAAATTTCTTTCCGGGAAGATCCATTTATGGGACTTTTCGGAGGGGGAAGAGAGGAATGGTGAGGGCTAATTGATTAAGATTGGGGTCGCTTCTCCATACTCCACAGAGCAAGTAGCTCCAAGAGACAGGAGACGGCACGCTGCATCACGGTGTAGGATACATACTCATACTTTCCATGAAAATTCATTCCTCCTGTAAATAGGTTGGGACATGGCAGTCCCATGTAGGAGAGACGTGCTCCGTCCGTACCGCCTCGTATAGGTCTCACCAGAGGGGTGATGCCACAGCGTTTCATTGCTTCGATGGCCTTGTCTACAAGTTCGGGGTGTGGCTCGATTTTCTCCCTCATGTTGTAGTATTGGTCTTTGATGTCGATCTTGATGACCTCTCGTCCTATCTCTTGGTTGATCTTGTTCGCAATTTGCAGAAGCAATGACTTCTTTTCTTCAAAAGCCATGCGCGAGTGATCTCGGATGATATAGCTTAGATGAGCCTCTTCGACTGTCCCATGTAGGCTGTGCAGGTGATAGAATCCCTCGTATCCCTCGGTCGATTCGGGGCGCATTGCTTCGGGAAGTCGGTTGTGTAGATCGATGGCTAGTTGCAGAGCATTGATCATTTTGCCTTTGGCATAGCCCGGGTGCACGTTGCGTCCATGGACGGTAATTTTGGCAGAGGCTGCATTGAAGTTTTCGTACTCGATCTCCCCTTCGTAGCCTCCGTCTACTGTGTAGGCGAAATCCGCCCCGAAGGATGATACATCGAAATAGTCTACTCCGTGGCCTATCTCTTCGTCCGGAGTGAAACAGATCCGGATTTTTCCGTGAGGGAGGTCGGGCTGTGTCATCAATGTCTCAGCTACGGCCATGATCTCGGCTACACCGGCTTTGTCGTCCGCCCCGAGGAGGGTCGTACCATCCGTAGTGATGATCGTGTGCCCTCGCAGTGTCTTCAATTCGGGGAAGTCGGCCACCGACATGGTTAGCTCCGAGTTCAAGGCGATGTCGCTTCCATCGTACTGTTCTATGATACGAGGCTTGACATTACATCCGCTCACGTCTGGAGAGGTGTCTACATGTGCTATCAGTCCAATAACAGGCGCATCTTCCATGCCAGCACTTGGCGGTATGCTACCCATTGCATACCCGTGCGGATCCAGACTGACCTCTTGTAATCCCATGCTGCTCATTTCCTCAACGAGGAGGTGAAGCAGGTCGAATTGTTTGGCCGTAGAGGGGAATGTGCTGCTGTTTTCGTTACTCTGTGTATCGATTGCCACGTAGCGGAGGAATCGGTCTAATAGGCTCATTTCAGTAGGGAAGTCTTAGTGTTTGTCAATGGATGTCCTGTTGGTAAACGTGGGGGAAGGAAAGAGGGACATCGAAGCCCAATCTTTTTCTAGTAAGAAGAGGGGTGATTACCAGCGGATGGGAGTGATCCCATGGTTTGTCAGATAAGCATTGGCTCGGCTAAAGTGCTTACAGCCGAAGAAGCCTCGATGAGCAGACAGAGGAGATGGATGAGGAGCTTCGAGTACCAAATGCCGTCTGCGGTCTATCATGGCTGCTTTTCGTCTGGCGTAGCTACCCCAAAGCATGAATACAATATGTTCTCGCTTCTCGGCGATTGCTTGGATAGCTGCATCTGTAAATGTCTCCCAGCCCTTCCCTTGATGAGAGGCCGCCTGATGCGCTGCCACCGTAAGAGTAGCATTCAAGAGCAATACGCCTTGCTCGGCCCACGGTCCGAGGTGAGCGGAAGAGAGGCAAGACGGTTGCCCCAAATCGGTCTGAATCTCACTGAGTATATTGCGAAGGCTGGGCGGAGTAGCGATTCCCTGCGGTACGGAAAACGCCAAGCCTTCGGCCTGTCCCGGTTCATGATAGGGATCTTGCCCCAAAATCACGACTTTGGTCTGCTCGAAGGGGCAGACGTCGAAAGCGCGAAATATTTGCCCGGCCGGTGGATATATTGCTTGACTACTCTGATAGGCCGAGCGCACGAAATTGGTGAGGATTTCGAAATATAGTTTGTCGAACTCTGCACTGAGGGCTCTCTTCCATCCCTCTTCCATACGGACATTTATGCTCATCGGGTGGGTGTGTATAGGGTTAGTGTTTGCGTCTATTTAGGCTTTTGTATGTTTGTCGCATCATGGGTGGATGAAAAGCCGAGATGATGTGTTTGAGTTCCAGTGAGCCATCCTTGAGTCGGATCACGTCCACAAGATCAAAGCGAGCTTTGAGCAAACTTTTTGTCTGGTGGATATAACAGTTGGCCGCAACAACAAGGTTGTAGATCTTCCGCCTATCCATCGCCATATGTGGGGTATAGGGGGAGTCCTCGCTGCGCGTTTTCACCTCGACGAAGACTACATAGCCATGATCTTGGCAGATGATGTCGATCTCTTTCTTGCCGCAGACCCAGTTTCTCTCAAGCAGCCTATAGCCTTTCTCGTTCAGCAGTAGCCAAGCTGCTTCCTCCCCAATTGTCCCCAAACGGTTATGCTCGGCCATTCTCTTTGTCCCTGCAGTATGAATCGATGTGCCGCTTCTTCTTGTCCTCCAATATCCTGTCGATGGCAATGAAGATCCCTGTCTCTTCAACGTGACCGAAGTGATCGTTCAGCACTGTGCCGAAGACTTTCATTTCCGGGGAGAGACTCATGTAGGAATTGATCAGGGGGGGGATACTGATATTCAACGCTCGAATCATTCGGTTAAGCACCTTGTAATTTTCGCGGAAGTCATCCGATGGGAAGATACGAGAGGCATGTGCTTCATCTATATCTATATCCAATGGTTTTTGGGGCTTGATGAGGCCGTCTCTGTCCGCGAAGTGCTTCTGAAGAAAATACAGCAACAGATTTCTGGCTTCACGGTTGTACTGTTTGTACATGGTCACTTTGCCGTAGAAATACTTGATCTGTGGATTTTCTATCGTAAGGGCACCGATACCATCCCATAGGTTGTCCAGGGCGAAGATGGCTTTGCTCCCCTTTTCTGTGGATTGGTATCCCTTGGCTACAAAGGAGCGACCCAGCTCCACCGTGTAGGGGAGGTAGTCACGAATAAATCGAGAACTGAAGTCAAATAGCTCGGCAGTAGCGAGTCGAGGTACACCGCTGGGTGAAATCTCTACCTGGTTCCCGAGGATAAAGCGGTATCCCCCGATGATGCTCTTGTCGGTAGGATCCCAGACAATTAGTTGTTGGTAGCCGTTAGGATCGAGGTCGTATTCGTCTATGTCGGATGCTTTGCCGGTTCCTCCGCCATGATGTCTGAAAGCTTCTTCCCTCAATCGTCCCAATTCCTTCATCGTATTAGGGGCTTCATGGGCACGGAAGACGTAGATCTCATTGCCTCCTCTATTGGTGTGTCGGAGGCGTCGTTTTGCACAAAGTTCGGATGAGATGAGATGCGGTTCGACCGGTGCTATCAGAGGTTGGGTACCTGAGTATGAATTATTCATGGAGGATTTCGATCGGTGTTTATATCCTATCATTCAATTGTTTCTCTAATTGGTAGACTTGCCTGCGCAGGTCTTGAGCGATCTCGATTGCCGGGCGAGGATCCCTTCGGAGTTCTTGAGGACTGATGGCTTTGCCAACAAGTAGTCGGAAACTTTTGCCTCGAACTTTGAACATCTCATGTGGTAAGAGAGCCGTCCCTATATTGAATTTAACCCCCAGACGCGTCCGCCACCTTTCTATTCGGTAGAAAAGTTTGGAGTTTTGCCCTACAAAAAAGAGGGGTACGATAGGCCTGTTGTAGCGCAGGCTTTGCTGAACAAAACTCTTTGCCCAAGGCAAATCTTGTATTTTCCCGTCAATCCACCGAGAGCATATACCGGCCGGAAAGCTGACAATGGGCCTGTCCGATAGCATTGCTTCGTCCAGCATTTCGACTAGATCGCGGGACTGTCGTCCAAACTTATTGACCGGTAAAAAGATCGGTCGCAGAGGCTTTAGGAAGTAAAGCAAGTCATTGACGATATAGCGCACCTCTCCGTACTGTTTGTGGATTAGGTGCGAGATTCCTATCCCATCGAACGCTCCGAGAGGGTGGTTGCAGACGAATATGCAACGCCCGGTTTCCGGAAGATCTTGCGGATTGGCCCAAGAAATCGATACATGGAAATCCTCTACCAATGCCGACATAAACTCGGCTCCTTCAAGATGCCCATAGGTTGTCAATATGCGGTTGATCTCTTGTTGGTGGATCAACTTCTCGATAAGGCGCACTACAAAACGAGGCCACGCCTTGCCGGACTTGGCCATAATCACCGACCCGATATCGATTGTCTGTATCTCTCGAGGAGCTGCCAACGGATTCCCAATTTCCAACTTTATCCGGCTTGCAGACTTTTGCGTCCCCTTGTCGTCGAAAGGGCCAATCTTACCTGCTCCGAGCCATTACCAATACTACAAAGTTAGCATATTGTCTCAATCTGAGCGAATACTTGCCACGTGGGAGGAAACAATATGTTTGGATACTCTTTTTGCCTTTTGGAGGAGGCTGTGGATTTCTTGTTTGGGAGGGCAGAGGGCTTGTCCTGCCTCCAAATGAAATTCTGACGGGATAGAGCAGCCCTGTACCCAAGTTGAGTGCAGCTTGTCCTGCCTCCAAATGAAATTCTGACGCGTGGGAGCAAAAACTCCGACACGTCAGACAAAAAACTCTGGCGTGTCGGAGTTTTTGCTCCCACGGGAAAGATGTTTATGCGTTGTGAAGGAGAGGCCTTTGTTCTACTTCTTTAGGAGGAGCTTCAGAGGGTTTGGACGGGAACCGAAAGTGTAGAGCTTTCTGGCTCTACACTCATTGCCTAATTAGAGTTAGACGAAGGATAACCTCGTCACTCCCTTACGAGTGAACGAGGGACGAGGGATCGGTCGTAGTCAGCGACTGGAGCTTTTTCTCTACTTTCTTGTGAGGGCGTTTGAAGTTTCGTTGCTCCATTCGTCGCCAGTACTCTTCGTTTAGATCCTTTTTCTCCTTTTCCTCAGGTTTGTTTTTCCTCAGCTTGATGGGTTTTTGCTCATCGATAGGCAGTTCTTCGGTGTACCATTCTTCACCGGTTGTCCATTTACCCTTTACCAAAAGTTCGTTGGGGTAATAGCGGACAAGTTCCGGCAGACGATCGGGGTAGTGTCCGGTGTCCCATCGACCGTTGCGATTGCTATCTACGAACAGCCGAGCATAGTAATTCCCCGCCTTGATGTGGGGAAATGTGGCCTTGTTTCCCTGAACTTTTGTCGTCATCTGCACTTGATCGGATGCATCCAGAAGCTCGATGATCATGTTGCTGTCTGTAGGATTGATGGTGAGTTCTAAACTCCCGAATTCCTCCTCCTTGCCCATGTCGAAAGGATATTTCACCTCTTTGTTGCTTAGTCCGTAGTAGTCGTGTAGGCTGCCCTCGTTGATTGTCAGCCGGTAGTGTTTATCCCACTCCCACGGTGCAACGATGTGGTAGACGCATTCGTTTTGTGCTTGAGCTTCTATTCGATAGTTCCGGTATGGGATCCATACACTGTCTTCTTCCACCTCCAATAGCAAAAGATGATCGATTGGCTCTAGGGTGGGACGTGGCAGAGTAATATGTATGGAGTCGCTCGGTGTCTGTGCTATGAGGGCCGATGCTCGTGTGGTTGTGATATCAAATAGCAAGGAAGGGTCGATCCGATTCTTTTGTGCCGGTGAGAGGCTGTCTGTGGGTGAGGTCTGATCTTTGCCGGTTGAGGCCTTGCTTTCTTTGTCGTTCTTCAGTTTGCCTTCTTTTTTTCTCTCGGCAGGTTTCTCTTTTACCTTGGGCTTGCGCAGTAGAAGGGTGTCTGTGCAGGTGACGGGACGGCGGAGAGAGTCGATGCTTGGGTAAGATACTTCCATCGAAATGCTGTCCAGGGAGGATAAGCGAGAGGAAAGGAAATCGTATCGAATACTCGTCTCACTTTGTCGAGCAATAGCAAGGTGAGGATGTGGCCGGTTGGGGCGAGATTTTAGTTGAGGAAAAGGAAGGCTGTCTGCTTGAGACTGTGTTTCGTGACGAGGCCTGGCTGTGGTATCGCTTGCCGAAAAAAGCATGGATTGCCCTTCTATCCGTAGACTGTCGGTTGTGTTCGTCCCGTTTGTAAAAGGGGTAGGAGAAAGTTCTGGAAGTTGTCCTTCGGGCGAGTTCAAGATGTTCAGTTTGGGCAGTTCGTCGATAGGAGTAGCGAATGTGAGGACGATGAAAGAAGAGTCGGGACGCTCGTATTTGTGTAACTTCTGCGTGTCGATTCCCATTTGGAAGTAACGTAGCACAATATTTTGCATGTGCGCTGGGCGTTTCAATCCCGCGCTGTCTGCCGTTGTGAGCCCTGTGCTGTTTGCAAGCATTGCGGTGTCTGTATCCCCCCCTCGCGGTAATCGCATTGCACTGCTATCCATCGGCAAGGAGTCGGAGGCTGAATACTTGTTGCCTACACTGTCGACGAATTGTTTGTCCATGATGCTGTCGGCTGCGGTCGCTTTGCTGCTGCCATCCAATCTTGCCGGGCTGAGTGTAGAGGGTGAGTTGCTGACAGTTAAATCTGTCGTATCAACCGCTGTTGTATCCGAGGCTGAGGATGATTGCATCGGAGGACGATCTGAGCAGAAGGTTTCCGGATCAAAGGCCAATCCTTCCCCAGCCGAGGAGAGCATATAATTGCGATCCATATCCTGCAATGCGTAGACACGATAGCAGGAGTCGGGTAGATAACGGAGGGTGAAGCGGCCATCTTTTCGAGTAGTTGCTAGTCGGAAAAAAGGTTTGCTGCGCAGAACCGTGTCACTGAGGTCGGTGTGGACCCCTACTCGAAGTCCTTCCATCGGTTCAAGGGTGCGCGCATCCACCACAACGCCTGAGATTTGCAGATCATCGAGATGCTCACCGGAGGAAAAGGCATACACGAAGTCTTCTATCGGTGTTTCCTCATGCGTGTCTACAATGGCATCCATGAAGTCAACCACGTAAGTGGTATTGGGCTGCAGCTCCTCTTGTAGTTGGATGGTCATTGCACGCCCGTTGGCAAGTATTTTGGGTGGCTCAGCCTGTGGCGGAGAGAGGGTTACCTTGGTCAACTGATTCTTGACACGAATATTTTCGTCGAACTTGAGCCGTATGGTTTTACCCTTTACTGATAAGCTCCCGTGCACGGGGATTGCCTGTTGTAGCGAAGGGGCTGTTTGGTCAAACGGTCCCCCTTCGGGAGCTCCCTTGTTGGCACAAGAAGACACGGCCGTTGCGCAAAGCAGTAGGACCGCAATGAAGGGTAGCCACGGACGGATAGGAGATCGATAGGATAGCACCGTTTATTTGTATGCTTGACGTATGCGTTCAGCTGTTTCGACCAATTCTTCCTGCGTTGGGCAGAGCTTTTTTCTCCCGAAATGGATATCCGATTCTTGTTGCATCGGCACCAGATGGATGTGGGCGTGCGGTACTTCTAACCCGATAACGGCCATCCCGACTTTTCGACAAGGAATAGCTTTTTGGATTGCTTGAGCCACTCGTTTGGCAAAGACAGTCATTTTGGACAGAAGTTCGTCGTCGAGTTCAAATATGTAGTCAATTTCCTTTTTAGGTACGACCAATACGTGCCCCGTGGCTAAGGGGTTGATGTCAAGGAAGGCATAACACTCGTCTGTTTCGGCTACCTTGTGCGAGGGGATCTCCCCCTTGATGATTTGTGTGAAGATTGTTGGCATTATTTCTTCTGTATGCAGTTCGGTTGAGGCAAATATACGCAAAGCGAACGTTCTCCTTTCAAAGGGAGATCTCCATGATTTCAAATGTTTGTGTTCCGCTGGGTACTTTGATTTCTACCTTGTCTCCGACCTTTTTACCCATAAGTCCTTGAGCAATGGGGGTATTGACGGACATCTTTCCTTCTTTGATATTGGCCTCGGAGTCGGATACGAGGGTATAGGTCATTACGGCTTTGGTATCAAGATTCTTGATTGTGACCTTGTTGAGTATTTGTACGGTCTCGGTACCAACCATACTCTCATCAATGATACGGGCATTGGACAGAAGTAGCTTCAGTTGGCTGATCTTGGTTTCGAGTATTCCTTGAGCCTCCTTGGCTGCATCGTATTCAGCGTTCTCCGAGAGGTCTCCTTTGTCGCGAGCCTCGGCTATTTGTCTTGATATTTCAGGGCGTTGCACGCTCTCCAGTTCATTGATCTCGGCCACGAGTTTGTCGTAGCCCTCCTTTGTCATATAGGTATATGCCATGGATAATGTTTTCTTAGGTAAGGTAAATGTGTGCTTTATTTCCTCGGATCCGAACTTTCCGTACGCCGACAAAAAGACTGCCTGCTCCACTACAAGTAGACGGACAGGCAGTCTCTGTCCTGAGTTACGAGACCAGGCCGCACTCCCCCGTTGCTCCGGGTTCGATTTGTTTTGTTCGGCCACGGATGACGAGTTGTCTCGTCTTGTTGGGCGGAGGGAGCCACCTTTGACTGTAATAACAAAAGCAGGGGATAGCGTTACAAGAACCTATCCCCGCCAACCGCCTCTAACATGTAGAGGGCAGGTATGTCAGTGTCGTACGGATACGATATGCTCCTTACTGAGCTGCCTCCGTGCTAGCTGCTTCTTGAACTGCTTCAGCTGATTCTTGTACAGCAACTGCAGCTGAGTCCACAACCTGAGCAGAAGCTTCCTCGGCTGCGAGAGCTTCAGCTTGAGCGATTGAGTCTGCGATGCGTGCAGAGTCTGCTGCTGCATCAGCGTTAGTCTTACCACCACAAGAAGCGAGTGACATAGCTGCAACTACGGCAGCGAGTGCTACAATTTTCTTCATAATCATTTAGTTTATTGAGATAAGTATCTTCCTTATTGACGGGACAAAGTTAGAACAAGTTTCTTAACTGCACAATACATAACCTCTTCTGGTGTGGCCTCTTTCGGTGGAGATAATGTGATTCTATCTGCTAATTTCATTTGTATTCATTTGATACATAGCTATATATGTGGTGATTTGAGAGCCGTGATTGGGGATGAAAATTTTTCTTTTGACAGCATGTATATTTCAAAAATCTTATTTCAGGCAGCTTCCCTTTGGCCTTTTCTTCATCTTTGAGAGCTGATTGAATCCGCGATAAGTGTATCTTAATTGTTAAATATGCGGCTTTTAGACAACCCCGACTTTGCTTAGAGGGCTTCCTCTGAGCCGTACCAGTGTTTCAGTTTCTTTGATTGGTCTTTATGGTTGCTTTTGAGAGATTCTCCTTTTTGTCCGAATTTACACCATATTATATTGTGTAGGAGATGGAGCCTACTCTGTACTCTTTCTAGTCCGTAATCACTGTCAATACAGTGCTTGATAGGCTTAGCGTTAGGTCACTTTGGATCAGTTTCAAAGAGGATTTCTTGTAGGGAAGAAATCTGATACGTGGGAGGAAAAATTGCAACAGGTCGGAGCAAAATCTCCCACGTGTGAGAGCTTTTGCTGAATGCCGTCGGAAGAAACGATGAATGGATATCGAGGACGGATTGCTCTCAAGTGAGCCGTATTGTCCAGCTCTCTGTATCTTTGTACCTAATGAGACAAGACGAACAATATGAATTGATGGCACCGGCCGGCTCTTACGAGTCTCTAATGGCTGCCATCAAGGCCGGTGCCGATTCGGTCTATTTTGGAGTTAAGGGGCTGAATATGCGCTCAGGATCAGCCTATAGTTTTACAATCGAGGATTTGGGTAAGATTGCTGAGATTTGCCGTGAGCACGGTATTCTCAGTTACCTCACGGTCAATACGGTGATCTACGACCATGATATGGAGCTTATGAGGCAGATCATCGATGCAGCTAAGGCGGCCCAAATCTCGGCAATCATTGCTTCGGATGTAGCTGCTATGCAGTATGCGCACCAAGTAGGAGTCCAAGTGCACCTCTCCACGCAGCTCAACATTAGCAATGTGGAGGCTCTTCGCTTTTATGCCCAATTTGCAGATGTCGTTGTCTTAGCTCGTGAATTGAATTTGGATCAAGTGGAGTACATCCATAAGGCAATCTTAAGTGAGCCGATCTTGGGCCCGTCGAGAAGGCCTATTCGCATAGAAATGTTTGCACATGGAGCCCTTTGTATGGCGGTGTCGGGCAAATGTTATTTGAGTCTACACGAGACGAATCGATCGGCCAATAGAGGGAGTTGCTCGCAAGTTTGCCGTCGTGCCTACAGGGTACACGATCTAAGCAGCGATATAGAGTTAGATGTGGAGAATCCCAATATCATGTCCCCGAAAGATCTCAAGACGATTCATTTTATCAACAAGATGATAGCTGCCGGTGTGCGAGTTTTCAAGTTGGAGGGGCGAGCCCGTGGCCCCGAGTACGTGTACACCGTTGTTCATGCCTATCGGGAGGCTTTGAATGCCGTAGCAGACGGTAGCTATTCCGATGCTCGAATTGCGGAGTGGGATGAGCAACTGGCCACTG
The DNA here is from genome assembly GCA_034181285.1 of Porphyromonas sp. GTDB lineage: Bacteria > Bacteroidota > Bacteroidia > Bacteroidales > Porphyromonadaceae > Porphyromonas. The sequence continues at coordinate 30,357 of JAXFND010000013.1, read as the reverse complement.
TTTTTAACCGAGGCTTCTGGGATGGTTACTATTTGGGACGTCGCTTGGGTGAGTGGACGCATAGCTATGGCTCCTCTGCTACACGGGTGAAGGTCGGCTTAGGCAAGGTTGTGAAATACTATTCGCGCTTGGGTGTGGCCGAATTTGTTTTGGAGAGTGGCGAGTTGGCCATCGGTGACGAGATACTGGTCAGTGGACCTACTACTGGAGCATTGATGCAGCAAGTGGAAGAGATTCGCTATGAGCTCACGGCCGTGGATAAGGCTGTAAAAGGTTGGCATATTTCTATACCGGTTAGAGAGAAAGTGAGGGCAGGAGACCGACTCTACAAGATGGAGGTCAAAGAAAACGGTGAAGGCAAATACTGAGAGGGCAGGGCTACACGAAGACGAACTGCCGCTATGTATAACTATAAAAGACTAGATACAATGGGAAAAAACAAGTACATCTTTCGCGTGCCGATGAAGGTGCGTGACTATGAGTGCGACATTCAGGGAGTGGTAAACAATGCCAACTATCAACATTACATGGAGCATGCTCGACACGAATTTTGGGAAGCCTTAGGTTCAGGCTTTGCCGTTATGCACGATAGGGGGCTAGACGCTTTCGTACGCAGTGTAAATATCACGTACAAAACATCACTTAAGCCATCGGACAAATTCGACTCCTGCTTGAACTGTCGTAAAGATGGCGCTAAGTTGGTTTTTGATCAGGCCATTGTGCGAGAAGATGGTACCGTCTGTGCCGTGGGAGTTGTGGAGGCAGTGGCTGTGCTGAACGGAGTTCTAACACGAGGAGAGGTCTTCGATGAGTTGATGGATATAATCGAGAAGCAATTTCCCTCAGCTGAGTAAAGATTCTGAATAGCAAGCAAACGTGAGAGGGCGTCGTCTGTTGGCGATGCCCTCTTCTGTGTAGAGCATAAGGTTCTTGATCAAAAAGCTGTCGTCCAAACTTAGGCTATCTATGAAAGGTTCGTACTCAGACTGGGCTATCGGGAGGTGTAGCTCTGAGGTAGAATGGATAGGAGAGCATGAAGTACGTGTAGAGATGTTTCGTGCTGCGCGGACACTTTTTCAGAGTTTGTAGATAAGCGATAGACCGTCTCGTAGAGGAAGGATTACCTGCTCTACTCGAGGATCGGCTGCTATAAGTTTGTTGAAATGGTCAATGCCTTGGGTTTGTGCATCTTGTGGTATGGGGTCGAGTGCGACTTTCTCATCCCACAATGTGTTGTCGGCCAAAATGAGCGCCCCTTGGGGGAGAGAGTCTATCAGTAGATCGTAGTAGCGAACGTATTCGCGCTTGTTGGCATCGATATAGACAAGGTCGAACGGGTATTGTGCCACGAGTTGAGGGATGAGGTCCAAGGCATTGCCGTGATGCAGGTGAATCCTATCCGCTTGTGGACTTTGCGAGACGAAGCGGTGAATGAAGTCGAGCATCTCGTCATCGCTCTCAATGGTATGCAACTCCCCATCCTCGCTCAAAGCCTCTGCCAAGCAGATTGCCGCATAACCAGTATAAGTACCGAGCTCCAGTATGTAGCGAGGCTTGGAGATCAGAGCCAAGAGTTTGAGTAAACGCCCTTGTATGTGTCCTGACAACATGCGGGGACGCATGAGTTCTACATGGGCGCGTCGCTCCAAAGACTCGAGGAGAGGTCCTTGCGGAGATGTATGTTGACTAATATACTCGTCTATTGTCATTGCTGAGAATAGGCCTGCCAACCCTGGGCTTGTAGGGTAATCTCTTGCTGGTCTCTGCTTACCATAGCGCATCCCAAGTTGGATTCAGTAATATGTCCAATCAAGTGAACATCCGAAAGTCTTTGCAACTTGTCTGCCATGCTTAGGGGAGCCGTAAAAAGGAGCTCATAGTCTTCGCCTCCGTTGAGAGCGGCGGTTACAACATTGAAGTTGAATTCCTCTGCCATCAGGGCTGTCTGGTAGTCTATTGGGATACGCTCCTCATAGATTCGTACACCTACCTTACTGCTGTGAGCAATGTGTAGCAATTCGCTAGAGAGCCCATCGGAGATATCGATCATTGATGTAGGTAGGATATTCTCGCGTTCTAGCAATTCAACGATGTCGGTGCGAGCTTCCGGTTTCAGTTGCCGTTCGACGAGATATTCCCTCCCTTCGAATGCCGGCTGAAAGTAGTCAGTCTTTTCCATGCTCTCAAACACCGCTTTTTCTCGCTCCAGAAGTTGCAGGCCCATGTATGCAGCTCCAAGATTTCCGCTGACACAAATCAGATCTGTAGGTTTGGCTCCGCTGCGTTTTGTTAGTTTCCTTGGCTCGACCTCGCCAATGCAGGTGATGGAAATTGTAAGTCCGTTGAGGGATGCCGTTGTATCTCCACCGACCAAATCCACCTTGTAGGAAGCACAGGCGGCGCGAAGCCCTTCGTACAGTTCATCCACCTGTTCTAGCCCGAATCGAGACGATAATCCGATGCTTACTACGATCTGTCTCGGCCGAGCATTCATCGCGGCAATGTCTGAGAAATTGACTACTGCAGCTTTGTAGCCAAGGTGCTTGATAGGAGTGTAGGTCAGATCGAAATGGATGCCCTCTAGTAGCAGATCTGTGCTGACCACGGTATGCTGTCCTATCGGGTAGGCAATTACAGCAGCATCATCTCCACAGCCAAGAATCGTACTGGGTTGCTCAATGCGAATATTTCTGGTGAGACGATCGATGAGCCCGAACTCTCCGATGGTCGCGATGTCGGTCATATATCAATTATAAGGATTAGAATGTTCTTTCCCGAATTGGCGCAGGTGTTTGAGCACGGCCTGATCCAAAGAGTTTTGCCCATAGTCCCTAAACGAGACATGGATAGGAAGGTAGTAGAGATTGTCGATAAGAGCTGGACTTAGCAGATGCCTGATGTCTGCGAGGCGTTGTGCATCTTTTTCAGTACAGATGGCGATGGGATGTTTGTCGGGTTGCGTGCTACCCAAGAGCGAGCCAAAGGCTCTGTTAAGCCGATCCGCATCAGAGGCTCCAAATCGATGGTGATCGGGGAATGTCACTGTCTGGATATCCCCAATTTTGTGTTTAAGAGCTTGGTAGAATTTGCTTGGATCCGCAATTCCTGCAATAGCAAGTGCTGCACGACTCATATAGGGCAACTTCTGTGTCTGACTCCCTTGTGGAAACACTTTCAGAGGGGTCGAATAGGCAACTTGTGAGAATATCAGGATCTGATGCGCATAGAGAGCCATGTTGCGCTCCATGATACTGTAGTCTATCGGTTGTAGACCGGAAGGACAGCGCGTTACGACGACAATGTCCGCCCTATACCTGGCTTCTGCACCTTCGCGCAGCCTCCCCCAGGGTAGTAACTTGTCTTGGTAGAAAAGGTTGGCATGATCGGTGAGTAGAATTGCCAGGGAAGGCTGAACGTATCTGTGCTGGAAGCCATCGTCCAAAAGGATCACATCGGGACGCTCTTCTGTTGGCATCGTCATCAATTTGTCGATCGCACGCCTGCGGTTGGCGTCTATTGCAATAGTTACCTCAGGGAATTTCTGTTTTATCTGTCGCGGTTCATCTCCAATTTCTGAAGCCGAGGAACTGGTGTGTGCAATCTGTAAGCCCGAAGTGGAGCGCTTGTAGCCTCGACTTACGACGGCTGGCCGGTACCCCTCTTTGAGGAGAAGGTGTAACAAGTGCTCCACCATGGGAGTCTTGCCCGTTCCTCCGACACGGATATTCCCAACACAGATTACCGGCACTGGGTAGTGCTTGCAGGGGAGTACTCCCCGGTCGAAAAACAAGTTGCGCCACCTCGTCCCCAAGCCGTAGACTGCCGCCAAGGGTTTTAGTACAAAGGCTTCTATGAGAGGAGATGGCGTCACCTGGGTTTCCCTTGCTGTGAATTAGTAGGGCCGGAATCCTATTGGGAGAGCTGCTCTGTAGCCGGTTTGAGAACTACTTGTGCGCAATTGACGTAGCAGTGCAATCTCTTCTTCGGTCATCAGGTAGCCTGCCAACTGTTGGCGGATGAGGCTTCCAGCATCTTTGAATAGCATTTCCAAGAAATCGAAGTGGGTCTTGCTGTAATCGACCTTGTATGTGTCGATTTTTGCCAATTCCGCAGCCTTTGCTATTGCATCTTCCAAGCCACCCAATTGGTCTACGAGTCCCAATTTGAGAGCCTTCTCGCCGAGCCAAACGCGGCCTTGCCCTACGCTGTCTACTGTGGCCTTGGTCATTTTTCTGCCCTCAGCCACTCGAGATATAAAGGTGTCATAGCCTTGCTCCAAACGACTTTGGATAAGAGCTTTCTCCTCGTCTGTTATTGGCTCGAACATCATACCCATATCCGCATACTTGGCTGTCTTGACAACATCGGTTGTGATACCAATCTTTTGGGCTACTCCCTTGAGATTCGGAAACATCCCGAATATACCAATAGAACCCGTGAGAGTCATCGGTTCGGCAAAAATGTAATCCGAAGCACAAGAAATGTAGTAGCCACCAGAGGCTGCCATGTCTCCCATCGATACTACGATAGGCTTCTTCTTTTTTAATTCAACGACTTGCTTCCAAATTACATCGGATACGAATGCGCTACCACCGGGGGAGTTCACCCGCATCACGACAGCTTTGATATCATCGTCTTTTGCTGCCCTGCGTAGTTCTGTGGCCAAGGACTGGTTGATGCTGTTGTTCGACCGATTGAAGGGATTGCTTGAACCTCCGTCATTGATCTCCCCCTCGGCATAGATCACTCTGATCGCATCATCGCTTTGCTTGCCCTTCTCTCCTTTTTCTTTACTCATTCGAGCTAAACTGACGAAACTTAGATCTTCTTCTGGCTCTTTGTCTGTGAGACTACGTAGGACGTCCTCCACATCAAAACGATGGCTTAGCGAATCCACCAAATGAGCCCTGACTGCAAGATCAGCCTGGCCAAAACTGTAGCCAGAGTCTGCAAACAACTGCACCTGCTCGCTATTTATTTTGCGAGAAGAGGCCACAGTCGTTTTGATATGATCCCAAAGCCCGTTTGCGTATTCCTCGATCTGCTTGCGGTTGGGTTCACTAAGTTTATCGAGCATAAACGGCTCCACAGCACCTTTGTAGGTACCCACTTTGAAGATCATCATCTCCACGCCGAGCTTTTGCAGGGCGTCTTTGTAGAACATTGTTTGGGATGCAATTCCGTTGAGCTCTACTGCCCCTTGTGGGTGCAAGTAGACTTTGTCTGCTACCGAAGCTAGGTAGTATCCTTTTTGTGTATAGGTATCAGCGTAGGCGAGTACGAACTTGCCGCTGGCCTTGAAATCTTCGATTGCTTTGCGCAACACGCCTATGGAGGCCAGCCCTGCCGAGATACCAGGCATGTTGAGGTAGATCCCTTTTATCTTGTCGTTGTCCTTTGCTTTTTTGATTGCAGCCACGGCATCGGTCAGAGATACGTCATCATCCTTTTGGGATGCATAGCTCAGCAAGTTGCTGGATACCACCACTTCGGAGAGTGAACCGACATCAATTTTGAGTATTGCGTTGTCATCGATAGGTAGATCCTGCGATGATCCGACACTGATGGTGGCGACAAGTCCAAAGAGGACGAATAGCGATATGCAGCCAAGCATGATCCCAGCTGTGAGCACTCCCAACACGGAAGCGAAGAACATCTTGAAGAAATCTTTCATTGTCTCTAACTGTAATATTTACGGCGGTATCACCGCTTTGCGCAAATGTAATACATAAATATGTATGTACCTATATGTTAGACTGTTTTTTCGGCAACTCAGATAGCCAGACATCAAGGCTATCGGCGAGCTGTGGCGAGCTACGCCGAAGTACCCAGCCTTGTCTTAGTCCGACCGATATGGGTGTTTTGCAGTTAATCTCTGGCAAGAGACGAGACAGACGCTGGGCCTCCTGTTCGTTGCAGACAGTGGCTGCGATGTGTCCCTCAGCTACTTGGATGGCCAATTGCTCTACCCCGTAGTGTTCATCTTCGACAATGCGAATGCTGTCGCCTGTCTCATCGGCTAAATGGCGCAAGACAATTGTTGCCGAGGAGTGTCGTGGCAAAACAACGGAGTCGATGCCACTGCCAAGCCTATCTGCTGGATTGCGTCCTCTTAGTCGCACCAGGTAGAGTTGTCCAAAACTGATTGGATCAAGATAGCGGTAGCGTATCGTATCGATCTCTGATGTTTGAGCAACGGGAATGGCGATCACATCGATTTCTCCCTGGCAGAGGGCTCGCAGACTTTCTTGCCAGCTACCAGCCAAGCGGATATTCACCTGCCAGCCAGATCGGCGACTGATTGCTTTGCTTATTTCATAGACAAACCCTGTGATGCTATCACCTTCTATCCTGTAGTTCTCCCCATCGAAAGTCGTAAGCATATTCAATACTTTTTCCTGCGCTATCCGGTCATAATCTCGCTCCACACAGTCTGGAGGGAGTGTGCAACCTCCAATTTGGCGACCCCTGCGTCCTATCCAATACATTAGAGACAGGGCGATGGCCAACAAGCCCGTGTAGAAGAGTAGTACAAGAGGCTTAGAATGGAGGCGTTGTTTCATTGAGACGCGGATCGGCTTAGTTATTGAAATCTACGGATAACCCAAACCGAAAACTCATCGGTGTGATCGGATATCCGGGGAGTGTCATTCGATTAGGTGTGAATAATTCGTCACCGAAGTTGTACAGTTCCAAGAAGAATCGAGTTCGCTTGAGATGTACATTGGCATACGCATTAAGTATAGGTTCTCGACCTCCTATCGTCACATTGTTCTGGTTGACAAACTGCATTGTGGCCGGTTCGTACCAAGGGGCTTTGTAAGCCGTGTGGTAGCGAGCGTCTACCCCGATTTGAGTATGCATGACCTTGGCGACATAGAAATCGAGGAAGATGTTGGCGTAGGCTGCCACTTGCGGAAGAGGTAGAGCCTTTTCGTCCGTGCTTCGCTGGTATGCGGCTTCAAACTCCCATCCGAATACGCCCCAGTTATTTTTTTGTCGCACTCGTGCCTCAAAGACTTGTATAGGGTCTTTTTTCTGGATAGGATAGGCATCCGGCCCGAAGTAGATGAAATTTTGTAGTGTAGCGGTACGTACTCCCACTTCTAGACCAGCCCATTCGCTTTTCGCTCTCGCCCCGAAATCCAGTCGGCGGGTGAATTCCAATTTTTTGTCCCACCAATGAAACGTTCCGTGCTGGTGTCTGAGCAGGTAGGATGGGCGCGTGTTGCCGAGGTGTCCCCATGCCTGCAAGCCAAACTCGTGCTTCCAGATTCGGAATTGTGTCCTGATGTCACCCTCAAGGCGAAGGCTGCCGGCATCCTCCCCGATGGGTGCAATTTCTCCCTTAGCTTTGAAATGGAGTTGTTCGCCGCTTGTTCGGTTGATCTCTCCCCCCACGTAGATGTTGTAGTCGGTTGTATGGATGGCTCTACTTCCGATCGAATCCATCAGGTGATAGCTCCTATTTTCGAGCCGGGCGAAGGCAGTGAGCCCAAACTTCACCCACGGTCGGAAACCTTCTCTCAGAGACAGGGCGAGTGTATTGTCTATTTGTTGCATTCGAGTCGTATCGTTCGGTATGAGGACGCGACCACTGTCTTTCGTTTGATAGATGAAAGCTTTGTTGTAGTGCTTGGTCCAATCGACGCCTTCCACTCCTATGAAACGTCTCCTGTTTTGGGTAAGGCGAAAGGAATGGACGATGCTGCCTACCGGGACGAATCGGAGCGAATCGGTGGGTTGCTCCCCTTCCTCTTCCTTTTTGTTCTTGGATTGGTGTTGTGCAGAGGTGAGGGATTTTTGCAATCCTTCCACCTCCTTTCTTACCGGCTCATAGTACCCTAAGTTGAATCGATGGGTAAGGAAGCCGGACCCTTGTCTTACTCGATTGAAAAGGACATTGCCCGGAAATCGGACAGGGATGTCTTGTGGCCGTATCTGACTGCGTCCGAGATTGAAGTCTTGAGGGCGTGTGATGTAGCGCTCGTCTTCGATGCCCCCATTTTCTCCTATGTGGAAGTAGTCGTTTGCAATCGCCAAGTATGCTTCGTATCGATCGTGCCGGTACGAGCCGGCAACTCGATAGTTGAAGTTTTTGGTCGGCTGACTGTTGTAGTAGCCATTCGAATAGGTGTAGTCGAAATCCGCAGCGAGATTTAGTTTGGGCGTGTAGTTTGCTCCGAATCTAACGTTGAGCTGGCTCTCCCGTATGCGACTTTCTCCATGTCTGTGGTATAGCACCTCTGCAAATGGAGCCTTCGTGTCGTAGAAGAGGCTCGTCTCCGGAGAAAAGATCAGGCCTTCCAAGCCCGTCTTGTAGAAGAATGCCGGTAGTTCTCTGTTGCGATCGAAGAATAACTTTGCGTGCCAAGGGGAATGTAGGTTGCCCAAGTATCCGATGGCCAATGCGCGCCCCTCGGCTTGTCGGCGACGATAGAATCCTGTAACGGTCGTGTCTATATCGCTACGTATGGCATCGCCTGTATTCTTGTTTACCGTGAAGGCTTTCAGTTTGTCTCCTCGGCGTATTTGCTCTTCCTCCGATTCTTGCCGAATTTCTTTGAGAGCGTAAGGATCGAATGTCCCCTGCGCGTGCAAGACTACATTGCCAAGGCTCCATACCAGCAAAGAGAACGACAAGATGCGACTTAGGTAATGAATGCTCGGGCTGTATCTCATTGTTTGTTTCTTGCGTCCGTATAAGTCTGTCTCCAACGTGTGTGGATCATTCTTTAGTTTTGGATTCACACGGAGACAAAGTTAGATATTTCGCTTTGTTGTTTGCTCCTGGCTTAGGATTCGCAGTGGTGGTGTCACTTGTATCCAAGAGATTGAGGTTAATAGGATTGTCGCGAGGTTATTGATGCTGTTTTGTGAGACTTTCTCACGTGACGCGTTAGACTGAAATCTCCGACGCGTGAGAGCTAAGTCTTCGACGCGTCGGAGCAAAATTTCCAACGGGAGAGAATTGGGGTCGCGATCTGAGGGTAATATTTGTCCGTCTTCATCAGTCGGATCGGATAAGGTAATCCTTGCTCGGTTGTTACTTCAATTACTTATCTCAAGACTTCACTGTACTTGCTGTCAGTTTGCACAAGGAAGTTCCCTCTGGGTGGAAATGTAAAAAGATTTGATCGAGCTGTCTATCTCATCGGTGAGACAATGCAGTAAATCGGGATTTGAGGCATTAGGAGGTAGAAGATGTTTATCTTTGGTGGCAGATTAGATAAAATATAAATAACTCAAGCTTGTAAATTATGATTTTTTGTGACTCAGTCAGGCGTTTACTGTGCGTTTTCTTCTGCTTAGCGGTTTCCGTCCCCATAGGAATGCAGGCGCAGCAAAAAAGTTTAGTGAATCTGAGTGGATACATCACGGATGCCCAAACGGGCGAATCACTTATCGGTGCAACGGTTTATCATGAAGTTTCCAAACAAGGGACGATAAGCAATAATGCAGGCTACTACAGTCTGGGACTGCCGAGTGGAAACCAGCGCATTCGTTTCTCCTATGTGGGGTACGCTACGGTGGATACTCTTCTGCAACTCGGTACCTCCACACAAGTGGATATTCGGCTTTTTCCTCAGCAAGAATTACAGGAGGTTGTGGTCACCGGAGACAAGCGAAGTGAATTCTCAAGCCTGGAAACGGGACGTACACGCCTATCAGTAAAAGAACTGCAACGTATGCCAACCTTTCTTGGTGAGCCCGACCTGATCAAATACGCTCAATTGCAGCCGGGGATCGCTCGTGGCTACGAAGGATTTTCCGGACTTGTGGTTCGTGGAGGCAATGTCGATGAAAATCTCTACTTGGTCGATGGTAATCCTCTATACAATGTCAATCACCTTTTAGGCCTCTTCTCTACATTTAACCCGGATGCAGTGAAGACAGCCAATATATACAAGGGTAGTTTCCCGGCTCGCTTTGGCGGACGCTTGAGTTCGGTACTTGATGTGCGCACCAAGGATGGGAATATGAAGGAGCATCATGGGGGGATCTCGATAGGATTGATCTCTTCACGTCTAAGCATGGAAGGGCCTCTGTACAAAGATCGTACCTCTTATAGTGTTTCTCTTCGGCGTACATATCTTGACCTGCTCTTGGTTCCATGGATGAAGTATGAGCAAATGCGAGAAGCCCAGAGGAAGAGAGAGCAAGGCGGACAAGAGTCTGCTTCTGCAGAGGGTGGCTACTACTTCTATGACGCTAACATCAAGCTGAATCACAAGTTCAACGATAAGCACCGCGTTTACTTGACTCTCTATGGTGGAGACGACGTGTTCTATGCGGATGTCAAATCTCCCATGTACAAGCGTGGTCCATCCGAGACGAGCCTGCTCGTGGGAGAGAGTAAGTTTTACTCTCGCCTTAAGTGGGGAAATAAGTTGGCTTCCCTGGGTTGGGATTGGGTGGTTACTCCCCATCTTTTCGCCCACACAACGGCCTCGTACAGCAGCTACCTATCGGATATAAGTGTGCGACTGAAAACCTCTGCCATAGAGGACAGGAAAACCTACACAGAAAGAGGGGTAGAGTATCGACTTGATAGCGGTATCAAAGACTACTCGCTATCGACCGACCTTGAGTTCCTCAGGTGGAATAGTCATTACATCCGATTTGGTGGTAGTTTCAGGCAGCATTTTTTTCGCCCCAATGTGGAATCGATGAATACGAAGGGGGTGGAATGGGGACATTCGAAGAAGGGCTTTTTGGGCTTGACCCGAGGAAAAGAAGTTGGAGCCAGAGAGTATGCTTTCTATGCAGAGGATGAGATGACACTAAGTCCGGGACTGTCAGTCAATATCGGGGGGCGTCTTTCTCTCTTGGATGTTGAAGATAAAATTTACCACAGCATAGAGCCGCGGGCATCGCTAAGGCAAGAACTGACCCCCAACTGGAGTATCAAAGCCTCTTACGCCGAGATGAGTCAGTATGTGCACCTGCTACAGGGCAATATCCTCACATTGCCCACCGATCTCTGGGTCCCATCGACCAAACGCATTCCCCCGATGAGATCAAGACAAGGCTCATTGGGTCTGTACTGGCAGCGCGGTAAATACGAGGCTTCTCTCGAGGGATACTACAAACAGATGACCAATCTTCTGGCCTATCGTGACGGGGAGAGTGTGATCTTAAGCCAAAGCGATTGGCAAGACAGAGTGGCCCTCGGTGAGGGGCGTGCCTATGGAGCGGAATTACTCCTCCGGAAAAACGAGGGGCGGCTTAGCGGATGGATCTCGTACACGCTCTCTTGGGCCGACCGTATCTACCCCAATGGTGAGGTCAATCTCGGTAATAGATACCCCGACCGCTTCGACAACAGGCACAGATTCAACGTGGCTCTGATCTACCAGCTGTCGCCCAATGTGGATTTCTCAGCAGTTTGGTGCTACTCGACCGGCAATAAGATTACCATCCCCATGCAGGAGTACGTGGATGCTGAAGGACGTGTCAAGGAATATCTCTACGAAAGGAACAACTATTCGATGCCGGACTACCATCGTTTGGATCTAAGCCTGAATCTCTACAGACCTAAACGAAATGGGCATATGATCATTTGGAATTTTAGTGTCTACAACGCCTATTTCCATCACAATTCCTTCATGATCGGAAGCGTGGACCGTAATGGACCAAACGGTAATTTGACGGTCAGATCCATCAGCCCATTCTTATTCATACCTTCTGCCTCTTTTACCTACAAATTTTAATGCATTACAGTTATGAGACCAAGTCTTCCATATAAAATTATCTCGCATGTTTGGGCTTTCTTGAGCCTTGCTCTCGTGTGTATGGGCTGCGTCAAAGACATCGAGATCGACTCCAAGATGAATCAGCAGAGCAAGATCACTCTATACGGGGTATTGGAGGCCGATAGCATACCGAAGCTGTTGATCCTGAAAACTTCCGGATCAAAGGGATACCAGACTTATAGTCCGGGTGATAACCTCTTCGTGCTGAAGTCTGCCGAGGTCCTCTTCTTTGTCAATGGCAAGGAGGTGGACAGACAAACGCTCAGCCGAAACCAGAATGAACTCAAGGACGAATATCATATCTTCGGTTCAGAATCCATGAGAGGCCAAAGACCTCTCTTCTATAAAGGAAGTGGACAGCTCCGACCAGGAGATGTTGTGCGTATTGTTGTGCGTTCCGATGGGTTGCAGGATGCTGTGGTCGAGGAGGCCATTCCGCAGCGAGCTCAGTGCGAATATATCTCTGCCCAAATTCGTATCGATGAACAGAAGTACTTCGCTGACTATCACCTCGAAGGAGACAAGGATAAGGGATACAAGTACATCGACTATCTGCTTTCTTACGAAGATCCTTCACCCCGAGAAAATTATTTCTACGGCCTTCTGTTTAGATCGAATGATGCCCTGACTGATAATGAAAAGGCACTGGCCGGACATCGACCGATAGTAGACTTTGGCCCTGCACAGAAGAGAATTTCCCCATTGCGAGGAAGGGGAGATCGTCCGACTCCATTGTGGATAGGCTTCGACCCTACATTCAGCAAGAATTGTGTAGACTTCTTCCGTGGCGTTTACCGTCGTCCCTATTCGCTGAGTATTCATCAAATAGCTATTCCCTACTTCTCCAATTATGGATTGAAAGTCGGTAAGCGTATCCTTCGGCTGATGGCCCCTCACGGAGAAGACCCATCCAATCCCAGTCGCAAGCTGTATCTCTACACCCTCAGTCGTACTTACTTTCGGTTTGCTTCGCATTCCTATGGAAGGAGAGACCTAGCGGAGGGAGAGACGGGAGACCTATCCTCCAGTCTAACTCCCGAGGACGATTCCCCTGTTGGGGAACGTATCCCCACACTTTCCAATGTTGAGGGTGGTACAGGGCTTGTGTTAGCTCGCACGGCCACTGTAGTGGAGGTCCCCATTGTGATCGATCCGTCGAAGTCGCTGTAGGATGCAGGGGTACTCTCCCGGAGGGTTGGCCGATAAATGCCTATATTTGCAGGGGATGATCGTGGGAGTGTCGCTCGTGTGAATGCTGGGGGAAATCTTTCGATCTTTCGGCAATTGCAATACAATTAATAAGGATATACCAATGAAGTTTTTTCTCGACACAGCCAATCTGGATCAGATCCGAGAGGCAAATGCAATGGGCGTCTTGGATGGCGTTACGACGAACCCTTCACTAATGGCTAAGGAGGGCATTAGCGGCAAGGAGGCTTGTCACCGTCACTACGTGGAAATCTGCAATATCGTAGAGGGGGGAGATATTAGTGCCGAAGTAATAGCTACGGATTACGAAGGCATGTTGGCCGAAGGACGCGAGCTGGCAGCCCTGCATCCGCAGATCGTGATCAAAGTGCCTTGCACAGCTGATGGGATCAAAGCGGTGAAGCAACTTTCGTCTGAAGGGTACCGCACCAATTGCACACTTGTTTTCTCTGTGGGGCAAGCCCTCTTGGCTGCCAAGGCCGGGGCGACTTATGTGTCGCCGTTTGTCGGTCGCCTGGATGATATTTCGGAAGACGGGATGCAGCTGGTATCCGATATTGTGGAGATGTACAGCTACTATGAGTTCGAGACGCAGGTGTTGGCTGCAAGTATCAGGCATACCCGCCACATTATTGAGTGTCTGGAGGTGGGAGCTGATGTTGCGACTTGCCCGCTGTCTGCCATCAAAGGCCTGCTGAAGCATCCGCTCACGGACATCGGTTTGGAGAAGTTCATGCAGGACTACCAATCGGTTAACGCCAAAGCCTAAAATGGATCCAATGTAGGGATGAGGAGCAGTAGTCTTGTCTGTTGCCTGGCCTTGTGTGGGTTGCTCTTGATGGGTTGCTCGGCCAGGCGTGGACTTCGTCGCCTTTCTCCCTCTGATAACCATCTGTCGCCGGCTGCCTCCCTTGTAGGGGGACGGCCGGCGTATTCGTTTGATCTTCTGCGTTGCGGAGCAGAGCGGATGGAGCTCCTACTCCCTTTGCTGCAAGGTAGGCGAGTGGCTCTCTTTGTTAACCAAAGCTCGGTGGTTGGCCCTGCTCACGTATCTCTGGTGGATACCTTACTTTCCTGTGGTGTTGAGGTCACGAAGATCTTTGTCCCGGAGCATGGGTTTCGGGGAGACTATGATGCTGGCGCAGCAGTTGCACACGATAAAGACGAGCGTACGGGGTTGAGAATTGTTTCTCTCTATGGCAATCGTCGAAAGCCGGCGGCCAAGGATTTGCGTGATGTGGATGTCCTTGTATTCGATATGCAGGATGTAGGCTGTCGCTTCTATACCTACATCAGTTCGATGCACTATGCTATGGAAGCTGCTGCCGAGCATGATGTAGAGATGATCGTGTGCGATCGTCCTAATCCCAACGACTATGTGGATGGTCCTATTCGGCAGCCCAATTGCCGTTCTTTTGTGGGAGTAGATCCGCTACCCATCTTGCATGGACTTACCATTGGAGAGCTAGCCCAAATGATCAATGGCGAAGGATGGCTTGGAGAGAATCTCTCTTGTCGGCTCACCGTGATTCCTATGCAAGGGTGGCGACATGGGGATCCGTACAGTCCCCCCATTCCTCCCAGTCCGAACCTCAAGTCCGATGCGGCGATCAAACTCTATCCGTCTATTTGTTTCTTTGAAGCTACCATAATGAGTGTAGGCCGTGGTACGGATTGCCCTTTCGAGTTGTTGGGTTACCCCGAGAGGCATTTTGGTACGTTCACGTTTGTTCCTGAGCCGGTGGAGGGAGCATCCAAGCCTCTCTATAGTGGTCAGATTTGTTATGGTATAGATTTAGTGGCTCATCTGAGGAGTGAGGAAAGCGACTATCTGCCTCGAAATTTCGATGGCGGACTTACGCTCAAACCTTTGTTACAAGCCTACCGGATAGCTAAAGAGCAAAACTTGAAGTTGATCAACCGCAAGAGGATTTTTGAGTTGCTTGTCGGCAACAAAACCCTCATTCGACAAATGGAGGAGGGCTTAAGTGAAGAGGAAATCCGAGCTACGTGGCAGGAAGATCTGGCTCAGTACAGAAAAATTCGAGAGCGTTATCTGCTTTACCCAGCTAAGGAGATGCAAGAAACGATTCTCTCGGTGCGAGAAGTCGAGTATCGGACGAAATAGGATGGAGCCTTTTCTACATTGTTGAAATCCGATAGACCTGAGAAATTGTGTCGCGGAGGGCGAGCATGAATCCTTAAATGGGAGCTGTGATTAAGATGCCCATGTTGAGAATGGAAAATGCGACCCGTCGGAGAGAAATCTCCGACGGGTCGCATCTTTTTTTCTCACGGGTCAGAGCAAAATCTCTGACCTCTCTGACTTTCCTTATTCGTATCTGACACTATGATGGGAGTGCTATCTCTTGAGGAAGTCGGGTGGACCCTTCTACATTGTTGCTGAGGGTAGGCCGGAACTTTTGCTCATAGACCCGAGAGAGTCGGATGAAAATCTCTATATCCTTTGTCCCAACCAAAAGAAACTCCCCCATCCTTCAGTGTCGAAGGGTGGGGGAGTGTATTAGACAGACAGGCCAGTCAAAGGCTCATTCCTGTACTCTCGATTTTTATATTTCAGGTATTAGGGAACGACAACTTCATTCCCTGTGATTCGCACCGTGACCTTATAGAAACGGTTGCGGTAGATGCTGCTCTCTCCTCTTTCAAGGCCAGACAAGATTTTGTCGTAGTGCGTTGCTCCTCCGTTTTGGATGGGGTAGAACTTTGGCTCAGAGGGTTTCCCGTCAGCTCTCTTGTATACGATCTCAACACCCGGCTGCTTATTCTTAGGCAGGTCCTTCTTTGTCAAATACTCAGGCAAGTAGACGTAGATTTTGTAGTCTGCCGTGCGGATCCCTCCTATGGACGGTTCCAATTCGGCTGGCAGATCGATATAATCCGGATTGATTGCGTTTTTGTTGAAATCGAAATGGTAGAGGATCTCATCGGTCACCGGGATATCCGTCAGTGCTTTACGAGGGAGCAGATAATAGGCCTTAGGAATGTTTTTGAATTTCAACTCGAGAGCCGAACCCGGGGCAAAGCCGAAAGGCAAAGCCCATTCGTATTCCTTAGTCCCATCTTCCTTGACCTTTATGCTGATAGCATCCTTGAGTCGGATCTCCATCTTGGCCAAGGCTCGCATCATCTCCGCACCAGAGCGGTCTCCTTTGATTGATGGGCGTTGGGCGAGGTTCTGAGTAGTGAGATTTATTCGGTAAGGATTGCTTTGCGTACCTCTGCCGGAGAGAGCTTTTGTGAAATAGGCGTCATTGTACTCTGCCGTCATCAAAAACGCGTCAGGGCGGCCACTGCCTGTTTTGTCGTTGGTGATATTGGTCAAATCAACTTTGATTGACTTGATTTTTTCTCGCGTGAGCTTTGGATCCTCCAGCCCTTTGCCCGATGGTCCGTTGGCGATGAATACCAAGTCGTTCATGCCGAGATCTTCGTATTTGATCTTAAACACGAAGCGGTTGGAGTTCACGTCACTTTGTTCAAAAGCAATGTTATACTTGGCTGGAGTGGTCTCCGAGGAGGAAGCCGGATACATCAGCATACGGAGTGTCTCGATCTTGTCTTCTTTTAGCTCCACATCCGTCCCATGCTCTGTGATCCCCGGGTCTTCGGTGTCTTCGCCATGAGCACGAAGGGCAGCCAAGTCGAGAGCTACGAAGATATCCTCTTGAGTTTTCTTGGCAGGCGTATCATCGTCGCTATTCACGCAAGCGAATAGGCTCCCTGCACACAAGCCCAGGAGGAGCCAATGCCCCAGTTTTCGATATATATTGTACATAGAGGTGATATTTTTCAGCGTTGTATCAGAGATCGATATCGTATGAATGTACGGGCATGCCGTCTATCAAGATCACGACAGACATGGATGTACGGAACTCGATATCTACATCGTATTCAAATTTACACTCGGGGCGATAGTGGGGTAGCTTGCGCAGTAGGCCCTTGAGACTCAGGTTGAGCAGAGTATCACCATTGCGCTTATTTATCAGCTTTAACCGAGGGTCAGTGTCCGAAGGCATGATGTCCAGAGTGCGTAGGTGCACCGAGCGGACAGGCTCTGCCGACGGAAGGATTGCGGCATACTCTACTGCCTTTCTGGGCGTAGATAGCTCACCTGTGTAAACATAGGAGAGGTTTTCATCGGCAATCGCTATCTCAGCCGGTAATTCGGCCGACATGCCGGTTACGTTGATGTTGAAGTCATACGTGTAGGGCCTCAGGTTGGGAGAGGTGTAGACTTTGTCTATTCCATTCAACGTAGCCTTGCTGGGAAGAGTTAGTGTCTGGGTTGACTGATAGAGCTTGTGGAAAATCTTGCCATCGATCCGTCCGGTATTTGTTCTCAAGCTCAGGTTTAGATCTCTGATCTTGAGACCTACTTCCGGAATGCCGGAGAATAAGTAATCTTCGTTTACGGCTCCGCCCCATACAGAGCAAGTGTAGGTACCTTCCTTGTAGATAGAGGCGGGGATCTCCAATACAAAACTTGCGTCAGCGGCAAGTCTGGCATTGACAAAGAGCTGGTGTGCTACTACTTTGCCATTGGCGTCGCTGAGTGTAACATGTAGTCGCTCCACATTCTCCGGATAGGAAGGAGCATCCATACACGGTGTCTGCATATACGGCTTCACTACGAGGTACACAGGACAGTTGTCCAAGTTTTCGTAGATCGAATTGCAACCTGGCAGCAACAGAAAGGCCAAGAGGGCTACGAGGTAGCGGAGAGGAAAGATTTTCATACAAAAAGAGTCTTATTTGTCTATAACTGAATCAACAAGGAGTGAGCCGGTTTACTACAGTCGTATGATCCGGCTCAAGCCTCGCGGAGTCTTAAACTCCGCGAGGTCAGAGTCGGATCAACGATCTTAGAGACCCAAGTCGATATCGTAGCTGTGTACGTTCCACTTAAGCACGTTGACAGTTACACTCATGTAAGTGTCGGTCGGGCTGTTGGGATCGCTCGGATCGAAAGGTACATTGGGATCTTCGTCCGGATCTTTTGGCTTGGGGTCCGGGTTATTGGGGGTGGGGGTATCGGGATCTTCGGGGAAGATGGGGTTCCAGTTGAAACCGATTTCTTTGAAGGCTGTGATATTGATGTGATATACATTGTTACGGAACGCCGGAGCATCGAGTGTCTTAAGCTTGTTGTCTGGGTTCACAAAGGCCCAGTAGAGGACCTTACCCTTTTCGTACTTACGACTCTTTTGTCCTTTCAAGCCACCCTTCGTTGGATCTTGAACGTTTTCCTTAGAAGAATAGAGCTTGCCGGTTGTTGTACCCATCCAGAAGTCTTGGCCTTCAGCCGTTTTCGTGTTGTTTTCGGCAAAGGCTCCCTGTTCGGGGACGAAAAGAGCGCGTACCAATACGTACGGAGTATTACCTCTGCGGAATCCGCCTGTGTAGTTGGCCGCAGTCTCATCGGCTGCTGTCTTTCTCTTGTGGCTAGCTTCGAGGATGAATACGGGGTCAGCAATTGCTCCGATCTTCTCGGGATTCAATTCACCTTGTTTCTTGCTCACCATACGAGGATTGCTGTCAAACTTATGGGCAGAAAGGTCGGAGTAGTCATAGTTCTCAGACATCTGAGTATAGATATTGTTGCTTAGGATTTCACTCCAGTTCCAATTCTTGTCCCAGTTGGCACCTATTTCGTATGCGGGAGTCTTGATCACGTTATTTTCAACCAATTGCTGAATGAAAAGTTTCTTCTCTCCTTGTGCTACAGCGTAGGAAATCTTTTTAATCGTACCAAGCAGAACGCCGCTACCTTCGCGCTTGATTTGATAAGTTTCTGACGTTGTCGTTACCACTACGCGAGCAGCAGCGCGCTTCACGGGCACAACTGCCTGGTTTTCATCCCCAGCGAGTGCCTTAGCTGCAGTAATGCCGTCCTTTACATCAAGTTGGACATTTACTGAGTTGCTCATCATGATGTGATCCTTGTTCTGATCAACTTTGGCTATTTTGGCAATTCCCAGTTCGATTGCTTCTTTCCAAACCTTCTCAAACTCCTCTTTGTTCACGGTGGCTAATTTATAGCGAATGTCCGTGGGGGCGTTGATCAACACGAATACGTCTTTCATACCCGGAGTGGTCTTGATTGCTCTCTTGGGGGTAAGCTTCACGTCATCGCCCGTTACTTCTTGGTCAAAGTCTTCCAGGAGATATTCGCCACTGCTGACAACATTCTTCGTGCGGTCTACGATGTAGATGTCTATACGATCGAATGCGTCGTTACCTTTCCATTCACCGATGTGATTGAAATCTTTGTCTTCGGGATCACCGGGAGTACGGAATGCATCCACTCCGAATGTCAAGTTGATGCCGGCATAGGTAGAGCCATTCTCGTCCACCTGAACGGGGGCTTCGACCTTCTTGCACGAAGTCGCCAGTACACCCACCATTGCGAGGCCTACCAGCAAAAGCGTTTTGAACTTCATTTTCATTTGTTTTGAGTTAAAATGATTGATATGTAATACTGTTTTTCTATGAGTCTCGGCTTCCGACACTACAGGTCGGAAGCTCTCTGTCCAAATGTTTCTCGTTAGATCTTACGCACGATTCGGCTACCGTCTTTGAGGCGAATGTCTACCACCAACAGGCCGTTCTGAGGACCGTCTAAGGCAATGTCGATTCGGTGCTCATCTTCGCCAGCGAGAGTCCATTCTCCGCACAGCCGTCCTTGCATATCGTAGGCGTTGATAGAGCGAACACCAACGTTTGATTCCAACTGGATGCGGTCACCCGCGCGACGCACCACAAGCTTCGAAGGTTGGGCAAGTTCGTCACTCGTCGGCTCGTTTTCTACTCCAAAGCGTTTCAGTTTCAGGACAAAGCGAGCAGCCGATCCGTCGTTAGGTTGGTGTACGAAACGGTATGTCGAGTTGTTGAGCAAGTCTTGCTCCATGTTCTCAAGTTTGTCGACCAGGACTAATTCCTCATACTCTGCACGATCGATGTGGTCGAATGTCAGCTCCAGTTCCGAAGCCAAAGATGATTCGATGCCGAGGGCCAACCGGCCGTGTGCTTTGGTAGGAGCTTCCACTTTGTTGGCCTCTTTTGTATCCGGGTCCACGAAGAATAGCACAGGCGTTGCCCCATATTCGCTATTGCTCAATGCAGGAATGGACTCTGCAATTTCCCAGCTAAGGAATGCTTCCGAAGATTCGCCCATCGTGCTTTGTACTTGTACGGACAAGGGGTGTGAGGTAATTGCATCTTCTGTTGAAGCCGAGCGCAGATCGACAGGACTACCACCGTTCTCAGTGCGCCAAGAGGGTAGGAGTACTGTCTTGCTGCCAACGGGGAACAATACCTCTTTCGCATTTGACTTCTTGCGAAGAAGTACAGACTGGAGCGGAGCGATAACTTCCGTAAGGGTCGATGCAGCTCCACTTTCCTTGCTGTACAGCTCCCACTTCTTGTCCTTACCATTAAATATGTAGTAGTAAGGATAGATGTTTTCCTTATTAGCTTCGAGTAGCTTATCGAAGCTGATCGGTGTCATGAACGGGTTCCCCACCATGAACCAGTCATTTGCTTCCAAGCCTTCCTTCAACGTGAGTGCGTATCCGTCTTCCGGAGATCCGGCGATGGTCACTTTGCCGATGCGTTTGTCGTTGTCGTTTTCGAAGACAAAGCGGTAAGATAGAGGCGAGCGTTTGGCCACATCCGTCTTGTTGAGGTGAGCCAAGGTTGCTTCGTTGTAGTAGCGGAACGTGCTCTCGTAGGTACTCTCATTGAACGTATGGAGCGGGCGTGCCGTAACATCGGAGAACGGAGCCTTTTTCCCATCAAAGAACGGTAGCCAAACCATCCCTTTCAGTTTATTGAGGTGCTTGTGGTCGTTGTAGCCCACGACACCGGCCTGATAGTTCCCCACTCTGAGTGCCATCGCATTGTTGTGATCTGAGAGATGCTCAACGAGGCTGTTGATCGGCTTTTTGAACGATGCGTCCGTAGGAGTAGATCCGCCGGCTTTCACATCCAAATACCGCTGATGTGTCTTGGGGTAGCCTGCCAAGCCAAAGTCACCCGAGAGGATTCCCTTGAGCGGAGCTGCAATCATATACCACTGATCGCGTGCCATCATCTTGCTATTCGAAGTAGGAACAGCTTGAGGTGAGTATGGATTGGCAGTGCCTGAAAAGTAGTCCATTATCCCGAAGTTGTAGTCTACGAAAGCCTCTGTATAGGTCAAATGGTGAGGATTGCCAAGTTGAGCCCCCTGGTGGAGATAAAGTTTGGCGCATTCGGGTTGCCCGTACACTGTGCGGTCTGTTTTTGCTCCCAAGTCTGGGAAAGCAACTTTTACTACGGCTGGGATGTGTACATCGGTACAAGGAGCCGGTACAGCTTTCACATTCACAAGGGTCTCCGTGCCACCCTGCTTCTGAATCCGAGCCCAGTTGTTGATATTGTGCCAATCCGCGTCTACTGCATCTTCACGCCACCACAACTCTTTTGGGGCGACAGAAATCGGGTACTCAATTGTGATCTCGGTTGCCACATCATCACACATAATTCCTGAGACAGTAACCTTAAACACTCCTGACATGGCCACGGTAGCATTCTCAATTCTGATCTTTCTTCCTTTACGAGTAGACCCGTCCGGAAGGGTCCACATATATGAATCATCCCCTTGAGTATTTAATGCTGCGATTGAAAGTTCAATCGTTTCACCTTCACAGTATTTACGCTTTTGATCCTTTGCCTGGATAACATTGGGTGAAGGTAGGAGGTAGACATATATTCTTTCTCTAGCATCGTTTTTACATGCATCATCTTTGATCTTTATTTGATAGCCGGCCTCGTCTATGGGTATATTCCCTTTCCCTAATTTGAATTCGGCCCCTTTCCCTGACTTTAGGTCAGAGATAGATAGTTGTACGGATGCTAAAGCCTTGTTGTCGTCATCCAGAGAGGCTTCCTCTCGCTTGTACAGCAGGACTGTGACATTGCCAACGTAATTGATGGGGTCAATGCGTACGAGACCGGAGGTCTTCGATGGACAGATATATCCTATGTATTTTTCCCGATCATAGGAGAGAAGAGCATTGGCTAGTTTTATCTCATGGGTTGGCAAGCACTCAAGAGAGGCCGTTTTTATATAATCGGATTGGTATATCCCCTCTGAAGTTCTCAGTAGTCGAACTTCCATGTTTGCCGTAGTCGTTGGGATGTCAAGGTAAATCTTTTCGGGGTTTTGCTCGTTTTCGGCCGAAATAACACCCAACCCAGTCCAGTACCCAAGCGCATTTCCCATCAAGTTTGTCCGAATATCTTTCTTTTCGATTCCGTCAGGAAACTTAGACACGTACAGAATGGATGGAATAGGCTGATTGTCTTTTAGGAGGAATTTCGTTCCCCCTTCTCCTGTAAAGGGGTAGAAGCGGACAAATCCACATTCTTCTGTTGTCAGGTGAGGGGTAAAAGCCTGTGGGTTTTCCGAATACTTTGCAACCTTCAGCTCATTCCCTTTCACCTCAAACTCAGCGGTGTATTCTTTGTCGCAGACCGACACTTTAACGACATATTTGCCCTCAGGAGCATGCCTAAAGGAGGGCTTGTCTTGCTCTGGCCCCAATTTTGAGAAAAGAAATACACGTTGTCCTCTGTAATCCTCAGGTACTGTGTAAGGAGTATTCAATTGCAGGGCATCTGGTGATGCTACAAAGCCATTGGGCGCAGAGATAAAGGTTATCTTATGACCACTCATCCTTGTTCCTGTCGGTCTGTAGCGGTAAAGAACCAGATCCAATTTCCGTTTTCCCTCGCAATAGTCGGCGTCTCCATACTCAGCTTTGAGAGTGAAAACTTTATCCGCAGAGGCATCGAGTGTGGTCTCATATTTTGAGCCTCTTGGGTCGGTGACTGTGAGGGTATAGCTTTTCGTCATGTCCAGAGATGTAGGGAATTTCGCGAACTTACTCTCATGAGAGCGATCCATCTTATCGTAGGTGAACTGGAACTCTGTTCCCACTTGAATCCCCGAATCTTTCTCTTTTACCACCGCCTTCAGAGGGAGGCAAAAGAGTCTTAGTGGATCTTGCTCTGGGCGTATCCTGATGTAGTATTTAGTCGAACATTTATCCCCGTCTTGTTCTCTGTAGTGACTGACCATCTTGGGAAATTGAGGCCTATCCTTTTCCTGCGTGTACTCATAGGGGTTGAATCCTTTCTGCATTTCTTCGGATGAACCCTTCACTTGAAGAAATACTAGAGGCCAATACTGCTTATTCAGCCAAGCTGTCTCGTAGCTGATGTTATCAGGGAACTTGTACAACAATCGATTCATGTTGTTTTCACTGCCCACACTTGATGATGAGGAGAATGGAGCAGGATTGCCCGCGGGATAGTAGGTGCGGGATTTGTGTTCCTCAAAGTCTTTAATGGTCTGAAAGGCATAGTTGTAGTAGATCGCCATCGTATCCTTATTACTCAGATACGGATGAATATCCTGAGTGTCCGGCTCATAATGGAATACCCCTTTTGTTGTATGCCAAAAGCCCATCCAACCACAATGATATTGTCTTATGTTCCAGTCAGTGTGGGGGTGTCCGTAAGGGAAATCCCACTTCCCACCCTTGGGAAGGTCGGATTTCACATACTCCATATTGATTTCCACAGCCTGAGCTGCTCTACATCCGTCTTTGATTTGGATTTTATACTTGCCGATAGGCAGTCCATACAGGTACTTCTTCTTTTGGGCTTCGAGAGAAAATTCTTTTGTGCCGGAGTAGCTCGATGGGCTTTCGATTATGGTGGCAGTGTATGGCGGTATCCCATCCTTCACAAAAAGCGAAACGATACCCGTGGGCACGTTGCTTGAGGAACTGTTTGGTTTGTAGTTTTTTAGTGATTTTCTCTCCAGCGTAACTACGCTTGTTGCAGGGACATAAGTCGTGGTCACAACGACGGGATCTCCCTTTACGTCTACTGTTACACCATTGTTGAACAGGACCCTTGCGTAAGGCGTATATGTGTCTACCGGAACGAGGAATTCATTGCCAAGGACATAGTCTGCAGAGGTGGCCATTGGCTTGTCTTTTGAATTCCTTAGCTGGAACTGTCGTTCTTTGATCGTGTTGCCTGAGTATCCGGCCTTCAGTTCCACTTTTATCGCCACTTTACCGTCGACGCCTCCGCATTTGGAATCCGTCTTTTCTGTGGTGACGATCAAGTCGCTCGCCTGCTGTGCGGCCAACTTAGGCGAAAATGCTGCTGACAGGCAGAGCGATAATAGCCCAATTAGAATGCCAGCTTTACGTTTCTTTTGTAAAACCATACCTGTATTAATGTTTTTCTTGCTTCTTACTATACAATTCCTAATAGCGTGGAGACGAGCTCTCTCTTTTAACCGTTCTCCTCGTTTAGGCTGCAAATGTAATTACATGAATCGTAACTGCCAAATTTTTGGCATTCGATAGCCAATGAAATACGATAAATCCCTTTGAAAACGCCTTCTTTAGGAGTTTTATTTGTTACTCAAATGTGAAGAATGTATTGAATGTATGGGTAATTTAGCTAAGGTAATTTGCTAGTACATAAAAGAGGGGAAAGTGCCATTTCAAGCAGCACTGTGTCCCATGGAGTATGAAATATGTGTAATTATATGAAGTGATATATTGTAAAAAAAGACGAATTGCAGAGATTGAGTAATGTGCTATCGGTCTATCTCGGTTCGTGAGTGAAAAAAGATCCTCTTTATGACGGTTTTCGAGGGAGGTATCAGAGGCTTTTTATTCTGACGGGTCGCAGCAGAATTTCCGACGCGTTGCAATTTTTGCTTGCACGGGAAAGGATTTTTGTTGAGACGGGTGCTGTTGCTAAGAGGGAGGTGTCTTGGGTGTGAAGTAGACCGGCTTCGGCTGCGCATGGATGGTAGCCGGGCTTACAAAAAAAGTGGTGCGCCGAGGAAGTCCGCAAGCTGTTGGGTACAACGGTGAGACAGGAGGGGGGATTTCCCCGATACGATTTGTGGGTGAGCCGAGTTACGCTTCAGGTGAGTCCGCAGAGGACAGAGGGATGTGAGGGCGATATCTCAGCAGTAGATCAGGCGGGACATTCGGTCGGGGATAAGTGTTTCGGCTGCAATTTGCCTGATTTGCTCGGCCGTAACGGCATCGATGCGGCTCAGGACCGTATCCATACCGTCGAATTTCCCGTAGTGCAGGAGACTCTTGGCAAAACTCAGTGCTACATTTTCCCGCCCATCATCTGCGATGAGCAATTGCCCCTTCGCTTGTCTTTTGGCTGCGGATAGCTGTGCCTCGGAGAGCGGAGTCTCCGCCAGCTGCTTCATTTCTTTGTACACCAGCTCGGTGGCTTGGTCTACATGTTTGTGGGCCGAAGCAAAGTAGACGGTCAGGATCCCGGTGTCGGAGTAGGCATTGTAGGTGGCCTCCACATTGTACACCAACCCGTGCCGTTCTCTCAAGGACATGTTTAGTCGAGAGTTCATGCCCGGTCCTCCTAGGATATTGAGCAGGAGGCTGAGAGGGATGCGCTCTTTGCTGTGCATGGAATGGGTGCTGCAACCTATCATCACATGCTGCTGGTAGGTATCGCGTCTGTGCCGGACTGTTTGCGGACGGCTCGGTATGAGCATAGGGGAGGGAAGGCAGACCGAGGGGGGCGTGACTGGGAATCCACCGAATACACGCTCTGCCAGCTCGATCAGGCGCGGCTCGTCTACATTGCCCTTGACAAAAAAGAGCATGTTGGACGGTTTGTAGTGCTCGCGCATGAACCGCATGCTCATTGCCGTAGAGATATGGTTGACGGATCGCTCGCTGCCGAGTATGCTATGCCCGAGAGGCGTGTGGGCAAAGAGGAGATTCTCGAATTCATCGTAGATCAATTCGGATGGGTTGTCTCGATAGGAGTTGATCTCGTCTATGATCACTGTTTTTTCTTTGTCCAATTCGTCTTGCGGGAATCGACTGTTCAAGACGACATCGGATAGCAGCAGGAAGATTCGTTGCCAGTAGGGTTGTGGCAGGGCTGCATAGATGAAGGTCTCCTCCTTGGTCGTATAGGCATTCAGCTCGGCCCCCACTTCCTCCGCCCTTTGTATAATATGAGTGCTATTTCGGCTGTAAGTCCCCTTGAAAAGCATGTGCTCTACCAAGTGGGCCATGCCGTAGGCGGATTTGTTTTCGTGGCGTGTGCCAGTCATCACTGCAAAGCCCATGTAGGTTACTTTCTCGTCCTCCGGCATGAAAGCCAGTCGCAGCCCCGAATCAAGCGTATGTATATGGTAAGACATCGTGTTGTATCTGTAGTGTATGAATGCGGCGTCAAATTTAATGAATACTTTTGCAGGCGATATTGATACGAACTGATGCGATGGTAGACGAAAGCAAGCATTACAGCATAGAGGAGATCCTCCAGTACGAGGCGAATGCGATCTTGCAGATACCGAAAGACAATGACTACGAAAAAGCCGTGGCGATGATTGTCGATCGAGTGCAGGGGCGTGACGGCCGACTGATCACCTCAGGTATGGGCAAAGCAGGGCAGATAGCGGCCAATATGGCCACGACTTTCAGCTCGACGGGAACCCCCGCCTATTTCCTCCATCCCAGTGAAGCACAGCACGGAGACTTGGGGCTGATACGCCCCCATGATATTCTGCTGCTGGTGAGCAACTCCGGCCGCACAAGAGAAGTCCTCGAGCTGGTAGAGCTTGCTCGCGGACTGGTACCCGACCTCCCGATCATATTGATCACAGGCAACCCTGCATGCGAGCTGGCCAATCATGCTGATGTGTGCCTCTCTACGGGAAATCCTGCCGAGGTATGCCCTCTGGGGTTGACCCCCACGACCAGCACAACGGTAATGACTGTAATAGGCGATTTGCTTGTGGTGCGCACGATGCAGGTGATCGGCTTTGGGTATTCGGACTACGCTATGCGCCATCACGGAGGGTACCTGGGCTCCAAGAGTAGAACTTTGAGCCGGAAGTGAAGTCGCGATCTATGGATAGGAAGATCTTCGTCCTTTTGAGATCGGTCGGCTTCTCTGCCTTGCCGGCTGCTCTCTTGTTCCTTGCGTCCTGTGCCTCCAGCAGTAGGGCCTATCGTCTCGATGCCCATTGCGAGCGCACAGCCATTGGGAACTATGAGATTCGCTGGGGGCTCGACCCTGTGGCGAAGGGGAAGATCCGTATCTCAGTCTCCGATGACCCGAGTGTCTCTGTCGTGGACAGTGCCTTTGACGAGTGGATAGACGCCGGGCGAGTTACTTATGTAACGAAAGACAACTTCAGCCCGAAGTTTTTTCGGCTAAGCTTTCCAGATCAGGATGTGGAGCGAGTGGTCGGGTTGCGGGTTACCCGTCTAGATAGTGTGCGATATATGTGGGATATGGGCGGAGTGACCAACAGTGATGGCTTTGATACGAGTTGGGGCCGAGTCTGCTACTCCGAGCTTTTCCGCAACTTCAGTCCTCTGGATGTACGCAAGATCAATTCGATGCGTTTCCATTCGCAGATCGTATTGGGTTGTGAGGCCGGGCGAGGAGAAGATGTCGAGACGGATGGCAGCACGGTCTACCTGCCGAGTGCCAGCAGCCTTACGCTGGAGAGTTTTTTGCAGCAAACCGTGGACAGTTCGCTGTCACGAAAAGACATTCGATCCAAGGTGCGCAGTCTGTTTCTCTCTTATATCGACCAGAACAACGACCAGACGCGCCAAGCCCTCTTGTTGGCGGCAGACCCGGAGATGCACCCGATCTTGTTTTGCTCCGAATATCCCTGGGGGGTCCTCTCTTTCCTCGGGATGTTGATGCTCAAAGTCTGTGATGTGCCGGATCGTGCGGTGATCGATGTGTACACCGAGATCAATCGATTGGCGGATATGACCAAGTGGCACAGGAAAGTGTGCTTGGCGAGCGAGGGACAACAGGAGGCATTTACCTACCTGATCACGGCGCATGGCGACCTGTTGATGGAGGTGATGGATGAGATTCGAGTACGCTATGGGAGCTTCTCGAACTATTTTTCTCAGGAGATAGGTTTCGGACCGGAGGATCAGGCCCGTCTTCGTCGTAATTTACTAAGCAACTGAGCACGATAGCTCTGAGCTCCGTGTTTTGTTGCTTTGACGGTGCCGATGGCATGTTGTCTGGTGCCGACATATTCTAAAACAAAGAAGTTATTTTGACTACATTTCACGAGTTGGGGATTATGGATCCCCTGATAGAAGCCATCCGAGAGATTGGTTTCGAACATCCAATGCCTGTACAAGAGGCTGTGATTCCTTATTTGCTGGGAGACGACATCGATCTGATCGCTTTGGCACAGACCGGTACCGGCAAGACGGCTGCGTTTGGCCTGCCATTGATTCAGAAGATCGTAGCTGCCGGAGAGAAACCAGCCAAAAACCGGCCTGCTGCACTTGTCTTGAGCCCCACGAGAGAGCTTTGCCTACAGATAGCCGATGACCTGATCGCCTACTCTAAGCACGTCGATCGCATACAGATCGTACCGGTCTATGGTGGGGCTTCGATAGAGGCGCAGGTGCGCTCCCTCAATCAAGGTGTCTCCGTTGTGGTCGCTACTCCCGGTCGATTGGTCGATCTGATCAATCGGGGGGCCGTGTCGCTGGAGAACACGCACACAGTCGTCTTGGATGAAGCCGACGAGATGCTCAATATGGGTTTCTCCGAGAGCCTCAACGAGATCCTGAGTTATGTGCCAGAGGAGAGGCATCTGTTGCTCTTCTCAGCAACGATGCCCAAGGATATCCACAAGATAGCGCGCTCCTATATGCACGATCCCAAGGAGATCGTAGTAGGCTCGCGCAATGTGGCCAACGCCAATATCAAGCATCAGTATTACCTTCTCTCTTCCAAGCACAAATATCTGGCATTGAAGCGGGTGGCTGATTTCTATCCGGATATATACGGGATCGTCTTTTGCCGTACCCGAGCCGAGACGCAAGAGATAGCCGACAAGTTGATTCAGGATGGCTACAATGCCGATGCCTTGCATGGTGAGTTGAGCCAGGCCCAGAGAGACTATGTGATGCAGAAGTTTCGCATCGGTCATATCCAGCTTCTTGTGGCCACAGATGTGGCTGCCCGAGGATTGGATGTGGACAACCTGACTCATATCATCCACTATGGTTTGCCGGACGAAGTGGAGGTGTATACGCACCGATCCGGTCGTACGGCCCGTGCCGGTCGTACCGGTCTGTCGATCGCTCTCTGCCACGGCCGAGAGAAATCCAAGATCAAGGCTTTGGAGCAGCGAATCGGGCAGAAATTCGAGCGCGTATTCCTCCCCGATGGCAAGGCAATCTGCGAGAAGCAAGTCTACAATTTGGCCGATCGTATAGAGCGTGAGGTGCCGGAAGAGAATACCTCGATCGAAGACATCCTCCCCGCAATAGTTCGCAAGCTAGACTGGATTGATCGTGAAGATCTGATCAAGCGCATTGTGAGCCTGGAGTTCAGACGTATGCTTGAGTACTACCGCTCGGCTCCTGCGATCGACGAGGCTGATGAGCGGGGACGCCTCAGGACAGAAGCTTCGGAGGGCAGGCGAGACAAGCGCAATGCCAAAGCCGAAGAGGGAATGAGCCGTCTGATGATCAATTTCGGCAAGATAGACCAGCTTTTCCCTGATAAACTCATCGAGTTGATCAACCGCTGCTGTCCCGGTCCTCGAGTTAAGATCGGCAAGATAGATTTGCTATCGAGACAGGCCTATTTCGAGGTCGAAGAAGATGTGGCAGACAGTGTGATCGAAATGATGAACGGCTATGAGCTTAAGGGGCGATTGATCCGCGTGGAGCATGCCAAGCCATTTGGCGAGTCGTCTGGCGACAGAGGCCCACGCTCCCGTGCTCCCCGATCCGAATACAAGAGGAGATCTCGCAAGGATGCTGCGGCTACTTTTCCCAAATCAAGACGAGAGAGGTCTTACTCGGGCAAGGATAAGCCCAAGGGCCGGAATAGCAAGGGACAGGGAAAGAAAACCGAGGGGCATTTCTACGACAAGTTCCGCGATTGATATTTGTCCCCTAGCTGACGGATCAAAAAGCAAGAGGCGACCGAGTTTGAGTTGCTTGAGAATTACGGGATCCAAGTCACCGAGGTAATCAAAAAGCAAAAGGCGACCGAGTTTGAGTAGTGACTCGGTCGCCTCTTGGCTTCTATCCTTTTCCCACGGGGTGTTCTACCTGCAGATCTCTTTGGCCCAGACGGCTGCACCTCAGTCTTTCCTAAAATCCGCAACTATCATCCAATACACGATTAAGGGTAGATTTATGAGTCGTTAGTAGCAGCTTTCAGTAAAAAGCAACAGCACAACATCAATATGTAGCCACCATCCCCTTACCCCACGATGCGACTTGAGGTA